>NZ_JBVHTY010000020.1:0-162281 GCF_055565615.1 Streptomyces sp. NPDC028368 | reverse complement strand
GGAGGACACGACCAGCTGCTTGATGTTGAGGATCAGGTCGGTGACGTCTTCCTTGACGCCCGGCACGGTGGTGAACTCGTGCAGGACACCGTCGATACGGATGGACGTGACCGCCGCACCCGGGATCGAGGACAGAAGAGTCCGACGCAGAGAGTTGCCGAGGGTGTAGCCGAAGCCCGGCTCCAGCGGCTCGATCACGAACCGGGAGCGGTATTCGTCGACGACCTCTTCGGTCAGAGAGGGACGCTGAGCGATCAGCATGGTGTTTGATCCTTCAGTCGTGGACGCCCGCTATTTGACGCCCGCTGTATTTCAAAGGGTACGGGCGGTACGGCGCCAATGGCTCCGTACCGCCCCCTGTTCCCTGTGCCGGCTTCGCCGGCGGGTTCAGCTCTTACTTGGAGTAGAGCTCAACGATCAGCTGCTCCTGCACCTGGGTGTCAATCACCTGGCGCTCCGGCATGCTGTGCACGAGGACACGCAGCTGCGAGGGGATCGCTTCCAGCCAAGCCGGAACGGTCTTCTCGCCGGCCTCGGCCTGAGCCACCTGGAAGGGGGTCAGGTTCCGGGACTTCTCGCGGACCTCGACGATGTCGTTCACGGACACGCGCGCCGACGGGATGTCGGTCTTGCGGCCGTTCACGTTGACATGTCCGTGACGGACCAGCTGACGAGCGTGGTCACGGGACTTGGCAAAGCCGGCCCGGTAGACCACGTTGTCGAGGCGGGTCTCAAGGATGCGCAGAAGGTTCTCACCGGTCTTGCCGGTCTTCTGGTTCGCTTCCTTGTAGTAGTTCACGAACTGCTTCTCAAGGACACCGTAGATGCGGCTGCACTTCTGCTTCTCACGAAGCTGGAGCAGGTACTCGCTGTCCTTGGTGCGCCCGCGACCGTGCTCACCCGGGGGGTAAGGACGGATCTCGATCGGGCACTTTGCGCTCTCGCACTTGCTGCCCTTGAGGAACAGCTTCTGCTTCTCCCGACGGCAACGCTTGCAGTCGGCCCCGGTGTAACGCGCCATTGTCTAGTTGTCTCCTACTTCAGGTGGTCAGACGCGGCGACGCTTGGGCGGGCGGCATCCGTTGTGCGGAGTGGGGGTGACGTCCTGGATCGAGCCGACCTCAAGACCGGTCGCCTGCAGCGAACGGATGGCCGTCTCGCGACCCGAACCCGGGCCCTTGACGAAGACGTCGACCTTGCGCATGCCGTGCTCCTGCGCGCGGCGGGCGGCCGACTCGGCGGCCATCTGCGCGGCGAAGGGGGTGGACTTGCGCGAGCCCTTGAAGCCGACATGGCCGGCAGAGGCCCAAGAGATCACGTTGCCCGTGGGGTCCGTGATCGAAACGATCGTGTTGTTGAACGTGCTCTTGATGTGAGCGTGCCCGTGGGCGACGTTCTTCTTCTCCTTGCGGCGCACCTTCTTGGCGCCGGCCGTACGGCCCTTCGGAGGCATGTATTTCTCCCGTGGAGGTGGTCGGTCCTACAGCGAAGACCGCTGATAAGCGTCCGCTGAGGACTACTTCTTGCCCGGCTTCTTCTTGCCGGCGATCGCGCGACGCGGACCCTTGCGGGTACGGGCGTTCGTGCTGGTGCGCTGACCGTGCACCGGCAGACCGCGACGGTGACGCAGACCCTGGTAGCAGCCGATCTCGACCTTGCGGCGGATGTCGGCCTGGATCTCGCGACGGAGGTCACCCTCGGTCTTGAGGTTGTTGTCCACGTACTCGCGGATCTTGACCAGGTCTTCCTCGGCCAGGTCGCGAACACGGGTGTCCGGGTTCACGCCGGTGGCGGCGAGGGTCTGCTGCGACAGCGTGCGCCCGATACCGAAGACGTAGGTGAGGGCGACCTCGACGCGCTTTTCGCGCGGGAGATCAACGCCTGCGAGGCGTGCCATTGATGTGGCTCCTGATGGCTATTCGGAGGTCTTCCACAGCACCGTTCCCGTAAGACTCTTCAGAATTACGAGCCGGGTCCCCGGCCTCCGAGCCGGGGGTATCGTCCCCACGCAAGTGATGCGGGGGTCGGGTGTCTGCGTATGTACGTTTTACGTGCGTCGCGCGAAAAACTGCGAAATGCAGGTTGGTCGGCGTGCGTCAGCCCTGGCGCTGCTTGTGGCGCAGGTTGTCGCAGATGACCATGACCCGGCCGTGGCGGCGGATCACCTTGCACTTGTCGCAGATCTTCTTGACGCTCGGCTTGACCTTCATGGGATGTGAGGTTCTCCGGGTCAGTGCCGTCACCCCACGGGAGCGGGGCGCCGACAAGATCTACTTGTAGCGGTAGACGATCCGGCCACGCGTCAGGTCGTACGGAGAGAGCTCCACCACGACCCGGTCATCCGGGAGGATACGGATGTAGTGCATCCGCATCTTGCCACTGATGTGCGCGAGGACCTTGTGACCGTTCTGGAGCTCTACTCGGAACATTGCGTTCGGCAGAGACTCGATCACGGTGCCCTCGATCTCGATGGCACCTTGCTTCTTGGCCACGCTTCGCCTTTCGAATCGGCTACCTTGATCGACACTCGTTATCACGGATGACACCTATCTGGGCACACGGATGCACGAGAGCCGACGCGTCAGTCTACGCCAGTGCCTGTGAAAAGACGAATCCAGGATTATTGCCCACCAGGCGTGATCCTTATGCCAGGGGGTCCGGCGCCGCCGTGATCCCCAGCTCCGCCAGCTTGGCCTTGCCGCCGTCCGGCGCGGTCAGCACCAGCGGGCCCTCCTCGGTCAGCGCGACCGAGTGCTCCCAGTGCGAGGACCAGCTGCCGTCGTTCGACTTGACCGTCCAGTCGTCCTCGAGGACGTGAGTCTTGGCGGTGCCGAGATTGACCATCGGCTCGATCGCGATGCAGAAGCCCGGCACCAGCTTGGGGCCGCGGCCGCGCTTGCGGTCGACGTAGTTCAGCAGATGCGGGTCCATGTGCATCTGCGAGCCGATGCCATGGCCGCCGTAGTCCTCGACGATGCCGTACTTACCGCTGGCGGGCCGGGGCTGGCGACGGATGTAGCCCTCGATCGCCTTGGAGATGTCGACCAGACGGTTGCCCTTGGCGACCGCGGCGATGCCCGCCCACATCGACTCCTCGGTGACGCGGCTGAGCTCGACCAGCTGCGCGGAGTGACCGGACCCGACGAAGGCGGTGTACGCGGCGTCGCCGTGCCAGCCGTCGATGATCGCGCCGCAGTCGATGGAGATGATGTCCCCGTCCTGGAGGACCGTCTCGGTGTCGGGGATGCCGTGGACCACGACGTCGTTCACCGAGGTGCAGATCGTCGCGGGGAACCCGCCGTAACCGAGGAAGTTCGACTTCGCGCCGTGCTCGGCCAGCACCTTGCGCGCCGCGTCGTCCAGGTCCTTGGTCGTGGCGCCGGGCACCGCAACCTTCCGGGTCGCCGCGTGAATGGCGGCGACCACCAGCCCCGCCTCGCGCATCTTCGCGATCTGGTCCGGGGTCTTGATCTCCACCATGGCCGTGTCTTCCGCCTTCGTTCTCGTCCGTCGGTCCGTGCTGCTCGAAACAACAGTACGGCCGCGGTGCCCACCAGGACACCGCGGCCGTACAGAGCTGCTGAGAGCTGCTGACTTACTCGCCGGCCTTCAGCGCGGCCATCGCCCGCTCCGTCACCTCGGACACCTTACCGAGCGCCGGGATCGTGACGACCAGATCCTGGGCCTTGTAGTAGTCGATGATCGGCTCGGTCTCCGTGTGGTAGACCTCCAGCCGCTTGCGGACGGTCTCCTCACGGTCGTCCTCGCGCTGGTACAGCTCGCCGCCGCAGGCGTCGCAGACACCCTCGGTCTTCGGCTTGTTGTACTCCGCGTGGAAGACGTGGCTGCTGTCCTTGCGGCAGATCCGCCGGCCCGCGATCCGCTTGACGACCTCGTCCTCGGGGACCTCAAGGTCCAGGACGGCGTCCAGCTTGAGGTTCTTGGCCTTGAGGTAGTCGTCCAGCGCCTGGGCCTGGCCCAGGTTGCGCGGGAAGCCGTCGAGCAGGAAGCCCTCGGTGGCGTCCTCGTGCTCCATGCGGTCCTCGGCCATGCCGATGGTCACCGAGTCCGGTACGAGGTTCCCCGCGTCCATGTAGGACTTCGCCTCGACACCCAATGGCGTGCCCTGGCTGATGTTCGCGCGGAACAGGTCCCCCGTGGAAATGTGCGGGATCCCGAGGTTCTTGGCGAGGTACGCGGCCTGCGTACCCTTCCCGGCCCCCGGAGGTCCGACGAGGACGATTCGCATCAGCGGAGGAACCCTTCGTAGTTGCGCTGCTGAAGCTGACTCTCGATCTGCTTAACGGTCTCCAGGCCCACACCCACGATGATCAGGATGCTCGTCCCGCCGAACGGGAAGTTCTGGTTCGCGTTGAACAGCACCAACGCCACTGTTGGTACGAGTGCGATCAGCCCCAGGTACAGCGAGCCCGGCCACGTGATCCGGTTGAGCACGTAGCTGAGGTACTCGGCCGTCGGGCGACCAGCCCGGATACCCGGGATGAAGCCACCATACTTCTTCATGTTGTCGGCAACTTCTTCGGGGTTGAAGCTGATGGCGACGTAGAAAAAGGCGAAGAAGACGATCAGCAGGAAGTACGTAACGATGTAAACCGGGTGATTTCCCTTGGTGAAGTTGGTGGCGATCCAGGTCGCCCATCCCGCCTTCGACCCGCTGAACTGTGCAATGAGGGCCGGAATGTAGAGCAGCGATGACGCGAAGATGACGGGAATCACACCCGCCTGATTCACCTTGAGCGGGATGTACGTGGACGTACCGCCATAGGACCGGCGGCCGATCATCCGCTTCGCGTACTGCACCGGAATGCGCCGCTGCGCCTGCTCGACGAAGACCACCAGGGCCACCATCGCCAGGCCCACGACGATCACGCCGAAGAACTCGATCCAGCCGTCGGCGAGCTTGCCGGTGAGCTTGATCTGCCACAGGGCACCAGGGAAGCCGGCAGCGATCGAGATGAACATCAGGATCGACATGCCGTTGCCGATACCGCGGTCGGTGACGAGCTCACCGAGCCACATGATCAGGCCCGTACCGGCGGTCATCGTGATGACCATCGTGATGGTGGTGAAGATGGAGTCGCTGGGCACGATCTCGCTGGCGACCGGGCAGTTCTGGAAGAGCGCGCCGCTGCGGGCGGTGGCCACCAGGCCGGTGCCCTGCATGATGGCGAGCGCCACGGTCAGATAGCGGGTGTACTGAGTGATCTTCGCCTGGCCGGACTGCCCCTCTTTCTTGAGGGCCTCCAGCCGCGGGATCACCACGGTCAGCAGCTGGAGGATGATGCTCGCCGTGATGTACGGCATGATCCCCAGCGCGAAGATCGTGATCTGGAGCAGCGCACCACCGCTGAACATGTTCACCAGGGCGAACAACCCGCTGTTGCCGCCGGCCTGCTTCATGCAGGTCTCGACGTTCGCGTAGTTCACCCCCGGGACCGGGACGTGCGCCCCGATCCGGTAGAGCACCACGATGCCCAACGTGAACAGCAGCTTCTTGCGCAGGTCGGGCGTCTTGAACGCTCGGGCGAACGCGGTGAGCACGGTGCCTCCTGCGCCTCCCGCCTCGTAAGCGAGAGGTGACGGTCTTGAGGATCGACGAATACTTGGCGGCCAAAACCACACAGGCGGGGCCCGCGCGGCGGGGGTCCGGGGCAAAGCCCCGGAAAACAACAGTGCCTGCCACCTTACCGGCGACCGTACCCCCCATGGAACGACCAACCGGGGATGCCCCAATCAATGGGCATCCCCGGTCAGTTGAACCAACGAACTCAGATGAGCTCGGTGACGGTGCCGCCGGCAGCGGCGATCTTCTCCTTGGCGGAGCCGGAAACGGCGTCAACCGTCACCTGCAGCGCCACGGAGACCTCGCCGGCGCCAAGCACCTTGACGAGCTCGTTCTTGCGCACCGCGCCCTTGGCGACCAGGTCGGCCACCGTAACCTCGCCACCCTGCGGGTAGAGCTCGGCCAGCTTGTCCAGGTTCACGACCTGGAACTGCTTGTGCGCGGGGTTCTTGAAGCCCTTCAGCTTCGGGAGGCGCATGTGGAGGGGCATCTGCCCGCCCTCGAAGCGCTCCGGAACCTGGTAACGGGCCTTCGTGCCCTTGGTACCACGACCAGCGGTCTTACCCTTGGACGCCTCACCACGACCGACACGGGTCTTGGCGGTCTTGGCGCCCGGGGCGGGCCGGAGGTTGTGGACCTTCAGCGGGTTGTTCTCCGCCATGTCAGTCGACCTCCTCAACCGTCACGAGGTGGCGGACGGTGTGCACCATGCCGCGGAACTCGGGGCGGTCCTCCTTGACAACCGAGTCGTGCAGGCGCTTGAGCCCGAGCGACCGAAGGGTGTCACGGTGGTTCTGCTTGCTACCGATGAAGGACTTCGTCTGCGTGATCTTGAGGTGCGCCATTACGCGGTCACCCCGGCACGCGCCCGCAGCAGAGCGGCGGGAGCAACGTCCTCCAGCGGCAGGCCACGACGGGCCGCGATCTCCTCGGGGCGCTGAAGGCCCTGAAGCGCGGTCACCGTGGCGTGCACGATGTTGATCGGGTTCGACGAACCGAGCGACTTGCTCAGCACGTCGTGGATGCCCGCGCACTCCAGAACGGCGCGCACCGGGCCACCGGCGATCACACCGGTACCGGGGGAAGCCGGCTTGAGCAGGACGACGCCCGCAGCCTTCTCGCCCTGGATGGGGTGCGGGATGGTGCCCTGGATACGCGGGACCTTGAAGAAGCTCTTCTTGGCCTCTTCCACGCCCTTGGCGATGGCCGCGGGAACTTCCTTGGCCTTGCCGTATCCGACACCTACGGTGCCGTCACCGTCGCCCACCACGACCAGCGCGGTGAAGCTGAAACGGCGACCACCCTTGACAACCTTGGCGACGCGGTTGATCGCGACAACGCGCTCAACGTACGCGGTCTTCTCGGCGGCAGCGCCACCGTCGCGACCCTTCCGGTCCCGCCGCTCGCCGCCACCGGCACCGCTTCCGCGGCGCTGGGGTCCAGCCATTGGATTTACCTCTCTCTGTTACGTCCGCTAGCTCCGGAACCGGGGCTTAGAACTTCAGCCCGGCTTCGCGGGCGGCGTCGGCCAGAGCGGCAATCCGCCCGGCGTACTGCTTGCCACCACGGTCGAACACGACGGCCTCGACACCGGCGGCCTTAGCACGCTCGGCAACCAGGGCGCCAACCTTCTTGGCCTGAGCGCTCTTGTCGCCCTCGCCACCACGGATGGACGCGTCCAGGGTCGACGCGGAGGCCAGCGTGTGGCCCGCGATGTCGTCGATGACCTGCGCGGTGATGCCGCGGTTGGAACGCGTCACCACCAGACGCGGACGCGCCGGCGTACCCGAAATCCGCTTACGGATGCGGATGTGGCGACGCTTAGCGGCAGCGCGCTTGTAGGCGTTACCCTTAGCGATCTTCACACCGTATGCCATGGCTTACTTACCAGCCTTTCCGACCTTGCGGCGGATGACCTCGCCGGCGTACTTGACGCCCTTGGCCTTGTACGGGTCAGGCTTGCGCAGCTTGCGGATGTTCGCCGCAACCTCGCCGACCTTCTGCTTGTCGATGCCCTCGACGCTGAGCTTGGTCGGGGACTCGACCTTGAAGGAGATCCCCTCGGGGGCCTCGATCAGGATCGGGTGGCTGTAGCCCAGCGCGAACTCCAGGTTGGAGCCCTTCGCCTGGACGCGGTAACCGACACCGCTGATCTCGAGCGCCTTGCTGTAGCCCTGGGTCACGCCGGTGATCATGTTCGCCACCAGCGTGCGGGACAGGCCGTGCAGGGCCTTGTTCTGACGCTCGTCGTTCGGGCGGGTGACGGCGATGACGCCGTCCTCACCCTTGGCGACCTCGATGGGCGCGGCGACGGTGTGCTCAAGGGAGCCCTTGGGACCCTTGACCGACACCTTGCGGCCCTCGATGGTGACGTCCACACCAGCGGGAACCTGGATGGGCAGCTTGCCAATACGCGACATTAGCTATTCCTCCGTTCCCTGGTTACCAGACGTAGGCGAGGACTTCCCCACCCACGCCCTTCTTGCTGGCCTGCTGGCCGGTCAGGAGACCGTGGGACGTGGAGATGATCGCCACGCCCAGGCCGCCGAGGACCTTCGGCAGGTTGGTGGACTTTGCGTAGACCCGAAGGCCCGGCTTCGAGATTCGCTTGATGCCGGCGATCGAGCGCTCGCGGTTCGGGCCGAACTTCAGCTCGAGGGTGAGGTTCTTGCCGACCTCAGCGTCCTCGACGCGCCAGCCGGTGATGTAACCCTCCTGCTGGAGGATCTCCGCGATGTGCGACTTGATCTTGCTGTGCGGCATCTCGACGGTGTCGTGGTACGCCGAGTTCGCGTTCCGCAGACGGGTCAACATGTCTGCGATGGGATCAGTCATGGTCATGAATTGGCCTTCGGCCTCTCTCGCCGGGGTTTCCTATGTGCGCCATCCCTCTCCCCGATCAGAGTCGGGACGGGTGCGGCGCGGGGACCTACGGCGTAGTAAGCGACGTTATGCGGGCTTCGCCCGCGGTCGGTCTCGGGCGGCGGGGCGCCCAAACCCCTCCACTCTACGGGAGAAGGGGCGGGGCGCCCGCCGACCGGTTGCTTACCGAGAGCCTCCAGGTAATCCCAACTAGGGGATTACCAGGAGCTCTTGGTCACGCCCGGCAGCTCGCCACGGTGAGCCATCTCACGAAGGCACACGCGGCACAGGCCGAACTTACGGTAAACGGAGTGCGGGCGGCCGCAGCGCTGGCAGCGCGTGTACGCACGCACACCGAACTTCGGCTTGCGAGCAGCCTTGGCAATCAGAGCCTTCTTCGCCATCTCGCTCACGCCTCCTTGAACGGGAAGCCGAGGTGACGAAGGAGGGCCCGGCCCTCGTCGTCGTTGGTCGCCGTGGTGACCACGGTGATGTCCATACCCCGGGTACGGTCGATCTTGTCCTGGTCGATCTCGTGGAACATGACCTGCTCCGTGAGACCGAAGGTGTAGTTGCCCCGGCCGTCGAACTGCTTCGGGGACAGACCACGGAAGTCGCGGATGCGCGGCAGCGCGAGCGACAGCAGGCGGTCCAGGAACTCCCACATACGGTCACCACGGAGGGTGACGTGGGCACCGATCGGCTGGCCCTCACGCAGCTTGAACTGCGCGATGGACTTACGGGCCTTGGTGACGGCCGGCTTCTGGCCGGTGATCGTGGTGAGGTCCTTGATGGCACCCTCGATCAGCTTGGAATCGCGGGCGGCGTCGCCCACACCCATGTTGACCACGATCTTGGTCAGACCGGGGATCTGCATGACGTTCTCGTAGGAGAACTCGTCCTTCAGCTTCCCGGCGATCTCTTCGCGGTAGCGCTGCTTGAGACGCGGCGCGTTGGTGGTGGCAGTCATCAGATGTCCTCACCGGTCCGCTTGGCAACGCGGATCTTGTTGCCTTCGTCGTCGAAGCGGTATCCGACGCGGGTGACAACCTTCTGGCCGTCCTTCTCCACGACCAGCTGAACGTTGCTGATGTGGACAGGGGCCTCGGTCGTCACGATGCCGCCGGTCTTCGAACCACGGGCCGTCTGACCGGCCTTGGTGTGCTTCTTGACCCGGTTGACACCCTCGACCAGGACACGGTCCTCGCGGGGGAAGGCCTGAATGACCTTGCCCTGCTTGCCCTTGTCCTTACCGGTGATGACCTGGACCAGGTCGCCCTTCTTGATCTTCATCGGTTACAGCACCTCCGGCGCGAGCGAGATGATCTTCATGAACTTCTTCTCGCGCAGCTCACGGCCCACGGGGCCGAAGATACGGGTGCCGCGGGGGTCGCCATCGTTCTTGAGGATGACGGCCGCGTTCTCGTCGAAGCGGATGTACGAGCCGTCCGGACGGCGGCGCTCCTTGACGGTGCGAACGATGACGGCCTTGACGACGTCACCCTTCTTCACGTTGCCACCGGGGATCGCGTCCTTCACGGTGGCGACGATGACGTCACCGATGCCCGCGTAGCGGCGACCCGAGCCACCGAGAACACGGATGCAAAGGATTTCCTTCGCACCAGTGTTGTCGGCGACGCGCAGTCGCGACTCCTGCTGGATCACGTCTATCTCCTGAATGTCTGCCGGTTCCCGGCGAGAAGCGCGAGTGTTCACGCTTCTCGCCGAGCCTGGCGGAACTGTTCCTAGGGGGTCCCCCTAGGAGGGATTACTTGGCCTTCTCGAGGATCTCGACGATGCGCCAGCGCTTGGTGGCGGACAGCGGCCGGGTCTCCATCAGGAGGACGCGGTCGCCGACACCGGCAGCGTTCTGCTCGTCGTGCGCCTTGAGCTTGTTGGTACGGCGGATGACCTTGCCGTACAGCGCGTGCTTGACGCGGTCCTCGACAGCGACGACGACGGTCTTGTCCATCTTGTCGCTGACGACGAGACCCTCACGGGTCTTGCGGAAACCGCGGTCGTTGGTCTCAGTCACATTCTTCTCGCTCATCAGGCGCTCTCCACCGTCTCGATGCCCAGCTCGCGCTCACGCATCAGGGTGTAGATCCGGGCGATGTCCTTACGGACGGACTTGAGCCGACCGTGGTTCTCGAGCTGCCCGGTCGCCGCCTGGAAGCGGAGGTTGAACAGCTCTTCCTTGGCCTCACGGAGCTTGGCGACGAGGTCCTCGTCGTTCAGCTCGCGCAGCTCGGACGCCTTGGTAACGGCCGACATCACGATTCACCTGCCTCGCGCCGAACGATGCGGCACTTCATCGGAAGCTTGTGGGCGGCGCGGGTCAGCGCCTCCTTAGCAACCTTCTCGTTCGGGAAGGACAGCTCGAACATCACCCGACCGGGCTTGACGTTCGCGACCCACCACTCCGGAGAACCCTTACCGGAACCCATGCGGGTTTCGGCCGGCTTCTTCGTGAGCGGGCGGTCCGGGTAAATGTTGATCCAGACCTTGCCGCCACGCTTGATGTGACGGGTCATCGCGATACGAGCGGACTCGATCTGACGGTTCGTCACGTAAGCCGGGGTCACGGCCTGGATGCCGTACTCACCGAAGGCCAGCTCGGTGCCACCCTTGGCCATACCACTGCGCTTCGGGTGGTGCTGCTTGCGGTGCTTGACCCTGCGAGGGATCAGCATGTCGGTCAGGCCTCCGTTCCGGGGGTCTCCGCCGGAGCAGCGGCAGCGGCCTCGGCCTTGGGGGCCTCGGCAGCGGCGCTCTGCTGCTGCGGCTTACGGCCACCGCGGCCACCGCGCTCGCCACCACCGCGACGCGGGCGGTCGTTGCCGCCACCGCGAGCCGGGCGGTTACCCGCACGGGCGGCAGCGTTCTCGGCGCGAACCTCGGCGATGTTCTTGACGTCGCCCTTGTAGATCCAGACCTTCACACCGATACGGCCGAAGGTGGTCTTGGCCTCGAAGAAGCCGTAGTCGACGTTCGCACGGAGCGTGTGCAGGGGCACACGGCCCTCGCGGTAGAACTCCGAGCGGGACATCTCGGCGCCGCCGAGACGACCGCCGCACTGGATCTTGATGCCCTTAGCGCCGGCCTTCATCGTCGACTGCATGCTCTTACGCATGGCGCGACGGAAGGAGACGCGGGACGAGAGCTGCTCGGCAACGGCCTGGGCCACCAGCTGAGCATCGGTCTCGGGGTTCTTGACCTCGAGGATGTTCAGCTGGACCTGCTTGCCGGTCAGCTTCTCCAGCTCGCCGCGGATGCGGTCCGCCTCGGCGCCGCGGCGGCCGATGACGATGCCCGGACGAGCGGTGTGGATGTCAACGCGGACGCGCTCACGGGTGCGCTCGATCTCAACCTTCGAGATACCGGCGCGCTCCATGCCCTTCGTCATCATGCGACGAATGGCGACGTCTTCCTTGACGTAGTCCTTGTACAGCTTGTCGGCGTACCAGCGCGACTTGAAGTCGGTGGTGATGCCGAGCCGGAACCCGTGCGGGTTTACCTTCTGGCCCATTACCGGGTTCCTTCCTTGCTGCTGACGACCACGGTGATGTGGCTGGTCCGCTTGCGGATCCGGTAGGCACGGCCCTGGGCACGCGGCCGGAACCGCTTCAGGGTCGGGCCCTCGTCGACGTACGCCTCGGAAATCACGAGGCTGCCGGCGTCGGTGTGGTCGTAGTTGTGTGCAGCGTTGGCAATGGCGCTGTCCAGCACCTTGCCAACCGGCACGCTCGCGGCCTGCGGGGCGAAACGCAGGACCGCCTGAGCCTCCGTGGCATCCATGCCACGGATAAGGTCCACCACGCGGCGGGCCTTCATGGGCGTGACGCGGATGTACCGCGCCTGGGCCCTGGCTTCCATGGTTGTCCCTTCGGTGTCAGTCATAGTCTTCGCACTCCGCCGATCAACGACGCCGCGACTTGCGGTCGTCCTTCTCGTGGCCGCGGAAGGTGCGGGTCGGCGCAAACTCGCCGAGCTTGTGGCCGACCATCGACTCGGTGACGAACACCGGGACGTGCTTGCGGCCGTCGTGCACCGCGATCGTGTGGCCGAGCATGGCCGGGACGATCATGGAGCGGCGGGACCAGGTCTTGATGACGTTCTTGGTGCCAGCATCGTTCTGAACATCCACCTTCTTGGAAAGGTGGTCGTCGACGAAGGGCCCCTTCTTGAGACTGCGCGGCATCTAAACCCGCTCCTAGCGCTTCTTGTTCGTCTTGCGGCGGCGGACGATGTACTTGTTGCTCGCCTTCTTCGGCGAACGAGTACGACCCTCCTTCTGACCCCACGGCGAGACCGGGTGGCGACCACCGGAGGTCTTGCCCTCACCACCACCGTGCGGGTGGTCGACGGGGTTCATCACGACACCACGCACGGTCGGGCGGACGCCCTTCCAGCGCATACGGCCGGCCTTGCCCCAGTTGATGTTCGACTGCTCGGCGTTGCCGACCTCGCCAACAGTGGCGCGGCAGCGGACGTCGACCAGGCGGATCTCACCGGACGGCATACGAAGGTGGGCCATCGCGCCCTCCTTCGCCAGCAGCTGCACGGAGGCACCGGCCGAGCGGGCGAACTTCGCACCGCCGCCCGGACGCAGCTCGATCGCGTGGATGGTCGTACCCACGGGGATGTGGCGCAGCGGCAGGTTGTTGCCCGGCTTGATGTCGGCGCCAGGGCCGTTCTCAATCCGAGCACCCTGGGCCAGGCCACGGGGCGCGATGATGTAGCGCTTCTCGCCGTCTGCGTAGTGCAGCAGCGCGATGCGCGCGGTGCGGTTGGGGTCGTACTCGATGTGCGCGACCTTGGCCGGCACGCCGTCCTTGTCGTGACGACGGAAGTCGATCACTCGGTAGGCGCGCTTGTGGCCACCGCCCTGGTGGCGAACGGTCACACGACCGGCGTTGTTACGGCCGCCCTTGCTGTGCAGCGGGCGGACCAGCGACTTCTCCGGCGTGGACCGCGTGATCTCGACAAAGTCGGCGACGCTGGAGCCACGACGGCCCGGGGTCGTCGGCTTGTACTTGCGGATACCCATTTCTCAGTCCTCGTCCGATTCCGGACGACTCGACCTCCGTCAGGAGGTCGGGCCGCCGAAGATGTCGATACGGTCGCCCTCGGCGAGGGTCACGATGGCGCGCTTGGTGTTCGCGCGCTTGCCGAAACCGGTCTTGGTGCGCTTGCGCTTACCCTGACGGTTGATCGTGTTGACCCCGGTGACCTTGACCGAGAAGACCGCCTCGACGGCCTGCTTGATCTGGGTCTTGTTGGCGCGCGGGTCGACGACGAACGTGTACTTGTTCTCGTCCAGCAGCGCGTAGCTCTTCTCGGAAACCACCGGCTTGACCAGAAGGTCGCGCGGGTCCGTGAAGGTCTTGCTGGTGACGACGGCCTCAGTCATCAGGCCTCGCTCCCTTCGGTCTCAGCGGCCTTGGGGCCAGACACGAAGGACTCGAAGGCGGCCTTGGTGAAGACCACGTCGTCCGAAACGAGCACGTCGTACGTGTTCAGCTGGCCCGGCTCCAGGAGGTGAACCTGGGGCAGGTTACGGGCGGACAGCCACGCGGCCTCGTCGCTGCGCTCGACGACCAGGAGCACGTTCTTGCGCTCGCTGACCTTGCCGAGGAGAGTCTTGGCGGCCTTGGTGGAGATGTCGCCCTCGACCACGCCGGAGACGACGTGGATGCGGCTGTTGCGGGCCCGGTCGGTGAGGGCACCGCGCAGGGCGGCAACCTTCATCTTCTTCGGGGTCCGCTGGCTGTAGTCACGCGGCACGGGGCCGTGGACAACGCCACCGCCGGCGAACTGCGGCGCACGGGTCGAACCCTGGCGCGCGCGGCCGGTGCCCTTCTGGCGGTACGGCTTCTTGCCACCGCCGCGGACCTCGCCACGGGTCTTGGTCTTGTGCGTGCCCTGACGGGCAGCGGCCAGCTGTGCGACAACGACCTGGTGGATCAGCGGAATGCTGACCTTGGCGTCGAAGATCTCCGTGGGGAGCTCGACGGTACCGGCCTTGTCGCCTGCCGGCGAAAGGATGTCAATGGTGCTCATCGGTTACCTCAGGCCCCCTTGGCCGCGGTACGGACCAGGACGAGGCCGCCGTTCGGACCAGGAACTGCGCCCTTGATGAGCAGCAGGCCCTTCTCCGCGTCAACGGCATGGACGGTCAGGTTCTGGGTGGTGACCCGCTCATTGCCCATACGGCCGGCCATCCGCATGCCCTTGAACACGCGGCCCGGGGTGGCGCAGCCACCGATGGAGCCAGGCTTACGGTGCACGCGGTGGGCACCGTGGGACGCCTTGCCGCCATGGAAGCCGTGACGCTTCATGACGCCGGCGAAGCCCTTGCCCTTGCTCTTGCCGGTCACATCCACCTTGACGCCGGACTCGAAGGTCTCAGCGGTCACTTCCTGGCCGAGGGTGTACTCACCGGCATCGGTGGTACGGACCTCGACGAGGTGGCGACGGGGGGTGACGTCGGCCTTCGCGAAGTGGCCCTTGAGGGGCTTGTTCACCTTGCGCGGGTCGATCTCGCCGAAGGCGATCTGGACGGAGTCGTAGCCGTCCTGGTCATTGGTGCGCACCTGGGTAACGACACAGGGGCCGGCCTTCACCACGGTCACCGGGACGACACGGTTGTTCTCGTCCCAGACCTGGGTCATGCCGAGCTTCTCGCCCAGGATGCCCTTGATCTGCTTTGCCATCTCTTCCGCGCCTCTCAGAGCTTGATCTCGATGTCAACGCCGGCCGGAAGGTCCAGGCGCATCAGCGAGTCAACGGTCTTGGGCGTCGGGTCGAGGATGTCGATCAGGCGCTTGTGCGTGCGCATCTCGAAGTGCTCGCGCGAGTCCTTGTACTTGTGCGGCGACTTGATGACGCAGTACACGTTCTTCTCAGTGGGCAGCGGCACCGGGCCCGCGACCGACGCACCAGTACGGGTCACCGTCTCGACGATCTTCTTCGCCGACGTGTCGATGACCTCGTGGTCGTAGGCCTTGAGCCGGATGCGGATCTTCTGTCCCGCCATGGCTACTTCGTAGTCCTGTCTCTCGTAACGCTCTGGGACCCGGCAGGTTCGCGTCCTTCTCCGACCCACGCGGTCGGGCGTGTCGCGCCCCTTCCCGTAAATCTCCGCAAGGGAGATCCTTCAAGAAGGAGAAAGCGGGGGAAGAACACCCACCGGGCGCCTGGCCGAGGCACCCCGCTGACGCTTCCCGGAAGATTCCCGTATTTCCGGCCCTGAGAAGGGACGACGAATACCTGGGACTCGCTTCCAGTCCTCCCGGCGGGAGGCGCGCAGCATCGGCACTCAACCGAGCAACCTGGACAGTGTGCCATAGGTGGGATGCGTAAGGCCAATCGAGGCCCAACTGTCAAGGAGCCCCGCCCACCTAATGGTGGACGGGGCTCCCTGACTGAGCTGTTACCGGGTCTCCCCGATCAACAATTACTTGTTGATCTTGGTGACCTGGCCGGCGCCGACGGTCCGGCCACCCTCACGGATGGCGAACTTCAGGCCCTCCTCCATGGCGACCGGCTGAATCAGCTCGACCGTCATCTCGGTGTTGTCGCCCGGCATGACCATCTCGGTGCCCTCGGGGAGGGTCACGACGCCGGTCACGTCCGTGGTACGGAAGTAGAACTGCGGGCGGTAGTTGTTGAAGAACGGGGTGTGACGGCCACCCTCGTCCTTCGACAGGATGTACGCCTGGGCCTCGAACGAGGTGTGCGGCGTGACCGAACCCGGCTTGATGATGACCTGGCCGCGCTCGACGTCCTCGCGCTTGATGCCACGGAGGAGCAGACCGACGTTCTCACCGGCCTGGCCCTCGTCGAGGAGCTTCCGGAACATCTCGATACCGGTGACCGTGGTGGTGGTCTTCTCGGTCTTGATGCCGATGATGTCGACGGTCTCGTTGACCTTGAGGACACCACGCTCAATACGACCGGTGACAACGGTGCCACGGCCGGTGATCGTGAAGACGTCCTCGATCGGCATCAGGAACGGCTTGTCGACGTCACGCTCGGGCTGCGGGATCGACTCGTCGACGGCCTTCATCAGGTCGAGGACGGACTTGCCCCACTCGGCGTCGCCCTCGAGCGCCTTGAGCGCCGAGACCTTGACGACCGGAACGTCGTCGCCGGGGAACTCGTACTCGGAGAGGAGCTCACGGACCTCGAGCTCGACGAGCTCCAGGATCTCCTCGTCGTCCACCATGTCGGCCTTGTTCAGGGCGACAACGATGTAGGGAACGCCGACCTGGCGGGCCAGGAGCACGTGCTCCTTGGTCTGCGGCATCGGGCCGTCGGTGGCGGCAACCACGAGGATGGCGCCGTCCATCTGCGCCGCACCCGTGATCATGTTCTTGATGTAGTCCGCGTGACCGGGGCAGTCAACGTGCGCGTAGTGACGCGACTCGGTCTGGTACTCGACGTGCGCGATGGAGATCGTGATACCGCGCTGGCGCTCCTCAGGAGCCTTGTCGATCTGGTCGAAGGCCGAGGCCTCGTTCAGGTCCGGGTACGCGTCGTGCAGCACCTTGGTAATGGCGGCCGTGAGGGTCGTCTTACCGTGGTCAATGTGACCGATGGTGCCGATGTTGACGTGCGGCTTAGTCCGCTCGAACTTCGCCTTCGCCACTGGTTCCTCCTGAAGTGGTTCTGTACGCCTTACTCATCGGCGCCAGGTGATCTTTGCTGGGATGCCGGCTGCCGGGGCATTCCTCACGGATTGCGGGGATTACCCCGGCAGACGGTGTCAAGCCTAAAGCGTGTTCCGGCTCTCGAGAGACGGACCTATTCGCCCTTGGCCTTCGCGATGATCTCCTCGGCGACGTTCCGGGGAACCTCGGCGTAGGAGTCGAACTGCATCGAGTAGCTTGCGCGACCCGAGGTCTTGCTGCGGAGGTCTCCGACGTAGCCGAACATCTCCGACAGGGGGACCAGGCCCGTGACGAGCTTGGCGCCGCTGCGCTCTTCCATGGACTGGATCTGACCACGGCGGGAGTTGATGTCGCCGATCACATCGCCCATGTAGTCCTCGGGCGTGGTGACCTCGACCTTCATCATCGGCTCGAGCAGGGCCGGGGAGGCCTTGCGGGCGGCCTCCTTGAAGGCCATCGAACCGGCGATCTTGAAGGCCATTTCCGACGAGTCGACCTCGTGGAAGGCACCGTCGAGGAGGGTGACCTTGACGCCCGTCAGCGGGTAGCCGGCGAGCACACCGAACTCCATGGCCTCCTGGCAGCCCGCGTCCACGGACGGGATGTACTCCCGCGGGATACGGCCACCGGTGACCTTGTTCTCGAACTCGTACCCGTCGCCCTCGAGCGGCGCGATCGCGATCTGCACCTTCGCGAACTGGCCGGAACCACCAGTCTGCTTCTTGTGCGTGTAGTCGAGACGCTCGACGGCCTTGCGCAGGGTCTCGCGGTACGCGACCTGCGGCTTGCCGACGTTGGCCTCGACCCGGAACTCACGGCGCATACGGTCGACCAGCACGTCGAGGTGCAGCTCGCCCATACCCGCGATGATGGTCTGGCCGGTCTCCTCGTCGGTGTGGACCTGGAACGACGGGTCCTCTTCGGCGAGGCGCTGGATGGCGACACCCAGCTTCTCCTGGTCGCCCTTGGACTTGGGCTCAATGGCGACCTGGATGACCGGGGCCGGGAAGTCCATCGACTCCAGGATCACCGGGTGCGCGGAGTCGCAGAGGGTCTCACCGGTGGTGGTCTGCTTCAGACCCATGACGGCGACGATGTCACCGGCACCCACCGACTCGATCTCCTCACGCTTGTTCGCGTGCATCCGGTAGATCTTGCCGATGCGCTCCTTCTTGCCCTTCACCGAGTTCTGCACCTGCGAGCCGGCCTCGAGGCGGCCCGAGTACACGCGGATGAAGGTGAGCTTGCCCAGGTGGGGGTCGCTCGCGATCTTGAAGGCAAGAGCGGACAGCGGCTCGTCGTCGGACGGCTTGCGCACGAGAACCTCGTCCGCGTCCTTGACCGACTGACCCTCGACGGCGCCGACGTCCAGCGGCGACGGGAGGTAGCGGGCCACGCCGTCGAGCAGGGGCTGGACGCCCTTGTTCTTGAAGGCGGTACCGCAGAAGACCGGAGTAACGGTCGTGGTGCCCTGGCCGGTGGAGGCGAGGGTGATACGACGGATGGCGGCGTGCAGCTGCTCCTCGGTGGGCTCCTGGCCCTCCAGGTACAGCTCCATCATGGCCTCGTCGTTCTCCGCGACGGCCTCGAGGAGCTTGCCGCGCCACTCGTCGGCAGCCTCGGCGTGCGACGCCGGGATCTCGACGGTGTCGTACATCTCGCCCTTGGCGGCCTCGGCGGACCAGACGAGCGCCTTCATCTTTACGAGGTCGACGACGCCCTTGAAGTCCATCTCGGTGCCGATCGGCAGCTGCATGACCAGCGGCACCGCGCCCAGGCGGTCCGAGATCATGTCGACGCAGCGGTGGAACTCCGCGCCGGTCCGGTCGAGCTTGTTGACGAAGCAGATACGCGGAACGCCGTAGCGGTCCGCCTGACGCCAGACGGTCTCGGACTGCGGCTCAACACCGGCAACGCCGTCGAACACCGTCACGGCACCATCGAGGACGCGCAGGCAGCGCTCCACCTCGACGGTGAAGTCGACGTGGCCCGGGGTGTCGATGATGTTGATGGTGTGGTCGACGTTGTTCAGCGGCCAGTGGCAGGTCGTCGCGGCAGACGTGATCGTGATGCCGCGCTCCTGCTCCTGCTCCATCCAGTCCATCGTGGCAGCGCCGTCGTGGACTTCACCGATCTTGTAAGAGACACCGGTGTAGAACAGGATCCGCTCGGTGGTGGTCGTCTTGCCCGCGTCGATGTGGGCCATGATCCCGATGTTGCGGACCTTGGCCAGGTCAAGCGAAGTGGTGGCCATATCGGCTCAATCTTCTCTCGGTCTCGATGTGGGTTGCGACTACCAGCGGTAGTGCGCGAAGGCCTTGTTGGACTCGGCCATCTTGTGCGTGTCCTCACGCTTCTTGACCGAAGCGCCGAGGCCGTTGGAGGCGTCGAGCAGTTCGTTCATGAGGCGCTCGGTCATGGTCTTCTCGCGACGGGCACGGGAGTAGCCCACGAGCCAGCGGAGCGACAGGGTGGCGGCGCGGCCGGGCTTCACCTCGACCGGGACCTGGTAGGTCGCGCCACCGACACGGCGGGACTTGACCTCAAGGGTCGGCTTGATGTTCTCGAGCGCGCGCTTGAGCGTGATGACCGGGTCGTTACCGGTCTTCTCGCGCAGACCCTCCATGGCGCCGTAAACGATGCGCTCGGCGGTGGAGCGCTTGCCGTTGAGCAGCACCTTGTTGATGAGGGAGGTCACCAGAGGAGAGGCGTAGACCGGGTCAATGATGACCGGGCGCTTCGGGGCGGGGCCCTTACGAGGCATTCTTACTTCTCCTTCTTGGCGCCGTAGCGGCTGCGAGCCTGCTTGCGGTTCTTGACGCCCTGCGTGTCGAGGGAGCCGCGGATGATCTTGTAACGAACACCCGGCAGGTCCTTCACACGGCCACCGCGCACGAGCACGATCGAGTGCTCCTGCAGGTTGTGCCCCTCACCCGGGACGTAGGCAGTAACCTCGATCCCACTGCTCAGCTTGACTCGCGCAACCTTGCGGAGGGCCGAGTTCGGCTTCTTGGGGGTGGTCGTGAAGACACGCGTGCACGTACCACGACGCTGAGGCGACCCCGCCAGTGCGGGTGTCTTGTTCTTCTCGACCTTGTCCTGGCGGCCCTTTCGGACCAGCTGCTGGATCGTAGGCACCGTTTCTCCGGTTTCTTGTCTCGGTACAACTAACCTGGAACGTCGCCGACCCACGCGGTCGGGTGTGTCGAATACTGTCGACCGATCCCTCGCGAACGAGAGAGGCGACAGATTGCGGTGTCGAGACCCGGCTTCCGTGCTCCTGCGCTCTCCCCCGGCCGAAGCTGGGACGGTTGCGCGCACGGCAGCCTAGGGACACCCCAGGCACAAGGTCAGAGCGTACCTACCGCATGGGCTACGGTCAAAACAAATGCACACGCGAAGGACACGCCGGACTCCTCACGGCGTTGCCGCCACCGTAGTGGCATCGATGGCCAGGGGGAAGAAGGCCGCGCGCCATCCCCGACGGCCGCCGACGCTCCGCCCTACGGCACTCAGTGCCCGGTGGCGGCCAGCAGAAGGAACACCAGGAAGAACAGCGCCCAGGCGCCGATTCCCAGCCAGCCCAGCACGATCCCCGCGACGGCCTGACCGTCCCCGCGCTCGCCGGTACGGCGAATCTCCGCGCGCGCCTTGTGGCCGAGAATGACCGCCGGAATCGACGTCATCCCCCACGTCATCGGCGTCAGAATCCCGCAGACCAGCGCCCCCGTCGCCGAGCTGTTGGTGTGCACCGGCACCGGCATCTGCATCGGCATCTGCATGGGCATCTGCGTGAACGTCGCCGGCACCGGCCGCGGCGCGAACTGCGCCTGCGGCACCGGCCCCTGCGGGAGATCCGCAACCAGCATCTGCAGCTCGGCGTGGGTCTGCGCCTGATAGGCCCGGGTCATCCGCTGCTCGTACTCGGCCTGCTGAAGCCGCCCCTCGGCGAATCCGGCCTTCAGCACATCGACCGCACGCTCACGATCCGCATGCGAGGCACGCATCACCGGCATCTGATTCGCCGGCTGAACGGGCTGCCCACCCTGCCACGGCTGGAATGCCACTTCGCGAACCTCCCCCCGCTCGACAGTTCTCCCCATCTTCTCATCAGAGACGCAGAGATGGGAGGACAAGTTCCCTCGGGCGGCCGAACGTCACAGGCGAACGTCACAGCCGACCCCGGACCCGCAACGCCGCAGGGCGGCCACCCCGGTGGGGTGACCGCCCTGCGGTTGATGCGTATACGGCTTACTGGTTGTACGGACCGTAGTCGTAGTCCTCCAGCGGGACCGCCTGGCCGGAGCCGGTGCCGAAGGGCGAGTAGTCGATGTCGTCGTAACCGACGGCCGAGTACATCGCGGCCTTGGCCTCCTCGGTGGGCTCGACCCGGATGTTGCGGTAGCGGGACAGGCCCGTACCGGCCGGGATGAGCTTACCGATGATGACGTTCTCCTTGAGGCCGATCAGGGAGTCCGACTTGGCGTTGATCGCCGCGTCGGTCAGAACCCGGGTCGTCTCCTGGAAGGACGCCGCCGACAGCCAGGACTCGGTGGCCAGCGAAGCCTTGGTGATACCCATCAGCTGCGGACGGCCGGAGGCCGGGTGGCCGCCTTCCGCCACGACCCGACGGTTCTCGCCCTCGAACTTCGTGCGCTCCACCAGCTCGCCCGGCAGCAGCTCCGCGTCGCCGGACTCGATGATCGTCACACGGCGCAGCATCTGCCGGATGATGATCTCGATGTGCTTGTCGTGGATCGCCACGCCCTGGCTGTTGTAGACCTTCTGGACCTCGCCGACCAGGTGGACCTGGACGGCACGCTGGCCGAGGATCCGCAGCACGTCGTGCGGGTTGACGGCACCGACGGTCATCGGCTGGCCGACCGTGACGTGGTCACCCTCGCCGACCAGGAGACGGGCACGCTTGGAGACGCCGTAGGCCATCTCGTCGCTGCCGTCGTCCGGGGTGACGACGACCTTCTTGGTCTTCTCGGTCTCCTCGATCCGGACGCGGCCGGCCGCCTCCGAGATCGGGGCGACACCCTTGGGCGTACGGGCCTCGAAGAGCTCGACGACACGCGGCAGACCCAGGGTGATGTCGTCACCGGCCACACCACCGGTGTGGAAGGTACGCATCGTCAGCTGGGTGCCGGGCTCACCGATGGACTGGGCGGCGATGATGCCGACCGCCTCACCGATGTCGACCAGCTTGCCGGTGGCCAGCGAACGGCCGTAGCAGTAGGCACAGGTGCCGACCGCCGACTCACAGGTCAGGACCGAGCGGGTCTTGACCTCCTCGACGCCGTTGGCGACCAGCGCGTCGATGAGCACGTCACCGAGGTCGACGTTGGCCGGGGCGACGACCTTGCCGTCCACCACAACGTCCTCGGCGAGCATCCGCGCGTACACGCTGGACTCGACGTCGTCCGCCTTGCGCAGGACGCCGGCGGCGTCCTTGGACGCGATCCGCAGCTTGAGGCCACGCTCCGTGCCGCAGTCCTCCTCGCGAATGATGACGTCCTGGGAGACGTCGACCAGACGACGGGTGAGGTAACCGGAGTCGGCGGTACGCAGAGCGGTGTCCGCCAGACCCTTACGGGCACCGTGCGTGGAGATGAAGTACTCCAGCACGGTCAGGCCCTCGCGGAACGACGCCTTGATCGGACGCGGGATGGTCTCGTTCTTCGCGTTCGACACCAGACCACGCATACCGGCGATCTGCCGCATCTGCATCATGTTTCCTCGGGCACCCGAGTCAACCATCATGAAGATGGGGTTCGTCTTGGGGAAGTTCGCGTTCATCGCCTCGGCGACCTCATTGGTCGCCTTGGTCCAGATGTTGATCAGTTCCTGAGTGCGCTCGTCCTTGGTGATCAGACCGCGCTCGTACTGCTTCTGGACCTTCTCGTCCTGGGCCTCGTAGCCCGCGACGATGGCCTTCTTGGCCTCCGGCACGACGATGTCCGAGACGGCGACGGTGACGCCGGAACGGGTCGCCCAGTGGAAGCCGGCCGCCTTCAGGTTGTCGAGCGTCGCCGCCACGATGACCTTCGGGTAGCGCTCGGCCAGGTCGTTGACGATCGCGGAGAGCTGCTTCTTGCCCACCGAGTAGTCGACGAACGGGTAGTCCTCGGGCAGCAGCTCGTTGAAGAGCGCGCGGCCCAGGGTCGTCCGCAGGCGGAAGCTGTCACCCTGCTGCCACTCGGGCTCGCCCTCCTCCGGAACCGGCGGGGTCCAGCCACGGGGCGGGACGGTGCCGATCGGGAAGCGGATGTCGACCTTCGCCTGGAGCGAGAGCTCCTTGGCGTCGAACGCCATGATCGCCTCGGCGGCCGAGCCGAACGCACGGCCCTCACCGATGACCTTGCGCTCCTCTTCATCCGTGGTGAGGAAGAAGAGACCGAGCACCATGTCCTGGGTCGGCATGGTGACCGGACGGCCGTCGGCCGGCTTGAGGATGTTGTTCGAGGACAGCATCAGGATGCGGGCCTCGGCCTGGGCCTCCGCGGACAGCGGGAGGTGGACGGCCATCTGGTCACCGTCGAAGTCCGCGTTGAACGCGGTGCAGACGAGCGGGTGAATCTGAATGGCCTTGCCCTCGACCAGCTGCGGCTCGAAGGCCTGGATGCCCAGACGGTGCAGGGTGGGCGCACGGTTCAGCAGCACCGGGTGCTCGGCGATGACCTCTTCGAGGACGTCGTACACGACGGTGCGGCCACGCTCGACCATGCGCTTGGCCGACTTGATGTTCTGCGCGTGGTTGAGGTCCACCAGGCGCTTCATCACGAACGGCTTGAAGAGCTCCAGCGCCATGGCCTTGGGCAGACCGCACTGGTGCAGCTTGAGCTGCGGGCCGACGACGATGACGGAACGCGCCGAGTAGTCGACTCGCTTACCGAGCAGGTTCTGACGGAAACGACCCTGCTTGCCCTTGAGCATGTCGCTCAGGGACTTCAGCGGGCGGTTACCGGGACCGGTGACCGGGCGACCACGACGACCGTTGTCGAAGAGGGCGTCCACGGCCTCCTGGAGCATGCGCTTCTCGTTGTTCACGATGATCTCGGGCGCACCGAGGTCGAGAAGCCGCTTCAGGCGGTTGTTGCGGTTGATCACACGGCGGTACAGGTCGTTCAGGTCGGAGGTCGCGAAGCGGCCACCGTCCAGCTGCACCATCGGACGCAGGTCCGGCGGGATCACCGGGATGCAGTCCAGCACCATGCCCTTGGGGCTGTTGCGGGTCTGCAGGAAGGCGGAGACGACCTTGAGGCGCTTGAGCGCACGGGTCTTCTTCTGGCCCTTGCCGGTACGGATGATCTCGCGGAGGCGCTCGGCCTCCTCGTCGAGGTCGAAGGTCTCCAGGCGCTTCTGCAGGGCAGCGGCACCCATGGAGCCGTCGAAGTACGTGCCGAAGCGGTCACGCAGCTCGCGGTAGAGCAGCTCGTCGCCCTCGAGGTCCTGGACCTTGAGGTTCTTGAAGCGGTTCCACACCTCGTCGAGACGGTCGATCTCGCGCTGCGCACGGTCGCGCAGCTGCTTCATCTCACGCTCGGCACCCTCGCGCACCTTGCGGCGCACGTCGGCCTTGGCACCCTCGGCCTCGAGCTCGGCCAGGTCGGTCTCGAGCTTCTTGGCGCGGGCCTCCAGGTCGGAGTCGCGGCGCTGCTCGATCTGCTGGCGCTCGACGGAGACGTGCGCCTCCAGCGAGGGCAGGTCACGCGTACGGCGCTCCTCGTCCACCCACGTGATCATGTAGGCGGCGAAGTAAATGACCTTCTCGAGGTCCTTGGGCGCCAGGTCCAGCAGGTAGCCCAGCCGGCTCGGGACACCCTTGAAGTACCAGATGTGGGTAACGGGAGCGGCAAGCTCGATGTGGCCCATCCGCTCACGACGCACCTTGGCGCGAGTGACCTCGACGCCGCAGCGCTCGCAGATGATGCCCTTGAAGCGGACGCGCTTGTACTTACCGCAGTAGCACTCCCAGTCCCGGGTCGGACCGAAGATCTTCTCGCAGAAGAGTCCGTCCTTTTCGGGCTTGAGGGTGCGGTAGTTGATGGTCTCGGGCTTCTTGACCTCGCCGTGGCTCCACTGACGGATGTCGTCAGCGGTGGCCAGACCGATCCGGAGCTCATCGAAGAAGTTGACGTCGAGCACTATGCGTCAATCCCTCTCAGGGTTGTAAGTCTTAGGGGTCTGAAACGGGGGTCCTGGGGCCGGCCGGGGGACTCAGCTCGTCGCTGAGTCCCCGGCCGAACTCCCGTCAGACCTCTTCGACGCTGCTCGGCTCGCGCCGGGACAGGTCGATGCCGAGCTCCTCCGCTGCGCGGAAGACGTCCTCGTCGGTGTCACGCATTTCGATGGACATACCGTCGCTGGACAGCACCTCCACGTTGAGGCAGAGAGACTGCATCTCCTTGATGAGCACCTTGAAGGACTCGGGGATGCCGGGCTCGGGGATGTTCTCGCCCTTGACGATGGCCTCGTAGACCTTCACGCGGCCGGTCACGTCGTCGGACTTGATCGTCAGCAGCTCCTGGAGGGCGTATGCGGCGCCGTAAGCCTCCAGCGCCCACACCTCCATCTCACCGAACCGCTGGCCACCGAACTGAGCCTTACCACCCAGCGGCTGCTGGGTGATCATCGAGTACGGACCGGTCGAACGCGCGTGCAGCTTGTCGTCGACCAGGTGGTGCAGCTTGAGGATGTACATGTACCCGATCGAGATCGGGTCCGGGAACGGCTCACCGGAGCGGCCGTCGAACATCCGCGCCTTGCCGGAGCCCTTGACCATGCGCTCGCCGTCCCGGTTCGGGATCGTCGACTCGAAGAGACCGGAGATCTCGTCCTCGCGCGCACCGTCGAACACCGGAGTGGCGACGTTGGAGCCGGCGGCGACCTCGTCGGCACCGATGGAGTGGAGACGCTTCTTCCACTCCTCCTCGGCGCCCTCGACCTTCCAGCCCTGGCTGGCGAGCCAGCCGAGGTGGATCTCCAGGACCTGTCCCGGGTTCATTCGGGACGGGACACCCAGCGGGTTGAGGATGATGTCGACCGGGGTGCCGTCCTCCAGGAACGGCATGTCCTCGACCGGCAGGATCTTGGAGATGACGCCCTTGTTGCCGTGACGGCCGGCGAGCTTGTCACCGTCGGTGATCTTGCGCTTCTGGGCGACATAGACGCGGACCAGCTGGTTCACGCCCGGGGGAAGCTCGTCGCCCTCTTCGCGGTCGAAGACGCGGACGCCGATGACCTTGCCGATCTCACCGTGCGGCACCTTCAGCGAGGTGTCGCGCACCTCGCGCGCCTTCTCACCGAAGATCGCGCGGAGCAGGCGCTCCTCGGGGGTCAGCTCGGTCTCACCCTTGGGCGTGACCTTGCCGACGAGGATGTCGCCGGCGACGACCTCGGCACCGATACGGATGATGCCGCGCTCGTCGAGGTCGGAGAGGACCTCCTCGGAGACGTTCGGGATGTCCCGGGTGATCTCCTCGGGGCCGAGCTTGGTGTCACGGGCGTCGACCTCGTGCTCCTCGATGTGGATCGAGGAGAGGACGTCGTCCTGCACGAGGCGCTGCGACAGGATGATCGCGTCCTCGTAGTTGTGACCCTCCCACGGCATGAACGCCACGAGCAGGTTCTTGCCGAGGGCCATCTCGCCCTCTTCGGTGGACGGGCCGTCGGCGAGGACCTGGCCCTCGATGACGCGCACGCCCTCGTCCACGACGACCTTCTGGTTGAAGGAGGTGCCCTGGTTGGAGCGGGTGAACTTGGCGACGCGGTACGTGGTGTACGTGCCGTCGTCGTTGGCGACGGTGATGTAGTCCGCGGAGACCTCCTGGACCACACCGTCCTTCTCCGCCTTGATGACGTCACCGGCGTCGACCGCACAGCGGTACTCCATGCCGGTGCCGACCAGCGGCGCCTCCGCCTTGATCAGCGGAACGGCCTGGCGCATCATGTTCGATCCCATGAGCGCACGGTTGGCGTCGTCGTGCTCGAGGAACGGGATCATGGCGGTCGCGGCCGACACCATCTGGCGCGGCGAGACGTCCATGAAGTCCACCTCGTCGGCGGGGACGAGGTCGACCTCGCCGCCACGACGGCGGACCAGCACACGCTGCTCGGAGAACCGCATGTCGTCGCTGAGCTTGGCGTTGGCCTGGGCGATCAGGAAGCGGTCCTCCTCATCGGCGGTGAGGTAGTCCACCTCCTCGGTGACCTGACCGTCGACGACCTTGCGGTACGGGGTCTCGATGAAGCCGAAGACGTTGACCCGGCCGTACGACGCGAGCGAACCGATCAGACCGATGTTGGGACCTTCAGGGGTCTCAATCGGGCACATGCGGCCGTAGTGCGAGGGGTGCACGTCACGGACGTCCAGGCCGGCCCGCTCACGGGAGAGACCACCCGGGCCCAGCGCCGACAGACGACGCTTGTGGGTCAGACCCGACAGCGGGTTGGTCTGGTCCATGAACTGCGACAGCTGGCTGGTGCCGAAGAACTCCTTGATGGAGGCGACGACCGGCCGGATGTTGATCAGGGTCTGCGGCGTGATCGCCTCGACGTCCTGAGTCGTCATGCGCTCACGCACGACGCGCTCCATACGGGCAAGACCCGTACGGACCTGGTTCTGGATGAGCTCGCCGACGTTGCGCAGACGGCGGTTGCCGAAGTGGTCGATGTCGTCGGTCTCGACGACGATCGACCGGCCGGACTCGCCCATCGTCTCGGTCTCGCCCGCGTGCAGCTTGACCAGGTACTTGATCGTCGCGATGACGTCATCGGTGGTCAGCACGCCGGCGTCGAGCGGCTCGTCGCCGCCGAGCTTCTTGTTGACCTTGTAGCGGCCGACCTTGGCGAGGTCGTAGCGCTTGGGGTTGAAGTAGAGGTTCTCGAGCAGCGTCTGCGCGGCCTCGCGGGTCGGCGGCTCACCCGGACGCAGCTTGCGGTAGATGTCCAGCAGCGCGTCGTCCTGGCCCTGGGTGTGGTCCTTCTCCAGGGTGGCGCGCATGGACTCGTACTCGCCGAACTCCTCGAGGATCTGCTCGGTGGTCCACCCGAGCGCCTTGAGCAGGACGGTGACGGACTGCTTGCGCTTACGGTCGATGCGCACACCGACCATGTCGCGCTTGTCGATCTCCATCTCCAGCCAGGCACCCCGGGACGGGATGATCTTGGCGGAGAAGATGTCCTTGTCGGACGTCTTGTCGATGGAGCTGTCGAAGTAGACACCCGGCGAGCGGACCAGCTGCGAGACGACGACACGCTCGGTGCCGTTGATGCAGAAGGTGCCCTTGTTGGTCATGAGCGGGAAGTCGCCCATGAAGACCGTCTGAGACTTGATCTCGCCGGTCTCGTTGTTGGTGAACTCGGCAGTGACGAACAGCGGAGCCGCGTACGTGAAGTCGCGCTCCTTGCACTCGTCGATGGAGTTCTTCGGGGGCTCGAAGCGGTGGTCGCGGAACGTCAGCGACATCGACCCGGAGAAGTCTTCGATCGGCGAGATCTCTTCAAAGATCTCTTCGAGACCGGACTTGGTGGGAACTTCCTGCCCACTCTCCAGCGCAGCCTCGACGCGACCCTTCCATGCGGCATTGCCGAGCAGCCAGTCGAAGCTTTCGGTCTGCAGCGCAAGGAGGTTCGGAACCCCGAGGGGCTCCTTGATCTTCGCAAAAGAGATGCGCAGCGGGGCAGTGCTGTCGCCGTTGTTCGTATTGGCAGTCGAGGCGTTGCGCGAGGCGGCCAAGAGGGGGTCCTTCCGAGGG
The DNA here is from genome assembly GCF_055565615.1 of Streptomyces sp. NPDC028368. NCBI lineage: Bacteria > Bacillati > Actinomycetota > Actinomycetes > Kitasatosporales > Streptomycetaceae > Streptomyces > Streptomyces sp. NPDC028368. The sequence goes on along the minus strand of NZ_JBVHTY010000020.1, from coordinate 133,398 downwards.
CTCGGACTCACTACGCGCGTACCGGTCCCGAACGAGCAGAGTGAGAGAAAGCCCAGGTCAGGGCGTATCATTCAGCAATGCTCAGGCTCGGGTATGCCCCTGGTGACGGGCAGGGAGCAGCTAACAGGCAGCGCAAAGGGTCAGTGTAGCCACTTGGCACACTGATGTCCAGAGCGAGTTTCCGGAGACCGGTTCATCGCCGTGATACCGATCTTCTCCCTCCGGGAGGGCGTGTCCTCCTCGCCGGAGGGGCCCCTCGTTGTTCTTCTCTTCGCCCAATGCCCTGCGCCTGCCGAAAGCCCTTGCGCCAGTGGCGCACACCGATGCTTCCCTCTTCGTCCGCGATCCATGCCTCGAACCCTGGATCGCTTCTGCGTCGCGTCCCGAGAATTGCGCGCCGCGTGCGGTTCGTCAAGGCCCCCCACCTCAGGGAGATCGTCACATGGGGGCACGTCCGGGCAACGAAGATCACCATACTCGCACTCCACCGCGAGGCAACGCAGCCGTGGCGAGCACGCCGAAGGGCGACCACCCGCATGGGTGATCGCCCTTCGCAGTGTCCAGAGGCGCCACAGGCGCTCAGGACGTGAGCCCGAGGCTCACACTGGGGTCACTTGACCTCGACGGAGGCGCCGGCGCCCTTGAGGGCCTCGGCGGCCTTCTCCGCGGCGTCCTTGGCGACCTTCTCGAGGACCGGCTTCGGGGTGCCGTCGACGAGGTCCTTGGCCTCCTTCAGGCCCAGGGAGGTCAGCTCACGCACGACCTTGATGACCTGGATCTTCTTGTCGCCGGCGCCGGTGAGGATGACGTCGAACTCGTCCTGCTCCTCGACCTCGGCGACCGGGGCGCCCGGGGCACCGGCGGCAGCAACGGCGACCGGGGCGGCAGCCTCGACGTCGAACTTCTCCTCGAAGAGCTTCACGAACTCGGAGAGCTCGATGAGGGTCATCTCCTCGAACTGCGCGAGCAGGTCTTCCTGGCTGAGCTTCGCCATGGTGGCGGTCCTTCCACTAATTCGGCTGGTGCCGGATGTACATGAATGGCGGGCGTACGGGCCCGCTGGGCAACCGAGTGGTTACTCGGCAGCCTCGGCGGGAGCCGGCGTACCGGCACCGCCCTGCTCGACCTTGCTGCGAAGCGCCTCCGCGGTGCGGACGAACTTCGTGAGCGGGGCCTGGAAGGTCGCCGCGGCCTTGGCCATGGACGCCTTCATGCCACCCGCCAGCTTGGCGAGCAGAACCTCGCGGGACTCGAGGTCCGCAAGCTTCTTGATCTCGTCGGCGGTCAGCGCCTTACCGTCAAGGACACCGCCCTTGATGACGAGATTCGGGTTCTCCTTGGCGAAGTCACGAAGACCCTTCGCCGCCGTGACCGGGTCACCGGTCACGAAGGCAACTGCGGTCGAGCCCTTGAGGTGCTCGTCCAGCGTGATCCCGGCCTCATTGGCCGCAATCTTGGTCAGCGTGTTCTTCACCACACGGTACTGAGCGTTGTCACCGAGCGAACGGCGCAGCTCCTTGAGCTGCGCAACGGACAGTCCGGTGTACGCGGTCACAACAGCGGCGTTGGAGTTACGGAACTTGTCCGTGATCTCCTCGACAGCTGCGACCTTGTCGGGCCTCGCCATGAGCCTCGGCCTCCTTCCGGGTGATGAGGACCGCGCAGAAGGGGCTGGGCAAAACAAACGCCCCGGCGCAGGCGCACGGGGCGTACTCGACCGGAACGGTATCCGTCCGGGAGTTCATCCATACACACCTGCGCAGGCCGTCCGCAGCTAGCGGATCCTTCGGCCGCCACACGCCCGATATCGGACGCGCAGAGACAACCAGCGGTCTTTGGCTTCGTCGGAAGGGTACGGGAACGGCCCGCGGTCAGGCAAATCGGCGGAGCGGGGGCATCCTCGACGCCCCCGCTCCGCTACTGCTCGCTACGCGCGGTACTGCCCGTGTACCGCTGGCGTACGGCCTACTTGTAGTCCATCGTGTCGCCGGCCGGGGGCAGCGTCACCGTGACCTTGGTGCCGTAGTGCGAGTAGTACACCGTCGAGTCGTACGGGCTCTTGCCCTGCAGCTGCTCGCGCTTCTTGACCAGCAGGTTGCCCGAGTCGACCCACAGGTCGATGGTCTCGGTCGTCGCGCCGGACTGCTTCAGCTGCTGCTCGAGCGCCTTGAGGTTCGCCTCGCTGACGTTCTTGGACTGCATACGGGTCAGCTCGCTCACCGACAGCGTGCCGGTGTAGTGGGTCGCCTGCACGCCGCGGACGTCCTCCTTGCCGACCGCCTTGACCTTGCCGGAGGCCACCAGGAGGTCCACCGACCTGCCCGGGTTGTTGTTCTGCATCATGTCCTTGAGCACGGCGCCCGACGGGCCCAGCTTCTTGGCCATGACGTCGTAGTCGTACTTGATCCAGGACTTGCCGCCCATCGGCACGCCCATGTTCATGTACATCGCGTCCGGGGTGTAGAGCGCCTTCGCGGGCTTGCCCGAGCCCATGGCCCCGGCACCCTTCGTCGTGATGTCCACGGTCATGTTCATGCCGTTGGACCAGTCCATCGCGCCCTTCATGGACTGCGTGACCGGACCGTTCTTGGTCGTGCCCTCGATCTCGGCGGACTTCTTGCCGTTCGTCTGCTCCGAGGCCGTCTTCAGCGAGGCCAGGGCGGCGTCCAGCGGAGACTTGCCCGCCGCGTCGCTCCCACCGCTGCTGCTGCCACTGCCGCTGCCGCTGCCGCTGCCGGCAGCCTTGCCACCGCCGTCGTTACAGGCGCTCAGACCGGCGACCATGATGACAACCCCCGCCGCGATGGCGGTGATACGAGTGCTACGCACTTGAGGCTCCCCCTTAGTTCTCCTCTACGGACCTCGGGGGCGACTGTAGTGCAGCGCACTGACAGGGAACGCGTCAGGCCCCGCTTTCCCTACGGAAAGCGGGGCCTGACGACAAGGATCACGCGCTACGAAGCGCCATCGTCCCGTCGGTCAAAAGGACCGGAGAGATCAGACGGCGTCGTCCTCGGCGAGGAGGTTGCGGGTGCGGTTGGCGTCCAGCGGGATGCCGGGGCCCATCGTGGTGGTGATGACCGCCTTCTTGATGTAGCGGCCCTTCGCGGCGGACGGCTTGAGACGGTTGATCTCCTCAAGCGCCGCGGCGTAGTTCTCCACCAGCTTGGTGTCGTCGAAGGACACCTTGCCGATGATGAAGTGGAGGTTCGCGTGCTTGTCCACGCGGAACTCGATCTTGCCGCCCTTGATGTCGGTGACAGCCTTGGCGACATCCGGGGTGACGGTGCCGGTCTTCGGGTTCGGCATCAGACCACGGGGACCGAGCACGCGGCCGAGGCGGCCGACCTTGCCCATGAGGTCCGGGGTGGCGACGACGGCGTCGAAGTCCAGACGGCCCTTGGAGACCTCGTCGATCAGTTCGTCCGAGCCGACGATGTCGGCGCCGGCGGCTTCCGCGGCCGCAGCACGGTCACCGGTCGCGAAGACCAGGACCCGGGCGGTCTTACCGGTGCCGTGCGGGAGGTTCACGGTGCCACGGACCATCTGGTCGGCCTTGCGCGGGTCGACACCCAGACGCATGGCAACCTCGACGGTCGCGTCGAACTTGGCGGCGGAGGTGTCCTTGGCGAGACGGACGGCCTCGAGCGGGGCGTACTGACGCTCCCGGTCGATCTTCGCGTCCGCGTTGCGAAGAGTCTTGCTGCGCTTCACTTCTGCTCCTGATGCAGTGGGGTGGAGTCGTGGTGCGGACCAGCGCCTGGTCCTGCCACGGGTTGCCTATAAGGGCTGGGATCAGCCCTCGACCGTGATGCCCATGGAACGGGCGGTGCCGGCGATGATCTTCGACGCGGCGTCCAGGTCGTTGGCGTTCAGGTCGGGCATCTTGGTGGTGGCGATCTCGCGGACCTGCGCCTCGGTGATCTTGGCGACCTTGGTCTTGTGCGGCTCGCCGGAGCCCTTCTCCACGCCCGCGGCCTTCAGGATGAGCTTCGCGGCCGGCGGGGTCTTGGTGATGAAGGTGAAGGAACGGTCCTCGTAGACCGTGATCTCCACCGGCACGACCATGCCACGCTGCGACTCGGTCGCGGCGTTGTAGGCCTTGCAGAACTCCATGATGTTGACGCCGTGCTGGCCCAGCGCGGGGCCGACCGGCGGAGCCGGGTTGGCCGCGCCGGCGCTGATCTGGAGCTTGATAAGCCCCGTGACCTTCTTCTTCTTGGGAGGCATGCTCTCTCCGGGTCCTAGTGAGAGGTGGTTCGCCCCGCAATCCGGTCATCCGGATGGAGGCATACCGCACAACGATAACGGGTATAGTCGCGCGGCCAAAAACCGAGCAGGTCAGACCGTCCCCCGCAAGCGGGAGGTGCCCCCAGTAGAGGCGCGGTCTGACCTGGTCGGTGGCTGGTGTTCCGGAAGAACTCAGTTCTTCTGGATCTGGTCGAAGCTGAGCTCGACCGGGGTCTCGCGGCCGAAGATCTCGACCAGGCCCTTGACCTTCTTCGAGTCGGCGTTGATCTCGTTGATCGTCGCCTGCAGCGTCGCGAACGGGCCGTCGGTGACGGTGACGGAGTCGCCCACCTCGAAGTCGAGCACCTGGACCTCGACCTTGCGGGACGGCGCCGGCCTGCCCTCGGCCGCGGCGGCCTCCTTGGCGGCCTTCTCCTCGGCCTCCGGGGCGAGCATCTTGACGATCTCGTCCAGCGTCAGCGGGTACGGGTCGTAGGCGTTGCCGACGAAGCCGGTAACACCCGGGGTGTTACGGACGACGCCCCAGGACTCGTTCGTCAGGTCCATGCGCACGAGCACGTAGCCAGGGAGCTTGTTCTGGCGGATGGTCTTGCGCTCGCCGTTCTTGATCTGAGCGACCTCTTCCTGCGGCACCTCGGCCTGGAAGATGTAGTCCTCGACGTTCAGCGAGACGGCGCGCTGCTCAAGGTTGGTCTTCACGCGGTTCTCGTAACCCGCGTAGGTGTGAATGACGTACCACTCACCGGGGAGACCACGCAGCTCGTCACGGAGAGCGGCCACCGGGTCGACCGGCTCCTGCTCCTCCTCGGGCTCGGCGACCTCGGCGTCGTCCTCGACGTGTACGGCGGCGGATTCCGCGGGCTCACCGGCGGCGTCGTCCTCGGCGTCGAGCTCGTCGACGTCATCGGCGCTCACAACGATGTCCGCAGCAGCCTCGTCATCAGCGATGGCCGCGGCGTCTTCCTCGACCTCAGCCGGGACGGCCTCGTCAACCTCGGCCTCTGCGGCCGCGGCGGGCTTGGCGGCGTCGTTCAGGTTCGGGTCAGACACGTGGCTGCTTCTTCCTTGCTTCAAGGGGTTGAACGTGCGAAAGGCCGCCCGCTGAAGGCACCCTCCGCGGGATCAGCCGAAGACGTACCCGACGACTCGGTTGATTCCCAAGTCAATCACGGTTACGAGACCGATGATGATGACGACGAAGACGATCACCACACTGGTGTACGTCGACAACTGGCTGCGCGATGGCCAGACGACCTTGCGGAGCTCCGCCACGACCTGGCGGTAGAAGAGCGCGAGACGCGCAAAGGGCCCCTTCTTGCCGCGCTTACCGCCGCGACGGGGCTTCTTCTGGGATTCTGCGGTCTCGTCCTCGGAACGACCGCGCTCAGGCATGTCGATGGAGCCCAGGGCGTCCGTCACTCGTCCTCACCTGAATCCGGGTCGTGGCCGTGCCGCGCCCGGTTGAGCCGCACGGCGGTGCATTTCATACGTACGCGTGCACGCACTTTTGGTGAGAAGTGCGTGTAGCAGGGCCGGAGGGACTTGAACCCCCAACCGCTGGTTTTGGAGACCAGTGCTCTACCAATTGAGCTACGACCCTTTGTGGTTCCCCCAACCTACCGCATACGACCGACTGCACTAAGTGCGTGGGTCGCGGCGGCTCGTTGAGGGCCAACGGTCAGCGAGTGTACGTGCTTCGGAGCCAGGCGTCGAACAGAAACCCCCCGAGCGGTGCCCGCAAACCCGTGTGCCGGGCTCCGTGGCGGTCTGCGACGATGCCTGTATGAGCGCTGCCACTCCTTCTGCATCGTCCCCCACCGAGCGCCGGGTCTCCGCCCGCATCGGTGCGATCTCCGAGTCCGCCACCCTCGCCGTCGACGCCAAGGCCAAGGCCCTCAAGGCCGCCGGGCGTCCGGTGATCGGCTTCGGCGCCGGTGAGCCCGACTTCCCCACGCCCGACTACATCGTCGAGGCGGCCGTCGAGGCCTGCCACAACCCGAAGTTCCACCGCTACACCCCGGCCGGCGGCCTCCCCGAGCTCAAGTCCGCGATCGTCGAGAAGACCCGCCGCGACTCGGGCTACGAGATCGAGGCCGCCAACGTCCTGGTCACCAACGGCGGCAAGCAGGCCATTTACGAGGCGTTCGCGGCCATCGTCGACCCGGGCGACGAGGTCATCATCCCGGCGCCGTTCTGGACCACCTACCCCGAGTCGATCCAGCTCGCGGGCGGTGTGCCGGTCCCTGTGGTCGCCGATGAGACGACCGGCTACCGCGTGACCGTCGAGCAGCTGGAGGCCGCTCGTACGGAGAACACCAAGGTGCTGGTGTTCGTCTCGCCGTCGAACCCGACCGGTGCCGTCTACCCCCGCGAGCAGGTCGAGGCGGTCGGCCGTTGGGCCGCCGAGCACGGCCTGTGGGTGCTGACCGACGAGATCTACGAGCACCTGGTCTACGGCGACGCGGAGTTCTCCTCGCTGCCGGTGGTCGTGCCCGAGCTGCGCGACAAGTGCATCGTCGTCAACGGCGTGGCGAAGACGTACGCGATGACCGGCTGGCGGGTGGGCTGGGCGATCGGCCCCAAGGACGTCATCAAGGCCGCCGCGAACCTCCAGTCGCACGCCACCTCCAACGTCTCCAACGTCGCGCAGGCCGCGGCGATCGCGGCGGTCTCCGGCGATCTCACGGCCGTGGAGGAGATGAAGGTCTCCTTCGACCGCCGCCGCCGCAAGATCGTGCAGATGCTCAACGAGATCGACGGCGTGCTCTGCCCCGAGCCCGAGGGCGCGTTCTACGCGTACCCGTCGGTGAAGGGGCTGCTGGGCAAGGAGATCCGCGGCAAGCGCCCGCAGACCAGCGTCGAGCTGGCCGAGCTGATCCTGGAGGAGGCCGAGGTCGCGGTCGTCCCGGGCGAGGCCTTCGGCACCCCCGGCTACCTGCGTCTTTCGTACGCGCTGGGCGACGAGGACCTGGTCGAGGGCGTCTCGCGTCTGCAGAAGCTGCTGGCCGAGGCCAAGTAGGCAGCCGGCTGATGAGCGGGGCCGGAACATGTTCCGGCCCCGCTCGCGCTTTCGGCAGACCCTTCGTTCGGGGTGAGGCCTACCCGCATGCCGCCCGCATACGGCAAGATCTGCGGATGGAGAGCGTGCGTGATCTGCGTCAATTGCCGAAGGCCCACCTGCACCTGCACTTCACCGGGTCGATGCGGGCCACGACCCTGCTGGAGCTCGCCGACAAATACGGCGTCCATCTGCCGGACGCGCTCAGGGGCGGCGAACCGCCCCGGCTGCGCGCCACCGACGAACGCGGCTGGTTCCGCTTCCAGCGCCTGTACGACATCGCCCGGTCGTGTCTGCGCTCGCCGGAGGACATCCAGCGGCTGGTGCGCGAGGCCGCCGAGGAGGACGTCCGGGACGGGTCGGGATGGCTGGAGATCCAGGTCGACCCGACCTCGTACGCGCCCCGGCTGGGCGGGCTGATCCCGGCGCTGGAGATCATCCTGGACGCGGTGCAGCGCGCCTCCCGCGACACCGGCCTGGGCATCCGCGTCCTGGTGGCCGCGAACCGCATGAAGCACCCGCTGGACGCCCGGACGCTCGCCCGGCTCGCGGTGCGCTATGCCGACCAGGGCGTCGTCGGCTTCGGCCTGTCCAATGACGAACGCCGGGGTTTCGCCCGGGACTTCGACCGGGCCTTCGCCATCGCCCGGGAGGGCGGCCTGCTGGCGGCGCCGCACGGCGGCGAGCTGTCCGGCCCGGCGAGTGTGCGGGACTGCCTGGACGATCTGCACGCGGGCCGGGTGGGGCACGGCGTACGGGCGGCGGAGGACCCCGCGTTGCTGCGGCGGCTGGCCGAGCGCGGGGTGACGTGCGAGGTGTGCCCGGCGTCGAATGTGGCGCTCGGGGTGTACGAGAAGCCGGAGGACGTGCCGCTGCGGGTGCTCTTCGATGCGGGGGTGCCGATGGCGCTGGGCGCGGACGATCCGCTGCTGTTCGGTGCGCGGCTGGCCGCCCAGTACGAGATCGCCCGGACCGCACACGGCTTCACGGACGCGGAACTGGCCGAGCTGGCCCGCCAGTCGGTCCGTGGCTCGCAGGCCCCGCAGGAAGAGCGGGAGCGGCTACTGACGGGCATCGACGCCTGGCTGACGGCGTAGGAGCCGTGAGCGTCCATGGGTGCTGGTAAGCGCCCGTGAGCGTCCATGGGTGCCGTAGGCGCCGTGAGCGCCCGCCTAGAGGCTGACGCCGACCGTCACCGGCTCGTTGACCAGGGTGACGCCGAAGGCCGCCTGCACGCCGTCACGGACCTCGCGGGCCAGCGCCAGAAGGTCCTCGGTGGTGGCCGTGCCGCGGTTGGTGAGGGCCAGGGTGTGCTTGGTGGAGATACGGGCCGGGCCGCTGCCGTAGCCCTTGGTGAAGCCGGCGCGGTCGATGAGCCAGGCGGCGGAGGTCTTCACCAGGCCGTCGCCGGCCGGGAACGCGGGCGGTGCGACGTCGGGGCCGAGGCGGCCGTGGACGCGCTCCAGGAAGGCGGCGTGCTCGGCCTCGGTGAGGATCGGGTTGGTGAAGAAGGAGCCGGCCGACCAGGTGTCGTGGTCCTCGGCGTCCAGCACCATGCCCTTGCCGGCGCGCAGTGCCAGCACGGTCTTGCGGGCGACGGCGGCCGGGACCCGCTCGCCCGCCTCGACGCCGAGGGCGCGGGCCGTCTCGGGGTACTTCAGGGGCGCGGAGAGGCCTCCGGCGTCCTCCAGGGCGAAGCGCACCCGCAGCACCACGAACCGGTCGGGGTGCTGCTTGAAGCGGCTGTGGCGGTAGGAGAAACCGCAGTCCTCGTTGGGGATCGTGACGGTCTCGCCCGCCCGGCGGTCATAGGCGACGACCTCGGTGATCGTGGCGGAGACCTCCTGGCCGTACGCGCCGACGTTCTGGATCGGCGTGGCACCGGCCGAACCGGGGATGCCGGCCAGGCACTCGATGCCGGCCAGCCCGGCCTCGACCGTGCGGGCGACCGCGTCGGACCAGTTCTCGCCCGCGGCCAGCTCCAGGGCCGTGCCCTGGAGCGCGAAGCCGGAGGTGGCGATGCGCAGGGCCGTGCCGTCGAAGCCCTTGTCGCCGATGACGAGGTTGCTGCCGCCGCCGATGATCAGCAGCGGGGTCCCGGCGTCGTCGGCCGCGCGGACGGCCGCGATCACCTCGTCGTCGGTGGTGGCCGTGACGAGACGGGTCGCCGGGCCGCCGAGGCGGAAGGTGGTCAGCGGGGCGAGGGGGGCGTCATGGAGTTCCTGCACGCGCCCAAGGGTACGGGGACGGTCCGGCAAAGCCCGGCCGGCCGCCCCCGCTCCTGCCATCAGGCCAGGCGGACCACGGCGCGGGACATGCCCAGCACCTTCTGGCCCGCGCTCCTCGCGGTGAGGTCGACGCGCACCGTACGGGCGTCGTCGTCCAGCTTTGCGGCCACCTTGGCGCTGACCTCGATCAGCGCGCCGGTCTCGTCGTTGGGGACGACGACGGGCTTGGTGAAGCGCACGCCGTACTCGGCGACCGCGCCCGGGTCGCCGGCCCAGTCGGTGACCACGCGGACCGCCTCGGCCATGGTGAACATGCCGTGTGCGATGACGTCCGGCAGCCCGACCTCCTTGGCGAACTTCTCGTTCCAGTGGATCGGGTTGAAGTCGCCGGAGGCGCCCGCGTACTGGACGAGTATGGCGCGGCTCACAGGGAACGACTGCGCCGGGAGTTCGGTGCCGACCTCGACCTCGTCATAGGAAATCTTGGCGGTCATCTCAGGCCTCCCGGGCGGCGCGGGCCACCAGCTTCGTGAGAGCGGTCACCACATGTTCGCCGGCCTCGTCGTGGACCTCGCCGCGGATGTCGATGATGTCGTTGCCCGCCATGGACTTGATGGCCTCGATGGTGGAGGTGACGGTCAGCCGGTCACCGCTGCGCACCGGCCGGGTGTACACGAACTTCTGGTCGCCGTGCACCACCCGGCTGAAATCCAGACCCAGTTGCGGGTCCTCGACGACCCGTCCCGCGGCCTTGAATGTGATGGCAAACACAAAAGTCGGCGGCGCGATCACATCGAGGTGCCCGAGCGCTTTGGCGGCTTCGGCATCCACGTATGCGGGGTTGGTGTCGCCGATCGCCTCGGCGAATTCGCGGATCTTTTCCCGTCCGACCTCGTACGGGTCGGTGGGCGGGTACGTGCGCCCCACAAAAGACTGGTCGAGCGCCATGGGCTCGCAACTCCCTGTACTGATGCGTCGATGGTGATAACGCCGCGAGGCCGCCCCCAAATTGGGGACGGCCTCACGAACGAGCCTGGGTTATCGCGTCTCGCGGTGCGCGGTGTGCGACTTGCAACGAGGGCAGTGCTTCTTCATCTCAAGACGGTCCGGGTCGTTACGCCGGTTCTTCTTGGTGATGTAGTTCCGCTCCTTGCACTCCACGCAGGCCAGCGTGATCTTCGGGCGGACGTCGGTGGCAGCCACGTGAGTGCTCCTTGGACGGACGGGTGGTCGGATTAACGCATAAAAGAGTAGCCGATCGGAGGACCGACCCCACAATCGGCTACTGTCAGTAGCGGTGACCGGACTTGAACCGGTGACACAGCGATTATGAGCCGCTTGCTCTACCGACTGAGCTACACCGCTGCGATGCGAGTGGAACCCGCCCGAAGGCGGGTGCCTCACACATCAGAGCCCCAATACGGAATCGAACCGTAGACCTTCTCCTTACCATGGAGACGCTCTGCCGACTGAGCTATTGGGGCGAGCGATGAAGACATTACACGGCCCGCAGCCAAAGGTGAAATCCGTATCCGGGCCGCGCACCAACCGCCCCGCACACCACACCGGTACGACTATTTCGCGCCTGCGCGAAGCTCTCCCGGCGGCCCCCTAGTCTCGGAACACCGCTGCGTGATCTTGCACGCCCGTGTGCCTTCGAGGAGCGCGATGTCCGACAGCAGTTCACCGCAGCAGCCACAGCCGGGGAAGCGGGGAAAGCCGAACAAGGGCCGGCAGGCCAGGTCGGACGCGGGCGCGTTGGTCCTGTGCGGCGCCCGGTTGGCCGACGGCCGGACGGTGGACGTACGACTCGGCGGCGGGCGCATCGAGGCCGTGGGGACGGCCGGCAGCCTCGCCCCGCAGGGATCCCGCGTCGACCTCGCCGGCTATCTGCTGCTCCCCGCCCCCGCCGAACCGCACGCGCACTGCGACACCGCACTGACCGCGGACTCCGAGGGCCCCGCGTCCGACTCCCCCGAGGACGTTCAACGGCGCACGACGGAGGCCGCGCTGCTGCAGCTGGGGCACGGCGCCACCGCCTCCCGCAGCCATGTCCGGATCGGCGACGTCCAAGGGCTGCGCTCGCTGCAGGCGGTGCTGCAGGCCCGCAGGTCGTTGCGGGGGCTCGCCGATCTGGCGGCGGTCGCGGTGCCACGGGTGCTGACCGGGGTGGCCGGTGCGGACGGGCTGGCGATGCTGCGGGACGCCGTCAAGATGGGCGCCTCGGTCATCGGCGGCTGCCCGGACCTCGATCCCGATCCGGCCGGGTATGTCGAGACGGTCCTGGACGTGGCGGGCGAGCACGGCTGCCCGGTGGATCTGCATACGGACGGTGACGATCCCGCCCGGCTGTCCCGCTTCGCGGCGATGGCCGGCGGGCTGCGCCCCGGGGTGGCACTCGGGCCGTGCGCCGGGATGGCCCGGATGCCGCGCAGCGTGGCGGCCAGGGTCGCCGAACAGCTCGCCGCCGCCGATGTCGCCGTCGTCTGCCTGCCGCAGGGGGACTGCACGGGCCTGGAGCGCCACGGCTCGCGGGTGTCCCGGCCGGCCCCGGTACGGCTGCTGCGCGCCGCCGGAGTGCGGGTCGCGGCGGGCAGCGGGGCGCTGCGGGATGTGGCGAACCCGGTGGGGCGCGGCGACCCTCTGGAGGCCGCGTATCTGCTGGCGTCCCTCGGGGAGGCCACGCCCGAAGCCGCGTACGAGACGGTGAGCGCGGCGGCGCGGGCGACGCTGGGCCTGCCGGAGGTGCGGGTCGAGGCGGGCTTTCCGGCGGAGCTGCTGGCCGTACGGGGTGAGCGGATCGCCGGGGTGCTCTCGCTCGCGTACAGCCGCGTCGTGGTGCACCGGGGCCGGGTGGTCGCGCGGACAAGTGCGGTGCGCGAGTACTGCGACTCGGCGGTGGAAGTGGCGCTGGATCTGCCGCGCCAGTCGCAGCGTTGACGCACTGAGGCGCCCACCGCCGGGTCCCGCGGTGTGCGGGGGCACTTCGGCGTACGGTCGGGTTCATGCGCATTGTCATCGCAGGTGGACATGGTCAGATCGCGCTGCGGCTGGAGCGTTTGCTCGCCGGGCGCGGGGACGAGGTCGCGGGCATCATCCGCCGGCCGGAACAGGCCGGCGACGTGCTGGCCGCGGGCGGCGAACCGGTGGTCTGCGATCTGGAGTCGGCGACGGTGGAGGATGTGGCACGCCATCTGCAGGACGCGGATGCGGCCGTCTTCGCGGCGGGCGCGGGGCCGGGCAGCGGCGCCACGCGCAAGGACACCGTGGACCGCGGCGCGGCGTCACTCTTCGCGGACGCGGCCGAGGCGGCGGGCGTACGCCGCTTCCTCGTCGTCTCCTCGATGGGCGCGGACCGTGAGCCGCCGGAGGGCACCGACCCGGTCTTCGCGGCGTATCTGCGGGCCAAGGGCGCCGCGGACGCGGACGTACGGGCCCGCGCCGGCCTCGACTGGACGATCCTGCGGCCGGGCGGGCTGACGAACGACCCCGGAACCGGCCTGGTGACGCTCGCCGATGCGACCGGCCGCGGCCAGGTGTCCCGCGACGATGTGGCCGCCGTCCTGGCGGAGCTGCTCATCCAACCGGCCACCGCGGGGCGGACGTTGGAGCTGATCAGCGGGGATGTGCCGGTGGCGGAGGCGGTGCGGAACGTGGCGGCGCACTGACGGCGGAGCGCTCCGGGGCCCGGGTGCGCTGCGGTGGATCGGGGCCCGTCGCTACTTGTTGATGAGGTCGCCGAAGTCCCGGCCGGCGAACGTGAAGCAGTACCGCTGCCACGTGCCCTTGCGGCCGGGACTCTGCGTCGGCACCGCGCAGACCGTGACGTGGAAGGTCCGGCCGAGCGGCAGCCAGGAGGTGCTCCGGTCGCGGGGGCGGTGGTGGCGGCTTGGCCGTGCTGCTGGTACGCGGTGCGCCACTGCTGAAGACGGCTGTGGAAGTCGACAAGCCCCGGAAGCAGCCCCCCCCGGCGGCCCCCATCAGCGCGAATATCCACAGACCCACGGACACCCCCGGCCGTCATCGCGTTGCACGAAGTATCCGCCGCATGCAACCGCCCATCAGAATGTCAGGCGTGGAGCCCAGGCGTCAGCGGGCTGCGGCGTACGATCTCGCCTCCTGCGGCCTGAGCCACGTCGTCCACAGTCCGTGAGGTTCCGGGCATACGAAAGGGGCCCGGATCGTATTGCTACGATCCGGGCCCCTTTACACCTGTGGCGGCGCCAGGATTCGAACCTGGGAAGGCGAAGCCGGCAGATTTACAGTCTGCTCCCTTTGGCCGCTCGGGCACACCGCCAGGGTTTGCTGCCGGGAGATCCGCTGTGGGGCGGTGCTCTGTGGCAACGACGTAAACCATACCCGATGGCTGGGGGTGGTTCGCCACCCGATTCCGAAGCGCTGGATCTTGGACGGGTGGCTAGGCTTGGCTGGCGGTCCGGGATGGGCCGTACCCCTGACGGATCTACGTACGAGGAGCCAACTCAACATGGCCGACTCCAGTTTCGACATCGTCTCGAAGGTCGAGCGGCAGGAGGTCGACAACGCCCTCAACCAGGCCGCCAAGGAGATCTCGCAGCGCTACGACTTCAAGGGCGTGGGTGCTTCGATCGAGTGGTCGGGCGAGAAGATCGAGATGCGGGCCAACGCCGAGGAGCGCGTGAAGGCCGTACTCGACATCTTCCAGTCCAAGCTGGTCAAGCGCGGGATCTCGCTGAAGGCGCTGGACGCCGGCGAGCCGCAGGCCTCGGGCAAGGAGTACAAGATCTTCGCCTCGATCGAGGAGGGGATCTCGCAGGACAACGCCAAGAAGGTCGCCAAGATCATCCGCGATGAGGGCCCGAAGGGCGTCAAGGCGCAGGTGCAGGGCGATGAGCTGCGGGTCAGCTCGAAGAGCCGGGATGACCTGCAGGCGGTGCAACAGCTGCTGAAGGGCAAGGACCTGGACTTCGCCGTTCAGTTTGTGAACTACCGGTAGGGATCCGGTTTTCGGGTGCCCGTGGATGGGGCGACACGCTTCGGCGTGCCGCCCCACCGGTGTTCCCGGGGAAGGTTCCGGGCCTCCCTGCGGGACTTGACCTCAATTTTGGTTGAGGTTGCAGGGTGATGCCATGACATCACAGCAGAGCACGCACCGGCCGAGCACGCACCGTGAGTTCCTGACGGACGCGTTCCCCGAGATCCGGCGGCCGGATGTCGGCGCCGTACTGATCAGTGAGTGGGACGCGGGCGGCCCCGAGGGCCAACGGGCCGTCGTGGAGGGCGTGGCTCGCGCCTGGGCACGGACCCCGCTGCCGGCGGGCTTTCTCTCGCGGGTGCTGTTCACCGGGACGGACGGCTCGAGCGTCCTCAATTACGCGCAGTGGACCAGCGATGCGGCGCACCAGGAGTTCGTACGGACCGAGGACACCGGGCTGCGCGAGCGGATCGCGGCGGCCCTGGACAGCGTCGGGGACGTCGGCAATACGGGGCCGGGCCGCTTCCGGCTGTACCGCAGCCTGCTGGCCGAGGGAGTGCCGGGCACGCCGGGCTGCGTCGTACGGGTCGCCTTCCGGACGTCGGGGCACGACGCGGCCCGGCGGCTCGTCGACGGCCTGATGGACATGTTCGACGGCCGCCAGGGCGGCGACGGCGCGTTCGGCTCCCACTTCCACATCAGCGAGGACGGGCGCCAGGTCGTCAATTACAGCGAGTGGACGCGCGCGGAGGCCCATCAGCGCCAGGTCGAGGCCGCACTGCAGGGCGACGGGGCGGTGATGGGCTTCATCGCGAGCCTGGAGGGCGTGCAGCCGCTGGGGTTCAAGCGGTTCGTGGGACCTCGCGGGCTCGTACGGCGGTGAGGGCGGCCGGGGCCGTCAGCGGGTGGCGAACGGCTGGTCGGTGGGGACGATCTCGCGGCCGAGGGGCATCAGGGAGATCGGGATCATCTTGAAGTTGGCGATGCCCAGGGGGATGCCGATGATCGTCACGCACTGGGCGATGCCGGTGACGATGTGGCCCAGGGCCAGCCACCAGCCCGCGAAGACGATCCAGATGATGTTGGCGATCGCCGATCCGGCGCCGGCGTCGCGCCGTTCGACCGTGGTGCGGCCGAACGGCCACAGGGCGTAGCCCGCGATGCGGAAGGAGGCGATGCCGAAGGGGATGGTGATGATCAGGACGCAGCAGATGATGCCCGCGATGACATAGCCGATCGCCAGCCAGAAGCCGCTCAGGACGAGCCAGATGACGTTGAGGATGAGCTTCATGATCGGCAGCCTTCCACGGCACTCGAAAGTGCGCTCGAGAATGTGTCTGCCCTGATAGACGCACGGAGTGTGCCGAAACGTTGCGCGGGATCGGCACCCGTCAGGGGCGGTGGCCCGCCATCTCTTCGAGGCGGGTGATGCGTTCGCACATCGGGGGGTGGGTGGAGAACAGCTTGGACAGTCCCTCGCCCGGCCGGAATGGGTTGGCGATCATCATGTGACTGGCGGTCTCGATCCGCGGCTCGGGCGGGAGCGGCAGCTGCTGGGTGCCCACTTCCAGCTTACGCAGGGCCGAGGCGAGGGCCAGCGGGTCGCCGGTGAGCTGGGCCCCGGAGGCGTCCGCCTGGTACTCGCGGGAGCGGCTGACGGCCAGCTGGATGAGCGAGGCCGCCACCGGGCCGAGGATCATGATCAGCAGTATGCCCAGAAGGCCGGGGCCCTCGTCGTCCTCCGACCGTCCTATGGGGATCAGCCAGGCGAAGTTGACGAGGAACATCACGACGGAGGCCAGCGCGCCCGCGACGGAGGAGATGAGGATGTCGCGGTTGTAGACGTGGCTGAGCTCATGGCCGATGACGCCGCGCAGTTCGCGTTCGTCGAGGAGCTGGAGGATGCCGTCGGTGCAGCAGACGGCGGCGTTGCGGGGGTTGCGGCCGGTGGCAAAGGCGTTGGGGGCCTGGGTCGGGGAGATGTACAGGCGCGGCATGGGCCGGCGGGCGGCCGTCGAGAGCTCGCGGACCATGCGGTAGAGCTGCGGGGCCTCGAATTCGCTGACGGGGCGGGCGCGCATGGCCCTGAGGGCGAGTTTGTCGCTGTTCCAGTACGCGTAGGCGTTGGTGCCCAGGGCGACGAGAACGGCGATGATCAGGCCCGTACGGCCGAAAAGGCTGCCGATGACGATGATGAGCGCGGACAGTCCTCCGAGGAGTACAGCGGTCCTTAGCCCGTTGTGCCGGCGGTGCACGGTACGCCCTCCAAGCGGTGCGGCAGGGGAACCCTGTGCTGCGTTTCTCCACTCTCCAGTGGACCCTTACTCACTGGTCAACGCGAGATGGCGAGGGCTGGTTCCCCGGTGCACGCGCGGCGGCGCCGGGCGGGGTACGGGAGGGCGCCCGGTGGGGCCTTACGGCCGTACGGGGTGCGGCGAGGCCTCGGAGGACGCCTGGACCCCCGTACGACCGGAGATACGGCCGTGGATACGGCCGGCGATACGGCTAGAGGAGCGCCCCGGAGGCGAAGCGCAGGACGAGCTGGGGGGCGCCGGAGAGGGCGATGCCCAGGGCCGTGGCGAGGGCGATGGCGGTGGTGAGGGCGGCCGGGATCCTGGCGTGCGGCACGGGCCGGCCCGCGGGCGTGGCCTCGGTGGACTCGGTGGCCTCGGCGCCCCGGAAGAGGATCGCGGTCCACTGGAGGTAGTAGTAGAGCGCGATCACGACATTGATGGCCATGACGACGGCGAGCCAGGCCAGGCCCGCGTCGACCGCCGCGGAGAACACCGTCACCTTGGCGAAGAGGCCGATGATGCCCGGCGGCAGACCCGCGAGGCAGAGCAGGAAGAAGCCGAGGGCGAGCGCCGCCAGGGGACGCCGGGCGTACAGGCCCCGGTAGTCGGTGATGCGGTTGGCGGGGCTGGTACGGGCCACCAGGGCGGCGATGGCGAAGGCGCCGAGGTTCACCGCGCCGTACATCAGGGCGTAGGCGACGGTGGAGCCGATGGCGTGCGCCGGGTTGTCGCTGTAGCCGGCCGCCGCGATGGGGACCAGGAGGTAGCCGGCCTGGCCGACCGAGGACCAGGCGAGCAGGCGTACGGCGCTGTGCGCGCGGCGCGGGTCCTGGCGGAGCGCGGCGACATTGCCGACGGTCATGGTGAGCGCGGCCAGGACGGCCAGCGCCGGGCCCCAGACGTTCGCGTACGAGGGGAAGCCCTGGACCGTGACGAGGATCAGGCCGGAGAAGCCGACGGCCTTGCCGATCACGGAGAGGTACGCGGCGATCGGCAGCGGCGCGCCGACGTAGGTGTCGGGCACCCAGAAGTGGAACGGGACGGCCGCGGTCTTGAAGGCGAAGCCGACCAGGGTGAGCGCGACGCCCACGGTGGCAAGTGTCGCGAGCCGGGGGTCGGGCAGGTCGGTGAGGGTGTGCGCCACCCGGGAGAGGTGCAGGCTTCCGGTGGCGGCGTACAGGAAGCTCACGCCGAGCAGCATCACGGCGGTAGCGGCCACCGAGGAGAGGAAGAACTTGAGCGCCGCCTCGGAGGAGAGCCGGTCGCCGCGTCGCAGCCCGACCAGCGCGAAGGCGGGCAGCGAGGCCACTTCGAGGGCGATGACCAAGGTGGCGAGGTCCCGGGAGGCGGGCAGCAGGGCGGCGCCGGCCGCCGAGGAGAGCAGCAGGAACCAGTACTCGCCGGTGGGCAGGTCGTGGTCCTTGATGGTGTCGATGGACAGCAGGGCGGTCAGCAGCGCCCCGGCCAGCACCAGGAACTGGATGACGAGGGCGAACGGATCGGCCACGTAACTGCAGACGTCCGGGTGACCGGTGAGGCAGAAGGTGCGGCGGTCGCCGTTCAGGAGGGGGAGCAGGGAGAGGGCGGCCAGCGCGAGGCCGGCGGTCGCCACCCAGCCGAGCAGCGGCTTCCTGGTGGCGGGCAGGAAGAGGTCGGCGACGAGCACCACCAGGGCGACGGCCGCGGCGATGGTGGGCGGCGCGACGGCGAGCCAGTCGACGGACTGGACCAGAGAGGTGACCGAGCTCATCACTTACCGCCTCCGAGGAGCTGCTGGACGGCCGGGTTCGTGAGGCCGAGGAGGGCCGCGGGCCACAGTCCGGCGAGGACGGTGAGAACGGCGAGGGGGGTCCAGGCCGCGTATTCATGGCGCGCGATGTCGGGGATGACGGGCACGGGCGTTTCCATGGACACCGGCTCTTCGCCGGGTGCCGCCTCGGCGACCAGGTGGCCGCCCATGCAGATGCGGCGGACGACGAGCAGCAGGTAGGCGGCGGTCAGCAGGGTGCCGAGGCCGGCCAGGACCATGAAGGTCAGGAAGGCGGGGCGGCTGAGGCCCGCGGCGGGGCGGAAGGCGCCGAACATCGCGAGCATCTCGCCCCAGAAGCCGGCGAGTCCGGGGATGCCGAGCGAGGCGACGGCCGCGAAGGCGAGGAGTCCGCCGAAGCGGGGGGCCTTGCCGTACAGGGCGGCGCCGGTGCTGCCCGCGAGGGTGTCGAGGTCGGTGCTGCCGGTGCGGTCCTTGAGGGCGCCGACCAGGAAGAACAGCAGGCCGGTGATCAGGCCGTGGGCGATGTTGGCGAACAGCGCGCCGTTGACGCCGGTGGGGGTCATGCTCGCGATGCCGAGCAGGACGAATCCCATGTGGCCGACGGAGCTGTACGCGATCAGCCGCTTGAGGTCGCCCTTGGCGCCCTTGCGGACGAGGGCGAGGCAGGCGAGGGATCCGTAGATGATGCCGATGGCGGCGAACGCGGCGAGGTACGGCGCGAAGGTGTGCATGCCTTCGGGCGTGATCGGCAGCGCGATGCGGACGAACCCGTACGTGCCCATCTTCAGCAGGACGCCGGCCAGCAGCACGGAGCCGACGGTGGGGGCCGCGGTGTGCGCGTCCGGCAGCCAGCTGTGCAGCGGCCACATCGGGGCCTTGACGGCCAGTCCGATGCCGATGGCGAGCACCGCCAGAAGCTGAACTGTATGGCTGAGCTGGGCTTTCGGACCGTTGTCAGTGGCCAGTGCGACCATGTCGAACGTGCCGGATTTCACGCCGATGAGGAGGAGGCCGAGCAGCATCACGACCGAGCCGAGCAGCGTGTAGAGGATGAACTTCCAGGCCGCCGCCTGCTTCCCGGCGCCGCCCCAGCGGGCGATGAGGAAGTACATCGGGATGAGGACCATCTCGAAGGCGAGGAAGAACAGCATCAGGTCGAGGACGGCGAAGGCGGCGAGGGTGCCTGCCTCAAGGGTGAGCAGCAGGGCCACAAATGCCTTGGGTGACGGGCCCGTTGGCATCTTGAAGTAGCTGTAGAGCGCGCAGAGGAAGGTCAGCAGCGCGGTCAGGACGACAAGGGGGAGCGAGATGCCGTCGACGCCGAGATGGATGCGGATGTCGAGCGCCGGGATCCAGCTGATGTCGGTGGTGGCCTGCATACGGGCCGGGTGGTCGTGGTCGAAGCCGATGGCCAGCGCGAGGGCGGCGGCGAGGACGACGCCGGTGACGGTCACGCCGTGGCGCAGTACGGCCTGGTCGGGGTTGCGGCCGCGGAGGCCGGGCGGGGCGGGGAGCAGGGCGGCGGCCGCGCCCAGAAGGGGGAGCACGATGAGCGCCGCGAGGAGGAATTGCAGAGCGGTGGGGTTCACGGGTCAGGCCCTCCTCAGGGTTTCGGCTCCGGCGAGCTCGGCCGCGAGGAGTGTGGGTCGGCGGTGCGGGGCGCGTGCCCCGGGCGTGTACGGCATCGGTCAGGCTCCCGTGCCCGTAGCGACGAGGACAGCGGCGACGGCCAGGACGAGCGAGCCCGCGAGCAGCGCGCCGAGGTAGGTCTGCACGTTGCCGGTCTGGGCGCGGCGGACGGCGGCGCCCAGCCAGCGGGGGGCGGCGCCCGCACCGCGCACGTAGGTGTCGACGACCTCGCGGTCGAGGAAGCGGACGAGCGTGGCGGCGGCGCGTACGGGCCGGACGAACAGCGCGGAGTAGACGGCGTCGAGATGGAAGCCAACGGCCGCGTGGCGGTGGAGCGGGCCGAGGAGAACCCGGCCGGGGTCGGCCGGGTCCGGGGCGCCGGCGACGTCACCGTAGGCGGGGGCGTGGCTCTCGATGGCCAGCTCCTCGGCGAGGGCGGGCGTGGCGTCCGGGGCGACGGCGACCGCGCCGAGGGGGACGCGGGCCGCGAGGGCGCTGGTGTGGCGCCAGGTCGCGTAGGTGACCAGGCCGCCGACGAGAGCGACGCCGGTGCCCAGGACGGAGGTGGTGAGCTCGGGGGTGAGCGAGCGCCCGTCGAACCAGTCGGGCAGATAGGGGCCCGCCAGGCCGAGCGCGACGGTGGGGAGGAACAGGACCCACAGCATGGCGTTCATGACGATGGGCTGGGGGCCGTGGTCGGGGACCTCGGTGCCCTTGCCCTTGAAGGCGAGCAGCCACAGGCGGGTGGCGTAGCTCGCGGTGAGGAGAGCGGTGAGCAGTCCGGAGATCAGTACGGTCCAGCCGGCCGCGCCGGGAATACCGTGCGCGTCACCGGTGGCGGCGTGCTCGGCGGCGCCCAGGACGGCTTCCTTGGAGAAGAAGCCGGCGAACGGCGGGATCGCGGCGAGCGCGAGCAGCGCGACGGTGACGGTCCAGTAGGCGTCCGGGATGCGCCGGGCCAGGCCGCTCATCCGGGACATGGCGGCCAGCGAGTTCGTCCCCGCGGCGTGGATGATCACGCCCGCGCCGAGGAAGAGCAGGGCCTTGAACGCGCCGTGCGTAAGGAGGTGGAAGACGGCGGCACCGCGGTCGCCGACGGCCAGCGCGCCGGTCATGTAGCCGAGCTGACCGACCGTCGAATAGGCCAGTACGCGCTTGATGTCGTCCTGGGCGAGCGCGGCCAGACCGGAGCCGACCATGGTGATCGCGGCCATGACGGCGAGCACGACCAGCGCGGCCGCGGAGGCGGCGAAGACGGGGAGGAGCCGGGCCACGACATAGACACCGGCGGCCACCATCGTCGCGGCGTGGATGAGCGCCGAGACGGGCGTCGGGCCGGCCATCGCGTCCGGGAGCCAGGTGTGCAGCGGGAACTGCGCGGACTTGCCCGCGACGCCGGCCAGCAGCAGCAGCGCGATCAGCGTCGGGTGGTCCAGTCCCCCGGCGGCGACGTGGCCGAGGATGCCGGTGATCCGGAACGTACCGGCGTCGGCGGCCAGCGCGAAGATGCCGAAGAGGAAGGGGACATCACCGAGCTTGGTGACGAGGAAGGCCTTGAGGGAGGCGGCGCGGGCGGCCTCGGTCTCCCAGTAGTGGCCGACGAGGAAATACGAGCAGATGCCCATGACTTCCCAGCCGACCAGCAGCACCATCAGGTCGCCGGTGTAGACGACGAGCAGCATCGCGGAGGTGAAGAGCGAGACCAGCGCGGCGTAGGAGGGGTAGCGCGGATCGTCGCGCAGATAGCCGGTGGAGTAGATCTGCACACAGGTCGCCACGACGCCGACCAGGACGGCGATCAGCGCGGCGAAGCCGTCGATGTGCAGGGCCAGGTCGATGGGGATCGAGCCGGTCGGGGTGAGCTGGGTGGCGACGTCGGTGGCCGGTCCGCCGCCTTGCTCGACGGCGACGCTGATGGCGAGCGCCGCCGCGGCGAGCGTCGGCAGGACGGCCAGCGGGCGGACGAAGCCGGGCGTGCGGCGTCCGAGGAGGAGGCCTGCGATGGCTCCGAGGAAGGGCAGGAGGGGGACGAGGACGGCGGTGGTCGTGAGCGTCACGCGGGGGCCTCCGCCTTGGTGTCCGGCTGTGGCTGCCCGTCGGGGCCCGCACCGTCCGGCCGCTCCGCGAGGTCACGGAGCCGGTCGATGTCGGAGCTGCCGCGGTTGCGGTACACGAGCAGCACGATCGCCAGGCCGATGCCGATCTCGGCGGCGGCGACGGCGATGGTGAAAAGGGTCAGCGCCTGGCCGGCGTGCAGGGTGTCGCGCAGCCAGACGTCGAAGGCGACGAGGTTGAGGTTGACGGCGTTGAGCATCAGCTCGACGGACATCAGCACCAGGATCGCGTTGCGGCGGGCGAGCACGCCGTACAGACCGGTGCAGAAGAGGAGGACGGCGAGGACGGCCGGATAGGCGAGATGCATCAGCGCTGGTCCTCTCGCGGGCCGGCGGCGGAGCCGGCGCGTACGGCGGACACGGCACCCTTGGCGCCCGCCTCACCGGTCCGCCGGGACAGCACGATCGCCCCGACGAGCGCGGCGAGCAGCAGTACGGACAGCGCCTCGAAGGGCAGCACCCAGTACTGGAAGAGGCTGCGCCCGGAGGCCTCGGTGGAGCCCTGTGCGGCGCCGTCGAAAGTGATCCAGGTGGCCCGGAACGCATCCACGACGACCCAGACCAGCGCGCCGGCCGCGGCGACGGCCACCACGAGCGCGGCCCAGCGGTTGCCGGAATCGGCGTCCGGGGAACGGCCGATGGGCGCCTTGGTGAGCATCAGCCCGAAGAGCAGGAGGACGACCACGGAACCGACGTAGATCAGCACCTGCACCCAGGCGATGAACTCGGCGGTCAGCAGGAGGTACTCGACGGCGATCCCGCCGAGGGCGACGACCAGCCAGAGGGCGGCGTGCACCAGCTGCTTGGTGGTGACGGTGATGACGGCCGCGCCGAGGGTCGCGATGCCGACCAGGAGGAAGGCGATCTCGACACCGGTGGGTGAGAGGAAGCCGTGGCTTGCGGCGGTGGCGGCGAGCGTCACGTTCCCTCCTCCTTGGTGTCCTGGGCCTGGTCCTGGGCCGCGGCCTCGGCCGCCTGCTGGGCCTCGGCCGCCTGCTGGGCGGCGAGCTTGTCCGCGGTCTTGCGGGCGGCGGCGATCTCCTTGGGCTCCTCGGCCGCCGGGTCGAGCGCGGGCGGCTCGGGGACCGTCCACATCCACTCGCGGAGCCTGTCGCGCTCATGCGTCAGCTCGCGGATGTCCGTCTCGGCGTACTCGAATTCCGGCGACCAGAAGAGCGCATCGAACGGGCAGACCTCGATGCAGATGCCGCAGTACATGCACAGCGCGAAGTCGATCGCGAAGCGGTCCAGCACATTACGGCTGCGCTCGCGCCCACCGGGGGCGGCGGGCGGCACCGTCTCCTTGTGGGAGTCGATGTAGATGCACCAGTCCGGGCACTCGCGGGCGCACAGCATGCAGACCGTGCAGTTCTCCTCGAACAGCCCGATGACGCCGCGGGTGCGCGGTGCGAGGTCGGGCTGGACGTCCGGGTACTGCGCGGTGACGGACTTCCGCGTCATCGTGCGCAGGGTGACGGCCAGGCCCTTGGCGAGGCCGGCTCCGGGGAACGAACGAGGCCGCCCGGAGGGCGTCGTTGAGGGGTGGTGGTCGGGCGACGGGAGGGACATCAGGAGATCACCACCTTGATGACGCCGGTGAGGGCGATCTGGGCGAGAGCGAGCGGGATGAGGCCCGTCCAGGCGAGCTTTTGGAGCTGGTCCTCGCGCAGCCGGGGGTAGGTGACCCGCAGCCAGATGACGCCGAAGGCGAGGATCGCGGTCTTCAGCAGCGTCCACAGCCAGCCGAGGCCGTCGAGGCCGAACGGGCCGTGCCAGCCGCCGAGGAAAAGGACGGAGGTCAGCGCGCAGAGCACGACGATGCCCGCGTACTCGGCCAGGAGGAAGAGCGCGAAGCGCAGCCCGGTGTACTCGGTGTACGCGCCGAAGATGATCTCCGAGTCGGCGACCGGCATATCGAACGGCGGCCGCTGCAGCTCGGCGAGCCCCGCGGTGAAGAAGACGACTCCGCCGATGAGCTGCCAGGGCACCCACCACCAGTGGAAGGCGTCCAGGATGCCCGGCAGGGAGAGCGTGCCGGCCGCCATCGCGACCGATGCGGCGGCGAGCAGCATCGGCAGCTCGTACGCCAGCAGCTGCGCGGCCGTGCGCAGACCGCCGAGCAGCGAGAACTTGTTGGCCGACGCCCAGCCCGCCATCAGGGAGCCGAGCACCCCGACGCCCATGACGGCGAGCACGAAGAAGATGCCGGCGTCGACGACCTGCCCGACGGCGTTGTGCGGGCCGATCGGTATGGCGACCAGGACCAGGAGGTACGGGAGCAGGGCGACGGCCGGCGCGAGCTGGAAGATCCGCCGGTCGGCGCCCGCCGGGACGACGTCCTCCTTCTGCGCGAACTTGACGCCGTCCGCGACCAGCTGCGCCCAGCCGTGGAAGCCGCCGGCGTACATGGGGCCGAGGCGGCCCTGCATATGGGCCATGACCTTGTGCTCGGTCTGCCCGACGACCAGGGGGAAGACCAGGAAGACGACGAAGACGGCGATGAGGCGGAGGGCGATCGAGAGGGTGTCGCTCATGGGGTTTCGCCTCCTGCCGGGTCTTGGGGGTCGTCCTGTTTCGGCTGCGGTCCGGGGGCGGGCTCCGGGGCGGGCTCGGGCTTCGGCTCGGGCTTCGGGGCCGGTTCGGCCGTCGGCTCCGGCTCCGCCTTCTTTTCCGGGCTCTTTTCCGCCTCGTCGAAGGCCGGGCGGGCGTGGTGCCAGGGGGCGTCGGAGGAGCGCGCGGCCGCCTCCTTCGCCGGCGCCGGCGGGGTCTCCTGGGGCGCGGCCGCCTCCGCCGCCTGCTGACTCGCCGACCCCGCACTCGCCGAACGGGTACGCCGCGCCGGGCGCTCGGAGCGCTCCGGCCGCTCGGCAGGCGCTGCGGCAGCCGGGGCCTCGGCGGCCTCCCCCGCCTGCTGGCTCGCCGACCCGGCACCCGCCGTCCGCGCACGCCGCACCGGGCGCTCGCCCGCGGCGGCATCCGCCGCCCGCGCGCCGCCCGCCGCCCGCGCACCCCGCGCAGGACGCGCGGGCGCAGGCGGCAGCTGGCCCTTCAGCGGACCCCAGTCGTTCGGGTCGGGAACGCCCGGCGGCAGCATCTGACGCCGCTTGGGCCCGCCGTGCTCGGACTCCCCCGGCTCCTTCGCGCCCGGCCACGCCTTGGCGACCCGCGCCGCGAGCACAAAGTCCTTGCGCAGCGGGTGGCCCTCGAAGGTGTCCGGCAGGAGCAGCGGTACGAGGTGCGGATGGCCGGTGAAGTCGACGCCGAACATCTCGTGGGTCTCGCGTTCGTGCCAGCCCGCGCCCGCGTACACACCCACGGCGGTGGGCAGCGCGGCCGCGTCGTGCGGCACGGTCGTACGGACGATCAGCCGGTGGACGGTCCCCCGCTGCGCCACATCCGCGAGGTGCGCGCAGATCCGGAAGCCGGTGCCGGGCTCGTCGACGGCGCTCAGCCAGTCGAAATAGGTGCAGCCGAGGTCGTCGCGGGCGGCCGTCAGGGCGGTGAGCCAGCCGTCCGCCGGGACGTCGACCGTCAGCAGGTCATAGGCCAGCTCCGCGGTGGCGCCGGTACCGAAGATCTCGCTCGCGGGCCGCGGCAGCCAGCCGACGACCGGCTCGGCGACCGGCTCGGCCGCGGCCTCAACGGGCTGCTCCGGCTGCTCAGGCGCCTGCTCAACCGGCTGCTCGGGCTGCTGCTGCTCGCTCATCGGGACTCCCCGCCCGCAGTCTTCGGCGCGGGCGGCGGCACCAGGCCGCTGCGCAGCGCGGCCGCCGAGGGCCGGGCACCGCCCTGCTGGTACCGCTCCGCCAGCGACTCGCGGGCGATCTTCTCCTGAAGCTTGAGGATGCCCTGCAGCAGCGCCTCGGGCCGCGGCGGGCAGCCCGGTACGTACACATCCACCGGGATGATCTGGTCGACGCCCTTGGTGACGGAGTACGAGTCCCAGTAGGGGCCGCCGCAGTTCGAGCAGGCCCCGAAGGAGATGACGTACTTCGGCTCGGGCATCTGCTCGTAGAGCCGCTTGACCGCGGGCGCCATCTTGTCGGTGACCGTGCCGGAGACGACCATCAGGTCGGCCTGGCGGGGGCCGGGCGCGAACGGGATCACGCCGAGCCGGATGAAGTCGTGCCGGGCCATGGACGCGGCGATGAACTCGATGGCACAGCAGGCCAGGCCGAAGTTGAAGACCCACAGGCTGTAGCGGCGGCCCCAGTTGAGGACCACCTTCATCGGTTCGGGCGCGAGCCGGGCCAGCGTGCCCAGACGCCGGGGCTCGGGCAGGTACTGGGGGGCGGCGCCTTCGGAGGGGGCTGCGGTTCCGTTGGCGGCGGGGGTCACGTCCATTCCAGGACGCCCTTCTTCCATGCGTAGAGCAGGCCGACGGCGAGGAAGCCGAGGAAGATGAACATCTCCACCAGCGTCACGCCGCCGAAACCGGGGGCGGCGAAGATCGTCGCCCAGGGGAACAGGAAGATCGAGTCGACGGCGAAGACGACGTAGAGGAAGGCGTAGACGTAGTAGCGGACCTGGGTGTGCGCCCATCCCTCGCCGACCGGGTCGACGCCGCACTCGTACGTCAGCAGCTTCTCGGGAGTCGGCACCACAGGCCGCAGCAACCGCCCGGCTCCGAAGGCCACGGCCACGAAGAGCACGCCGATCACGGCGATGAGCCCTACAACCGAGTATCCCTGGAAATAGTCCCCGGCGATGGTGGTGCGTACGGTCGCGTCCGGCACGTCCGCCCCTCGCTCCCTGACTGCGCTTGTTCAACGACTTCGACGATCTGTACGGACCGGAGTCTAGGCCCTGCCCTGGCCGCGCCCCGCAACCGCGTCGTCGCGGACGGTGGGCTTGTCCCCACTTCGCCCTACCTGGGTGGCCGGCAGCGTAGATGGCCCGGCCGGTTGTCTCACGAGGTGTCTCACGGACCGGACTGCGCGGCTCCGGATCAGCGTATGGGGCCGCCGTCGAACGGGCTGCGGGTGTCGGGGCCGGAGGCCGGTGGCCGGGCTGGGGTCGCGGGCGGCGGCTGCGGCGGCTGCTGCGGGGCGGGGCGGGACATCGGCTGCGGGGCGGACTGAGGCGCCGGGGCCGGCTGGGGCGGAAAGGGCGCCGGGGCCGGCTGTTGGGACACGGGCACCGGTTGCGGCACCACGGGATGCGGCATCGGCTGCGGCGTTGCGGGGGCGCACCCGGGGGCTGAGGCGTACGGCGCTGCGGGCGTCGGCCCGGGGACACCGGGCCGTGGCGTGGCGGGCGCGTACCCGGGGACGGCGGACCGCGGCGGGACGGGGGCCTGCCCCGGGGCGTGGACCACCTGCTGGGGATACGCCTGCAGAGGCTGGGCCTGCGGAGGCTGGGCCTGCGGCGAGTAAGCCTGCCTCCTGCCCGGCTCCCGCGAGACGGCACGGTCCATCACCTCGGCGGCGATCCGGGCCGCCGCCTCCCGCGTCCGCTCGCCCAGCAGTTCCGTCCGGATGGCGCCGCCCGCCGCCAGATGGCGGTCGTAAGGCAGCGGGAGCACAGCCGCTCCCCCGGCGCCCAGATGCTCGGCCGCCTTGCGCACATCGAGACCGGCATCGGGCGAGGAATGCGTGAGCACGACCACCGTGGTCGGCAGCAGGCCGGGGTGCAGCCCGCCGACCCAGTTCAGTACGGAGCGGGTTGCCGCCACGCCCTCCGGCGTTGCCGGGGTGACCAGCACCCGCGCCTGAGTGGTCACCAGGGCGGTGCGCGCCACCTCGGCGGGCAGCGTCTCGCAGTCGACGACGGTGGCGGCGAAGTGGTGGCGCAAGGAAGTCATCACGACCCGGTAGGCGTCCAGGTCCAACCGGGTGCCGATGGAACCCTGGCTGCCGGGCAGCAGCCAGCCGCCGCCCGCGAACGGCAGGAGATAGCCGGTCAGGTCCGTGATCAGCATCGACGGGTCGACGATCTCTGCCAGATCGCTGCCCGACCAGCGCACTTCCCGGGCGCCGAGGCGGTGCGGCAGCGTGCCCAGCGCCGGATCGGCCTCGACGGCGAGCACCGGGTCGGAGCGGTAGTGCGCGTAGGTGAGCGCCAAGAGGGCGGCGACGGTGGACTTGCCCGCACCGCCGCGGATGCTGGACACAGCGATCTGCCGGCCAGTGGTCACCTGCTGCTGGATGGCATACGCGGCCTGGGTGACGGCGGCCGTCTCGGCGGCCGGGGACGAGGCGAACACCCGGCGCAGCGCACGCCCGGCCCGCCGGGCCAGCGGGTCGCCACGCCGCGGTTTGGGCTGCCCGGCGGCCAGTTCGGGTGGCAGCAGGGGGACCGAGACGGGCGTGCGGGCCGGCAATCCGGAACGGCCGTAGCGGCCGGGGGCGGGAGCCGGTGGAGTGGTCGGCGGCGTGCCGGGGACGTGCGGTGCCAGGGGCGTCGGGGTGGACGCCTGCACTGCGGGCGCCGGCGGCACGGCCGGGGCCGGGTCCGGGGTGGCCAAGGCCGGAGCGGCCGGGGCTTGCGGGGGAACGGCGGGCCCCTGCACAGCCGGGGCAGCAGGCGCCGTCGGGGCGACTTCCGCCGGCTCCCCCTCCGCAGCCAACGCTGGCATCGGCCCGGCCCCGTCCCTCGCACCCGAATGCGTACTCACCGAACCGACACCCCCCTCCTGCTCCTTCAACGCCCGGCCCGGTCGACCGGGTTCCGCTCCCGTGCTCGTATTCGCTCCCGCGCTGGTATGTGCTCCGGCGCTCGCTTCCGCTGACATGTTCCCTCCGAAGCCTTCCGGGTCAGGATGCACCCAGCAGCAAGCTGTAGACCCCGAAGGTCCCCAGGGCCACCGGGATCAGCGCCACCACGCCGACCGACTCGACTAGATCCAGCCACCGCCGCAGCCGAGCCCCCAGGGACTCCGGCACCCGTACCGCGAGCGCCATAACCGGCAGCGCCGCCAGTACGCCCAGCACCACCAGGGCGCCGATCTGCCCGCCGCCGTCCGTCGCCCACAGCAGAACGAGCCGTACGCAGACGGCGGTTCCGGCCGCCAGCAGTGCGACGACCTCCACCGCCAGCGGATAGGCGCGGGCCCGCGAGAGCAGTACGACGCAGAGCAGCAGTGCGGCGAGCACGGTCCACAAACCGGGTGAGTCCACGGCCAGCACCCCCGCCGCGCCGGCCGAGGCTGCCATCGCCACCGTGGCCAGGGCCAGTCCCCGGTGGGTGGCGTCCAGTGCGGCCGCCACCTGGTGCCTGCTGACCGGCGTGCCACCGGAGCGCTGGTCGTCCAGCCGGGTCAGCCCGGCCGCCATCAGTGCGAGCCGCGGCAGATAACCGAGGACGAGAACGGAGACAAAGCCGAGCGCAACTCCCGTTCGGGCGGGGGTGGTCAGCGCGAGACCGAGTTCCCAGGCGCCGACCGCGAGCGCGATCGACGCCGCACCGGTCAGGCCGCCGCGCCCCAGTGGCGTACAGAGCCCGAGGAGCGCGAACACGGCGGCGACGGTCAGTCCTGCGGTGGCCAGCCGGGCGGCGCCACCGGAGACCGCCTGCCAGGCGGCGACGCCCCCGAGTGCGCCGCCGAGCAGCAACAGGGCGACAACCGGTGCGTGACGGCCCGGCCGTCCGGCCACCAGGCCGGTCACCGTGCCGGCGCCCGCGACGAGCACGGCGGCGCCACAGAGCCAGAGGGCGGTGCCTCCGCCCCCGTACCAGGTGACCGCGCAGATCCCGGTGGCCGCGGCGAGCAGCACGCTCGCCGTCACCGCCGTCCAGGCCCTGGTCCGTTCGCCCCAGCCCCAGCCGCGGATGTCGAGAGATCCGGTCGCCTCGTTGGTGAGGTCCGCCCCAACGGGATCCGGCACCAGCACCTGGCCGTCACAACCCTGCGCCATCGCCCCGCCTCTCCCGCTCTGCACCGCATCACCATACGGGCCCGCCGCCGCGCCCTGTCCACCATCGGCGGTAACGAGATAGCCACCAACCTGCGCCGATGCCGCGGCGGACGGGTGCCGAAGGTGGGGAAAACCCCACCACCGGCGCACCGGTCACCCCATGGCACCCGGAACCGCCTCCAGGCAGGCTGGGCGTATGACGGAGAGTTCCCGGCCCAGTGCCGCCGATGACGCCCTTGACGGCACCTCACCACCCCCGCCCACGGCAGCGCTCAGCGCCTTCACCTGGCGCGAGATCGCGTATCTGCTCTCCAATTTCCCCGTGGCCGTGGTCGCGTTCGTGGTGCTGGTGGTCTGGCTCGCGCTCGGGATCGGGCTGTCCGTCACCGTGATCGGGGTGCCGCTGCTGGCGACGGGCCTGGTGGCGTGCCGCCGGTACGGGAAAGTGGAACGCGCACGGGCGCGGGCGCAGCTCGGGGTGCGGGTCGACGAGCCGAGCCCGCTACGGGCGGCTGAGCAGGGCTTCGTCCCCTGGTTGTGGACGTGCCTGAAGGATCCGGTCGCCTGGCGGCACGCGCTGTTCGCGTTCATCCGGCTGCCCTGGGCCGTGCTCACCTTTTCGGTCACGCTCGTCTCGCTCTTCGTGGGCTGGCCGGTGCTGCCCTCGCTGGCGCGCCGGCTGTCGAACGTGGACCGGGCGATGGTGCGCGGACTGCTCTCGCCCTCCGACGAGTTGGAGCGGCGGATCGCCGAGCTGGAATCGGACCGGATGACGGTCACCGACACCGCCGCGGCCGATCTGCGGCGTATCGAGCGGGATCTGCACGACGGCGCGCAGGCCCGGCTGGTGGCGCTCGCCATGGGGCTCGGCCTGGCGAAGGAAAAGTTGCTGGTGGACCCGGATGCGGCGGCGGCGATGGTGGACGAGGCGCACGGTGAGGTGAAGCTGGCGCTGCAGGAGCTGCGGGACCTGGCCCGGGGCATCCATCCGGCGATCCTGACGGACCGGGGGCTCGGCCCGGCGCTGGCCTCGCTGGCCGGGCGCTGCACGGTGCGGGCCACGACCTCCGTGGACCTGGCCGAGCGGCCCGCGCCCGCCATCGAGGGGATCGCCTATTTCACCGTCTCCGAGCTGCTGCAGAACGTCTCGAAGCACAGCGCGGCGCGGCAGGCGTCCGTCGAGGTGTGGCGGGTCAAGGACCGGCTGCTGATCCAGGTGGAGGACGACGGGCGGGGCGGGGCGCGGCTGGACGGCGGCAGCGGAATGGCCGGGCTCGCCGAGCGGCTGGGGTCGGTGGACGGGCTGTTCGTGCTGGATTCGCCGGAGGGCGGACCGACGCGGGTGACGGCGGAGCTGCCGTGGCGGGCGCGTACGGGACAGGGCTGAGGGCGAGGCGCCGACGGGGCGAGGCGGGGGCTCCCTGGGCGGGCCGGCCGGGGCGGTGCAAGGACGGCCGGGGCGGGACGCCGGGCCCGGCCGGCGCGCGGTGGTGCGCTCGTCCTCAGCTGCGGGGGGGGGGGGTGGGGAAAACCCCAGGAGAAGAGTGCGCTGAACCTCATGGTGCGGGCGTCGTCGGCCACCGACGCTTGTCGTGGCGGAAAGAGCCGGAACACCTCCCGCACGGCAGAACGGACGACGAGACGATGGATACCGCATACGCACCGCAGCCCCGCGGCTCCCATGTGCCCGTGGGACTGCGCGCCCCGTTTTCCGGGCGCACCTGGCGCGAGTTCCTCTATCTCTTCCTCAGCCTCCCGATCTCGGCCGTGATGTTCAGCTACGCGATAGCGGTGATCTCACTCGGCGCCGGCCTGCTGATCACGTTCGTGGGCATCCCGGTGCTGGCCGGCGGGCTGGCCGGCAGCCGTGCCCTGGGCGTTGTCGAGCGCGGGCGGGCCCGCGCCCTGCTGGGGCTGGAGGTGGCCGAGCCGGAGCCGGTCCGCGCCGCCAAGCCGGGCCTGATGGGGTGGATCGGAGCCGTACTGAAGAGCGGCGTGTCCTGGCGACACCTCGTCTACTCCTTCCTCCACTTCCCCTGGGCGCTGTTCGCCTTCGTCTTCTCGACGACTTTCTGGTCCGTCGGCTGGGGCCTGCTGACCTATCCGCTGTGGAGGTGGACGTTCCCCGCGTATCTCGGCCGGCCCGGCATCCAGCTGTGGGGCGACGGCAACGGCTTCTACCTGAGCACCCCCCTGGAGATCGGGCTCACCAGCGTCATCGGGCTGCTGCTCGTGCTGGCCGGGCCATGGCTGATCCGCGGGCTGACGCAGGTGGACCGGGTGATGGTTCACGGCCTGCTGGGGCCGTCCTCCCTCGCCGGCCGGGTCTGGGAGCTGGAGTCGGACCGCGGGGTGGCGGTCGATACCGCGGCGGCCGATCTGCGGCGTATCGAGCGGGATCTGCACGACGGCGCGCAGGCGCGGCTCGTCTCGCTCGCCATGGAGCTGGGCCTGGCCAAGGAGAAGCTGGCCCAGGACCCGGACGCCGCCCTGCAGATGGTGGACGAGGCACACGGCGAGGTGAAGGCCGCGCTGCAGGAGTTGCGGGACCTGGCCCGCGGTATCCACCCGGCGATTCTGACCGACCGGGGGCTGGGCCCGGCGCTGTCGGCGCTGTCCGCGCGGTGCGCGGTGCCGGTCACCGTGACCGTCGATCTGGACCGCAGGCCCGCCCCCGCGATCGAGGGCATCGCCTACGTCACCGTCTCCGAGCTGCTGCGGAACGTCTCCCAGCACGCCCAGGCCACCCGCGCCACGGTCGATGTCCGGCACACCGCGGATCGGATCGTGCTGCAGGTGACGGACAACGGCCGGGGCGGCGCGACGACCGAAGCGGGCAGTGGTCTGGCGGGCCTGGCGGAGCGGCTCGGCTCGGTGGACGGCCGGCTGGCCGTGAATTCCCCGGAAGGCGGCCCGACCTCCCTGTCCGCCGAGCTGCCGTGGCGGAGCCGGTAGCGGCCGGGTAGCCGACGGCCCGGGCCGGGACGGAGGTCCGGCCCAGGCCACAGCCCGCGCACCCCGCACCGCCGCCCCTCCTGCCTCGTCGTCTGCCCCTCCGCCCGCCTCTCCCCCGCGCCGAATCCGCGGCTCTCGCCGCACCGCACCCCGGATCCTGGAATGCTGGGGGCGCAGGGCGGCGTTGTACGAGGTACGGGGGAATCTGAGCCGTGGAGGACAGGGTGCGGGTGGTCATCGCCGAGGATTCGGTGCTGCTGCGGGAGGGCCTGACGCGGTTGCTCACCGACCTCGGGCACGACGTCGTGGCCGGCGTCGGAGACGCCGAGGCGCTGATCAAGGTGATCGCGGAGCTGGCGGCCGAGAGCGCGCTGCCGGATGTGGTGGTGGCCGACGTACGGATGCCGCCGACGCATACCGACGAGGGGGTGCGGGCCGCGATCCGGCTGCGCCGGGACCACCCGGATCTGGGGGTGCTGGTGCTCTCCCAGTACGTCGAGGAGCAGTACGCGACGGAGCTGCTGGCCGGTTCGAGCCGGGGCATCGGCTATCTGCTCAAGGACCGGGTCGCCGAGGTCCGGGAGTTCGTGGACGCCGTGGTCCGGGTCGCCGGGGGCGGCACCGCGCTGGATCCGGAAGTGGTGGCACAGCTGCTCGGCCGGAGCCGCAAGCAGGACGTACTGGCGAATCTGACGCCCAGGGAACGGGAGGTGCTGGGGCTGATGGCCGAGGGCCGGACGAATTCCGCGATCGCCCGGCAGCTGGTGGTCAGCGACGGCGCGGTGGAAAAGCACGTCAGCAACATCTTTCCGAAACTGGGCCTTTCCCAGAGTGACGGGGATCACCGTCGCGTGCTCGCGGTGCTCGCCTATATCAACTCATGAACATCTGACAGCCTGTCAGATACGCAGGCCGGAGGAACGCCCATCCGGGCCCAGGACTTTAGACCTAGAACTATTGGACGAAGTCCGGAGCGTCACGAAGAAGGGGTAATGGGGGCGGTGATTTCATGACAAACCATGCCAGCGCGACGTCCCATCCCGTCGTCCACCATGTGATCGCCTCAGGGAAGGCGACCCTTACCCACGTACGATGGATATGGGACAACCGGTCGGTATGACACGTCCCGAGCCCTGCCTCCGGCGGGGATGCCGCACCCCTCGAGGGAGGTCCGAAGCAGTGACCAGCCAGGTCAGTAGCCCAGCCGAGAAGACCGACGGTGCGCTTGTCGGGGAACAGCGCGCGCCCGGTGACGGCGGCGGAGGCAAGGAAATCCGGCGCCTGGACCGGGTGATCATCCGGTTCGCCGGAGACTCCGGTGACGGTATGCAGCTCACCGGCGACCGGTTCACCTCCGAGACGGCGTCGTTCGGCAACGACCTGTCGACGCTGCCGAACTTCCCCGCCGAGATCCGGGCACCTGCCGGCACCCTGCCGGGCGTCTCCAGCTTCCAGTTGCACTTCGCCGACCACGACATCCTCACCCCCGGGGACGCCCCGAACGTGCTGGTGGCGATGAACCCGGCGGCCCTGAAGGCGAATATCGCGGATGTCCCGCGGGGCGCGGAGATCATCGTCAACACCGACGAGTTCACCAAGCGCCCGATGGCGAAGGTCGGCTATGCGACCAGCCCGCTGGAGGACGGCTCTCTGGAGGCGTACAACGTCCACCCGGTGCCGCTGACGACGCTCACCATCGAGGCACTCAAGGAATTCGGGCTCTCCCGCAAGGAGGCCGAGCGCAGCAAGAACATGTTCGCGCTGGGCCTGCTGTCGTGGATGTACCACCGGCCGACGGAGGGCACCGAGAAGTTCCTGCGGTCGAAGTTCGCGAAGAAGCCGGATATCGCGGAGGCGAATGTCACGGCCTTCCGGGCGGGCTGGAACTTCGGCGAGACCACCGAGGACTTCGCGACGTCCTACGAGGTCGCCCCGGCCACCAAGGCCTTCCCGACCGGCACCTACCGCAACATCTCCGGCAACCTCGCGCTCTCCTACGGGCTGGTCGCCGCGAGCCGGCAGGCGGACCTGCCGCTCTACCTGGGCTCGTACCCGATCACCCCGGCCTCCGACATCCTGCATGAGCTCTCCAAGCACAAGAACTTCGGTGTGCGGACGTTCCAGGCGGAGGACGAGATCGCCGGTATCGGCGCGGCACTGGGCGCGGCGTTCGGCGGTGCCCTCGCGGTGACCACCACCTCGGGCCCCGGCGTGGCGCTGAAGTCGGAGACCATCGGCCTGGCCGTCAGCCTCGAACTCCCGCTGCTGATCGTGGACATCCAGCGTGGCGGACCCTCGACGGGCCTGCCCACCAAGACCGAGCAGGCCGACCTGCTGCAGGCGATGTACGGGCGCAACGGCGAGGCCCCGGTGCCGATCGTGGCGCCCAAGACACCCGCCGACTGCTTCGACGCGGCCCTGGACGCGGCCCGCATCGCGCTGACCTACCGCACCCCGGTCTTCCTGCTCTCCGACGGCTATCTGGCCAACGGCTCCGAGCCCTGGCGGATCCCCGACGTCGGTGAACTCCCCGACCTGCGCGTCCAGTTCACCTCCGGCCCCAACCACCGGCTGGCGGACGGCACCGAGGTGTTCTGGCCCTACAAGCGCGATGAGCAGACCCTGGCCCGCCCCTGGGCGGTGCCGGGCACGCCGGGCCTGGAGCACCGTATCGGCGGCATCGAGAAGCAGGACGGCACGGGCAACATCTCCTACGACCCGGCCAACCACGACTTCATGGTCCGCACCCGCCAGGCGAAGATCGACGGCATCGAGGTCCCGGACATCGAGGTCGACGACCCGTCCGGCGAGGCCAACACCCTCGTCCTGGGCTGGGGTTCGACGTACGGCCCCATCACCGCGGCGGTACGGCGCGTAAGGGGCGCAGGGGAGCACATCGCCCAGGCGCATCTGCGCCATCTCAACCCCTTCCCGGGGAATCTCGGCGAGGTCCTGGGGCGTTACGACAACGTGATCGTGCCGGAGATGAACCTCGGACAGCTCAGCACCCTGGTGCGCGCCAAGTACCTCGTGGACGCGCGCTCGCACACCCAGGTCAGCGGAATGCCGTTCAAGGCCGAGCAGCTCGCGGAGGTCTTTAAGGAGGCCATCAATGACTGAGACGATCCCGGAGAGGCCCGCTCAGTTCGAGGCCCTCTCCCTCGTGCCCAAGGCCGACGCCAAGCAGTCCATGAAGGACTTCAAGTCCGACCAGGAAGTGCGCTGGTGTCCCGGCTGCGGTGACTACGCCGTCCTCGCCGCCGTGCAGGGCTTCATGCCCGAGCTCGGCCTGGCGAAGGAAAACATCGTCTTCGTCTCCGGCATCGGCTGCTCCTCCCGCTTCCCGTACTACATGAACACCTACGGGATGCACTCCATCCACGGCCGCGCCCCGGCCATCGCCACGGGCCTGGCCTCCTCGCGGCGCGACCTGTCGGTGTGGGTCGTCACCGGTGACGGCGATGCGCTGTCCATCGGCGGCAATCACCTCATCCACGCCCTGCGGCGCAACGTCAACCTCAAGATCCTGCTGTTCAACAACCGGATCTACGGCCTGACCAAGGGCCAGTACAGCCCCACCTCCGAGATCGGCAAGATCACCAAGTCGACGCCGATGGGCTCGCTGGACGCGCCCTTCAACCCGGTCTCGCTGGCGCTCGGCGCCGAGGCGTCCTTCGTGGCCCGCACCGTCGACTCCGACCGCAAGCACCTCACCTCGGTGCTGCGCGAGGCCGCCGCCCACCCCGGTACGGCGCTGGTGGAGATCTACCAGAACTGCAACATCTTCAACGACGGCGCCTTCGAGGTCCTCAAGGACAAGGAGAAGGCCCAGGAGGCGGTCATCCGCCTGGAGCACGGCCAGCCGATCCGGTTCGGGGCGCCGGCCCCCGACGGCTTCGGTTCGAAGGGCGTGGTCCGTGACCCGGCCACCGGCGACCTCAAAATCATCGACGTCAGGGAGGAGGGCACCGGCGGTGTGCTGGTACACGACGCGCACAACCCGTCGCCCACCACGGCCTTCGCGCTCTCCCGGCTCGCCGACCCCGACACCCTGCACCACACCCCCATCGGTGTGCTGCGCAATGTCGAGCGCCCGGTCTACGACAGCCTGATGTCCGAGCAGCTCGACGCCGCCATCGAGCAGAAGGGCAAGGGCGACCTCGCCTCCCTGCTGGCCGGCAATGACACCTGGACCGTCGTCGGCTGACCGGCCCCGACGGCGCCCCCGCGGGTGCCCGTACCCGAGCGCCCCACGGCGCTCCGGTACGGGCACCCGTTCGTCGTTCCGTGGCCTTCGTTCCGACCGCGGCGCGTCTCTTCTGCACGACACGCGCGGGTGCCATGCTGGCGGCCTTCCACTCGCCAGGGGGTAGGCATGAGCTACGTCGTCACCGGCGCGACCGGGGCGCTGGGCAGGCTCGTCATCGAGGCGCTGCTGACGCGCAGCGCACCGGGCGAGATCACCGCGGTCGCCCGGGACGGGGCCAAGGCGGCGGAGTTCGCGGCGCGTGGTGTCGAGGTGCGGATCGCGGACTACGGCCGGCCCGAGACCCTCCAGGACGTCTTCACCGCCGGCGACCGGGTGCTGTTCGTCTCCGGTAACGAGGCCGGGCAGCGTCTCGCCCAGCACCGTGCCGTCATCGACGCCGCGCGCGAGGCGGGCGTCGCGCTGCTCGCGTACACCAGCGTGCTGGGCGGGCCGGCCGCCACTTTCTTGATCGCCGAGGAGCACATCGCCACCGAGCAGGCGCTGCTCGCGTCCGGCGTGCCCTACTGCCTGCTGCGCAACGGCTGGTACCACGAGAACTACACCGGGGCGCTGGCCACCACCCTGGAGACCGGCGCGGTCGTCGGCAGCGCGAACGGCGGCCGGGTGGCCACCGCAGCACGCCGCGACTATGCCGAGGCGGCCGCCGCCGTGCTGACCGGCAGCGGCCAGGAGAACTCCGTGTACGAGCTGAGCGGCGACACCGCGTGGACGATGGCCGAGTACGCGGCCGAGGTGTCCCGGCAGACCGGCCGGAAGATCCCGTACCGGGACCTCTCCCAGGAGCGGTATGTGGCGCTGCTGGTCGACGCGGGCGTACCGGCGCTGGGGGCGCAGATGGTCGCGGACGCGGACGCCGCGATCGCCCGTGGCGAGCTGGCCTCCACCCCCGGCGACCTGGCCCGTCTCCTCGGCCGCCCGACCACGCCCCTCGCCGAGGCGATCACCGGCGCCCTCAGGGAGCTGCGCCTGTCATGACCGTATTCCGATACGGGCATGACAGCGGGGTCCTGCGGCGCTACCTTCGCTGAGTCGACGCAGCACCACCGGGAGGGTTCCTTGCAGCCTCGAACCGATCAGCGCACGGGACTCACCCTCGGCCTGGCCGCGTACACCATGTGGGGCCTGCTGCCCCTCTACTGGCATCTGCTGGACGCCGCCTCGCCGTCCGAGATCCTGGCCCACCGCATGGTGTGGTCGCTGCCCGTCGCCGTCGTCATCCTGGCCGTGCTGCGCCGCTGGGCCTGGATACCCCCGCTGCTGCGGCAGCCCAAGCGGCTCGGGCTGATCCTGGTCTGCGCCCTGGTCATCTCGCTGAACTGGTTCCTCTACATCTGGGCCGTCAATGCCGGGCACGTTCTCGAAGCCTCGCTCGGATACTTCATCAACCCGCTGGTCAGCATCGCGTTCGGCGTTCTGGTGCTGCGCGAGCGGCTGCGGCCGATGCAGTGGACGGCGGTGTGCGTCGGGGCCCTCGCGGTCGTCGTGATGACCGTCGCCTACGGCAAGGTGCCCTGGATCGCGCTCGGTCTGGCCTTCTCGTTCGCGACGTACGGCCTGGCCAAGAAGGGCATCAAGCTCGACGGCATCGAGGGCTTCAGCGCGGAGACGGCGATGCAGCTGCTGCCCGCGCTGGGCTTCCTGATCTTCCTCGGCACCCGCGGCGAGTCCACCTTCCTCACGGGCGGGCCGGGCCAGGCGCTGCTGCTCGCGGCGTGCGGCATCGCGACGGCGGTACCGCTGATCTGCTTCGGCGCGTCGGCGATGCGGCTGCCGCTGGTGACGATCGGGATGATGCAGTATCTGGCGCCGACGTTTCAGTTCGTGCTGGGTCTGACGGTCTTCCAGGAGAAGATGCCGCCCGAGCGCTGGGCGGGATTCGCGCTGGTCTGGCTGGCCCTGTGCCTGCTGACCTGGGACGCGCTGCGGACGGTACGGCGGGCGCGGGCAGCGCTGGCCGTTGCGGGGGCGCGCGCGGGCGAAGCGGCCGCGGAGGCGGCGCTGGCCGAGGCGCAGCAGTCGGCGGCCCGGACGGAGCCGGCCGTCGCCGACCCCGCCCCTCGCATCACGCCGTGATGTCCCGCGTGGTGAACCGCGCCCAGGCCGCCGAGCCGAACACGACCGCATACAGCGCCTGCAGGCCTATGTTCTTCTGCAGCTGGTCCCAGTAGACGGGGTCACGCAGCAGGTCCGCGAAGGACAGCCAGTAGTGCGGGAAAAGATACGGCTGGATGGCGTGCAGCTGCGGGATCGTGTCCAGGATCTGCACGGTGATCAGCAGGCCGACCGTGGTCGCCATCGCCGCGATTCCGCTGCTGGTGAGCGTCGAGATGAACAGGCCGACGGCGGCCACCCCGATGAGGGAGAGCGCCACCACGCCCGCGATGGCCAGCGCGCGCAGCAGCCCCTCGGCGAACGATATGGACGTGCCGGAGAGCAGGGTGACGTCGCCCAGCGGGAAGAGAAGGGCGCCGGTCGCCAGCGCCGAGAGCGCCACGACCAGGGTCGCCACCAGGCAGAACGTCATGGTCGTGGCGTATTTGACCAGCAGCAGGCGGGTACGGCCTGCGGGGGCGACGAGGAGATAGCGCAACGTCCCGGCACTGGCCTCGCCCGCCAGGGAGTCGCCCGCGATCACGCCGATGGCCATCGGCAGGAAGAACGGCAGCGTCACGGCGAGCGACGTGAAGACCAGGAAGAGGCCGTTGTTGGTGACCTGGGAGATGAACGCCGGGCCGCCTTCACCGCCACCGCCCGACGGTCCGCCGTCACCGGTCTCGATCTTCACGGCGATGCCGACCAGGACCGGCACTCCCGCAAGCACCGCCAGCAGCGCGAGGGTGCGCCAGCGCCGGAACGTCGTACCGATCTCGCTGCGCAGCAGGCCCAGCGACCACAGCGGTCGGGGGCGGCGCAGCACCGCCTCAGCCTGCGACATCGAAGCCCTCCCCGGTCAGATGGACAAAGACGTCCTCCAGTGAGACACGCTCGGTGCCGAAGCCGCGGACACGTACGCCGGCATGGAC
This sequence comes from Streptomyces sp. NPDC028368, assembly GCF_055565615.1. Classification (NCBI taxonomy): domain Bacteria; kingdom Bacillati; phylum Actinomycetota; class Actinomycetes; order Kitasatosporales; family Streptomycetaceae; genus Streptomyces; species Streptomyces sp. NPDC028368. The sequence goes on along the minus strand of NZ_JBVHTY010000020.1, from coordinate 92,995 downwards.
GAGCGCGGCGTTGACATCCGCCGGCTCCCAGCCGTCCTGCCCTTCCGGTGCGGCAGCGGGCAGTTCGCCGCTCACCCGGTCGTCGGTGACCTGAAGGTCAGTCACGCCCTGCTCCTTCAGGACGCGCGCCGCCTCGGCCGCGTCCGGTGTCATCACCGTCAGCCTTCCGCTGCCACGAGAGTCGAGGACCGTGGCGGAGAGGTCGGCGACCGTGCCCTGTGTGATGAGGCGGCCGCGGGCCATCACGGCGGCGTGCGTGCAGACCTGCTCGATCTCGTCGAGGAGGTGCGAGGAGAGGAAGACCGTGGTGCCGTCCGCCGCCAGCTCGCGGATCAGGGCGCGGATCTCCCGCATGCCCTGCGGGTCGAGGCCGTTCGTCGGCTCATCGAGAACCAGCAGCTCACGGGGCTGGAGCAGGGCGGAGGCCAGCCCGAGGCGCTGCTTCATCCCGAGGGAGTAGGCCCGCGCCTTCTTGCCGGCCGCGGCGGCCAGCCCCACCCGCTCCAGGGCACGCCCGACCCGCTCGGCACGGGTGCGGGGATCGGCGGTCGGGTCGGCCGCGTCGAAGCGCAGCAGATTGTCGCGGCCGCTGAGGAAGCCGTAGAGAGCCGGGCCCTCGATCAGGGCGCCGACCCGGGGCAGTACCCGTCGGCTCGCGCCGGGCATGGGCGCGCCCAGGACCCGGGCGCTGCCGGCGGTCGGTTCGATCAGGCCCATCAGCATGCGGATGGTGGTGGTCTTGCCGGAGCCGTTGGGGCCGAGGAAGCCGAAGACGCTGCCGCGCGGTACGGAGAGCTCCAGGCCGTCGACGGCGAGCTGGCCGCCGCGGTACGCCTTGGTCAGCCCGCGGGTCTCGATCACGTGGTCCCCGGCGGGCGGGGCCGCGCGCTCGGAACCCGCGGCGGGTGGCGGTGGCATCGGCTCCCCCAACTCATGGCGTACGGCGTGATGTCAGACGTACGGGCTGCGCCGCGCCCCCGGACGGGAGGCGCGGCGAACCCTTGGTTGTGCTCCCGTGGCCCGTTACTTCGCGGCGTTGGCCGCGTCGATCAGGGCCTGCTTGTCGACGGCACCGACGTAGACCGTGCCGTTGTCCGTTATCAGGGCATTGACCAGGCGGGTGCTGAAGACCCGGCCGGAGCCGAAGGATCCGGTCACCTTGTCGCCGATGCTGTCGAGGAACTTGCCCGCGTCACCGGCGGCGCCCTTGTCCTTGCCGGCGGGCAGGCCGGAGCCGGAGCCCTTGATCGTGGCGATGGACGTCCAGCCCTTGCCGATGACGTTCAGCCCACCGTTGTGCTTGAAGTCCTTCAGGCCCTTTCGGTCCGCGAAGTCCTTGCCGTGCCGCCGCTCCGCCGTCGCGCGCTCCTTGTCGGCGTCGACGACCTTGGCGCCCTTGGGAGGCGTGAAGGAGAAGGAGCTCGCGGCGGGCTTGGCGAAGTCGACGTTGGTGTAGCCGACGTCGACCGCGGCCGCGCCACCGCTCTTGGGCGTCAGGGTGAACTTCAGCGGGACGCCGTTGTCGGCGTCCACCGCTATCCGGATCGAGCCGACCGTCGAGGCGGACTGCTTGGGCTTGATGAGGAGCTGGTAGGCATCCCGCCCGGCGACCCGCGCGGTGCCGTCGACCGTGACCGAGGTGGTCTCGCCCGCCGCCTTCAGGGCCTCCTTGGCAAGGTCCTGCGGCGTGGCGTTCTTCAGGTCCTCGGGCAGATCCCTGGGCCCGTGATGCTGCTTGCCGGCCCGGCCGTGCCCGTTCGCCTTGCTGTGCACGGCGGTGTTGCTGCCGCTGTCGTACGCCCAGACCTGGTCGCCGTTGTGGATGATGCTGTATTCGGCGGCCTTGTCCACGATGGACACCCGCTGCTTGTCGGGGCCGTCGGCGGCGACGCGCAGCGTGTGCGCACCGGACGCCAGCTCCATCAGCTTGTTCTGCGGGGACGCGGACGCCCCGTCCTTGCCCTTCTCCCCGCCGCTGCGGTCCGCGCCGCCGAAGGCTCCGGCGCCGGCGCCGCCGGGCAGGGACGGCAGGCCGAGGTCGGTGGTGACCCGCACCGTGCCGGACAGCTGCTGGACATCGGACTTGGCGATTTTCGCTATCAGGTCCTGAGCCGAGATCTTGGGCAGGTCGGGAGAACCGGAGCCGGCGAACGCCGGGACCAGCCCGATCGTGGCCGCCGCCACCCCTGCCACCGCGACCGGTACGCCGTACCGCACCGCCTTACGGCGCCTCGGCGAGCGCCCCCCGTCCCATTCCTCGGTGCCCTCTGTCGGTTCGTTCCGTGGCATGTGCCCTACCTCCGTCGTATGCGGCGGTTTTCGCGCGATGCACTCGTCCACCCCTAGGGCTCATTGTGGCCCGTCCGCCGCGTTGTGGTGCTTCCCATCCCACCAAATCGACGCAGACATGGCGTCAGCCCGCGGGTCCAACTCGTCGTACTGCTGAGGGATGACGCCCGGTCACCGTGCGGCGGTTCATGTACGCCGCGAGGCTGATCATTCCCTAGGGGATGCCGCGGGGCATCACGGAGCGGCATCACGGAGCGGCATCACGGAGCGGCATCACGGAGCGGCATCACGGAGCGGCATCACGGAGCGGCATCACGGAGCGGCATCACGGGGCGGCATACCAAGGGTTGAGATCCGGGACCGGCCGGTCTCGGCCGGTCCCCGGCACGGGTCTCAGCCGGCGCGGTGCACCACGGTGTCGCACAGCCCTTCCAGCGCCGCCTTGGCCGTGCACGACGGCAGCGGCGCCAGCGTCGCGCGGGCCTGCTCGGCGTAGCGCACGGTGTCGCGGCGGGCCTGCTCCAGCGCCGGGTGGGCGCGCAGCCCGGCCAGCGCCTCGGCGTGCCGGGCGTCGTCGGTGAGGTCCCCGGCCAGCAGTTCGCACAGCGCCCGGTCCTCGGCCGTACCGGACTCGCCTTCGGCCTGCGCGCGCAGCCGCAGCACCGGCAGCGTCGGGATGCCCTCACGCAGGTCCGTACCCGGCGTCTTGCCCGACTCGTGGGAGTCGCTGGCGATGTCCAGGACGTCGTCGGCCAGCTGGAAGGCGGTGCCCAGCCGCTCGCCGTACTGGGTGAGGATGTTGACCACCGACTCGTCGGCGCCGGACATCATCGCGCCGAAGCGGCCCGCGACGGCGATCAGCGAGCCGGTCTTGCCCGCGATGACGTCCAGGTAGTGGTCGATCGGGTCGCGGCCGTCGCGGGGCCCGGCGGTCTCCAGGATCTGGCCGGTCACCAGGCGTTCGAACGCCTCGGCTTGGATCCGGACCGCCTCGGGCCCGAGGTCGGCCAGGATGTGCGAGGCGCGGGCGAAGAGGAAGTCGCCGGTGAGGACGGCAACGGAGTTGCCCCAGCGGGCGTTGGCGCTGGCCACGCCGCGGCGCACATCGGCCTCGTCCATCACGTCGTCGTGATAGAGCGTCGCCAGATGCGTCAGCTCCACGACCACGGCCGAGGGCACCACACCGGGGCTGTACGGATCGCCGAACTGCGCGGCCAGCATCGCCAGCAGCGGCCGGAACCGCTTGCCACCGGCGCGCACCAGATGCTGCGCGGCCTCGGTGATGAACGGCACGTCGCTCTTGGTGGCCTCCAGCAGGCCCTCCTCGACAGCGGCCAACCCGGCCTGGACATCGGCCTCAAGAGCCTGGTCCCGCACGCTCAGCCCAATAGGCCCGACGACGGTCACGAGGGGTACTCCTGTCTGCTGACGATCAAACGGAATGTCGATCTGTCGCTGTCTCCACCACTGGCCAGCGTATCCGGTCGCAGTTCGATCACCGTGAGCGCCCGCCCCCCGAACCACCCGGCCAGCACACCGACCCGCGGAGCGGTATGTTCCAGATCACCGTGCGACGGAAGTTTGCAAACGAAAAGAAGAGGTGCTGCTCGCGCCGGTCGTCGCCGCCGTCTGGGTCAAGATGGGCCGCCGCCAGCCGCATGCCTCCCGCAAGATCGCCTACGGCGTGATCCTGGGCGGCCTGTCGTTCCTGGTGATGGTTCCGGCCACCACCGGGCGCAGCGGCGACTGGATGATGGCCGCCTGGTGGCCTCGTACACCCTGCTCGGCCTCGGCGACATCCTGCGTCAGCGAGTCGCATCCGCCGGCCACCGTCTATCAGGAGCTACCGGGCCGCTGGGTGGGCGACGCCTCCTGGCCCTCGCCCCGGGTGACGCCGAGCGCGTACCCGCTACCGGGCGGGCGGCCCCAGCTGGTGCGCTCGCCTCAGCACACCGGTGTGGACGCGGGCCGCTTCTTCCCGTTCGGCAATGCCGCCGATCTGCCGCCCGACCAGCGTGAAGAGGACGGCCGCTCGGTCTGCTTCGACCTGCCCGAACTCACCGAGCGCACCGAGATCCTCGGCCGCCCCCGGGTGCGGCTACGGCTGACCTCACAGGCCAGGCGCGGCCAGGTCATCGCCCGCATCTGCGATGTCGCCCCCGACGGCTCCTCGACGCTGGTCACCAGGGGCGTCCTCAACCTCCTTGCCCGGCACGGCCGGGACCGCGCCGTCGAGTGGGAACCGGGCGCCACCGAGGACGTCACGTTCGAACTGAACGGCATCGGGCACGCCTTCCCGCCCGGCCACCGCATCCGCCTCGCGCTGTCCTCCGCCTACTGGCCGTGGATCTGGCCGCATCCGGAGACCTCCGGCTGGACCGTCGACCCGGCGGCCTCCGTCCTCGAACTCCCGGTCCGCGCCGAGGGATCCGACGGCCCGCCGGTCACCTTCGAGCCACCCGAGCAGGCCGAACCGCTGGGCGTGGTCTTCCCGCAGGCCACCGCGCCGCGGCCGGAGCGCCAAGTGGTCCGCGATGTCGCCGCCGCGGCATGGACCCTGGAGGTCGACCCGCGCTACGGCGGCACCCGCGTCTATCCGGACGGCCTGGAATTCACCGAGGACGCCCTGGAGACGTACCGGATCCGCAGCACCGACCCGACCAGCGCGCACACCCACTCCACCTGGTCGGTACGGCTGCGCCGCCCGGCCATCGGGTGGGACGTACGGATCGCGACCACCTCGGAGATCACGGCGGACGAGGGCGATTTCCGCACCCGCAACGAGATCGTCTGCCACGACGGCGTCCAGGAGGTCTTCCGGCGGACCTGGCACCGGCGGATTCCCCGTACGGCGGGCTGAGGCCGGCCGGGCGTACGGCCTCACAGGGGCCGGCCCGGCGTACGGCCTCACCCGTACGCCCGCGCCACCGCCCGCGCCAGCCGGGGCGAGGCGAACTCCGTGCCGCAGACGAACCGCATCACCGGGCCGAACGACGCGGCGGCCGGCAGCCCCGTGAAGTACAGCCCCGGTACGGACGAGCCGAACCCGCCGTCCAGGAGGGGACCACCCGCGCGTACCGCGATCTCGCCGCGCAGCTCCTGGCCCAGGAAGTCCAGCGCCGCCAACCGCATCCGGTAGCCGGTGGCGGCCAGCACATGGTCGGCGGTGACCTCGCCGCCGATGCCGTCCGCGCCGCGTAGCGCCAGCACCGGATGGCCGTCGCGGACCCGCGCACGCACGATCCGCCGCCCCTGGGTGACCGACACCCGCCCCAGAAAGCGGTCCCGCAGCCACCATGCGCCCAGCGGGCCCAGCACCCGGCGCACCAGGAACCGCCGTGCGGGCACGGGAAGATGGCGGAAGGCGCCCGCGTAATACGTCACCGCATACAGCGACCAGGCATTCCCGAACGGCGTCCGCGGCCGCCACCGGGGCTGCCCGTCCGGCGGCGCGCCGAAGCCCACCGCCGCGCTCCCGCGCGCCACCACCTGCACGGACGCCGCGCCGCCCTCCACCAGGAGGACCGCGCTCTCCAGGGCCGACTGCCCGGCGCCGACGACCACCACGTCCCGGCCGGCCAGCGCCGACAGATCGTGGTGCTGTGAACTGTGCGAGACGGGCCCCGCGGCACACGGCCCCTCCGGGACCGCGGCCGCCAACTCCGGTGGCAGATACGCGATCCCGCTCGGCCCCGTGGCGACCACCACGGCCCGCGCCGCGGCCGGCTCCCCGCTGTCCAGCTTCAGCTCGAAACCGTCGGCCGCCCGGTCCACCGAGATCACCCGGACCCGCTCCAGATCCGGGACGAGTCGCCGCTGCACCCACTCCCCGTACCGGGCGAACGTCTCCACAGGGATGACGTCCCAGTCGGTGGCGTAGCGCCCCTCCCCGGTGGCCGCGCAGAAGTCGCCGAGGGCGTGCCCGGCCTGCGGGACATCGATGCTGGACGCGGCCGGGGGCGACTTGAGCAGCATGCCCGCGGGCATCTGCGCCCGCCAGCTCGCCATGGGCTGCCCGAATACCCGCACCGGCAGGCCACGCGCCCGAAGATGCGCGGCCGTCGACAGGCCGTACGGTCCGGCGCCGATGACCGCCACCGGAGTCCTCGACTTACTCACACCGGTCGCCTCTCCTGTGGATGGTGGACCGTATCGCCGTCCCGGCGGTCCGTCGGCCGTCCTGCCACCCGGTGCGGCTGTGCCGGTGGACCGGCCGGCGGGGCAGATCCGGCGCCGGACGGGGAATCCGGACGGGGGATCCGGACGGGGGATCCGGACGGGGGATCCGGACGGGGGATCCGGACGGGGGAAAAGAGCGCTTCGGCAAGGGCGGGGGCATGCTCGGCGATCAGCACGGCCGCTTCCTCGTCCGTCGGGATCAGCACCGTCGGCCGGCCGGGCTCCGCACGCCCCGTCGCGGGCCACACACATCGGCCCGTCAGATTGCGGGACACCGCGGCGGGCGGGCACCGGCCCTCGGTCACGGAATGCATCGGCACCCCGAGCCACCCCCGGCTGCGGATCGCTCCGACGCCGCCGTGGTGCAGGGGGTGCTCACCGATCGTGACAATCAGCCCCGGAACGCTTCGGCCGACCGCGAGCCGTGCGCCACTACGAGCCACTTTCCCCCCAACGGAATCGGCCCCGCCCGGGTGCCTCCCGGCTCGTACCAGCAACGGACGCTAGGCCCGAATTGCGTGGTACGGCAAGGGTTTTCCGGACATTGGGGGTGGTGGGGAGGGGTGAGCCGGCGCCTGCGCGGGGCGGCGTGTGCTGGGCGTGCGCCCGGCTCGGGGGCTGTTCGACGGACGCTTGTTACGTCGGCTCGGAGGCGGGTGCGCGGCGCGTTCGGGGAGCGGTCCGGCAGCCGGCTCGTGCGCGGAGCGCTTCGGCGGTTGCTGTGGCAGCAGTTGCTGTGGCAGCAGTTGCTGTGGCAGTCGTTCGTCGGTCGCTTCGGCAGTCGCTGCGGCGGTCGGCGCGAGGCCGGATCCGGCCGAATCCGGCCGAATCCGGGGCCGAATCGAAGGCCGAATCGAGGGCCGACTCGGCGGTTATCCACAGGCTCCCCCGCCGCGTTGCACCCCGCCGTACTCTGATCTTCGGACCGACCGGCCACGGACCGGACGGCCCGCCGACCGACCGGCCCGGCCGCCCACCGGCGACGACGAAGCGAGGAGCTGTCCATGCCCGAGCAGAGCCCGTTCGACCTGGCAGAAGGCGATCCCTTCGGCCCTTACACCCTCCCCTACGGCGTCTTCAGCACGGCCGACGCACCCGACCGGCGCAAGCTCGGCGTCCGCTACGGCCGCCATGTCCTCGACCTGAGCGCGCTGCCGAGCGCACTGCCCACCGTCGTGCGACCGCCGCATGCCGCGCTGCTCGCCGCACCGACCCTCACCCCACTGCTGGCCGCCGGACGCGCCGTCTGGCAAGAGGTCCGCGCGGCCATCCGCACCGCCGTCACCGATCCCGAGCACCACACCAAGGTGACACCGCTCTTCCATCCCCTGGACGAGGTGACCCTCCACCTCCCCTTCGAGGTCGCCGACTACGTCGACTTCTACTCCAGCGAGCACCACGCCACCAACGTCGGCCGGATCTTCCGCCCCGACGGCGCGGCGCTGCCCCCCAACTGGAAGCATCTGCCGATCGGTTACCACGGCCGGGCCGGCACCGTTGTCGTCACCGGCACCCCGGTGGTACGCCCCAACGGCCAGCGCAAGGCCCCGGCAGACGCCGTACCGACCTTCGGCCCCTCCACCCGCCTCGACATCGAGGCCGAGGTCGGCTTCGTCGTAGGCACCCCTTCCACGTACACCGAACCGGTGGGTCTCGGCGCCTTCCGCGACCACGTCTTCGGCGTCTGTCTCGTCAACGACTGGTCCGCGCGCGATATCCAGGCCTGGGAATATCAGCCGCTCGGCCCCTTCCTCGGCAAGTCCTTCGCCACCTCCGTCTCCGCCTGGATCACTCCGCTCGACGCCTTCGACGAGGCCCGTACGGCACCGCCCGCCCGGGACTTCCCGCTCCTCCCCTACCTCGATGACTCGGACGTCGAGCCGGGCGGCATCGATATCCGCATCGAGGTGGCCCTCAACGGCCGGCCACTCTCCCGCCCGCCGTTCTCCGCGATGTACTGGACGGCCGCCCAGCAGCTGGCCCATATGACGGTCAACGGCGCCTCGCTGCGCACCGGCGATCTGTTCGCCTCCGGCACCGTGTCCGGCCCCGAGCCCGACCAGCTCGGCTGTCTCCTGGAAATCACCGAGGGCAAGGGCCCCTACCTCCAGGACGGCGACGAAGTCACCCTCACCGCCTGGGCGCCTGGCCCCGATGGCGCCCGGATCGGCCTGGGCGAGGTCACCGGACGCGTCCTGCCGGCGCCCGAGCTGAGCGCGGTTCCGGCTGCGGCCCCGGCAGGGGCGGCGGACGCGGGTTCCGCCGTACCCTCCCCGACATCCCGGGACGCCACATGACAGGCACGCAAGGCCCCGGTGCGCCCGCCCTCACCCTGCCCGAGGAACTGCTGCTGCTCGCCCTGGACCCGGTCCGCGGCCGCCCCGTAAGCAACCCCAGGTACCTGCGCTACGGCCTGGCGGGCGCGGCGCTGGCCGACCTGGAGGCCGCCGGTCGGATCGCCGTCGAGCGCGGCGACCGGGTATCGGTGACCAATCCGCTGCCGATGGGCGACCCGGTGCTGGACGGCGCGCTCGCCGCGCTGCCCGACCCGGGCAAGAACCGCAGCGCCGGCGTCAAAGCCCGCCGCTGGGTACGCACCGCAGCCCGGCCGGTGCACGAACTGTGTCTGCGGCGCCTGGAGGAGCGTGGCGCGATACGCCGGGAGCCGCGGCGTGTCCTCGGCCTCTTCCCGTACGACCGCTTCCCCGCCGGCCCGGCCGACCTGACCGGCCCGGCCCGCGCCCGCTTCCGGTCCGCGATCGACGCCCACCTCCCCGACCACCGCAGCCGCCTCCTGGCCGCCTTTGCCTCGGTCACCGACCTGGACACCAAACTCCTGCCCGGCGGGTCCTTCCGCGCCCAGCGCCGCGACCTCAAACGTCTCGCCAGACAGGAGTGGGCCGCCAACGCGGCGTACCACGCCGTCCAGCACGACAAGAACGCGGCATCGAATGCGGGAGGTGGGACATAGGCGGACAGAGCGCCGGCGGGCAAGGCCGCCGCGGAGAAGTCGGCCCGCAGAGCCCGGTCAGTGGGGCCGCGGGCAGCATGTAAGGGCCGCGGTCCGGTGCGGCTCTGGTGCGGTGCGAGCACGGAGCGGTGCCGGTGCGATCCCGGTCCAGTGCGGGCACGGTGTGGTGCGGGCACGGTGCGGTGCGGGCACGGTGCGGTGCGGCGCGGGCACGGACTGGTGCCCACACGAACCGGCGCGGTCACGGGGCGGTGGGGGCACGAACCGGTGCCCGCCGGGCACCAGCGAAGTACCGCGCCACCGCCCCCACCCCACCCCCCTGCTGCTACCCTCACCCCTCCCTGTCCCACAACGGAGGAGACGTACGTGCGCAAGGCAGCGCAGATCGCCGGGGCGGCGGCCATCGCCGCGATGCTGCTCAGCGGTTGCGGAAGCAGCGGCGACAAGGGCAGCAACAGCACGCCGAGCAATGCGCCGGAGAGTACGCCGTCGACTCCGGGCGGGGGCGACAAGACCGCGGGCGGCAAGGCGTTCGAGGGTGCCTGGAAGGCCGGGTCGGCCGACAGTCCGCTGGTCCTCGTGATCACCAAGGGCACCGTCGCGTTCGCAGACGGGCACAAGACCGCCTGTATGGGCAAGGTCCAGGAGATGGCCGGCACGACGATGGCCGCCCTGACGTGCACCAAGGGTGACAACACCCGCACCATGGGCACCCTCAAGCCCAGCTCGGACGGTAAGACCCTGACGGTCGACTGGCGGAACGGGCCCACCGAGAAGTACACCAAGTCCACCGATGGCAGCGTGAAGATCCCGGACATGCCGAAGCTGCCGGGCATGCCCAGCAGCTGACCGGTCACACAGCCAACGGCCGCCGCCCGGAACCCTCTTGGGGTTCCGGGCGGCGGCCGTTGTGGCAGGTATCGGCGGTGCGGCGGCGTCAGCGGACGAATACCCCCGCCTGGCCGGCCAGGTCGAGGAAGTACTGCGGCGCCAGGCCCAGCACCAGCGTGACCGCGACGCCGATGGCGATGGCCGTGGTCGTCAGCGGGCTGGGGACCGCGACGGTCGGACCGTCCGCCTTCGGCTCGCTGAAGAACATCAGCACGATGACGCGGATGTAGAAGAACGCGGCGATGGCCGACGAAATGACACCGACCACGACCAGCCAGCCCGCGCCGCTCTGGGCCGCCGCCTTGAAGACGGCGAACTTTCCGGCGAACCCGGAGGTCAGCGGGATGCCCGCGAAGGCCAGCAGGAAGATCGCGAAGACCGCGGCCACCAGGGGTGAACGGCGGCCGAGCCCCGCCCACTTGGACAGATGCGTGGCCTCGCCGCCCGCGTCCCGTACCAGGGTGACGACCGCGAACGCCCCGAGCGTCACGAAGGAGTAGGCACCCAGGTAGAAGAGCACCGAGGAGATGCCGTCCTCGCTGGTGGCGATGACACCGGCCAGGATGAAACCGGCGTGCGCGATGGAGGAGTAGGCCAGCAGCCGCTTGATGTCGGTCTGAGTGATGGCGACGATCGCACCGCCCAGCATCGTGATGATCGCTACGCCCCACAGCACCGGCCGCCAGTCCCAGCGCATGCCGGGGAGGACGACGTAGAGCAGACGCAGCAGCGCGCCGAACGCCGCGACCTTGGTGGCGGCCGCCATGAAGCCCGTGACCGGGGTGGGGGCTCCTTGATAGACGTCCGGCGTCCACATGTGGAACGGGACCGCGCCGACCTTGAACAGCAGGCCCATCAGCACCAGCGCCGCGCCGATCAGCAGCAGCGCGTCATTGCCCATCGTCCCGGCCAGCGCCGGATCGATCTGCTTGGCGCCGTCCGAGATGACCTCGGCGATCCCGGAGTACGTGACCGTGCCGGCGTAGCCGTACAGGAGGGCGATGCCGAACAGGAGGAAGGCGGAGGAGAAGGCACCGAGGAGGAAGTACTTGACCGCGGCTTCCTGGGACAGCAGACGCTGGCGGCGGGCCAGCGCGCACAGGATGTACAGCGGGAGGGAGAAGACTTCCAGCGCGATGAAGAGGGTCAGCAGGTCGTTGGCGGCCGGGAAGACGAGCATGCCGCCGATCGCGAAGAGAACGATCGGGAAGACCTCGGTGGTGGTGAACCCGGCCTTGACCGCGGCCTGTTCGGCGGCTCCGCCGGGGACGGCCGCGGCCTGGGCGGCGAACGAGTCCACCGGCTTCCCGTGCGCCGCCGGGTCGAGGCGGCGCTCGGCGAAGGTGAAGACGGCGACCAGGGACACCAGCAGGATCGTGCCCTGGAGGAACAGCGCGGGGCCGTCCACGGCGATGGCGCCCATCGCGGCGATACGCGCCTTGGACGAGCCGAAGCCGCCCGCCGCCAGGCCGATCACCGCGGCGAACGCTGCGGCCAGCGCCACCACGGACAGCGCCAACTGGGCGTAGTACCGGCTGCTGCGGGGCAGCAGCGCCTCGATCAGGACGCCGATCACCGCGGCGCCGAGGACGATCAGTGTCGGCGACAGCTGGGCGTACTCGATATGCGGCGCCGGGATCCGGCCCGGCACATCGGCCGCCACCGTCCACAGGCTGTGGACACTTGCCACGGAACTCACTTCGCGGCCTCCACGTCTTGATCACGAGCGGCGTGACCGTGCCGGCCTCCACCGGGCACGGCGTCCACCTGCACAGTGGGTTTGGGGTCCTTCTTGTCCACGACGGACAGGGTGTGATCCACCGCAGGGTTGACGATGTCGGTGAGCGGCTTGGGATACACCCCGAGGAAGAGCAGCAGCGCGATGAGCGGCGCGACCACCAGCAGCTCCCGGACCCGCAGGTCGGGCATGCTGCGCACCTCCGGCTTCACCGGGCCGGTCATCGTCCGCTGGTAGAGGACGAGGACGTAGAGCGCGGCGAGGACGATGCCGAAGGTGGCGATGATGCCGATGACCGGATAGCGGCTGAAGGTGCCGACCAGGACCAGGAATTCGCTGATGAACGGGGCCAGGCCGGGCAGCGAGAGGGTTGCCAGACCGCCGACCAGGAAGGTGCCGGCGAGGACCGGGGCGACCTTCTGGACGCCGCCGTAGTCCGCGATCAGACGCGAGCCGCGGCGGCTGATCAGGAATCCGGCCACCAGCATCAGCGCGGCGGTCGAGATGCCGTGGTTGACCATGTAGAGCGTCGCGCCGCCCTGGCCCTGGGACGTCATGGCGAAGATGCCGAGGATGATGAACCCGAAGTGGGAGATCGAGGCGTAGGCGATCAGGCGCTTGATGTCCCGTTGGCCGACGGCGAGCAGCGCGCCGTAGACGATGCTGATCAGCGCGAGTACGAGGATGACGGGGGTCGCCCAGCTGCTGGCCTCGGGGAAGAGCTGGAGGCAGAAGCGGAGCATCGCGAAGGTGCCGACCTTGTCGACGACCGCGGTGATCAGCACCGCCACCGGGGAGGTCGCCTCGCCCATGGCGTTGGGCAGCCAGGTGTGCAGCGGCCACAGCGGCGCCTTCACCGCGAAGGCGAAGAAGAAGCCGAGGAAGAGCAGCCGCTCGGTGCCCGTGCCGATGGTGAGCTTGCCCGCTGCCCGTGCCTCGACGATCTGCTGGAGCGAGAAGGTGCCGTTGCCGAGCTGGTCGGCGGTGACGGCGTACAGCCCGATCACCGCGGCCAGCATGATCAGGCCGCCGACGAGGTTGTAGAGCAGGAACTTCACCGCGGCGTACGACCGCTGGGTGGCGGCCTGTTCCTCGCCGTGCGCCCCGGCGCGGTCTCCGAAGCCGCCGATGAGGAAGTACATCGGGATGAGCATGGCTTCGAAGAAGATGTAGAAGAGGAAGACGTCGGTGGCTTCGAAGGAGATGACCACCATGGCCTCGACGGCCAGGATCAGGGCGAAGAAGCCCTGGGTGGGCCGCCAGCGGCGGTTGGGGCTGGCCTCTTCGAGGGGGTCGGCGTCGTGCCAGCCGGCCAGGATGACGAACGGGATCAGCAGGGCGGTGAGCGCGATCAGGGCGACCGCGATGCCGTCCACGCCGAGTTCGTAGCGGACTCCGAAGTCCCGGATCCAGGCGTGCGATTCGGTGAGTTGGTACGGGCCCTTGGCGCCGGGCACGAAGCGGAAGGCGATCACCAGGGCCAGCACGAAGGTGGCCAGCGAGAACACCAGGGCCAGCCATTTGGCCGCGGTGCGCTTGGCGGCGGGCACCGCGGCGGTGGCGATCGCGCCGATCGCCGGGACCGCGGCGGTCACCGTCAGCAGAGGGAAGGAAAAATCTGCCATGGCTCAGACACCCCTCATCAGCAGGGTCGCGGCGACCAGAACGGCGGCCCCGCCCAGCATCTGGACCGCGTACGAGCGGACGAAACCGGTCTGCAACTGGCGCAGCCGGCCGGAGAGTCCGCCCATCGAGGCCGCCGTGCCATTGACCGCGCCGTCCACCAGGGAGTGGTCGAGGTAGACGAGCGTGCGGGTGAGGTGTTCGCCGCCGCGTACCAGGACGACGTGGTTGAAGTCGTCCTGGAGCAGATCGCGGCGGGCGGCCCGGGTGAGCACCGAGCCGCGCGGGGCGGTGGCCGGTACGGGCCTGCGGCCGTACATCGCCCAGGCGATGCCGACGCCGATGACCAGGACGACCATGGTCGCGGCGGTGACGGTGGTGGCGCTGAGCGGGGAGTGGCCGTGTTCGAAGGAGGTGACCGGCTCCAGCCACTTCACGAACGACTCGTTGAGACTGAACAGCCCGCCCGCGAAGACCGAGCCGAAGGCCAGCACGATCATCGGGACCGTCATGGATTTCGGGGACTCGTGCGGGTGGGTTTTTTCGGGGTCCCAGCGCTTCTCGCCGAAGAACGTCATCAGCATCACCCGGGTCATGTAGAACGCGGTGATCGCGGCGCCCAGCAGGGCCGCGCCGCCGAGGATCCAGCCCTCGGTGCCGCCCTTGGCGAATGCCGCCTCGATGATCTTGTCCTTGGAGAAGAAACCGGACAGGCCCGGGAAGCCGATGATCGCCAGATAGCCGAGGCCGAAGGTGATGAAGGTGACCGGCATGTACTTCCGGAGGCCGCCGTAGCGGCGCATGTCCACCTCGTCGTTCATGCCGTGCATCACGGAGCCGGCGCCGAGGAAGAGGCCCGCCTTGAAGAAGCCGTGGGTGACCAGATGCATGATCGCGAAGGCGTAGCCGATCGGGCCGAGACCGGCGGCCATGATCATGTAGCCGATCTGCGACATCGTCGAACCGGCCAGCGCTTTCTTGATGTCGTCCTTGGCGCAACCGACGATCGCACCGAAGAGGAGTGTGACCGCGCCGACCGCGACGACGGCCGTCTGGGCATCCGGCGCGAGATTGAAGATCGCCCCGGAGCGGGTGATCAGATACACGCCGGCGGTGACCATCGTGGCGGCGTGGATCAGGGCCGAGACCGGGGTCGGGCCCTCCATCGCGTCACCGAGCCAGGACTGCAGCGGGACCTGTGCCGACTTGCCGCAGGCGGCCAGCAGCAGCAGCAGTCCGATGGCGGTCAGTTTGCCTTCGGAGGCGTCGCCGGCGGAGGCGAGGACCGGGCCGAAGGCGAATGTCCCGAACGTCGTGAACATCAGCATGATCGCGATGGACAGGCCCATATCGCCGACGCGGTTGACCAGGAACGCCTTCTTGGCGGCGGTGGCCGCGCTGGGCTTGTGCTGCCAGAAGCCGATCAGGAGGTACGAGGCGAGGCCGACGCCCTCCCAGCCGACGTACAGCAGGAGGTAGTTGTCGGCGAGGACCAGCAGCAGCATCGCCGCCAGGAACAGATTCAGATAGCCGAAGAAGCGGCGGCGCCGCTCGTCGTGCTCCATATAGCCGATCGAGTAGATGTGGATCAGCGATCCGACACCGGTGATCAGCAGGACGAAGGTCATCGACAACTGGTCGAGCTGGAAGGCGAGATCGGCCCGGAAGCCGCCGACCGGGATCCAGCTGAACAGATGCTGATGCAGGGCGCGGTCCTCGGCTCCCTTGCCGAGCATGTCGGCGAAGAGCACCACGGCGACGGCGAAGGAGGCCACCGCGAGCAGGGTGCCGATGACGTGGCCGGTGCGGTCCAGTCGTTTACCGCCGCACAGCAGCAGGGCCGCACCGACCAGCGGTGCCGCGACAAGCAGCGCGATCAAGTTCTCCACTTTGTGCGACCCCTTACAGCTTCATCAGGCTGGCGTCGTCGACCGAGGCCGTATGACGGGTGCGGAAGATCGACACGATGATCGCCAGGCCGACCACGACCTCGGCCGCGGCGACGACCATCGTGAAGAAGGCGATGATCTGGCCGTCCAGATTCCCGTGCATCCGCGAGAAGGTCACGAAGGCGAGATTGCAGGCGTTGAGCATCAGCTCGATGCACATGAACACCACGATGGCGTTCCGCCTGATCAGCACCCCGGCCGTGCCGATGGTGAACAACAGGGCGGCCAGATAGAGGTAGTAGACCGGGTTCATTTCTTGGCCCCCTCCTTGTGGCCTTTCGGTGCCGAGGGGCCGGACGGCGATGAGGGTGGCGCCGCCTCGGGCTCCTCGCCGCGCTCCAGCCATTCCTCCGAGCGCTGCTCCAGCGCCTTGAGCTCGGCGAGCGACTCACGCGAGACATCGCGCATCTGGCCGCGCCCGCGCAGCGTCGGGTTGACGGTCAGCTCGGACGGGGTGCCGTCGGGCAGCAGGCCCGGGATGTCCACGGCGTTGTGCCGGGCGTAGACACCGGGGGCGGGCAGCGGCGGCACCTGCTTGCCTTCCTTGACCCGCGCGATGGACTGCTCGCGCTGGCTCTTGGCGCGCTCCGTGCGCTCCCGGTGGGTGAGCACCATCGCGCCGACGGCCGCCGTGATCAACAGGGCGCCGGTGATTTCGAAGGCGAAGACGTACTTGGTGAAGATGAGCGCGGCCAGGCCCTGCACATTGCCGCCGGCGTTGGCCTCGCCCAGGCCGTTGAACTCCTTGAGCGAGGCGTTGCCGATGCCGGCGATGAGCAGGACGCCGAAGCCGAGGCCGAGGCCGGCGGCGAGCCAGCGCTGGCCCTTGAGGGT
The DNA here is from genome assembly GCF_055565615.1 of Streptomyces sp. NPDC028368. Classification (NCBI taxonomy): domain Bacteria; kingdom Bacillati; phylum Actinomycetota; class Actinomycetes; order Kitasatosporales; family Streptomycetaceae; genus Streptomyces; species Streptomyces sp. NPDC028368. The sequence goes on along the minus strand of NZ_JBVHTY010000020.1, from coordinate 76,521 downwards.
CTCCTTGAGGGAGTCCGCCGCGGTGACGCCGACGAGCATGACGACGAAGAGGAACAGCATCATGATCGCGCCCGTATAGACGACGATCTGGACGATGCCGAGGAAGTAGGCGCCGTTGGCCAGATAGAAGATCGCCAGGACGATCATGGTCCCGGCGAGTGAGAGGGCGCTGTGCACGGCACGCTTCATCAAGATCGTGCACAGGGCGCCGGTGACGGCGACGATGCCCAGGATCCAGAACTGCACAGCCTCCCCCGTGGAGGTCGTGGAGGCCGCGGCGGCGAGGCCGATCATCCCTGCACCCCCTTCTCATGGGAGGCGTCGTCCTTGGCCTCGGAGGTCTTGTCCGGCTTCTCGCCCTTGGTGACCGCGACTTGGCGTACGGTCCCCGGCGCGGCCTCGGTCACCAGCCCGTTGTAGTAGTCCTTCTCCGTCATGCCGGGGTAGATCACATGCGGCGAATCGACCATGGTCTCCTCCAGGCCCGCGAGCAGCTCCTCCTTGGTGTAGATGAGCGATTCGCGGGACCGGTCGGCGAGTTCGTACTCATTGGTCATGGTCAGCGCGCGGGTCGGGCAGGCCTCCACGCACAGGCCGCACAGAATGCAGCGCAGGTAGTTGATCTGGTAGACGCGGCCGTAGCGCTCGCCCGGGGAGTAGCGCTCCTCGTCGGTGTTGTCCGCGCCCTCGACGTAGATCGCGTCCGCGGGGCAGGCCCAGGCGCACAGTTCGCACCCGATGCATTTCTCCAGGCCGTCCGGATGGCGGTTGAGCTGATGGCGGCCATGGAAGCGCGGGGCCGTCGGCTTCTTCTCCTCCGGGTACTGCTCGGTCAGCCGCTTCTTGAACATGGCCTTGAAGGTCACGCCGAAGCCGGCCACGGGGTTCTGGAACTCAGGCACCGTCGCCCCCCTTTCCGTCGATCCCATTTCCGTCACTGACAGTGTCCGCCCCACCACTGACAATCAACTCGCGCTCTCCCCCTCGCGGCCGCCGTCGCGGCACGGGCGGCAGGCTCTGTCCGGGCAGCGGTGGTACGGGGAATCCGCCGGCCATCGGGTCGAACTCCCCGTCGCCGTCCGGCTCCTCCTCCCGTTCGCTGTTCCGGAAGAAGTCCACGACGAGCGAGATCAGCAGCAGGGTGATGGCGGCCCCGGCGACGTAGAGCACGATCTGCTGGAAGTCGTAGCCCTCGTTCTTCAGTGCCCGGACGGTGGCGACCAGCATCAGCCAGACCAGCGAGACCGGGATGAGGACCTTCCAGCCCAGTTTCATGAACTGGTCGTAGCGCACGCGCGGGAGCGTGCCGCGCACCCAGATGAAGAAGAACAGCAGCAGCTGGACCTTGATGACGAACCAGAGCATCGGCCACCAGCCGTGGTTCGCGCCCTCCCAGAAGGAGGTGATCGGGTACGGGGCCTTCCAGCCGCCCAGGAAGAGGGTGACCGCGACCGCCGAGACGGTGACCATGTTGATGTACTCGGCGAGCATGAACATCGCGAACTTGATCGACGAGTACTCGGTGTTGAAGCCGCCGACGAGGTCGCCCTCGGACTCCGGCATGTCGAACGGCGCGCGGTTGGTCTCGCCCACCATGGCGACGATGTAGATGATGAAGGACACCGGCAGCAGGAGGACGTACCACTTGCTCTGCTGCGACTCCACGATCGTCGACGTCGACATCGACCCCGAGTAGAGGAAGACCGCCGCGAAGGACATGCCCATCGCGATCTCGTACGAGATCATCTGGGCGCAGGAGCGCAGGCCGCCGAGCAGCGGGTAGGTCGAACCGGAGGACCAGCCCGCCAGGACGATGCCGTAGATGCCGACCGAGGCCGTGGCCAGGATGTAGAGGATGCCGATGGGGAGGTCGGTGAGCTGCATCGGGGTGCGGACACCGAAGATCGAGATCTCGTTGTCGGCGGGCCCGAAGGGGATCACCGCGATCGCCATGAAGGCCGGGATGGCCGCGACGATCGGCGCCAGGACGTAGACCGCCTTGTCGGCCCGCTTGACGACCAGGTCCTCCTTCAGCATCAGCTTGATGCCGTCGGCGAGGGACTGGAGCATGCCCCAGGGGCCGTGCCGGTTGGGGCCGATGCGCAGCTGCATCCATGCGACGACCTTGCGCTCCCAGACGATGGAGAACAGCACGGTCAGCATCAGGAACGCGAAGCAGAAGACCGCCTTGACGACGATCAGCCACCACGGGTCGCGGCCGAACATCGACAGGTCTTCCTGCGCCAGCGCGGGTCCCACGGCTGCCAGTTGATCGAGCCGCTGCATCAGGCCTCCACCTCCTTGGCGGGCTCCGGCGTACCGGGTACGGCGGAGACCTTCACCAGCTCACCGGGGCGCGCCCCGGTGTCGGCGGTGACGCCACCGCCCACGGAATTGAGCGGCAGCCACACCACCCGGTCGGGCATCGGCGTCACCTGGAGCGGCAGCCGGACCGAGCCGGCCGGTCCGGTGACCGCCAGCAGGTCGCCGTCCTTGACGCCGGTCTCCCCCGCGGTGGCCTCCGACAGGCGGGCGACCGCGGTGTGCCGGGTGCCGGCCAGCGCGTCGTCGCCCTCCTGGAGCAGCCCCTGGTCCAGGAGGAGCCGGTGTCCGGCCAGGAGGGCCTCGCCACTGTCCGGGCGGGGCAGCTGGCGCCCGGTCTCCATGGGCTCGCCCGCGTAGGGGCCGTCCCAGCCGCCGAGCCGGTCCATCTCGCGGCGTACGGAGCGCAGGTCGGGCAGCGCCAGGTGGACGTCGAGGGCGTCGGCGAGCATGTGCAGCACCCGGGCGTCCGGCAGCAGATGCCGGCGGGTCATCTGGTCGGGCTTCAGCGCGGCCTCGAACAGCCGGGCCCGGCCCTCCCAGTTGAGGAACGTTCCGGCTTTCTCGACCACGGCCGCCACCGGGAGGACCACATCGGCCCGGTCGGTGACCTGCGAGGGCCGCAGTTCCAGGCTGACCAGGAAGCCGACCTCGTCCAGGGCGGTCAGCGCGCGGGCCGGGTCGGGCAGGTCGGCGACCTCGACGCCGGCCACCAGAAGCGCGCCCAGTTCGCCGGTCGCCGCGGCCTCGATGATCTGGCCGGTGTCGCGGCCGTGCCGGTGCGGGAGTTCGGCCCCCCAGGTGGCGGCGACCTCGTCGCGGGCCCGGGGGTCGGTGGCGGGGCGGCCACCGGGCAGCAGGCCCGGGAGCGCGCCCGCCTCGATGGCGCCGCGTTCGCCGGCCCGGCGCGGGATCCATACCAGCTGGGCGCCGGTGGCAGCGGCGGCGCGGACCGCGGCGGTCAGGGCGCCGGGCACCGTGGCCAGCCGCTCGCCGACGACGATCACCGAGCCCTCCGCCCGCAGCGCCTCGGCCGCGGCGTGCCCCTCGCCCTCCAGGCCGACGCCGCTCGCGAGCGCGTCCAGCCATTCGGTTTCGGTGCCGGGTGCGGCCGGGAGCAGGGTGCCGCCGGCCTTGATCAGGCCGCGGGTGGCGTGGGTGGCCAGGCCGTAGGTGCGCCGGCCGCTCGTGCGGTGTGCCTTGCGCAGCCGCAGGAAGACGCCGGGCGCCTCCTCTTCCGCTTCGATGCCGGCCAGGAGGACGGCCGGTGCTTTCTCCAGGGCGGTGTACGTGATGCCGCTGCCGTCCAGATCGCGGCCCCGGCCGGCGACCTCGGCCGCCAGGAAGTCGGCCTCCTCGGCGCTGTGTGCCCGCGCCCGGAAGTCGATGTCGTTGGTGTCCAGCGCGATCCGGGCGAACTTGGCGTAGGCGTAGGCGTCTTCGACGGTCAGCCGGCCGCCGGTCAGGACGCCGGTGCGCCCCTTGGCGGCCGCCAGCCCGCGGGCCGCGGCCTCCAGCGCCTCGGGCCAGTTCGCCGGCTCCAGCTCGCCGCTGGCCGCGTTGCGTACGAGGGGCTGCTCCAGCCGGTCCCGCTGCTGCGCGTACCGGAAGGCGAAGCGCCCCTTGTCGCAGATCCACTCCTCGTTGACCTCGGGGTCGTTCGCCGCCAGCCGCCGCATGACCTTGCCGCGACGGTGGTCCGTCCGGGTCGCGCAGCCGCCCGCGCAGTGTTCGCACACCGACGGCGAGGAGACCAGGTCGAAGGGGCGGGAGCGGAAGCGGTACGCGGCGGAGGTGAGCGCGCCGACCGGGCAGATCTGGATGGTGTTGCCGGAGAAGTACGACTGGAAGGGATCGCCCTCTCCGGTGCCGACCTGCTGGAGGGCGCCGCGCTCGACCAGCTCGATCATCGGGTCGCCGGCGATCTGGTTGCTGAAGCGGGTGCAGCGCGCGCACAGCACGCACCGCTCGCGGTCCAGCAGCACCTGCGTGGAGATCGGTACCGGCTTCTCGAAGGTGCGCTTCTTGCCCTCGAAGCGGCTGTCCGGGTCGCCGACCTGCATCGCCTGGTTCTGCAGCGGGCACTCGCCGCCCTTGTCGCAGACCGGGCAGTCCAGCGGGTGGTTGATCAGCAGCAGTTCCATCACCCCGCGCTGGGCCTTCTCGGCCACCGGGGAGGTGAGCTGCGACTTGACGACCATGCCGTCGGTGCAGGTGATGGTGCAGGAGGCCATCGGCTTGCGCTGGCCCTCGACCTCGACGATGCACTGGCGGCAGGCGCCGGCCGGGTCCAGCAGCGGGTGGTCGCAGAAGCGCGGGATCTCGATGCCGAGGAGTTCCGCGGCGCGGATGACCAGCGTCCCCTTGGGGACGGAGATCTCGATGCCGTCGATCGTCAGGGTGACGAGGTCCTCCGGCGGGATCGCCGCCTCGCCGCCCCCGGTGGGGCCCGTGGCGGAGCCACTGTTCGATCCCGTGGTCGTGACGGTCATGCATTCACCCCCAGGTGAGCGTCGTTGTCGGCCCACAGGGTCGACTTGGCGGGGTCGAAGGGGCAGCCCTTGCCGGTGATGTGCTGCTCGTACTCCTCGCGGAAGTACTTGAGCGAGGAGAAGATCGGCGAGGCGGCGCCGTCGCCGAGGGCGCAGAAGGACTTGCCGTTGATGTTGTCGGCGATGTCGTTCAGCTTGTCGAGGTCGTCCATCACGCCCTTGCCGGCCTCGATGTCGCGCAGCAACTGCACCAGCCAGTACGTCCCTTCACGGCAGGGCGTGCACTTGCCGCAGGATTCGTGCGCGTAGAACTCGGTCCAGCGGGTGACGGCCCGTACGACGCAGGTGGTCTCGTCGAAGCACTGCAGCGCCTTGGTGCCGAGCATCGAGCCGGCCGCGCCGACACCTTCGTAGTCGAGGGGGACGTCGAGGTGTTCGTCGGTGAACATCGGTGTCGAGGAGCCGCCCGGTGTCCAGAACTTCAGCCGGTGGCCGGGGCGGATGCCGCCGCTCATGTCCAGCAGCTGGCGCAGGGTGATGCCCAACGGGGCTTCGTACTGGCCGGGGTTGGTGACATGGCCGCTGAGCGAGTAGAGCGTGAAGCCCGGGGACTTCTCGCTGCCCATCGACCTGAACCAGTCCTTGCCTTTGTTCAGGATCGCGGGAACCGACGCGATGGATTCGACGTTGTTCACCACAGTGGGGCAGGCGTAAAGGCCCGCCACCGCCGGGAAAGGGGGACGCAGCCGGGGCTGTCCGCGCCGGCCTTCCAGCGAGTCGAGAAGCGCGGTTTCCTCACCGCAGATGTACGCGCCGGCGCCCGCGTGCACGATCACATCCAGGTCGAGTCCCGACCCGAGGATGTCCTTTCCGAGGAAGCCCGCCGCATACGCCTCACGTACGGCCTCGTGCAGCCGGCGCAGTACGGGCACGACCTCACCGCGCAGATAGATGAAGGCGTGGTTCGACCGGATCGCATGACAGGCGATCACGATCCCCTCAATGAGGGAATGCGGGTTCGCGAAGAGGAGCGGGATGTCCTTGCAGGTCCCGGGCTCCGATTCGTCGGCGTTGACAACTAGATAGTGCGGTTTGCCGTCGCCCTGCGGGATGAACTGCCACTTCATCCCGGTCGGGAAGCCCGCGCCGCCGCGGCCGCGGAGCCCGGAGTCCTTGACGTAGGCGATCACGTCGTCGGGCGGCATGGCGAGGGCCTTGCGCAGGCCCTCGTAGCCCTGGTGCTGGCGATAGGTTTCCAGCGTCCAGGATTCGGGCTGGTCCCAGAAGGCGGACAGGACGGGCGCGAGGATCTTCTCGGGGTCGCCGCCGGCCCCTGGCCGGGTGCCCCCGTACTCGGCTGCCACGGTCATCACTCCCCCTCCTCTGCTGTCGGTCCGGCCGGGTGCTCGGGGTCGGAGGCCGCGGTGTGCTGTGGTGCGTCGTGTGAGCTGGGGTGGCCCGAGGGTGCCTGGGCGTCGGGCGGTTCTTCCGCGGAGCCCTCGGCGGTGCGGGGTGCGATGACGTGGTCCGTACCGCGGCCCGGGACGGCTTCGCCCTTGGCCAGGCGCAGCCCGATCAGTGAGGCGGGTCCGGCACCGCCGGTGGCCTCGACGGCGCCCGGCCGCTCGTCGGGGAAGCCGGCGAGGATCCGGGACGTCTTCTGGTAGGTGCACAGGGGGGCGCCGCGGGTGGGTTCGACGGTCCGTCCGGCCCGCAGGTCGTCGACCAGCCGCTTGGCGGTCTCGGGGGTCTGGTTGTCGAAGAACTCCCAGTTGACCATCACGACGGGGGCGAAGTCGCAGGCGGCGTTGCACTCGATGTGTTCGAGGGTGACGGCGCCGTCCTCGGTGGTCTGGCCGTTCTCGACGCCCAGGTGCCGCTTGAGCTCGTCGAAGATGGCGTCGCCGCCCATCACCGCGCACAGGGTGTTGGTGCAGACCCCGACCTGGTAGTCGCCGCCGGTCTTGCGGCGGTACATGGAGTAGAAGGTCGAGACCGCCGTGACCTCGGCCGTGGTCAGGTCGAGCAGCTCGGCGCAGAAGCGGATGCCGGTGCGGGTGACATGCCCTTCCTCGGCCTGTACGAGGTGCAGCAGGGGCAGCAGCGCGGAGCGGGAGCCGGGGTAGCGGGCGATCACCTCCTTGGCGTCGGCCTCCAGCCGGGCCCGGACGTCGGCCGGGTAGTCGGGGGCGGGGAGTTGGGGCATGCCCAGCTGGACGTCGTTCACCGGTCGACGCCTCCCATCACGGGGTCGATGGACGCGACGGCGACGATGACATCGGCGACCTGGCCGCCTTCGCACATCGCCGCCATGGCCTGCAGATTGGTGAAGGACGGATCGCGGAAGTGCACGCGGTAGGGGCGGGTGCCACCGTCGCTGACCACGTGGACGCCCAGCTCGCCCTTGGGGGACTCCACGGCGGAGTAGGTCTGGCCGGGCGGGACCCTGAAGCCCTCCGTCACCAGCTTGAAGTGGTGGATCAGGGCCTCCATCGAGGTGCCCATGATCTTCTTGATGTGGTCCAGGGAGTTGCCGAGGCCGTCCGGACCCAGGGCCAGCTGCGCCGGCCAGGCGATCTTCTTGTCCTCGACCATGACCGGCCCCGGCTCGAGCCGGTCCAGGCACTGCTCGACGATCCGCAGCGACTGGCGCATCTCCTCCAGCCGGATCAGGAACCGGCCGTAGGAGTCGCAGGTGTCGGCGGTCGGCACCTCGAAGTCGTAATTCTCGTATCCACAGTACGGCTGCGTTTTGCGCAGGTCATGCGGCAGCCCGGCGGAGCGCAGCACGGGGCCGGTGGCGCCGGTGGCCAGGCAGCCGGCCAGGTCGAGATAGCCGATGCCTTCCATCCGGCCCTTGAAGACCGGGTTGCCGGTGGCGAGCTTGTCGTACTCGGGGATGTTCTTGCGCATCTTCTTCACGAAGGCGCGCACCTGGTCGACGGTGCCCGGGGGCAGGTCCTGGGCGAGGCCGCCGGGCCGGATGTAGGCGTGGTTCATCCGCAGGCCGGTGATCAGCTCGTAGATGTCGAGGATGAGTTCACGGTCGCGGAAGCCGTAGATCATGATCGTGGTGGCGCCCAGCTCCATACCGCCGGTGGCGATGCACACCAGGTGGGAGGAGAGCCGGTTGAGCTCCATCAGCATCACGCGGATGACCGAGGCCCGGTCGGGGACCTGGTCGGTGATGCCGAGCAGCTTCTCCACGGCCAGGCAGTAGGCGGTCTCGTTGAAGAAGGGGGTGAGGTAGTCCATCCGCGTGACGAAGGTGGTGCCCTGCGTCCAGGTCCGGTATTCGAGGTTCTTCTCGATGCCGGTGTGCAGATAGCCGATGCCGCAGCGGGCCTCGGTGACGGTTTCGCCGTCGATCTCCAGGATGAGCCGGAGCACGCCGTGCGTGGAGGGGTGCTGCGGCCCCATGTTGACGATGATCCGCTCATCGTCGGACTTGACAGCGGCCGCCGCGACCTCGTCCCAGTCGCCGCCGGTGACGGTATATACGGTCCCCTCGGTGGTCTCACGGGGGGTTGCCGGGGGAGTGGTCATCAGCTGTACGACCTCCGCTGGTCGGGAGCCGGGATCTGGGCGCCCTTGTACTCGACGGGGATGCCGCCGAGCGGGTAGTCCTTGCGCTGCGGGAAGCCCTGCCAGTCGTCGGGCATCATGATCCGCGTCAGCGCCGGGTGGCCGTCGAAGACGATCCCGAAGAAGTCGTAGGTCTCGCGCTCGTGCCAGTCGTTCGTCGGGTAGACGCTCACGAGCGAGGGCACATGCGGGTCGGCGTCCGGGGCGGAGACCTCCAGCCGGATGAGCCGGTTGTGGGTGATCGAGCGCAGGTGGTAAACGGCGTGCAGCTCGCGTCCCTTGTCACCGGGGAAGTGCACCCCGCTCACGCCCGTACAGAGCTCGAAGCGCAGCGCCGGGTCGTCGCGAAGGATCTTGGCGACCACCGGCAGGTACTCCCGCTCGATGTGGAAGGTCAGCTCGGCGCGGTCCACGACGGTCTTGCTGATGACGTTCTCGGGGACCAGTCCCTGTTCGTCGAGGGCGCCCTCCAGCTCGTCGGCGATCTCGTCGAACTCTCCGTCCTCCTCGCCGCGTGGTCCGCCGTACGGCCGCTGGGTCGCGCCGGGCAGGCGTACGGTCCGGACCAGGCCGCCGTAACCGGAGGTGTCGCCGCCGTTGTTGGCGCCGAACATGCCGCGGCGGGTGCCGATCACCTCGCCGGTGTCGTCGCGCTGGACGGGCACGTTGCCGTTGGAGTTCCCCTGGTCGCTCTCAGGGTTCTTCGGCTCACTCACCGCAGCAGCCCCTTCATCTCGATCAGCGGGAGCGCCTTGAGCGCCGCTTCCTCCGCCTCGTGGGCCGCCTGCTGCTGGTTGACCCCGAGCTTGGTGTCCTGGATCTTCCGGTGGAGCTTGAGGATGGCGTCCATCAGCATTTCGGGACGCGGCGGGCAGCCCGGCAAATAGATGTCAACGGGAACAATGTGGTCAACGCCCTGCACAATCGCGTAGTTATTGAACATGCCGCCCGACGAGGCGCACACGCCCATGGAGATCACCCATTTCGGGTTCGGCATCTGGTCGTAGACCTGCCGCAGAACGGGGGCCATCTTCTGGCTCACCCGGCCGGCCACGATCATCAGATCCGCCTGCCGCGGGGAGCCGCGGAAGACCTCCATGCCGAAGCGGGCCAGGTCGTAGCGCCCGGCGCCGGTCGTCATCATCTCGATGGCGCAGCAGGCCAGCCCGAAGGTCGCGGGGAAGACCGATGATTTACGCACCCAGCCCGCGGCCTGCTCGACAGTGGTCAGCAAAAAGCCGCTCGGCAGCTTCTCTTCAAGTCCCATGTGTGACCCCTAGTCCCATTCCAGGCCGCCACGACGCCAGACATAGGCGTAGGCGACGAAGACGGTGAGCGCGAAGAGCAGCATCTCGACGAGCCCGAAGAGCCCGAGGGCGTCAAAGGTGACGGCCCAGGGGTAGAGGAAGACGATCTCGATGTCGAAAACGATGAAGAGCATCGCCGTCAGGTAGTACTTGATCGGAAAGCGACCACCGCCGGACGGCTGCGGGGTCGGCTCGATTCCGCATTCGTACGCCTCAAGCTTCGCCCGGTTGTAGCGCCTGGGTCCGACGAGCGTGGCCATCACGACAGAGAAGATCGCAAAGCCTGCCCCGAGGGCTCCCAGTACGAGGATGGGCGCGTAAGCGTTCACCGTCCTCGCTCCCTTCAGTCGACGATGACTGGATGGCGGTCCGCTCGGGCCCGGTGGCTGCCCCGTAGAGATCGTGCATATGTGAGGCAGTTCACAAGCCCGAACGCCTGCATCTTATGCCCGCTGGTCTGTGATCTGCGACACGGGGTGCGACAACGACTTTGTGATCTTCACCACCTGACGAAGGATCATGAAGTCGGATGAGTGGTGATCTTCGTACGGGAAGCACGCGAGTGATCACGAGAGGTGACATTCGGCGGGGTTACCGCTGGTCAGCGCGTCGTTTCCCTATCAAGGGATGCCCCTTGCAGGCAAATTGGCGCTGGACTGGGTCAACTGCTATACGCCGCCGACGCCGTTGGGTGATCCGCCCGTGATGTGACCGTGATCGTCGGCGCGTGCCCGCATTCACGAGCGGCCGGCCGGGCCGGCGGGCGAGTGGCCGGACGGATGACCCGCCGACCATCCGGCACCGTCAGGTCACGGGAACATAACGGACACTCAAGAGTGACCTATCCCACGGACTTTCAAGCGATAAGTCCTTGACGGCCGGGAAGCCTTGGCGTGGCGGATGTGGAGGTGATAGGCCCCTCCGGACCCCGCAGCGGGCAGCAAATGCCATGCGCAGGAACATGATCGCGAAATCCGGACATCGCGCCGCCGGCTCAGCGCGCGACCAAAAGTCCGTTTTATTCGTCGCGTACGCGTCAAATGTGGTGCACCCCACCTTTGTTGGCAGCAACCTGCGGCTCCTGATAGCCGTGGTGCCATGTCCCCGAACGCACTCATACCCAGCCACCGGAAGCCCCGCCGTTCCGCGTCCTCGCGGGCACTGCGTGCGGGCGTGACCGGTGGCTTCCTCACCCTCGCGGTCACCGGCGCGACCGTGCCGGCCAACGCCGCGGAAAAGCCTGTCTCCGAAACACAGGAGATGCCCACGATCACGAGGGCGCTGGCGACCAGCGCCGCCAAGGCCGCGGACACCGCTCAGCAGGTCGCCTTCGACTACGAGCGCGAGGCCCTCCAGGACAGCGCGCTCGCCAAGGCCGCCAAGACCGCGGAGAAGCACAAGGCCGCCGCCGTGAAGAAGGCCAAGGCCGAGGCCGAGGCCAAGAAGAAGGCAGCCGAGGCCCGTCGGGCCAAGGAAGCGGCCCAGGCCCGCGCCTCGCGCTCCGACGAGCGCACCACGCTCTCCGTCTCGTCCTCCGCCACCGGCAGCGCCGCGACCCTGGTCACCTTCCTCAAGGCCCAGCTCGGCAAGGCGTACGTCCTCGGCGCCACCGGCTCCTCGGCGTACGACTGCTCCGGCCTGACCCAGGCCGCGTTCAAGCAGATCGGTATCGACCTGCCGCGCGTCTCGCAGGACCAGTCCACCACCGGCACCCAGGTCGGCCTGGACAACCTCCAGGTCGGCGACATCCTCTACTGGGGCAGCGCGGGCAGCGCCTACCACGTCGGCGTCTACGTCGGTAACGGCAACTTCATCGGCGCCCAGAACCCGAGCACCGGCATCGTCGAGCGCCCGCTCAGCTACGACATGCCGACCGGTGCGGTGCGCGTCCTCTAAGGCTCCCCCACCTCTCACGGGTCCCGTAAGGGCCGCCCCTCCCCAGGGGCGGCCCTTTGGCGTACCCGGCCCCCGAGCGGCCGATTCTTGCCGCTACCGATCGCCTCTGCGCGCCGTTGCATCTCTCGCCATATGCCGCACATATGCCACTCGGGCGCCGTGCGGCATCCGTAGAGAGGACACCGCGCTCCGATGAACACCCCTCGCACCGTCCAGGGCACCGTCACCCGGGCCGCCACCGCCGCCGCCCTGGCCGGCGCGCTCGCCCTTGGCGCCGTCCACACCGCGACCGCCTCGGCGTCGCCCGCCGCCCAGGCCCGTGCCGCCGGCCACGACGGCGCCTGGCACCAGGACGGCCTGTCGCTCAACGCCGCCGACAACAAGACCGTCGACGCCTTTGTCGCCCGCGCCCGGCACGCCGAGCGCTCCATCAGCCCCCAGGTACGTGCCGCGGCCCTGCTCAGCCACGCCGATCTCATCGGATTCGACCAGCGGCTGAAGTCCCCGGACTCGCTCAAGCGCAAGGTCGCCACCTGGATGCAGGAGTCCCCCGGGCAGACGGTGAACGAGTCGCTCGCCCAGATCAATGACGCGGTGCGCTTCACCCTCCAGTGGTCCGCCGGCCGCTATTCCCACGGCGTCACCGCCGCCTCCCGGCTGCTGTCCTCCTGGGGCAACGACAGCACCCGCTGGGCCAACACCTGGCACCGCGCCGCCGGCTACAAGGCGGTCAACTCCGCCTGGCGCGCGCCCCGGTCCGGCCAGCTCTTCGAGGTGCAGTTCCACACCCCCGAGAGCAAGCGGGCCCAGCTGGAGACCCACAAGCTGTACGAGGAGCAGCGGCTGCCCGGCACCCCGCCGGAGCGGGTGCGCGAGCTCCAGGAGCAGCAGAACGCGATCTTCGCCGCGGTGCCGGTCCCGGCCGGCGCCGAGCAGCTGACCGCGCCGGGCCGACGGCTGCCGTCGCCGGACCCGGCCCGCCGGCTCCCGGCGGCGCTCACCGCGTGAGGCTCTCCTCGCCCGTGAGGAAGGCCAGCAGGTCGGCGTTGAGCTGAGCGTGGTGGCTGGCGTAGATGCCGTGCCCCGCGGCCGGGTACTCCTTGTACGTCGTGCCCGGGATCAGCTCGGCGGTGCGCCGCCCGGTGACGTCCACCGGTGCCGAGAAGTCGGCGGCGCCGTGGATGATCAGCGTCGGGATGTCGATCTCGCGCAGCCCGGCCCGGTGGTCGGTGTGCAGCACCGCCTGCTGCACCTGGAGCGTCGCCCACGGCGAGGCCGACAGGCACTGCGCCATGACGTGCTCGACCTGGGCCGGTGAGACGTCGTTGCCCAGGTGGGTGGCGAAGAACGCCTGCAACTGGCGGGCCATCCACTTGGGCCGGTCGGCCCGCAGCTGCGCCATCGACGCCTCCATCGCGGCCTCGGGCACGCCGTGCGGATTGTCGTCCGTACGCTTCATGAACGGCAGCGTCGCCGCGATGAACACCGCACGGGCGACCCGCCGCGAGCCGTGCCGCGCCAGATAGTGGGCGATCTCGGCGCCGCCCATGGAGTGGCCGATGAGGGTGACGTCGCGGAGATCGAGGTGCTCCAGCAGGGCGGCAAGATCGTCGGCGGTGGAGTCGAAGTCGTAACCGGCAGAAGGGCGGTCCGAGCGGCCGTGGCCCCGCCGGTCGAAGGCCACACAGCGAAAGCCGCGCTCCGCGAAGAAGGGGAGCTGGTACTCCCACATCTCGGTGTTGAGCATCGCGCTCGAGACGAACACGATCGTCTCGCCCTGGCCGTAGTCCTCGTAGAACAGCCGCGTCCCGTCGTGCCCCTCGAAGAACATGCCGTTTCCTCCCGTTGCGGTATGCATTGCGGTATCCGTTGCGGTATCCGTTGCGGTATCCGTTGCGTGTGCACAGGATTCACGGCGGCCGGGGGACGGCTCAATTACCTCCGGCGTCATGGGCGTCGGCCCGGCGGGCCGAGCGAGCGGGATTCACCAGCCCGCGCCCGGCGGTTGCCTGGTAGTGGCGCTCAGCCGGTTGAAGAGGTTGGTGAGTCCGATCGTCAGGATGATCGCGGACGCAGAAGCTGCAGCCGTTGATGTGGCCGGCGCGCAGATGCCGTGGAGAGATCTCGTCGGGGAATTTCGCCGTCACCGCACCGACGGATCCCGGGCGGAGGATGTGACGGCGGCGGCCGGGAGTTTTTCCGGACCGCCGCCGGGGCCGTTACGCCTTCGGTGCCACCTTGCTCAGGCCATTGATGATCCGGTCCATCGCGTCCCCGCCCGTCGGGTCCGTGAGGTTGGCGAGCATCTTGAGGGTGAAGCGCATCAGCAGCGGGTGGGTCAGGCCGCGCTGGGTGGCGATCTTCATGACCTTGGGGTTGCCGATGAGCTTCACGAAGGCGCGGCCGAGGGAGTAGTAGCCGCCGTAGGTGTCCTTGAGGATCTTGGGGTAGCGGTGCAGGGCGAGCTCGCGCTGGGCGTAGGTGGCGCGGGCCTGCGCCTGGACGATGACCTCGGCGGCGATGGAGCCGGACTCCATCGCATAGGCGATGCCCTCGCCGTTGAAGGGGTTGACCAGGCCCCCGGCGTCGCCGACCAGGAGGAGGCCCTTGGTGTAGTGGGGCTGGCGGTTGAAGGCCATGGGGAGGGCCGCGCCGCGGATCGGGCCGGTCATGTTCTCCGGGGTGTAGCCCCAGTCGGCCGGCATCGAGGCGCACCAGGCCTTGAGGATCTCGCGCCAGTCCAGCTCCCGGAAGGCGGAGCTGGAGTTGAGGATGCCCAGGCCGACGTTGCTCGTACCGTCGCCCATGCCGAAGATCCAGCCGTAGCCGGGGAGAAGACGGTCCTGGGCGCCGCGCCGGTCCCACAGCTCCAGCCAGGACTCGAGGTAGTCGTCGTCGTGGCGGGGGGAGGTGAAGTACGTACGCACGGCGACGCCCATGGGGCGGTCCTCGCGGCGGTGCAGGCCCATGGCCAGCGAGAGCCGGGTGGAGTTGCCGTCGGCGGCCACGACGATCGGGGCGTGGAAGGTGACCGGGGTCTTCTCCTCGCCGAGCTTGGCGTGGACGCCGGTGATGTGGCCGGTGAGGTCGTTGATGACGGGCGCACCGACGTTGCAGCGCTCGTAGAGGCGGGCGCCGGCCTTCTGGGCCTGCCGGGCCAGCTGCTCGTCGAAGTCGTCGCGCTTACGGACCAGTCCGTAGTCGGGGTACGAGGCGAGATCCGGCCAGTCGAGCTGGAGGCGGGAGCCGCCGCCGATGATGCGCAGGCCCTTGTTGCGCAGCCAGCCCGCTTCCTCCGAGATGTCGATGCCCATGGCGACCAGCTGCTTGGTGGCGCGCGGGGTCAGGCCGTCACCGCAGACCTTCTCGCGCGGGAAGGCGGTCTTCTCCAGGAGGAGGACGTCCAGCCCGGACTTGGCCAGGTGGTAGGCGGTGGCCGAGCCGGCGGGCCCGGCACCGACGACGATCACGTCCGCGCTGTGCTCGGAGCGGGGTGTTGTCACGGATTCGCTCACGGACGCGGACTCGGACTCGGTCACGGGGGGTCTCCGGGAGGTCGTTGTAAGCCGATGACGTCGATATCTGGATATCTGGGTGCCGACCGGCACGGGGCATGTGCAGTCTATGGGGGCCTTGGTGATCGGAAACTGAAGGGTTGCCCCATGAAGCCTGAGACTGTGCCTGCCCCGCATACCCCGCCGCCCGCCGTCGAGCTGCGCGTGCCCACTGAGGAGGACGCACTGAACTGGCACCGGGTCTTCAACGACCCGGAGGTCATGGAGTTCCACGGCGGCGCACCGGCCGAGTTGTCGGTGTACGACGAGCTCACCGCGCGGCAGCGCCGCCACCACGCGGAGCTGGGATTCTGCCTCTACACGCTGGTGGACCCTGCGGACGGTGCGGTCATGGGCTTCACCGGCGCGCAGCCGTGGCCGTGGGAGTGGGGTCCGGCGGGCGAGATCGAGATCGGCTGGCGGCTGGGGCGCGCGTACTGGGGCAAGGGGTATGCGACGGCGGCGGCGCAGGCGGCCCTGGAGGCCGTACGGGCGGCCGGGGTACAGCAGGTGGTCGCGATAGTGGACGCGCGGAACGAGCGGTCCCTGGCGGTGACCCGGCGGCTGGGGATGCGGCGGGCGGAGACGGTGATCACGCCGGTGGGGAAGCGGACGGCGTACTGCAACCGGTTGACGCTGCCCGCCTCGTAGGGGCCACGCGCAGGACCCCAAGCAGGGGCCATGGGTGCCAACACCACTGATAGGCAGAGGAGTTGGCCCCCATCGGCGGCCTGGTTGCGCTGGCCTGGTTGCGGTGGCCTGGAAGCGGTGCCGAGGTCCTAGTCCACGTCCGCGTCGGGAACGTCCCAGGTGCTGAGCGCCGTGCTGAACACCTTGTCGTGCTCAGGGTCGTAGAGGTCCTGCGGGCACTCGTAGTAAATGCTGTATTCCGTGCCGTCGGCTGCCACATACGCCTGGTCGATGGCGTGGATGGTGTTCCCCGTGTCGTTGACGTAGCTGAACTCCCAGCGGGCGCCCTCGGCGTCGTGGAAGGTGTTCCGCTTCAGCTCCGCCTGCCGGTAGTTCGTCCGCTTCTTGGCGCCCTTCTCCATGCTGAGGAAGTTGTCGTACGAGGACTGCGGGGCGTTGGCGATGACGCCGATGCGCAGGTACGTGTCGTCGGCCGGCGCCTTGTAGTCGACCTGGGTGCCCTTCGCCGAGCGCTTCCAGCCGCGCGTCACGCCGAGCGAGAAGCCGTAGGAGTCGTCCTTCCGCTCGAAGCCGGCGGGAAGGCCCGCGGCGGGGGAGGACGCCGATCCGGTCGGGGTGGCGGTCGGGGAGGGAGTGGTGTCCGGGGACGGGGGCGCAGAGGGGCTGAGGCTTTCGGTGGGCCGGCCGCTCTTTTCGACGGCGGGCTTCTTGCCCGTCTTGTGGTCGTCGGCGCCGCGGTGGCTCTTGAAGTACAGCGCGCCGGCCGTGGCACCGCCGCCGATCAGGAACGCGACGAGCGCCAGCGACACCCATTTCACGACGCCACGGCGGGCCGGGCGGGGCTCTTCGGGGGCGATAGGGGTGGCAGTGGCGGTGGGAGTGGCCGGAGCTATCGGAAGTGTCGGAGGTGTCGGAGTGGCTTCGGGAGCGGGGGGCGCCGTGGAGGCATCCGCGGGCGGGGCTGCGGGGGCAGCCGGGGCCGGCGTGGCCACGGGTGTCGGCGGGGCCGCGGGCAGGGGCGCCGTGGCCGGGGCAGGAGGCGCCGTCGGCATGCCGGGGGCGGCCGGGGGTGCCGCGGGAGCGCCGTACGGGGCGGCCGGGGCAGTTGGGGCGGCGAGCATGGAGGCGCTGCCGCGGCCCACCATCATCAGCAGATACGGGGCGAGCAGCACCGCGCCGAAGGTCCACAGCAGCCCGAACAGCAGCGTTTCGCCGCCGCCCGCGGCCAGTTCGGCGTGCCCTGCGAGGCCGGCGCCGTTGCTGCCGTAGCCGCCTCCGTACCCGTCGCCGTCCCCGCTGCCGTAGCCGCCTCCGTAGCCGCCGCCGAAATCGCCGCCGGGGCCGTCACCGCTCGCGCCGTGGAACGTCGCCGATGCCGTGGCGCCGGCTGCCCACACCACCAGCACCAGCGCGAGCACGAAGAAGCCCGCGGCCAGCAGCTGTTCGCGCCGGTCGGCGCTGCGGCGGACGGCCAGGAAGCCGACCAGCAGCGCGCAGACCAGACCGCCGACGATGATGCCGAACACCGCCCAGTCGTTGCCCAGATCGCCCAGCTCGGCGTAGCCGATCGACTTCCGGCCGGACTCCAGGAACGGCATATCGGGAAGGTTCCACTCGACGTTCACCGGCGCGCCCCAGGCCATCGCCAGCGCGATCGCGCCGAGGTTGGGGAGCAGCACCAGCAGGGCGAGGGCGTTGCCGCCGTGGATGTCGTCGGCCGTCGCGAGGAGGGTCACGAACGCGACCAGACCGGCCACCAGGACGACGGTCAGCAGCGCGACCAGCGCGGTGCGCAGCGCGCCGACGGTGATACGCCACCCGGGCCGGACCGCGAGCCAGGCCCGCATCGCGTCACGCGCCAGCACCGCACCGCTCACCAGGGCCGCCAGCAGGAACGAGCACAGCAGCGCCAGCCAGGGGGCGGAGGACAACTCCAGGCCGTCGTAGGAGGGCTGGGCCAGCAGGCCGAGCGCCAGGCTGCCGACGCCGCACAGCACCGCGATCCGCAGCAC
The DNA here is from genome assembly GCF_055565615.1 of Streptomyces sp. NPDC028368. Lineage (NCBI taxonomy): Bacteria > Bacillati > Actinomycetota > Actinomycetes > Kitasatosporales > Streptomycetaceae > Streptomyces > Streptomyces sp. NPDC028368. The sequence goes on along the minus strand of NZ_JBVHTY010000020.1, from coordinate 58,702 downwards.
CGACTCCAGCACGGCCGTACCCGGTACGGCCGGACTCCCCACGGCCGTGCCCGGTATCCCGCCCGGTACGGCCGCCCCGGCCCCCGCCGCGGCGGCCGCGCGGCGGGCCCTGCGGGCGGCGACCGCCAGCAGCGTCACCCACAGCCCGGTGACCACCAGCGGCACCAACGACACCGACATCTCGCCGGTGAGCCCCCGGCCGATCTCCCCCAGGGGCCCGGTGGCGCTGCCGGAGAGGGTGACCCTTCCGCCCACGCTCTGCAGCAGCAGCGCGAGGAAGCAGCGCATCCGGGTGCCCCAGCCGAGACCGGCGTGGTCCGCGTCGTCCGACGAGAAGATGCCGAGCACACTCGCGAGGACCAGCAGCATCAGCGTCGGCCAGGCCGCGATCTTCAGCGCCGCGACCCAGTCGCCCCGCGCCGTACGGCCGAGAAAGGCGCCGAGCGGCGAGGGGCGTCCCCCCTGCCCCTGGAGAGCTTGGGGGACGGCGGGCGCGGCATACGGCGGAGGGCCGGGCGGCGCCGCCGGGGCCGGCGGCTGCCCCGGGGCCGGCGGCTGCCCAGGGGGCGGCGGCGCGTCCGGCGGGGGCGGCGCTGCGGCCTGCCGCTCCCGGCCGCAGCCCATACAGAAGCGCGCCTCGGGCGGCGAAGAAGAACCACATTCCGGGCAGGAGGCGGAACGGTCGGGCAACTCGGACTCCGGGAACTCAGCGGGCAGCGGATCCGCTGCCACTCGCGAACGTAGGGACATGACTGTCCCACGCATGGTTCCCGCCAACTCACGCCCTGTGAAGCGACGTTATCCAAGCGAGTCCCCGGCCGAGCGAGTCCCCGGCCGAGTGAGTCCCCGGCCGAGCGGGTCGCCGGCCGAGCGGGGCTTCGGCCGCGTGCGCCGATGCCCCGGCGTCCTCAGCCGGCCGGCTTCGTCCCCCGGTGGAGCGCGACCACGCCGCCGGTCAGATTGCGCCAGGCCACCTCGGTCCAGCCCACGCCCTGCATCCGGGCGGCGAGTTCGGGCTGGTTGGGCCAGGTGCGGATGGACTCGGCGAGATAGACGTACGCGTCCGGGTTGCTGCTGACCGCGCGGGCGACCGGCGGCAGCGCACGCATCAGGTACTCCGTGTAGACCGTCCGGAACGGCGCCCAGGTCGGCTCGCTGAACTCACAGATCACCACCCGGCCGCCGGGCTTGGTGACCCGGTACAGCTCGGCCAGCGCGGCATCGGTGTCCTGGATGTTGCGCAGCCCGAAGGAGATGGTGACGGCGTCGAAGACCCCGTCCGCGAACGGCAGCCGGGTGCCGTCACCGGCCGTGAACGGCAGCCAGGGGTGCCGCTTCTTGCCCTCCGCCAGCATGCCGACGGAGAAGTCGCACGGCACGACGTACGCCCCGGTCCTGGCGAACGGCAGCGACGAGGTGCCGGTGCCGGCCGCGAGGTCGAGTACCCGCTCGGCGGGCCGGGCGGCCACCGCCCGGTCCACCTCCTTGCGCCAGCGCCGCGCCTGCCCCAGGGAGAGCACGTCGTTGGTGAGGTCGTACCGCGCCGCCACGTCGTCGAACATCGCGGCGACTTCGTGCGGCTGCTTGTCCAGGGATGCTCGGGTCACCCGGCCATTGTCCACCGTGGGGCGGCCGGCGCCCGCACCGGGCACGGACGCGCGCCGGACGGCTGGTCGGGGACGGCCGGATTCCCCCGAGCTCTCGGCTCCGTTCGAGCAGGGGGGACCCCCTCAGAACATCCGGGCCGTCCAGCGGTGCACAGTGCATCGTGAGCGGCCGGCGCCGGCCGTCCCCGCGTCAGCGATCCTGCCGCGTTGAATGCGCCGTTCCGTTTCCGTTGACACGGCCCTGACGTGCGGCGGGACCGTGTTGACGGCTCCTTGACGAAGATCATCGAGGCGGGCGTTCCGCCGGGGCCGCTACGGCCGCCGGGCTCCTGCCGTACCGGTGGGGCCCGGTCAACAGTCCTTGATCGCATCGGTGGGCGACATCCGGGCCGCGCGCCGGGCAGGCAGCACCGCGCCCGCCGCGACGACGAGCACGGTGCAGAGCAGCAACAGCGCGGTGGTCCCCGCCGCCGAGGTCAAGAGCCCGACGGGTCCGGGCCGGGGCCCGCTCAGCGCCGCCGGAAGACGAGCCGCCCGGCGAGCACCGTGGCCACGCACGCCCCGGCACCGTGCACCCGCAGCGCGCGGGCCGGCAGTTCGTCGACCGGGACGTCGAACACCGCGAGATCGGCCGGCCGGCCCACCGCGAGGTCGCCGCCCAGTACGGCGCTCAGCGGCAGTACGGCGAACACATCCAGCGCGGCGGCCGTTTCGTGCTCCTGGCGCGGATCACGTACCCGCAGGCCCGAGCGCGCCACGGCGGTACGAACCGTGGGCCGCCGGAAGGGCCCGGCCACCGCCGTCGTGCCGTGCTGGAGCATCCGCTGCAGCCCGCGCCGGGCGCTCGCGCCCCAGCGCGTGTCGTCCATGGCGAGCGCCGCCAGTGCGTCTCCGGTGACCGGCTCCGTGCCGAGCTCGTCGGCCTCCCGCGGATCGGGGTGGTACGCCGCTTCGAGCAGCGCCGCCGCCTGGTGATTGACGAGGCCGGGCGTCAGCAGCCCCGGCCAGCGCCGCACCCGGGCCTGCGGCCAGGCGGCGGTCATCCGCTCCAGAGTGCCGACGCCCACGATGACGTCGCCGTCGACGGCCACCGCCTCGCCCCGCGCACCGGCCCCGAACACCGCATCGGCGGCGTGAATCGTCAGCACGGTCGCTCAGTCCGCCCTCACCCCGGCCCGCCGGACGCTCAGTTGGCCTCGACGAGCTTCAGCTCGGGATGCGCCGTACCGCCCTCGATGGCGGTCGACGACAGGTGCGAGACCACCCGCTCGTCCACCGGGTCGTTCGCCGGGTCGTCGTGCACGAGAAGGTGCTCGTACGTCGTGGCCCGCTGGGCCGGCACCCGGCTCGCCTTGCGGATCAGGTCGATGATCTCCATGCGGTTGGAGCGGTGCTTGGCGCCGGCGGAGGAGACGACGTTCTCCTCCAGCATGATGGAGCCCAGGTCATCGGCGCCGTAGTGCAGCGACAGCTGGCCGGCCTCCTTGCCGGTGGTCAGCCACGAGCCCTGGATGTGGGCGACGTTGTCGAGGAAGATCCGGGCGATGGCGATCATGCGCAGGTACTCGAAGAGGGTGGCCTGCGTCTGGCCCTTGAGGTGGTTGTTCTCGGGCTGGTAGGTGTACGGGATGAAGGCGCGGAAGCCGCCCGTACGGTCCTGGACGTCGCGGATCATCCGCAGATGCTCGATGCGCTCGGCGTTGGTCTCGCCCGTACCCATCAGCATCGTGGAGGTGGACTCCACGCCCAGGTTGTGCGCCGCCTCCATGATCTCCAGCCAGCGCTCGCCGGACTCCTTCAGCGGCGCGATGGCCTTACGCGGCCGGGCCGGCAGCAGCTCGGCACCCGCACCCGCGAAGGAGTCCAGCCCCGCGGCGTGAATACGCGAGATGGCCTCCTCGACGGACACCTTGGAGATCCGGGCCATGTGCTCGACCTCGGAGGCGCCCAGGGAGTGGATCACCAGCTGCGGGTACGCCTTCTTGATGGCCGAGAAGTGCTCTTCGTAGTACTCGACGCCGTAGTCCGGGTGGTGGCCGCCCTGGAACATGATCTGGGTGCCGCCCAGTTCGACGGTCTCCGCGCAGCGGCGCAGGATGTCGTCGAGGTCGCGGGTCCAGCCCTTGGCGGTGTCCTTGGGCGCGGCGTAGAACGCGCAGAACTTGCAGGCCGTTACGCACACATTGGTGTAGTTGATGTTGCGCTCGATGATGTACGTCGCGATGTGCTCGGTGCCGGCGTAGCGGCGGCGGCGCACGGCGTCGGCGGCCTGGCCCAGCGCGTGCAGCGGCGCGGAGCGGTAGAGGTCGAGCGCCTCCTCCGGCGTGATGCGGCCGCCCTGCGCGGCGCGGTCGAGTACGGACTGGAGGTCGGCGTTCTCGGTCACCGGGGCGTCCCTTTCGGAGGCGGGCATAACGACCGAACCAGCGTACGTCAGGGGTCCGGCCGCCTCGTCCGCGGTCCGCCCCCCGCGGCGGGCGGCGCCCCGTCAGTGATCACTCACCCTCGTCAGGGACGCCTTCGGGGTGCCGCCCGCATCGTCGTCCGAGGTGAAGCTGAGGCCGCCGCCCTTGCCGAGCGTGTACGTCACCCGGGAGGTGGTCCCCGTACAGCCGGGCCCCTGCTTGCCGTCGGGGCGCTCCCGGAGCACCAGCCTGTCCTTGGTGGCCGACTCCAGCTTCGCCTTGGCCTCGCACTGCACCAGCACCGCGTCGTACACGGTGTGGATGACGTAGTCGCCCTTGCCGCCCGGCTTGATGACGCTGGTCATCTTGCCGTTGGGGATGTCGTGCGAGGTCGTGATGCTGCCGGTCCAGGTGCCGAGGAAGCCCTTGGCGACGGCGGGCTCGCCGCCCGAGTCCCCCGGATCGGTGGGCCCGGCCGTCGGCGTCCCCTTGGCCGGCGGCTTGGCCCCGGCCGTGTCCGCGCCGTCGGGTCCGCCCGGCAGCAGGTGGAACACGAACGTCGCGGTCGTCGCGGCGGCCAGCGCACCGGCCACCGACAGCACCAGCGTGCAGCTCACCCGGCGCGGCCGCTCGTTGCCGCCGAACGCCCCGGTCACCGCGACCCGCCGCTCCTTGGGGGCGGCGGACGGATCCGCGGTCGGCGCATCGGCGACCGCCGCCCCGGCAACCGGCCAGGGAGCCGGCGGCGGGCCGGGGGGCTGAGCGGGAACACCAGGGGCACCGCCCGGAATCTGCGTCGCGATGCCGAGGGAGCCGGGCCCGGACGCCTCCGCCTCGAACGGCACCAGCCCGGAAGGATGCCCGTACGCGGAATCCGCACCCGCCCCGTACGAGGGATCCGGCGGCCCGAACGCCCCGCCGGGCGCTACCGGGGCGGCCGCCTCGGCCTCCAGATTCAGCAGCTCCACCGCCCGCCGGCTGACCTGCTCCACCACGGCCCCGGGCAGCCACCCGGCACGCACCAGCCCCGCGGCGCCACCGTTGCCCTCCCCCGCGAGCCGGGCCGCGAGCACCTCCGGAGCGGGCCGGTCCGCGGGATTCTTGGCAAGGCAGCCGGACACCAGCTCCCGGAGTTCACCGCGGAGTTGAGGACCCAGCTCCGGCTCCTCGTGCACCACCTTGTAGAGCAGCGTGGCCGACGAGTCCCCCGAGAACGGGCTGACCCCGGTCGCCGCATACGCCAGCACCGCGCCCAGCGAGAAGACATCCGCGGCTTCCGTCGCCCCCTTCCCCAGGATCTGCTCGGGCGCCATATATCCGGGCGAGCCGACCGAGACGCCGGTCGAGGTGAGCGAGGCGGTCCCCTGCGTGGCCCGCGCGATCCCGAAGTCGATCAGCAGCGGCCCGTCGAGGGTCAGCAGCACATTGGACGGCTTGACGTCCCGGTGCACCAGCCCGAGCGCATGGACAGCGGTCAGCGCCTCGGCCAGCCCGGCGCCCAGGGCCCGTACGGAATGCTCGGTCAGCGGTCCGACATCGGCGACCGCCTGGGCGAGCGAAGGGCCCGCGACATAGCCGGTGGCGATCCACGGAACGGAGGCGTCCGGGTCGGCATCCAGGACGGGCGCGGTCCAGGCGCCGCCCACCCGCCGCGCGGACTCGATCTCCCGCCGGAACCGGGCCCGGAACTGGTCATCGACCGCGAACTGCGCATGCACGACCTTCACCGCGACCGTGCGGCCGCCCTCGCTGCGCCCCAGATAGACCCGCCCCATGCCGCCGGCTCCGAGCCGGCCGAGCAGCCGGTATCCGCCCAGGACCCGTGGATCGTCTCCCGCCAGCGGCTCCATGGCCTGCCTCCCCCTCGTACGGCGCACTTCAGCTTATGACCGATGTCATGCCCGGTCGCAGGAAACCCCCACACCACTTTCCGCATCAAACAGGGCACACATCAACAACTCGCCCATCCTGCCCACCGCGGCAGCATGAATCGTCCCGGAGTACGTCCGTGCACCACCCGCACCGTCCGCACCCCCCACGCAGAAAGCGGCGGCTCCTCATCGGGGCAGCCCTCGCGGTCCTGGTCCTCGGCGCAGCCGTCCCCGTCCTGATCCGCCTCGGCGTCTTCTCCGACAACGGCGAGCCGATGTCGTTCGGTCCGCCCGCCAAAGCGTCCGCTCCCGCCGACCCGTCCGTCCGCCTGCCCACCGGCCCCCAGGCGGAATTCCGTACGGCCAACACCCTCGCCGACGGCACCAGGATCGGCGTCACCACGCTCCACGGCAAGAAATCCGGCTTCACCGGCAAGGTGTGGGTCTGGGCGCCCGAGGAGTACTACGAGGACCGCTACCGCAACAGCGCCTTCCCGGTGCTGATCGCGCTCCCCGGCGGCCCCGGCCACCCCATGAACTACTGGATGGGCACCGACCTCAAGCTCCAGAACACCATCAGCGACATGGCGGCGGCCGGCCGGAGCAAGCCCTTCCTCGTCGTCATGCCCGTCCTCAACCCGGACGCCGACCACTACTACGACGGCAGCGACATCCCCGGGCAGCCGAAGATGGGCACCTGGATCTCCGACGACGTCCCCGACCTGGTCAAGGCCAACTTCCGGACGTTCGCCACCCGCGACGGCTGGGCCTTCATGGGCTCCTCCTCCGGCGGCTTCGTCGGCCTCAAGCAGGTCCTGCAGCATCCGGACCGCTTCAAGGCGGTGATCGCCAGCGGTCCCGACACCCGCCCGGACTCCCCCCTCTGGCGCGGCCACGAGAAGGAGATGCGGGCGAACGACCCCGAACTGCTGGCCCGGCAGCTCGCCGCCCGCCCCCACACTCCCCCCGTCTACCTCGAGCTCCAGATCGGCAGCGAGGAAGGCGGCCGGGCAAACCTGGAGCGCTTCGTACGCGAGTACGGAAGGGGCCCGGTCAAGGCCCGGCTCCACGTCATCCAGGGCGGCAGCCACAACGCCAAGAGCTATGTCCGCGGCATGCGGGAAACCACCCTGGAGGCCATCAGCAAGGTCCTACGGGGTCCGACACCAACCGCGGGGCGCTAGCTGGACAGTGGCCGAGGCGCTAGCTGGGCAGCATCTTGCCGCTCACGTGGTGCGCCCCGGATTGCCGCTCACGTGGTGCGCCCCGGAATACCGCTCACGCGGTGCGCCCCGGAATACCGCTCACGCGGTGCGCCTGGAATACCCGCCCCGGCCCGTCACGTTGTGGCCCCGCAGCGGGCGCGTGCATCCCCTACGGCATGCGTTCGACGACCCCCTACGGGTGTCAGTGATCGACAAGGCGCACCCAGAGGATGCAGCGGGTGCCGGCTAGGCCCCCAGCAGATCCACCTTCACATCGGCCGGGAACCCGGTCGTCGGCCCGACCCGGCGGGCGAATTCCGTGACGCCCCGCAGCTGCTCGGCCCCGAACCGGAAGTCCAGCGTCGTGAAATAACGCTCCAGCACCGGCTCGTTGAACGTCTCCCAGCGAGCCGCCTGCTCGGCGACCTTGCCGACCTCCTCCAGCGACAGATCGCGGGAGGCCAGAAACGCCTCGTGCACCTTCTGTACGACGAGCGGCTCGCGCTCCAGGTACTCGCGCCGGGTCGCCCATACGGCGAAGACGAACGGCAGCCCCGTCCAGTCCTTCCACATCTGCCCGAGGTCGTGCACCTCCAGGCCGAGCCGGGGACCGTCGTGCAGATTGGCTCGCAGCGCGGCGTCACCGATCAGCACCGCAGCGTCCGCCTCCTGCATCATCAGCCCGAGGTCGGGCGGGCAGCTGTAGTACTCGGGCCGTACGCCGATCTTCTCGGCCAGCAGCAGCTGCGCCAGCCGTACGGAGGTCCGCGAGGTCGACCCGAGGGCCACCCGGGCGCCGTCCAACTGGTCCAGCGGCTTCTGCGAGACGATCACGCAGGACATGACGGGCCCGTCGCAGCCGACCGCAAGGTCGGGGAACGCAACAAGATCATCAGCGGCCCGCAGAAACTCGACCAGGGTCACCGGAGCGATGTCCAGCTCGCCGCGGACCAGCTGCTCGCTGAGCTTCTCCGGGGTGTCCTTGGTGAGGTCCAGGTCGAGCAGGGTGCCCGTACGGGCGAGGCCCCAGTAGAGGGGCAGGCAGTTCAGGAACTGGATGTGGCCCACCCGCGGCCGGATCCGGCGGTGGCCGGTCGGAGCGTCTGCGGGTGCGTCTCCAAAGGTTGAATTGTCCACATGCGGAGGCTAGACCCGCCGCCCTTGGGCCGGCGCGGCGGGGCCTGCATATGGCCTCTGCCGCCTTCAACTAAACGTGATCTTTGGCTCTTCCGCCTCACGAGCGCACCATGCTACGCTCAGCGCAAGTTGCAGTTTGGTTTCCCTTGCAGTACAGAGCCTGCGGAGCATGTGACCCGCAGGCTTTTGTAGTTTTCAGACTTGTTTGCAGGTTCTGGAGCAGGGCAACCCTTTGGCCCAAGGAGGGCTTATGGCTACCGGAACCGTCAAGTGGTTCAACGCTGAAAAGGGCTTCGGCTTCATCGCCCAGGACGGCGGCGGCCCGGATGTCTTCGTCCACTACTCGGCGATCAACGCCTCTGGTTTCCGCTCCCTCGAGGAGAACCAGCAGGTGAACTTCGACGTCACGCAGGGTCCGAAGGGCCCGCAGGCGGAGAACGTTACGCCGGTCTGAGTTGCCCGGACCGACCTTTAGGTCGATCTAGCAGTACCCAAGGAGCCCCGCTCCTCCACTTCGGTGGGGAGACGGGGCTCCTGCCTTTGATCTGGGCGCCGCGTGCACCGAATGGCCGCTACATGAAATTCGCCCGCACGCGCAATGAACACCGCTTAACGAGAAACCGCGAACGCGGAAGTGGAAGCGGAATGGCGCTTCCGCGCAGAGCCGACAACCACGCGGTACGCACCCCGCCTGAGCGAACTCCCGAGCGAACTCCTGACCGAACTCCTGACCGGTCCCCTTACCTCTCCCGTTAGCGCGAGCTGTGGAAGGGAGAGCTCAACCCGAGCTGACGGGGAAGGGCGCGGAAGAGCGCCGAGGACAGTGATGCCAGCCCCGACGAGATCGGCTCTCGTCGGAGCCTTCGACAGGCGGGATGCCTGATTGCCGTACTAGCGAGAGATGGTCCGGCCGTCCTCATCCGTGAAGCTGGTTTGGTAGGGGCGGGCGACCAGGCCGGTCGGTACGCCGTCGACGAGTGCGAGGTCCACGACCGCCGTCCCCTCAGGCGAGAAACGCAGGCCAAAGCGCCTCCCGTGCCGGCCCGCGATGATGGCGTACGGGCATCGTCTCCACATCGCCGTCCACCGGTCGTAGGCGTGGACCCCGAGCCGTCGTGTGTCGTTTCCGTTCATCTGGCCGTCTCCCCCGTGAAGTTCGTCAAGAAGTCCGTGAAGTTCGTGACGTTCGTGACGTTCGTGACGTTCTCGACGGTAACAAGGGGGTCTGACAGCGGGCCGGGAACGGGGCTCAGGCGGCGTTGTCCAGCGCCGCGAGCAGGGCGCCTGCCTCGGCGTGGAGGCGGTCGAGGTCGGCGTCGTCGCAGCAGACCTGCATTCCCAGGGCGGTCACGTTGAGCTTTCCGGAAAACTCGTAAAACGACTGGTAGTTCAGGCCCGGCCGGAGCCCGTCAGCCAGCTCTCGGAAGACCGACAGCATGGCGACGAGGGTCCGCTTCGTGGGCTCCTCCGGGGTCACCGGCCCGGTGTCGGCCTCCGAGAAGGTGAGCTCCCGGTCGTAGGGCTCGGCCGACTTCGGCAGGTCCAACATGGCCTGGGCGAACTCCCGGACATGCGCGACGCTGTCGAACGGCAGGATCTCAGTGAAGCGGGGGTTGCTGTGGCGGGCCACCAGCAGCCATCGCCGTCCGGTGTCGGTTTCGGTGTCGGTCGACTCGTATGCCACGGAAAGGGCCGAGGGACGTTGCGCCGAGGAGCGTTGCGCCGACGGGCCGTCGTCGTGCCAGGCGTAGGTGAAGACTTCCTCGTATTCCATGTGGTCCATGTCGCTGGTCACTGGTCGCTGGTCCCTGCTCTAGGCCTGGAACGTGTCGTCTTTGACGGCTGCGACGAAGCGGCTCCAGGCACCGGCGGGGATGATGACGGCCGGGCCGTGGGGGGCGATCTTGGTGTCGCGGACGGGGACGAGGCCGGGGAAGTTGTCGGCGACCTCGACGCAGTTGCCGCCGGAACCGTTGCTGTAGCTGCTCTTGCACCAGGCCGCGGCGCCCAAGTCAATCTGTCTGCTTGCCATTTCGATAGTCCTCTGCCGCAGCCTCGATCATGGCCAGGGACGCCTCAGGCGGCAGTGCGGCGGCCCTGAGCAGATCGTACGACTTGCGGTACTCCTCCACGAGTGCTGGATCGTCGATGGTGGCGCCGCTGTGCAGCGACTCCGTATAGACCAGCGGCGGGGCATCGGGAAACGTCATGACCATGACCGTGCCCAGCATGAAGGGATGCGGCCCCCTATTCCACGGAAGAACCTGTGGAACAATCCGCCGTCGCCTCGCCAACGCAGCAACGCTGTCGAGCTGTTCGGCCATTTCCTCCGGCGGGAGAATGGGGTGCCGTAGCAGCGACTCATGCAGGATCGACCAGTACATCGGGGTCTTGTGGTCGTCCTCGAAGAGACGTGCCCGCGCCATCCGGGCATCGACCTTCTCCGCCACCTCCTCGTCGGGCACCAGCGGGTGCGTCGCCCGCACCACCGCCCGCGCGTACGCTGCGGTCTGCAGGAGCCCGGGGATGACGCTGGGGCACCACTCCTCGATGGCCTTCGCGTGCTTCTCCGCCTCCAGGACCTTCTCGAAGTACTCGGCGTGCCCGGTCCGCCGCGCCTTCCGTACATCCTTGCAGCGCCGCTCGAAGAACCCGTCGGTCTTCAGCGCCCGGTCCACATGGACGGCCAGATCCAACGGCATGCGCCGTAGCCCGCGTTCGATCTCGCTCAGGTAACTCGGCGCGTAGTAGCTGCCCTTGACGGCCGCCTGGAGGGTGAGGCCTGCATCCTCGCGCTTCCAGCGCAACTCGGAACCGTAGAAGGCGGGGACACTCGCCGATCCGTCAACGTCCTTGCGTGCAGGCATTTTTCACCGTTCCACGGGTCGCACAGCGAAAAGGAAATCCCTTCCACGCTACGTCGCACCACGGCACTCTGTGAGCAGTTCGTCACAATGCGCACAGGGAGTCATATCCATGCCCGATCACGGCCACGACCACATGCACGACGACGTCGACGATTGCGCCGAAGCCCTCCGCACCGCGCTCGCGGCCAACGGCGTCACGCTGCCGTCCCTCGGCATCGAATTGCCGGCTTATGCGGGCAGCTACCGCATCTCGCTCATCGCGCTCGGCAACTGCAACACCGCTACGGCCCGCAAGCTGACCGCCGCGCTCCGTAAGGCCGCCGCGCAATGACAGGCCCCGTGCCACCTCCCCCACAGAGGTGACACGGGGGTTCCAGTCTGACGCGCCGAGCCTCCCGGCTCCAGAGCAGGGAGGCCCCTTCTTTCGTACGACAGCCAGGAAAGCCCCCGCGACCGTGCAACCGGTCCGGGGGCGTGGCCATCAACCCCCTGGAGGTTGAGAAGCATGACCGACCTTATCCGAATGATCTTGGCGCCGCTGGTGTGTTGGTTATTTCCGGCCCGCGGGAAGCACCGGACGTCGACCGGCACCCCGTACGCCGCCCCGCGCCGCGCCGCCCCCTCGGTACCCCCGCAGCGCAGGTTCCGCCGCCCCGCCGAGGAACCGCTGCGCGGTGAGGACAGCTGCCTCGTACGGCCGTATCTGCTGACCGACGAGGAGTGGCAGCTGCGGCGCACGCGGCGGGCGCAGCGGGAGCGACGGCGGGACCTGTGGCTCGCCGTCCATGGGATCGACACCGGGCCGCGCTGGATCCACGGGGTGGAGGTGCCGGCACGGTGAGCGAGGAGGAGACGGAGACGGAGAAGGGGGAGGGGCGGCCGGATGAGGGCGGGCGGCGGGCGGCGCTGGTGGCGAGCGTGCGGCGGCTGAACAGGTGGTCGTCCGGGGGCGGCGGGCGGCGGTGAGCCGGTGCCCGTGCGGTCAGGTCCGCTCGTACAGGGCCTCGATCTCCTTGGTGAAGTCGCGGGTGACGGCGGCCCGGCGGAGTTTCAGAGACGGGGTGAGATGGCCGGTTTCCACCGTGAAATCGGCCGGGAGAACGGCAAAGCGACGGATGGACTCGGCACGGGAGACCAGGCTGTTGGCGTCGTCGACGGCGTGCTGGAGGTCGGCGAGGAGGCGTTCGTCGCGGAGGAGCTCCGGGAGCGGTACGTCGCGTTTCTTGGTCATCTGACGCCAGTGCGAGAGGCCGTCGGGGTCGACGGTGATCAGTGCGGTGATGTACGGGCGGTTGTCGCCGAGGACCATGCACTGGCCGACGAGGGGGTGCGAGCGGAGGCGGTCCTCCAGAGGGGCGGGCGCGATGTTCTTGCCGCCCGTGGTCACGATGATCTCCTTCTTGCGGCCGGTGATGGTGAGGTAGCCGTCGGAGTCCAGGGCGCCGAGGTCGCCGGTGGCCAGCCAGCCGTCCTGGTCGGTCATTGGCGTGGCCGCGCCGCGCCCCGCGTCCCAGTAGCCGGTGAAGACATGGCCGCCGCGGAGCAGGATCTCGCCGTCGCCGGCGATGCGGACCGCGCCGCCGGGGAGCGGCCAGCCAACCGTGCCGATGCGGGGGCGAAGGGGCGGAGTGACGGTCGCGGCGGCCGTCGTCTCCGTCAGGCCGTAGCCCTCGAAGACCTCGATGCCGGCGCCGGAGTAGAAGGCGGCCAGGCGGTGGCCCAGTGGGGAGCCGCCGCAGATCGCGTAGCGGACCCTGCCACCCAGCGCGGCGCGGATACGGCGGTAGACCAGGGGGTCGTAGAGCTTGCGGGCGGCCTTGAGGGCGAGGCCGGGGCCCGAGCCGGTGCCATGTTCCTGGGCCTCGACGGCCTCTCCGTAGGAGCGGGCTATCCGGGCGGCGCGGTCGAAGGAGGCGGCGCGGCCCATCTTCTCGGCGGTGGCGCGGCCGGTGTTGAAGACCTTCTCCAGGACGTAGGGGATGGCCAGGAGGAAGGTGGGCCGGAAGGTGGCGAGGTCGGCCAGCAGGTCGTCGGTCTGGATGCTGGGGGCGTGGCCGAGGCGGACGCGGGCCCGGAGGCAGCCGATGGCGACCATCCGGCCGAAGACATGCGAGAGGGGGAGGAAGAGGAGGGTGGCGGCGGGTTCGGCGCTGACCGACTTGAAGACCGGGTGGAGGAGCTCGATGGAGTTGTCGACCTCGGCGAAGAAGTTGGCGTGGGTGAGGACGCAGCCCTTGGGGCGGCCGGTGGTGCCGGAGGTGTAGATGAGGGTGGCGAGGGAGTCCGGGCCGACGGCGGCGCGGCGCTGGTCGACCGCCTCGTCGGGGAGGTCGCGGCCTGCGGAGGTGAGGTGGGAGACGGCGCCGGTGTTGAACTGCCAGAGGTGGTCGAGGGCGGGGAGTTCGGTGCGGATGCCGCTGATCAGACGGGTTTCCTCGACGTTTTCCACGACGCAGGCGCGGGCGCCGGAGTCGTGCAGGATCCACTGCGCCTGATGGGCGGAGGACGTCGGGTAGATGGGGACGGTGACCAGGCCGGCGGCCCAGGCGGCGAAGTCGATCAAGGTCCACTCGTATGTCGTACGGGCCATGATCGCGAGGCGGTCCCCGGGGTTCAGGCCATGCGCTATCAGGCCCTTGGCCACGGCCCGTACTTCCGCGGCGAACTCCGCGGCGGTGATGTCTCGCCAGGCTCCGCTGGGCTGCTTACGGGCCAGAACGACGTCGGCGGGGGCCTCGGCGGCGTTGGTGAAGGGGAGGTCGCCGAGGGAGCCGGTGCGGACGGGCGGGGCGAGGGCGGGGACGGAGGCCTCGCGGACGATGCCGTCGAGGACGGTCTTGTGCGGCTCTACGAGGGTGGGCTCTACGGGGGTGGGCTCTACGGGGGTGGGCTCTACGGGGGGTGAGGCCGGGGCTCCGGCGGTGGCTTCGGTTCCTGGGGCGGCGCTTTCCTGCTTGAACACGGGCGGCTCCTCATTCCTTCCGCGAAATCTGCGAGTCGGCGAATTGGGGAATTGGCGAGGCGGCGAACTGCGGGTCTGCGAAATGGCGAGTCTGCGAATCTGCGACGTGGCGGCGCGTTCTTGGTGCGAGGGGGCGCGGGCGGGCGGGACAGCCCTCAGGAGGGGCGCGGGGCAGGCGGGGGACGGCTGCCGTCGATGACCGCAACGGGCCATATACGGCCGTTAGTTGAGCCGAGGGTGGTCGGGCCCGTTGCGGGCCCCGTCGTCGGCCCTGTCGCAGGCCCTGACACCGATCGCGCCGCAGGTCCCGCCGCCGGCCCGCTGGGAGCGCTCATCCTCGACCAACTCCTGACCCATCAGTAACCTTACTTCGAAGTAAATTTACGCGAGGACCAGGAGTTGGCCAATGCCCGATCGCTACCTTCGTCTCACCAATTCCGGCCCCGGCCGCTTCCTCGCCCACCGCCTCGGCCTGCCGCAGCCGACCCCGCCGCGCCGCTGGAGCCCCGAACACCCCGGTCCGGCCTGGCCGGTTCTGTATCTGACCGCCGGAAAGTCCGCCGTCGGAATGTCCGCCTCGTCCGGCGTCAACGGCCAGATAGTCCGCGTGTGCGGGCAGAGCCTGCTGGGGGCCCGATGAGTGACGCGCCCCCGTCCACGGCGACAGCGACGACTGCAGCTGCCGCTGCAGCTGCCGCCACGGCCACAACCACAACCACAACCACGGCGAATGTGCCGCTTCGCCGGGCGCCGCGGCTGGTGCCCGCTCTCGGCAAGGGCGTACTGACCGGCATCGGCAAGCGTCCGCACCCGGAGGCCACGCTGCCGCCCACCCGCCTCGTCCTGCCCGCCGCCCGGATCGACCCGGCCAACGTCGCCGCGTACGCCCGGGTCTGCGGCTTTGCCACCGCCGGCCCGCTACCCGTCACCTACCCGCACATCCTCGGCTTCCCGCTCGCCGCCCGCCTGATGAGCGCCCGAGCCTTCCCGCTGCCGCTGCTCGGGCTGGTGCACACCACGCTCGAGATCGAGCAGTACGCACCGCTGCATGTCGATGACCGGCTCGAACTGGCGGTGCATGCCGAGGGGTTGAGGGCGCACCGGCGCGGCACGGAGGTCGTGATGACGACGGAGGTGCGGCGGGCGGGGCGGCTGGTGTGGGTGGACCGCAGCGGCTATCTGGCGCGGCACCGGGTGGGCGACGAGCACGGGGCGGCCGACGGGCACGGGGCCGCGGCGTCCGAGGAGCCACGGCCGGACCTCCCCGTACGGGCCGAATGGCCGCTACCCGCCAACCTCGGCCGCCGCCACGTCGCCGTCTCCGGCGACTACAACCCCATCCACCTCCACCCCCTCACCGCCCGCCCGCTCGGCTTCCCGCGCGCCATCGCCCACGGCATGTGGACCGCCGCCCGGTGCGCCGCGGAGTCCGTCCCGGTGGAGGCCGAGTCCGTACGGCTCGTGGCCGCGTTCCGGGCCCCGGTCCTGCTGCCCGCCACCGTCTCGTACGCCCAACAGGACGCGGCGGACGGTACGGGCTGCGCCTTCCAACTCCGGGGCGGAACAGCCGAGCGGCCGCGGTGGCATCTCTCCGGAAAGGTGGAGCTCCAGCGCCTACCTGTTGCGGCCGAGGTGGCCGAGGTGCCCGATGCGACCAGCGTCACCCACCCCACCGGAACCAGCGACGCCACCGACACCACCGACGCCACCGACGCCTCTAACCACTGACGCCTCTAACCACTGACGTCGCCGATTGATCCCGCCAGGCCGTCGAGGACCCGCTGGAGTCCGTAGTCGAACTTCCCGTCGCGGATCTCGCGCGGGTCCTTGCTGCGCAGCGCGGCGTACTGCTCCTGCAGCTGGGGGTGGCCCTGGGCGGCCTCCTCGGCCGCCGGCCACAGCTGCTGCACCCATTCCTGCTCGCTCTGGCCGCTGCGGGAGAGCGTCGTCAGCCAGGAGGCCTCGCTGATCGTCATGCCGATGACGTACGCGGTGAGCGTGGACACGGCCAGGTCGGCCTCGCCCGCCGGGAGGCCCGCCTCCCTGAAGATCGCGAGCATGCCCTCGGACACCCCCATCAGGTTCGGTCCGAGCTGGGACATCCCGACCTCGCCGAGCACCGAGGCCATCCAGGGGTGCTTCAGTATCGTCACCCGCAGGCTCTCGGCGCAGCGGACGGCGCACGGGCGCCAGTCGGCCGGGTCTCCGGCCTCGGGCACTTCGATCTCGCCGTAGACCTCGTCCACGACCAGCTCGATCAGCTCGTCCTTGTTGGCCACATGCGAGTAGAACGACGTGGCCCCGGCATTCAGGCGGGTGCCGAGACGCCGCAGGCTCAGGGCGGCGATGCCCTCCTCGTCGAGCAGCCGGACGGCCTCCGCCACGATCTGATTCCGGCTCAGCGCGGGCTGTTCGCGCTTGCGCCGCTGCGGGCGCGTCCATACCGACGGGATCGGCTGCTTCTTGTCGACCGGCATACGGCCCCCTCTCTCTCGTCTCTCGGTCTTCGGCTCGGCGATCAGAGTAGCTCCAGTTCGTACATCGTGCGCACTTGCGCACACTGTTCGGCGACCGTACAGTGTTCGACGTGACGCCGAGCGGCGTTCGAAGTTACGCACAGCGTTCGACAGGGCGCGCGACGACCGGGCCACGACCGAGCGTCAACTACCGCACCACCACAGACCGTTGACGAATGACGACGAATCGGGGAACTGCCATGCCGAAGAACCTGAAGACCGACGACACCCCCACGCCCCTGCCCTCGCCCCCGCACTCAACCTCTCCCTCTCCCTCCCCCTCCCCCTCTCCTTCCCTCTCGCCCTTTGACGCCGCTCGCTGGCAGGCCCGGCTGGACACGCTCCTGGCCACCCACCGCGTGCCGGGCGCCGCGCTGGCCGTGCTCGCCGGCGGGGAAATTCACGAGCTGGCCGCCGGGGTGCTCCACACGGAGACAGGGGTGGAGGTGACCACGGATTCGGTGTTCCAGATCGGGTCGGTCAGCAAGGGCTACACCGCCGCGCTTGTCGTGCTGCTCGCGGAAGCGGGGAAGCTGGATCTGGACGCGCCGGTCATCGACGTACTGCCGGACTTCGCCGTCGCCGACGCGGAAGCCACCAAAACCATCACCCCGCGGCAGTTGCTCAACCACACCAGCGGCAT
Organism: Streptomyces sp. NPDC028368; assembly: GCF_055565615.1. Lineage (NCBI taxonomy): Bacteria > Bacillati > Actinomycetota > Actinomycetes > Kitasatosporales > Streptomycetaceae > Streptomyces > Streptomyces sp. NPDC028368. The sequence continues at coordinate 41,489 of NZ_JBVHTY010000020.1, read as the reverse complement.
CCAGGGCGACTTCGTGAGCGACACCGGCCGGGGAGACGACTGCCTCGCCCGCTATGTCGAGGGCGCCAAGAACGTCGGCATGACCAACCCGCCCGGCGCGACCATGTCCTACTCCAGCACCGGCTACAACGTCCTCGGCCGCATCGTCGAGGTGCTGACCGGCAAGACCTGGGACGAGGCCCTCAAGGACCTGATCTACGCCCCGCTCGGGCTCGAGCACACCATGACACTGCCCGAGGAAGTGCTGCGCTTCCGCGCCGCAATGGGGCACATGGGCGATCCCGGCGAGGACCCGGCCCCCACCCCGCTGTGGAACATGCTGCCCCGCTCGGCGGGTCCGTACGGCGGGATCAGCGCCACCGCCGCCGATGTCGCCCGCTTCGCCCGGCTGTTCGTCGACGGCGGCACGGCACCGGACGGCACGCGAGTGATGTCGGCCGAGGCCGTCGAGGCGATGCTGACGCGCGAGGTCGAGATGCCCGACCAGTGGTTCCTCGGCGCCCACTGGGGCCTGGGCTGGGGGCTCTTCGAATGGGACGGCGTACGCGGATTCGGCCACGACGGCAGCACGTTCGGGCAGCTCGCCTATCTGCGCGCCATCCCGGAGAAGGGCATCGCTATCGCCCTTCTGACCAACGGCGGAGGTGCGGCGCCGAAGGTCTTCGAGACGCTGTGCCGCGAGCTGACCGCGGAGCTGGCCGGGGTGACCATGCCGGCATTCGGACCGGCCGAAGAGGAACTGGCTGTGGACCCGGCGCCGTTCGTGGGCAGCTACCGGCGTGAGGGATTCCTGATGACCGTCACGGACCGGCCCGCCGGCGAGGGCGTGCTACAGGTCAAGTACGAGGGCGCCGACGGCCTGAAGGACACCTTCGAGCCCCTCTTCTGGAACCTTCTCCCGGTGTCGGACACGCCGTCGAAGACGGTGTTCGCCGGACGCCGCAGCGAGAAGGACAGCTGGATACCGGTGGTGTTCTACGCCCTGCCGGACGGCTCCCGGTACGTCCACTTCGGCGTACGGGCCACGGCCAAGTCCGCGTGACAACAGCGGCCGGCGCCTGGTCCTTACGGCCAGGAGAGCTCGGCCCATTCTTCCGATGGATTCGACCTTGCCCCGGAAACAGCTTTGTGTGCATCGGAGCCGCCGATGGGCGCCGCACCGCGCACATCGAGACGCGAGCCCTGGCCGGGGGCACCGATCAGCCCCGCAGACCTGCCACGCCGGCGCTCTCAGTCACCGTGCCCCCCGGATGCGCCCGCCGGCGTCAGCCGCCCGGCGTCCAGCGCTCGCCGCCCGTCATCCGGCCCAACCCCGCCCACGCGAAGTTCATCAGCGTAGCCACCGTGTCCTTCGCCGCAGGGCGCTCCCACTGCCCCGAAGCCCCGTCGCCCGAAGCCCCGTCGCCCGTAGGGCCGTTGGCCCACTCGGCGAGCGATTCGGCCGCGCCGACCAGCGCATGCGCGAGGCCCGCCACCTCGCGGTCGGCCAGTTCCCCGGCGCAGCCCGCCTCCTTGGCGGCCGCGCCGATCAGCCCCGTAACGAACTCCACGATCTCGGCCCGCATCGCGGCCACTTCGAGCGCGAACGGCTCACCGTGCGTACGCGCCTGCTGGTGCAGCACCGCCCAGCCGTCCGGATGCTCGGCGGTGTGCGCGAAGAAGCCCTTCAGCCCGCTCCACAGCTGCCGGTCGGCCGACGCCCCCGGCTCGACGGCCACCGTCACGGCCTCCACCAGCGCCGCCGACTCCCGCCGGATGACCGCACTGAACAGCTCGTCCTTCGAATGCAGATAGAGATAGACCAGCGGCTTGGAAACCCCGGCGGCCTCGGCGATCTCATCCATCGAAGCCGCCCGGTAACCGCGGCGGGCGAACGTGCGCACCGCCGCGTCCAGCATCTGCTGCTCCCGGACCGCCCGCGGCACCCGCTTGCTCTTCACAGCGCCCACGCTGAATGTCCTTCCATCCCGCCCCTTTACTGCAAAGTAAGTTTACGATCTTCGCCCTCTACCTCATTCCATTCCTTGACACGGCTCCGCGGCTCACGAGACGATACGTCTCGTTCCACACACATTCCCTCGCGCACCCCTTCCGCCACCCGCCATCCCTCCCCCTTCCCCGCCACCCCTCCCCCTCTCCAGGAACAGGACCGCCCGTGCAGCAGTTCATCGACACCTCCGCCCCCGGCATCCGCCTGTGGACCGAGCAGCGCGGGCCCGCCGATGCGCCCCCGTTGCTGCTGGTCATGGGCGCTCAGGCGTCCGGCGTCGGCTGGCCGGAGCCGCTGGTGGACGCGCTCGCCGCACACCATCGGGTCATCCGCTACGACCACCGCGATACCGGCCGCTCCAGCTGGCCGTTCGAGGAGCAGCCGTACCGCATCGCCGATCTCGCTGCGGACGTGGTTGCCGTCCTGGACGGGCTCGGCATCGAGCGGGCGCACCTCGTCGGTATGTCTCTCGGCGGCATGCTGGCCCAGATGACGCTCGCCGACCACCCCGACCGATTGATCAGCGCCACTCTCATGAGCACCAACGCCCTCAGCACCACCCCCTACACCCGCCCCGACGGCACCACAGTCCCGGTCGAGGAACTGCCCGGCATCGCACCCGAGCTCCTGGAGATGTGGGCCCGCCCCATCGAGGACCATGGCTTGGAGGCCGAGGTGGATCGCCGCATCGCGCATGGGCGCGTACTCGCCGGTGATCAACTCCCCTTCGACACCGACTACTTCCGCGCCTTCGAGCACCGCATCATCGAGCACACCGGCCACTACCGCGTCAGCGCCGCGCACGGCCGCGCCGCGACCGAGGGCATGCTCCGCACCGACGAACTGGCCAAGAACCAGGTGCCCACCCTCGTCATCGCCGCCCTCGCCGAACCGATCTTCCCGCCCCCGCACCCGCAGCACCTCGCCCAGGTCGTCGGCAACGCCCGGCTCGTCGAGATCCCGGGAATGGGCCACGCCCTCCCACCCGCCGTCCACGCCCCGCTCGCCACCGCGATCCTGGCCCATACACGAGGCCAGGCCGGGTGAACCCGAAACCCGCCGGACTTCAGCGACCACATCGGCGCGGCGAAGCGGGCCGTAAGGCAAGGGAATCAAATTCGGCGGCGGCCACGGCCACGAGGCCCTACGCCACTACTTCCGCCACGAGGCCCTGCCTCTGCTCAGCGCCAACTGCAGCGAACACGTCGGCACAGCACTGTTCAGCGCCGCCTCCAGAATCTCGCCGTAGCTCGCTTGGACCGCGTACGACTCCGGGAACCACGGTCTCGCGCACCGCTACCTGACCTCGACGCTGTGCCTGTCCCCGGTCATCGACGACCGCATGTTCGGCGCCCGCATCCTCGGCAACCAGAGGTTTGCGTTACGCCCCGTACGACACCTTCGGCTCACGCTCGATCAGCTTGGCGATGCCCGCCTGTTGCGCCCGCGCGATCCGTGCGGGATCGGCCTGGGCGCGCTCCTGGTCCAGCTTCTTCCATTTTGCGGGCTGCATGAACAGCATGTCGAGACTGTCAGGGACGATCATGACGCCGCCGAAGAGAGGGTCGCCGGCGAACCAGGCGCCGCCGTCCTCCGCGCCCTCGGGCCAGCGGCGCACCGCCGAGGCGTTGACTGCCCGCATGTGGGGAGCACCGTGGCGGCCGCGTTCGGAGAGCTTGACAATGTGCACCGTGCCGAGGAGCAGCCGATTCCCGCCGTGCTTCCGGTCCACTCGCGTTCGGTATTCGAGCGGGTAGGTGCGCAGAACCTTCTTGCATACGCCCAAGCGCAGCCCATTGGCGAGCCGCACCACCAGGAAGAAGAGCACATACAGCCCGGCCACCATGAGCACCATCAGAAAGAAGGAATTCGGCCCACCCAGCGCCTTCGACACGAACGGCACCGCGAACAGGGGGACTCCAATGGCGACGCGTCCAGCGGCATGCCGCCTCAGCAGTTTGGCGTTGTGCTTCAGGACCTGCTCGATATCAGGTGCCACCGGCTCATTCATCGGGTTCATGAAACCTTCATCCGAAAACGTCCCTTACCGCCGCAACCACGGAATCCGGCTTCGGCTCCATGTCCCCTGTACCGGCCTCGTCCGCGGAGCGCGCCGGATCGGTGAAGCTCAGCGTGTGTGCGACGCCGATCAGGATATTCCGGTAGTCGTCGGCCATTTCCACGGCGGATGTAACCAGTTGAATCACCACGATGTCGGGCCCGCCGGAGCCTGTCACCGCGATCGCGCCCTGCCAGACGTTGCCCATGAGAGGACCGTCGCCGTCCTCGGGCGGGCGGCCCGGGGCGATCGTGCGCCGCTCTTCCTCGGAGAAGAAGGCAAGGCCGGCCGGCAGCTCCAACGGGCGCCCGCCCCCGTCCGGCACGTCGTCAGCCGACCCCATCATGCCGGCGACGACCAGCTTGGCGCCGCCCCCGTGCGACGGGACGGTCGAGAACGTGATGACGGAGGTGACGGGTTCGCCATCCTCGTCGAGGTGCATGCCGTGCAGGCAGGCTCGCGCGTTCTGCGCGTTCAGCGACGTGACGAGGCCGGCATAGAACTGCACCACCGACTCGGCCTGCGCGCGCATGTCATCGGGCAGGCTGCGTACCTGCTCGACCAACGCCTCGATCTGCTCGACCGGTGGATCGAGGTCCAACTGGATATACGCCACCGGTGCGCCGGACCCGGCGCGGGATCAGAAGAAGCCGCCGTCGGCCTCGACGGTGCGGCCTGCGAGGCAGGAGGCGCCTGTGGCGCCGGGAAGAGCCCGGACGCGTGCATGCACGACTCCGGGGCGGCTTTAGGTCTTGTCCGTGGAGTCATGCTCGCAGTCATCGACGGACCGACGCGACGCTGCCGCCCCAAGAAACGCAGGTATGCGCCCCGGCCTTGGAGAAGAGGCCGGGGCGCATCTGCAGGACGAACTCAGGCTAGGCAGCAGCCGATGCCGGGATCTTCTCGTCCACACCATCAGCGGCGGCCGAGTCGAGGCTGATGCTCTTGACGCCGTTGTACGCCTCGCGGTCCAGGATCTTTTCCTTGGCGGAGACCAGGATCGGGATGACCGACTGGCCGGCGACGTTGGTGGCCGTACGCATCATGTCCAGGATCGGGTCGATGGCCATCAGCAGACCGACGCCTTCCAGGGGCAGGCCCAGGGTGGAGAGGGTCAGGGTCAGCATGACCGTCGCGCCGGTGAGGCCGGCGGTGGCGGCGGAGCCGATGACGGAGACGAAGGCGATCAGGATGTAGTCGCCGATGCTCAGGTGGACGTCGAAGATCTGGGCGATGAAGATCGCGGCGATCGCCGGGTAGATCGAGGCGCAGCCGTCCATCTTGGTCGTCGAACCGAACGGCACCGCGAAGGAGGCGTACTCGCGCGGCACGCCCAGGCGCTCGGTGACCTTCTGGGTGACCGGCATGGTGCCGACCGAGGAGCGGGAGACGAAGGCCAGCTGGATGGCGGGCCAGGCGCCGCGGAAGAACTGCAGCGGGTTGACCTTCGCGACGGTCCACAGCAGCAGCGGGTAGACGCCGAAGAGGACCAGGGCGCAGCCGATGTAGATGTCGACGGTGAAGGTCGCGTACTTGCCGATCAGGTTCCAGCCGTACGTCGCGATGGCGTTGCCGATGAGGCCGACGGTGCCGATCGGGGCGAGGCGGATGACCCACCACAGGGCCTTCTGGAGCAGTTCGAGGACCGAGCGGCTGATCTTGAGAACCGGCTCGGCCTTCTCGCCGAGCTGGAGGGCCGCGATACCGGCGACGGCCGCCATGAAGACGATCTGCAGGACGTTCAGCTCGGTGAACGGCGTGATGATGTCGGTGGGGACGATGCCGGTCAGGAAGTCGATCCAGGAGCCGGCGTGGTCGGGGAGCTTGCCGTCCTTGGGGGTCAGGCCGGTGCCCGCGCCGGGGTTGGTGAGCAGGCCGATGGCCAGGCCGATCGCGACGGCGATCAGCGAGGTGGCCATGAACCACAGCAGGGTGCGGGTGGCGAGCCGGGCGGCGTTGTTGACCTGTCGCAGGTTGGTGATCGACACCAGGATCGCGAAGAAGACCAGCGGGGCGACGGCCAGCTTCAGCAGCTGCACGAAGAGGTCGCCGATGTGCTGCAGCGTGGACGTGAGCCAGCCGACGTCACCGCTCTTGGCGACCCAGCCGAGCAGCACGCCGAGGGCGAGGCCGGCCAGGATCTGGACCCAGAAGGGGATCTTGGGTATTCGGGATGACGTGGGCGTCTGGGCAGACGTGGACGAGGACAACGGACACACTCCGGTGAGGACAGACAAGGCACGGGGGAACGGCGGGAAGAAGCGCCAGGAGGTCCGTACGAAGGGATCTCCGGCCGCTGGATGAGGTGGTCAGCGGCGGCAACAGGCCGCGGACATGCAGCGGCAAAGATCGACGTGCAGGCGCGCCACGAGCGGAACGCTCATGGGGGACGGGGGCGCGGCTGCTGTCTTCATGCCAAGCACGTTAACACTTGAACTTTGAGGAACCCAAAGAAAATCTTTGGGTTGGGGAGGCCGCCGCGGGTGGGACGGGCAAGCGGCGGAAAGGGGGTAAACGCGGCAGGCGCCCGGCAGTTGGGGAGTTCCCAACTGCCGGGCGCCTGCCGCGCAAGGTGTGGTGTGAGGCGTCTTACACCCGCCGCACGCCCCGGCCGGACGCCGCTCTCACGCCCTCTGCCGCCCGCCGGCCCCGCTCAGATGCCGTCTTCCTGGCTGCGGTTGGCCGCGAGGCGGTCGCGCTGGCGGTCGACCTTGGCCACGATCTGCTCGGACATCGCATCCCGCTGCCGGCGCAGCAGCACAAAGCTGAGGGGCGCGGAGATCACGATGGCGAGCAGCAGCAGCCAGACGAAATTGGAGCTGCCGACACCGAGCGGAATGATCCGGAAGTAGGCCAGCGCCCACACCGCGGCGAACGAGGCGATGAAAAGGCCGATGCGAAGCGCGGTGTAGCGGAGCGTGGCGAACTTGGGGCTACTCACGGACGGGACCTTCTTCTCAACGGCAACCGAAAGGGTCTCCTGCCAGTGAAGCACAGCGGCCGAGGCGATCTTCCGCACCCCCACAGCCGCCCGTGGCCGCCGTCCCGCTCACCCCAGCTCGAGCCACATGGTGACGTCATCGCGGAAGTCCCCCTCCGCCACCTTGATCGCGCCCGGGACCCGGCCGACCTCTTTGTAGCCGCACGAGCCGTAGAAGCGGGAGATGCCGGTGCCGCCGCGGCAGGTGAGGCGTATGCCGTGGATGCCGTCGGTGGTGCGGGCGGCGTCGGCTACCGCGGACATCAGCGCGCGGCCGGCGCCCTGGCCCTGGAGGGTGGGGTGGACCATGACGGTGTAGACCCAGAGCCAGTGCTTCATCAGGCGGTGGGTGTTGAGGGTGAGGAAGGCCGTGGCCAGTACGCGGTCGTCCGCGTCGCGGCCGACGACCAGGCGCCCGCGGCCCTCGGCCATGGCCGTCAGGTGCATGAGGAGGTCGGGCCGGACGTCGTCGACGGTCACCGGCGGCACAAAACCGACGGCACCGTCGGCGTTGGAGACGTCCGTCCACAACGCGCAGATCCCGTCCCGGAGTTCGGGGGTGACAGAAGGGTCCAGGTCGAAGCGCACGCTCATGACCTGGACCCTAACGTCCGCCACTGACAATCGTCTGACCAGGTCAGATACGCATCGGCTGGGGGGCCTCACGGCGGTCCGGGTCCGGGCCCGGGTACTCGCGGATGGCCTCGTAGCGGGTGTTGCGCTCGACGGGGCGGAAGCCCGCGTCGCGGATCAGGTCGAGCAGGTCGTCGCGGGTGAGCTTGTTCGGCGTGCCGTAGTTGTCCGCGTCGTGCGTGATCTTGTACTCGACGACCGAGCCGTCCATGTCGTCCGCGCCGTGCTGAAGGGCGAGCTGGGTGGTCTGCAGTCCGTGCATCACCCAGAAGCACTTGACGTGCGGGACGTTGTCGAAGAGGAGGCGGGAGACCGCGAAGGTCTTGAGGGCCTCGGCGCCGCTGGCCATCGTCGTACGGGCCTGGAGCTTGTTGCGGACCTTGCCGTCCTGCATGTCGACGAAGTCGTGCTGGTAGCGGAGCGGGATGAAGACCTGGAAGCCGCCGGTCTCGTCCTGGAGTTCACGCAGGCGCAGGACGTGGTCGACGCGGTGGCGGGGCTCCTCGATGTGCCCGTAGAGCATGGTCGAGGGGGTCTTGAGGCCCTTTTCGTGGGCGAGGCGGTGGATACGCGACCAGTCTTCCCAGTGGGTGCGGTGGTCGACGATGTGCTGCCGGACCTCCCAGTCGAAGATCTCGGCGCCGCCGCCGGTCAGCGACTCCAGGCCGGCCTCGATCAGCTCGTCGAGGATCTCGGAGGCGGTCAGGCCGGAGATGGTCTCGAAGTGGTGGATCTCGGTGGCGGTGAAGGCCTTCAGGGAGACCTGCGGGAGGGCTTCCTTGAGGGCCTTGAGGGAGCGCGGGTAGTAGCGCCAGGGGAGGGTCGGGTGCAGGCCGTTGACGATGTGCAGCTCGGTGAGGTTCTCGCCCTCCATCGCCTTGGCGAGGCGGACGGCCTCCTCGATGCGCATCGTGTACGCGTCCTTCTCGCCCGGCTTGCGCTGGAAGGAGCAGTAGGCGCACGACGCGGTGCACACGTTGGTCATGTTGAGGTGGCGGTTGACGTTGAAGTGGACGACGTCGCCGTTCTTGCGTGTGCGCACCTCGTGGGCGAGGCCGCCCAGCCATGCCAGGTCGTCGGACTCGTAGAGGGCGATACCGTCCTCGCGGGTCAGCCGCTCTCCGGCGTGGACCTTCGCCTCCAGCTCGCGCTTGAGGCCCGCATCCATAGATGCAGCCATCCGTCGCCTCCCAGTATCTCTGCCGTATCCGTGCCGCTTCGGTGCTCTTTCGGTACCGAAAAAACGGCTTCGCCGAGCCTACTCCCCCGCTTTCCGGGCGGACGGAGCCCCCATGCGCCGGGCGGACGGAGTCGCCCTGACGCAGCCCCGCCCGCCCCGTCCGCCGTACCGGGCCTCGCCCTTACTCGCCCTCTTCGGGCAGCTCGCCGACCCGGTTCTCCCACTTGGTGGAGAGCACGATCGTGGTGCGGGTACGGGAGACGCCCCTGGTGCCGGACAGCCGCCGGATGGTGCGCTCCAGGCCGTCCACATCGCCCACCCGCACCTTGAGCATGTACGAGTCGTCGCCGGCGATGAACCAGCAGTCCTCGATTTCGGCGAGGTCCTTGAGCCGACGCGCCACGTCCTCGTGGTCGGCGGCGTCCGAGAGGGAGATGCCGACCAGCGCGGTGACGCCGAGCCCGAGGGAGGCGGCGTCGACCGTGGCGCGGTAGCCGGTGATCACGCCGGCCGCTTCGAGCCGGTTGATCCGGTCCGTGACGCTGGGCCCGGAGAGGCCCACGAGCCGGCCGAGCTCCGCGTACGAGGCCCTGCCGTTCTCGCGAAGTGCCTGGATGAGCTGCCTATCCACCGCGTCCATGCCCTCAAGCCTTCCAATCTTTACGCATTTTCGAGTTCTACATGTAGAATCTAAGGCATACAGGGCCACAAGCCCTGCGAATCTTTTGCATCCTCCGATGATCAGCCACGAACTGATCAGCGACGATCTTCACAGGAGTTGTCACCGTGTACTCGATCGAGATGGCCTACGTCCGCATGCGCGAGCTGCAGGATCAGGCCAATCGTTCACGTGCCCACAAGGAAGCGGCCCCGCGGACCCGGCGCCTCTTCGGCCGCGCCGCCGCAGCCAAGAAGCGCTAGACACAGCTAGGACGGATCCGGGGCCTCCTCCTTGGAGCCACCCCGTAGCTCCCCCTCCCAACGCCGGTACAGACCGTGCGGCACCTCAGCCGCATCGAGCACCCGGCCCGCGACGAAGTCCACCAGGTCCTGGATGTGCGTCGCCCCCGCATAGAACGCCGGAGAGGCGGGCAGCACCACGGCGCCCGCCTCGTCCAGCGCCACCAGATGCTTCAGCGTCGGTCCGTTCAGCGGAGTCTCCCGCACCGTGACCACCAGGCGGCGGCGCTCCTTGAGCGTCACGCTCGCCACCCGCTGCAGCAGATCCTTCGAGAGCCCGAGCGCCACCCCGGCCACACACGCCGTGCTTGCCGGGACGATCAGCATCCCCTTGACGGGATACGAACCGGACGACGGGCCGGCCGCCAGATCACCGGCCGGCCAGTACCGCACATCTGCCAGTCTCTCCTCGGTCACCGGAAACGTCTCCGGCTTGCCGTCGGCCCCGAGCGCCAGCCATTCCCGCAGGTCGGTGCGCCAATGCGCATCCCGGAAGGCGATGCCGGTCTCGTCCAGCAGCGTCAGCCGCGACGCCCGGCTGACGACGAGATCCACCGCCTCCCCCGCGGCGAGCAGCCCACGCAGCACGGACGCGGCATACGGCGTTCCGGACGCGCCGGAGATCCCCACGACCCACGGACGGCGGCGGCCGGGGTCCTGCTTGCTGATGTCGTTGTGCGGCGGCTCCACAACATCGAGCCTATCCGGCGGAACCACCGACCCCGTCACGACCGTTCTTACCTGTGCGCCCCTCACGCGGCCCCGCCGAGGGCCGCCCCGCCGGGGGATGAGAAGGGACGGCCGGACGATGACAGCACGCGCGAAGCCCGCGATCTTCCTGATGCTGGGCTGGGTCGCCCTGCTCTGGGCGCTCGAAGGCCTCGACTTCGTCACCGGGAACGCCCTGGACACCTTCGGCATCCAGCCGCGCGATCCCGCCGAGCTGGTCGATGTGGTGCCCGCCGCCTTCCTGCACTTCGGCTTCGGCCACCTGGCGGCCAACACCGTGCCGCTGCTGGTCCTCGGCTTCGTCGCCGCGCTGCGCACGGGGATACGCCGCTTTCTCGCCGTGGTCCTGCTGGTCATCCTCACCAGCGGCGTCGGCGTCTGGCTGACCGCCGCCCCGGGCAGCAACACCGCGGGCGCCTCCGGCGTCGTCTTCGGCCTCTTCGGCTATCTCCTGGTGCGCGGCTTCATCGAGCGCAAGCTCCTCGACATCGGCATCGGCGTGCTGGTCGGCGTGGTGTACGGCTCGATCATCTGGGGCGCGCTGCCGACCGACAGCCAGATCAGCTGGCAGGGGCATCTGTTCGGGCTGATAGGCGGCGTGGTGGCGGCCTTCGTCCTGAGGGAGCGCACCCGTCCCGCCACCGCCGGGTCCGCTGTCCGACCCGTCCCGTAGTCTCGGAAGAACGGGATCCGCGGGCCGCCAGGGGCAGTTGACGCCACGACGGCAGGCGGCAACAACAGCACAAACGGGGTGAGCAGAGCATGTCGGACTACCACCAGCCCGGATACGGGCCACACGCCGGCGGACCGCAGCAGCCGTACGGCCCCCAGCCGGGCTGGGGCAGCGACCCCTCGGCGAGCGGCTACGGCTACCCGGCGGGCCCCGGCTATCCGGCGGGCCCCGCCTACCAGCAGCCCGCTCCCGGCTATGGCCCCCAGCCGCCCGTGCCCTCCAAGGGTCCCGCGATGTGGACGCACCTCGGCGCGCTGCTGACCGTCGTCGTCGGCTCGGGGATGTGCTGCGGCCTCGGCGGATTCCTCGGCTGGGTCGTCCCGCTCTCCATCCGCAACAGCGCCCGTAACCAGCACAACCCCTACGTCCGCCACCACGCCACCCAGGCCATGAATTTCGGCTTCACCCAGGCCATCGTGGCCCTCATCGGGCTGGTCCTGTACTTCGCCAGCGGGTTGGCCTTCGAGGTTCTCGCCAACGAGCAGCAGAAGGACAACGGTCTGGCGGTCCCGCTGCTGACCGTGATGGGCATCATGGCCGCGTACGCCATATCCGGGATGGTCTGCGCCATCATCGGCACGGTGAAGGCGAACAGCGGCGAACTGTGGTCCTACCCGCGGCTGATCGCCTGGCCGATGGCCAAGGTCTGACCCCGACGGCCGCCGGCCCCCTACGGCCGCCGGGTCGTCCCCCGCGTCCGTCGGCCCGTCACACCGTCAGACCCCGCACCAGCAGATCCAGCAGCGCGCACACGAACAGCGCGATGCCGATGAAGCCGTTGACCGTGAAGAAGGCGCGGTTGAGCCGGGACAGGTCGTGCGGGCGGACGATCGTGTGCTCGTAGAGGAAGGCCGCGGCCACGATCACCAGGCCGGTCCAGAAGAAGATGCCGGCGCCGGTGGCCAGCGCGTACCAGACCAGCAGTGCCGTGGTGACGACATGACTGGCGCGGGCGCCGTGCAGCGCCGCCGGGATGCCGAAGCGGGCCGGCACCGACTTCACGCCGTGCGCCCGGTCGGCCTGGACGTCCTGGCAGCCGAAGATCAGGTCGAAGCCGCCGATCCAGACGCCGACCGCGAGACCGAGGATGACCGCGTCCCACGACCAGGTGCCGCTGATCGCGATCCAGGCGCCGACCGGCCCCATGGCCTGGGCCAGGCCCAGGATCGCGTGCGGGAAGTTCGTGAAGCGCTTGCCGTACGGATAGACCACCATCGGCACCACCGCGATGGGCGCAAGGGCCAGACACAGCGGGTTGAGCAGCGCCGCGGCGCCCAGGAAGAGCACCACGGCGACCAGCGCGCCGGTCCATGCCGACTTCACGGTGACCGCGCCGGTGACCAGTTCACGGCTCGCCGTGCGCGGATTGCGGGCGTCGATCTCGCGGTCGATGATGCGGTTGCAGGCCATCGCGAACGTCCGCAGCCCGACCATGGCGATGGTGACCAGCAGCAGCCGGCCCCAGTGGACGTTCTTGTCCCACTGGAACATCGCGGTGAGCGAGGCGATATAGGCGAAGGGCAGCGCGAAGACCGAGTGCTCGATCATCACCAGGCGGAGGAACGCCTTGGTCCGGCCCGGCTGCGGGACTGCTGCGGCGGCGCTGGTCACAGGCCGTACTCCTTCCAGCGGCGGTCGACCAACGCGGCCGTCCGAGGGTCGGACTCGACCATGTTCGGCCAGCCCCCGTCGCGCGTATAGCCCTCCTCGGGCCACTTCTTCGTCGCGTCGATGCCCGCCTTGCCTCCCCAGAACTGCTGGTAGGAGGCGTGGTCGAGATGGTCGACGGGGCCCTCGACGACGGTCAGGTCGCGGGCGTAGTCCGTATTGCCGAGCGCGCGCCAGGAGACCTCGTGGAGGTTGTGGACGTCACAGTCGGCGTCCACGACCACGATCAGCTTGGTCAGCGACATCATGTGCGCGCCCCAGATGGCGTGCATGACCTTCTGCGCGTGCTTGGGGTACTTCTTGTCGATCGAGACGATCGCGCAGTTGTGGAAGCCGCCGGACTCGGGGAGGTGGTAGTCCACGATGTCCGGGACGATGATCTTCAGGAGCGGCAGGAAGAAACGCTCCGTGGCGCGGCCCAGCGGACCGTCCTCCGTCGGCGGGCGGCCCACCACGATCGACTGGAGCAGCGGGCGCTTGCGCATCGTCACACAGTCGATCTTCAGCGCGGGGAACGGCTCCTGCGGCGTGTAGAAGCCGGTGTGGTCGCCGAACGGGCCCTCGGGCAGCATCTCCCCGGGCTCCAGCCAGCCCTCCAGCACCACCTCGGCGTTCGCCGGGACCTGCAGCGGGACGGTCTTGCAGTCGACCATCTCGATCCGCTTGCCCTGCACAAAGCCCGCGAAGAGGTACTCGTCGATATCGCCGGGCAACGGCGCGGTCGAGGCGTAGGTCACCGCCGGCGGGCAGCCGAAGGCGATGGCGACCGGCAGCCGCTCACCGCGCTTGGCGGCGACCTGGTAGTGGTTGCGGCTGTCCTTGTGGATCTGCCAGTGCATGCCGATGGTGCGCTTGTCGTGGCGCTGGAGGCGGTACAGGCCCAGATTGCGCACGCCCGTCTCGGGGTGCTTGGTGTGCGTCAGGCCCAGGTTGAAGAAGGAACCGCCGTCCTCGGGCCAGGTGAACAGGGCCGGGAGCCGGTCGAGATCGACCTCGTCGCCCTGGAGCACGACCTCCTGGACCGGCGCGCTCTCGCCCTTCACCTTCTTCGGCGGGACGTGCGTCATCCCGGCGAGCTTGCCGAACGCCTCGCGCACCCCGACGAAGCCCTGCGGCAGCTCCGGCTTGAGCAGTCCGCCGATCTTGTCGCTGATGTCGCCGTACGCCTTCAGGCCGAGCGCCTTGAGCAGCCGGCGATCGGTGCCGTAGACGTTCATGGCCAGCGGCATCGCCGAACCCTTGACGTTCTCGAAGAGCAGCGCCGGCCCGCCGGACTTCTGCACCCGGTCCACGATCTCGCCGACTTCCAGATACGGGTCGACCTCGGCCTTGATGCGCTTGAGGTCGCCCTCGCGCTCCAGGGCCCGCAGCAGGGAGCGAAGATCGTCGTAAGCCATACGCTCCAGTATCCGGTACGCACTACCCTGTACGGGTCACCGGGCCCCCGCCGTGGGCCCGTCATCGTGTACAGGGGGCCCTTCCGCAATGCTCAGGTATCTGCCGTTCCTCTTGGTCCTGGCGCTGTGGATCTACGCCTTCATCGACTGCCTCAACACCCCCGAATCGCAGGTGCGCGGCCTGCCGAAGGTGGTGTGGGTGATCATCATCCTGCTCTTCGGCGAGGTGCTGCTGGGCCCGATCGCCTGGCTGGTGGCGGGCAAGCACCGGCAGCCGGTGACGGGCGGCGGCAGCACGCCCTCGGAGTGGCACCGCAACCACAGCACGAAGTTCGTCGCACCGGACGACAACCCCGAGTTCCTGCGGTCCCTCAAGGAGGAGAACAAGAAGGACGAGGCGCTGCTCAAGGACTGGGAGGCCGATCTGCGGCGCCGCGAGGAGGAGCTGCGCCGCAAGGAAGGCGGCTCCCGGAACGACCAGAGCGGCCCGAGCGGTCCCGACGACGCGCCGCCGCCCGCCAGGGGCTGAGTCCGCACTTCGCCCGTTCGCACGTTGCCGGGCCGCGGCCGAGCGAGGAGAGTTGCGGTCATGGACCAGGCACCGGATCAAGGCCGTACGCAGGACTGGGCGGGCGACCGCGACGAGTTCCGGCGGCACGGCAGCGTCGACGGCCATACCGACCCCTACGGCCACCCCACTCACCTCCAGGAGCAGGCCCGCGCGATGCTGGCGACGGCGGTCGCCGAGGCGCGGGCCGGGCTGGCCGAGGGCGGCATCCCGATCGGCGCGGCGCTCTACGGGCCGGACGGCACGCTGCTCGGGCGCGGCCGCAACCGCCGCGTCCAGGACGACGACCCGTCGGCGCACGCCGAGACCGCGGCCTTCCGCGCTGCCGGCCGGCAGCGCAGCTACCGCGGTACGACGATGGTCACCACCCTCTCCCCCTGCTGGTACTGCAGCGGCCTGGTGCGCCAGTTCGGGATCTCCCGGGTGGTGATCGGCGAGGCCCGTACCTTCCATGGCGGACACGACTGGCTCGCCCGGCACGGCGTACGGATCGTGCTGCTGGACGACCCCGGGTGCGCGACGATGATGCGGGACTTCATCGGGACGCACCCGGCGCTGTGGAGCGAGGACATCGGCGACGAGTGAGGCGGGCGCCGGGCGCAATTCGGTGGCCGCGGGACGGCCGGTAGGCCAGGATGAGCCGCCATGAGCACCGACCCCGACGCCCCCGTCCCCCAGGTCCCCGAGCCTGCCCGCCGTATCCGGGCGCTGCACACCGAGAAGACCGTCACCGTCTATCAGGCGTACGCCCCCGGGCTCGGCGTCCCCGCCGTCCGGGACGGCCGTTTCCCCGCGGCCTGGAAGCGCGAGCGGATGACCTGGATCAAGCCGTCGTTCCTGTGGATGATGTACCGCTGCGGCTGGGGCACCAAGGACAGCCAGGAGACCGTGCTCGCCATCGAGATCGACCGGGCCGGGTTCGACTGGGCGCTGGGCAACGCCTGCCTGTCGCACTACGACGCCGACGAGCACCCCGACCGGACGGCCTGGCAGCGGCAGTTGAAGGCCTCGCCGGCCCGGGTGCAGTGGGACCCGGAGCGTGATCTGCATCTGACGGCGCTGCCCTACCGGTCGCTGCAGCTCGGCCTGTCCGGTGAGGCCTCGCGGCGGTACGCCGACGCGTGGACGGTGGCCATCACGGATGTGACGCCGCTGGCCCACGAGATCCGTGCGCTGGTGCGCTCCGGGGAGACCGGGGCGGCGGCCGCGCTGCTCCCCGAGGAGCGTCCCTACCCGGCACCTGGGGGAACTCCTGGCCTGAGCCGCGTGTCCTGACACAGCGTCATAAACGCGTAGTTCTGGCCACTCAGGGTCCGCCGCGCGCTGCTTCGTGTGGCGTATGAGACGTAGCGACGACCGGCCAACTCACGTTCGTTCACGGCCATTTGATGCAGCGTTCAGTTACCTCCCCCTGCCCGGGAAACTCGGCCACCGCCACAGTCGGGTCGGCCCACCGAGGCCCCACGCGACTCAGGGAGAGTGGCACATATGCCTGACATGACCCGACGCAGACTCCTCGGCTCCGCGGCCGGCGCGATCGGCGGCGGAGCCGCGCTGTCGCTGCTGCCGCCCAGCGTGCAAAAGGCCATCGCCGCCGGACCCCCGCGGCACGGCTCACTCGAGGACGTCGAGCACGTCGTGCTGCTCATGCAGGAGAACCGCTCGTTCGACCACTACTTCGGCACCCTGCGCGGCGTCCGCGGCTTCGCCGACCCGGACGCGCTCACCCTGCCCGACGGCCGGTCCGTCTTCCACCAGCCGGACGCGGAGAACCCGGACGGCTATCTGCTGCCGTTCCACCTCGACACCCACACCTCCAGCGCGCAGGCCATCCCGTCCACCAGCCACGCCTGGTCCGTCCAGCACGAGGCGTGGAACGGCGGGAAGATGGACCGCTGGCTGCCCGCGCACCGCAAGGCCGACGGGATCAACGGTCCCTATGTGATGGGCTATCACACCCGCGAGGACATCCCCTTCCAGTTCGCCCTCGCCGAGGCGTTCACCCTCTGCGACAACTACTTCTGCTCGGTCTTCGGCCCCACCTGGCCCAACCGCCTCTACTGGATGAGCGGCACCATCGACCCCGGCGGCACGCAGGGCGGCCCGGTCCTCAACAACACCGCGCCCAAGCCGTACCGGTGGACGACGTATGCGGAGCGGCTGGAGGCGGCCGGCATCAGCTGGAAGGTGTACCAGGAGGAGGACGACTACGGCTGCAATCTGCTGGAGCAGTTCCAGACGTTCAAGGACGCCAAGCCGGGCGAGGCGCTGTACGAGCGCGGGGTGCGGCCGCAGCCGGCCGGTACCTTCGAGGACGACGCCCGAGCCGACCGGCTGCCGGCCGTCTCCTGGCTGATCCCCACCAGCTACCAGTCCGAGCACCCGGACTATCTGCCGGCCGCCGGCGCCGACTACGTCGCCAAGAAGATCGAGGCCATCGCCTCGAATCCGCGGGTGTGGCGCAAGACCGTCTTCATCCTCAACTACGACGAGAACGACGGCCTGTTCGACCATGTGCCGCCGCCGGTGCCGCCCGCCGGGACGAAGGACGAATTCGTCCAGGGCCTGCCGATCGGCGGCGGCTTCCGCGTGCCGTGTCTGATCGTCTCTCCCTGGACGGTCGGCGGCTGGGCCGCGGGCGAGGCCTTCGACCACACCTCGGTGCTGCAGTTCCTGGAGCGCTTCACGGGCGTCGACGAGCCCAACATCAGCGACTGGCGGCGCGCCGCCTTCGGCGATCTGACGTCCGCGTTCGGCTTCCGTGCGGCGCACCGCCCGCCGCGGCTGCCGGACGACACCGCCGAGCAGCTGGCCGAGGCGCAGTGGGAGGTGGCGCATCTGCCGAAGCCGACGCTGCCGGGGGCGGGCCAGCGGCCGCCCCGCCAGGAGCACGGGCGGCGCAGGCGGCGCTGAGGGATCCCGGACCCGCACGGACGACGGTGCCGTACGGGGCCGGGCTCATGGCGAGTCCGGTTCCGTACGGCACCGAGGCGGGTGGATCGTGGCTCAGACTCCGGCGTACGAGTGCAGCCCGGTCACGAAGATGTTCACGCCGAAGTAGTTGAACAGGTAGCAGGCGAACCCGATCAGGCCCACCACGGCGGCCTTGCGGCCCTTCCAGCCGGCCGTGGCACGGGCGTGCAGATAGCAGGCGTAGGCGACCCAGGTGATGAAGGCCCAGACCTCCTTGGGGTCCCAGCCCCAGTAACGGCCCCAGGCGGCCTCGGCCCAGATGGCGCCCGCGATGATGGTGAACGTCCACAGCGGGAAGACGGTGGCGTTGATGCGGTAGGCGAACTTGTCCAGCGTGGCCGCCGAGGGCAGCCGCTCCAGCACGGAGGTGGCGAACGCGCCGGGCTGCTTGCCCGACGGGTCCGCGAGCTTGGCCTCGTAGGGGTCGCGGAAGAGGAAGAGCAGCGTGGCGACCGCGCCGAGGTAGAGCGCCGCGCCGGAGATGATCGCGCAGCTGACGTGGATCCACAGCCAGTACGAGTGCAGCGCGGGCACCAGCTGGTCGCTGGAGGTGTAGAGCACCGAGACGGCGAGCCCGAGGTCGAGCAGGACGGTGGTGACCAGGGGCAGGCCGACCCAGCGGACGTTCTTCTTCAGTACGAGAAGGAGCAGGTAGAAGCTGACCGCGACGGCCGCGATGGTCGTGGAGAACTCGTACATGTTGCCCCAGGGGGCACGCTCCACGGACAGGGCGCGGGTGACGACGCCGCCCACGTGCAGCGCCCAGGCCAGGACGGTCAGCGAGACGGCGATCCGGCCGTAGAGGTCGCCCTTCTCGGTGCCGCCGGCGGCACCGGGCCCGTCGGGGACGTCGCGGGTGCCGGTCGCGGCCTTGGTGATGATCTTCGGGCGCTCCAGTACGGCGGTGCCGCCGCCCTTCTGGGCCACCTTTACGGACACGCTCGCGGGCGCCTTGGCCTCGGCGGTGAGCGCCGCGGCGGTACGGCCGACCTTGCTGCGGCTGCCGAACACCCACTCGGCCATATGGGCGAGGAAGGCGAGGGTATAGACGGCCATCGCCGAATAGACCAGCACATTGCTGTTGTGAGCCAGTGTCTCGTTGGCTGCGGCAGCGAGATTCACGCGCGCGCTCCTTCAGAGGGATCAGCAGGATCGGCAGAGTCGGTGGGCTCCGTCGGGTCTTCGTCGGCGGCCTCGGCCGCGGGCTCCGCATCCGGGGCGGGCGGGGCGTGGGGCCCGAGGGCCACGGCGAGATCGGCGAGTTCGTCCGGGAGCCGGGCCGACTCACTGCGGCCCAGGCCCGCCATCTCGACGACCGTGACGCCGTCGGCCCCCTGCTCCGCCCGGACCCACACCCGGCGGCGCTGGATGAACAGCGACCCGGCCAGGCCCACCAGGGCGAGGACCGCGCCGGTCAGCGCGAGGCCGTTGCCGGGCTGATGGGTGATCTTGAAACTGGCCCAGGTCTTGACGCCCTCGAAGGTGATGGAGCCCTGGCCGCCCGGGAGCTGCATGGTGCTGTCGGCCTCGGCGTCCTTCTTCGTCAGGCCGCCCTTGATGCCGGCGTGCTGCTTGGTCTGCCGCTCCAGCCGGTCCTTGGGCATCAGCATCTTCTTGAAGATGTTGCCCTTTGCGTCCTTGTACTGCTTCATCCGCTTGGTGTCGAGCTGGTAGACGTTCTGCGGCAGACCGGAGTCCACGCCCAGGTCGCCGTGCCAGGCGTTCACCGCCAGCACGGGGAAGTCCAGCGCGGGGAACTGCGAGAACATCGACCCGGAGTTCTTGCCGCCGAAGGTCGGTACGAACAGCCCGTTGAAGCCGAGCTGATTGCGCTTGCCGTCCTTGGTCTGCGCGCCCGGCACCTTGACGACACCGGTCGAGGTGAAGTTCTTGGGGTCCTGCGGGAGGAAGGGCACCGCACCGTGGTAAACGACCTTGCCGCGGCCGTCCTTGACGGTGACCACCGGCGAGTAGCCGTGCGAGAGCAGGAAGACCTTGGAGCCGGCGATCTCGAGCGGGGTGTTCACCTCGATCGCGGTCTTGTGCTCCTTGCCGTCCGCGCCGGTGAAGTAGGTGACGTTGGCGCGGAAGACGCGGGGGGTGCCCTTCTGCGGTCCGGTCCGTTCGTAGGTCGCGTCGAACTTCTTCAGTGTGAAGCCGAACGGTTCCATGGTGTCGGTGTCGAAGAACGGGCCGGACTTGAAGTCGTCGTACTGGACGAGGCTGTTGGCGAAGCCGTCGCCCTCGGTGACCAGCTTGCCGCCCTCGGACTTCCACAGGCTGCCCACCGCGAAGGCCACCAGCATCACGATCAGCGCGACATGGAAGAGCAGGTTGCCGACCTCGCGCAGATAGCCCTTCTCGGCGGCGACCGCGGTGCCGGCCCGGTACGCCCGGAAGCGGCGCTTCTTCAGCATCCGCTGCGCCGCTTCGAGGACCGCCTCGGGCTCCGCCTCGCTGCGCCAGGTGGTGTACGCGGGCAGCCGGGTCAGCCGGCGCGGGGCGGCCGGCGGGCGGCCGCGGAGCTGTCCGACGAACTGCCAGCTGCGCGGCACGATGCAGCCGATCAGCGAGATGAACAGCAGCAGATAGATCGCCGAGAACCACACCGAGCTGTAGACGTGGAACATCCCCAGCTTGTCGTAGATCGCGCCGAGGGTGTCGTGGTCGGTCTTGAACTGCTCGACCTTGACCGGGTCGATGCTGGTCTGCGGGATCAGCGAGCCGGGGATCGCGCCGATGGAGAGCAGGAAGAGCAGCAGCAGCGCCACCCGCATGGAGGTCAGCTGCCGCCAGAACCAGCGCACCCAGCCCAGGGGGCCGAGCGAGGGGAAGCTGATGTCTTCCTTGGGGGCGGTGGAGAGCTGGGATCCGGCGGCGCCGAGATCGTTGCCCGCGTCGGGGGCGGGGCCCGGCTCGCGGGGGCTGCCGGTCTTCGTGGCCATCAGTCAGATCCCAACATTGAAGCTTTGCGTCCAGCCCTGCAGATCCTGCATCAGGCTGTCCCAGACGCCGGTGACGAGGAGGATGCCGAGCGCGATCATCATGCCGCCGCCGATCCGCATCACCCACTGGTAGTGCCGCTTGACCCAGCCGAACGCACCGAGCACCCGGCGGAAGGCCAGCGCCACGGCGATGAACGGCAGGCCCAGGCCCAGACAGTAGGCCACGGTGAGCAGGGCGCCCCGTCCGGCGTTGGCTTCGGAGAAGGCGAGGGCGTTGACGGCGGCGAAGGTGGGGCCCAGGCAGGGCGTCCAGCCGATGCCGAAGAGCAGCCCGAGCACCGGCGCGCCGGCCAGCCCCATGGCGGGCTTCTTGTGGAAGCGCAGCTCTCGCTGGCCGAAGCGGGTGAGGACGCCGGCGAACGCCAGCCCGAGCAGGATCATCAGCACGCCGAGGACCTGCGAGATGGGGCCCTTGTAGTCCTGCAGGGTCTTGCCGAAGTACCCGAAGAGGGCGCCGCCGGAGACGAAGACGGCGGTGAAGCCGAGGATGAAGAGTGAGGCACCGGCCAGCATCCGGCCGCGCTTGGCCTCGCCGAGGTCGGTTCCGGTCACGCCGGTCACGTACGACATATAGCCGGGGACCAGCGGCAGGACGCAGGGGGAGAAGAAGGAGACCAACCCGGCGAGCAGCGCCACGGGTATGGCAGCGAGCAGGGAGCCGTTGACGACGGTCTGGTCTCCCGCGGCGGCGGCGAGCTCGATCACGCGATCACTTCTCGGCGGTCAGCGGGGCGATCATCTTGCGCAGATCGTCCTCGGTGAGCGGGCCGAGCGAGCGGGCGGCGATCTTGCCGTGCCGGTCGATGGCGATCGTGGAGGGAATGGCCTGCGGGTTGAGGCTGCCCTTGGGGAAGCGCAGCATCAGCTTGCCGGTCGGGTCGTACAGGCTCGGGTACGGGATCTTGTGCAGCTCCTCGAAGCTGACCGCCTGCGACTTCTCGCTGTCGCGGGTGTTGATCCCGATGAACTGGACGCCCTTGGCCTTGGTCTCGTTCGCGACCTTGGCGAAGTTCGGCGCCTCGGCGCTGCACGGCCCGCACCACGAGCCCCAGACGTTGAGGACGACGACCTTGCCCTTGTAGTCGGCGACGTCCAGCGGCTTCTTGCCGGTGGTGGTCTCCCCGGACAGCTCGGGCGCCGGCTGCCGGTCGGCCCTGGGCACGGTGTCGATGCCGTTCTTGCCCTGGACGAACTTGGTCTGGGCCGATCCGCCGGAGGTTCCGTCACCACAGGCGCTCAGCATCAGCGAGGCCGCCGCGGCCCCTGCGGCGATCAGGGCGATACGGCGGCGATTGGTGCGGCGTGGACGGCAGGCACTCATGTGAAAAGTTTCGCATGGGCCGATTCCGGATCTTCCGCACCCCCCTCACGCGGCGCCACCCGGCGCAAAGGGGCATGTCAGGACGTACGGGCGAGGCGGGGGGCCGAGGCGTAGGGGCTCAGGCGGCCGAGAGGTAGGAATTCCAGCCACCGGAGGGCCGCTGCCCCACACCCATCCGCTGGAGCTTGGCCAGCACGTCCGGGTCCTGGGCGTCGAGCCAGTCGGTGAACTGCCGGAACGACACCAGGTGCACATCCCGGTTCTTGTCGTCGGCGATGTGCTTGAGCGCTGCCTCGACGGCGTCCATATAGATGCCGCCGTTCCACTGCTCGAAGTGGTTGCCGATGAAGAACGGCGCGCGATTGCTCTCGTAGGCCCGCTGGAATCCGGCGATATAGGCGTCGGTGGCCTGCTGCCGCCATCCGGGGTAGTTGGCCGGCGGGGCCTTTGTGGAGTTCCGCGACTGATTGGCGAGGATGTTGTAGTCCATCGAGAGGACCTCGAACGAGTGGCCCGGGAACGGAATCTGCTGGAGCGGGTAGTCCCAGATGCCGAGCTTCTTCTTGGGCCACATCTGCAGACCGCCGGGCGAGCTGGCGTCGTAGCGCCAGCCGAGATTCTTGGCGGTCGGCAGCAGATTTTCCTGACCGAGCAGGCAGGGGGTGCGGCCGCCGACCAATTCCTTGCGGTAGTCGAACGGCAGCGGTTCTATGTCCGTGAACCCCGTATGCGTACGCCACTTGGTGACAAAATCCATCGCCTGGTCGATCTCGGACTTCCATTGCTGCGGCGTCCAGTGCTTCACGGTGCCCGAGCCCGAGCAGAAGTGGCCGTTGAAGTGGGTGCCGACCTCATGGCCGTCCAGCCAGGCCTCGCGCACGTTCTTCAGCGTCGCCTTGATGTGCTCGTCGGTGAGATAGCCGATGTCGGAGGCGCCGCGCCGGTTGTTCGGCGGTTCGTAGAGGTGCCGCTTGGATTCCGGCAGGAGATAGAGCCCGGAGAGGAAGAATGTCATGGCCGCGCCGTGGTCCTTGGCGAGCTTGAGGAAGCGCGGGAAGAGGCCGTTGCCGACCTCTCCCGCGCCGTCCCAGGAGAAGACCACGAACTGCGGCGGAGTCTGACCGGGCTCCAGCCGTTCGGGCTGCTTGGGCTGATTCGGCTGCGCGCCGGAATTGGCGGTCGAGCCGTCACCGATGAGTTTCGAGCGAGCCTGCACCGAGTTCTGCACCCGTTGCTTGTCCGCCTCCTCGTCCGAACCGGACGAGGAGCAGCCTGCTATGCCGAAGGCCGCCGCTGCTCCAACTCCCATGCCCAGCAGGTCCCGCCGACTGATTGCACGCATACCGTGACCCCATCCGTACTCGCCGTACTCGATGTCCATATAAACGGACAACTGAGTAGAGGGCATGTCGAACGGCGGGGTTCCGGTTATTCGCTCAAATCTCTTCTTCGGCTCGTGTTTGACATACCGCCAATTGAGGCGGCATCAGGCCCCGAAAGCCTTGGCTTTCCCCTTGACCGGTTTGGCGCCCGCCAGAAGATGGGAGGGAACCAGGTCGCGTGCGGGCTCGCTGTAGCCGACCGAGATGATCTTGTCGCCGTGGAAGGTGAACGACGTCAGCGAGGCCAGCGTGCACTGCCGCTTCCGCGGGTCGTGCCACAGCCGCCGCCGCTCGGCGAAGCTGCGCACGATCCAGATCGGCAGCTGATGGCTGACCGCCACGGCCTCGTGCCCGCGCGCCGCGTCCCGCGCCGCACCGAGCGCCGCCATCATCCGGACGACCTGCTCGATGTACGGCTCG
The DNA here is from genome assembly GCF_055565615.1 of Streptomyces sp. NPDC028368. Classification (NCBI taxonomy): domain Bacteria; kingdom Bacillati; phylum Actinomycetota; class Actinomycetes; order Kitasatosporales; family Streptomycetaceae; genus Streptomyces; species Streptomyces sp. NPDC028368. The sequence continues at coordinate 17,491 of NZ_JBVHTY010000020.1, read as the reverse complement.
CCCCACGAGGGCCGGAACGGATTCGTCAGGTATTTCCAGTTCCCCGGCTTTTTCAGCGCGCCGTCGCCGACCCCGAAGGTCTTTCCCTCGAAGACATTGCCCGCCTCGATCAGCCGCTCATCGGTGGCCAGATCCAGACCGTGGCCGGCCGCGATCGGCAGCGCGGTCTCCTGGGCACGCTCCAGCGGGGAGGCGACGACATGCGTGATGTCCCGCTCCGCCAGATGCTCCGCGACCCGGTCGGCCATCTTCCGGCCCAGCTCGGAGAGGTGATAGCCGGGCCGGCGCCCGTAGAGGACGCCCTCGGGGTTGTGCACCTCGCCGTGCCGCATCAGATGCACCACGGTGATGTCGTCGCTGCTCATGTCACCCATCTTCCGGTCCTCCGCCTTCCGGTCCGGCCCGCTCACGCGGTTGCCCCGGCGGCGGCCTGCGCGGCCGCGGGCAGCGCGGCGGCGATCCGCTCGAGCGCCGCCGCATCGTGCGCGGTGGAGACGAACCAGGACTCGAAGGCGGACGGCGGCAGGTAGACGCCCTGTTCCAGCATCGAGTGGAAGAAGGCGGTGAAGCGGAACGCCTCCTGCGCCTTGGCGCTGTCGTAGTCCCGCACGTCCTGGTCGGTGAAGAAGACCGAGAACATATTGCCCGCCGCCTGGAGCCGGTGCGCCACACCCGCCTTGGTGAACGCCTCGCCGACCAGCGTCCGCAGCTCGGCCGAGACCGCGTCGACCTTCTCGTACGCCGCATCGTCCAGCAGTCGCAGCTGCGCGACACCCGCGGCGGTCGCGACCGGGTTCCCGGACAGGGTGCCCGCCTGGTAGACGGGACCGGCCGGCGCGAGGTGTGCCATGACGTCCGCGCGGCCGCCGAAGGCCGCGGCCGGGAAGCCGCCGCCCATCACCTTCCCGAAGGTCATCAGGTCCGGGCGGACGCCATCGATGCCGTACCAGCCGGCCTTGCTGACCCGGAAGCCGGTCATGACCTCGTCGGAGATGTAGAGCGCACCGTTGGCGGCGCAGAGGTCCTTGAGGCCCTGGTTGAAGCCGGGCAGCGGCGGCACCACGCCCATGTTCCCGGGCGACGCCTCGGTGATCACACAGGCGATCTCGCCCTCGTGCGCGGCGAACGCGGCCCGGACCGCCTCGAGGTCGTTGTACGGCAGCACGATGGTGTCGCCGGCCTGCGCGCCGGTCACCCCCGGCGTGTCGGGCAGACCGAAGGTCGCCACGCCCGAACCGGCCGCGGCCAGCAGCGCGTCGACATGCCCGTGGTAGCAGCCCGCGAACTTGACCACCTTCGCCCGGCCGGTGAAGCCGCGCGCCAGCCGGATCGCCGACATCGTCGCCTCGGTGCCCGACGACACCAGCCGCACCTGCTCGACCGGCTCGATACGGGCGACGATCTCCTCGGCCAGCTCGACCTCACCCGCGCCGGGCGTGCCGAAGGACGTACCGCGGGCGACCGCCTCCTGGACCGCGGCGATCACCTCGGGGTGCGCGTGGCCGAGGATCATCGGCCCCCACGAACACACCAGATCGACATACTCCCGGCCATCGGCATCAGTAAGGTACGGACCCGTACCGGACACCATGAACCGGGGCGTACCGCCCACGGCCCGGAACGCCCGCACCGGGGAATTGACGCCGCCCGGGGTCACCACGGACGCCCGGTCGAACAGCGACTGCGAAACAGGGGCTTCATACGGAAAAGACACTGTGATCCTGACCTGCGTAAACGGAGGGAGGGCGGCGGCACACGGACACGGCCCGGCTGACTACGATGCGGGAACCCCTCGCGGACCCTCATAGGGGGCCACTCGGTTCCATCTCGGTCCCTTTTTGATTCCTCTCGCTCTCGACCGGGCCTCAGCCCCCGTGCGTCTGCAAAACTGGGGCGACGTACGAGTAAGTCACGCAAGCAATGGTCTCAGAGCCGTACAGGGGCGCGTGGCCGGGCGTTTCACGCGCCGGTGACGGGGGAGGTCTCTGGGACGATGATCGGGTTGCGCGGCTGGAGCTGCGAGTGGTCGGGTGGAGATATGCATCGCGGTGGCGAACTGGGTGAGGGGACCAATGACCGGGGTCCCGAGCGCGCCCAGCGCGGCCGTCACCGGCGCGAGGACGTCGAGGGCATCACGGGCGGGGAAAACAGGGGCGGCCGCATGGGGGTGACATACAAGTACTTCGGCGCGCCGAATGGCGCGACGGCGGCCCGGGTCCCGATCTCGATGCGCCCCGAGGAACTGGGCGGTGACGAGCTCGGAATGGGCGGCATGTTCACCAAGATCAAGCCGGAGACCATGGCCGCGATGGTCCTCACGGGTATAGAGGGCATACCCCTCCATAAGGTTCCGCCGCTCGAACTGGTCGTTCTGCATCCCGACTACGCCGTCGTCAAGCTGCCCATGACCGTGGTCGACCCGCTGCGCGGCGTCGGCGAGGAATCGGTCGGCGCGGCCGCGTTCATCTGGTCCACCGTCCCCGACCGCGGCGGCCCGCGCGACGCCTACACCGTCTACCAGCTCCTGCACGAGTGGCAGGACTTCAGCCACCGGCTGCATGAGGCGGGGCATCAGGCGTACTGCCTGGTGTGGCCCTGACCACACCAGGACGGGGCCGCGGCGCTGCTGCGCGACCGGCATGAGGCGCCCCCGATCTTCACCGGGACGGCGGGGCGAGGACCCGACGGGGGACGCTGGCTGTCAGGCAGCGGCGTGCCGGTGAGGGTGATGATGCTGATGGTGTGCCAGCACGGCGTGCGGATCACCGGCAGCGGCGTCGACGGGGGCGTGGTCCGTGTGGACGGTGGCCGCCGTCAGCCGCGGTACCGCGTGGATCAGTGCGTGCTCGGCCGCCACCGCCAGCTTGTGCGCCGCCACCACCGACAGCTGCGGGTCGACCACGATGGCCGTCTCGGCCCGGAGCGTATGGCCGATCCACCGCATCCGCACCGGCCCGATGCCCCGCACCCCCGCGACGCCGCGCAGCGCGGACTCGGCCCGCTCGACCAGCTCCGGATCGACGGCATCCATCAGGCGCCGGCAGACCTCCCGCGCCGTGTCCCGCAGCACCAGCCCGATGGCGAGGGTGATGAGCAGGCCGATCACCGGGTCGGCCGCACGCACACCGAGCGCCGCACCGCCCGCTCCCAGCAGCACCGCGAGCGAGGTGAACCCGTCGGTCCGGGCGTGCAGTCCGTCGGCGACCAGCGCCGCCGAGCCGATCTTCCGGCCGGTCCGGATCCGGTAGTGGGCCACCCACTCATTGCCGACGCACCCGACGAGCGCGGCAAGCGCCACCGCCCCTAGGTGGGACACGTCCCTGGGGTGCAGCAGCCGGTCGACGGCTTCCCAGGCGGTCACCGCCGCCGACGCGGCAACCGTCAGCACGATGGCGATACCGGCCAGGTCCTCGGCCCGCCCGTAGCCGTAGGTGTAGCGGCGGTCGGCCGCCCGCCGGCCCAGGACGAAGGCGATGCCCAGCGGCACGGCCGTCAGCGCGTCGGCGGCGTTGTGGACGGTGTCACCCAGCAGCGCCACCGACCCCGACCATGCGACGACCGCGGCCTGCACCGCTGTGGTCAGCCCCAGGACGGCCAGCGAGATCCACAGCGTGCGCATCCCCTCGGCGGAGGTCTCCAGCGCGGGATCGGTCCGGTCAGCCCTCTGGTGGCCGTGCGGCTTCATCAGATGCGCGACCCGGTGGCGAACGCCCGGCCGGCGCGGCCCACTGTGCCCGTCGTGGTGCCGATATCCCTCCATGAACCTCACTGTGGCACCACAACTCCCCTGCAGCCACTGTCCATGTGAGGCTCAGGACCACCTGCGATGCCCTCGCAGGTGCCTGGCGGACGGCGCTGCACCGACTCTGCGGGCGCCCGGCCGGAACCGGGTGGTGCGTCACCACGTAGGGCGGGCCGAGATGCCGCCGTCCACCACGAGATCGTGACCGGTGATCCAGGAAGCCATCGGCGAGGCGAGAAAGACACAGGCATCGCCCACATCCCCGGGCCGGCCCAAGCGCCCGGCGGGCACCGCCTCTTGCCAGCGCCGTACACCCTCCGGCCAGTCGTCCTCGAGGCCACGACGCTCGATCAGCCCCGGGGAGACGCTGTTGACGCGGATGCCGTACGCCCCGTATTCCAGCGCCGCCGAGCGGGCGTGCATCACCACCGCCGCCTTGGCCGCGCTGTAGTGGGCGTGCCGCGGGGCCGGGTGGTGCGCCTCGATCGACGCGATATGGGTCACCGACCCTCCGCCGCCCGCGCGCATCGTCTCCGCCGCGGCCTGGGTGCAGGCGAAGACGCTGTGCAGGGTGGGATCCGCCACCGCCCGCCAGTCGGCCAGCGACATGCCCGGCAGCTCCTGTGTCGGCTGCACCCCGGCGTTGTTCACCAGGGCGGTCAGCCGGCCGCGCCAGGCGGCCGCCTCCGCCACCAGACGGTGGCATTCCGCCTCGACGGCCAGATCGGCGGACAGCGCCAAGGCGCTCCCGCCGCCTGACTCGATCTGCTGGACCAGTGCCCGCGCGGCGTCGGCGCCCGTACGGTAATGCGCCACCACGGCGGCCCCTGCGGCGGCGAACCGCAGCGCGATACCGCGGCCGATGTTGCCGGCCGCGCCGGTGATCAGGACTACCTGGCCGGTGAGGTCGGGGAGAGCGGTGGGAGCGGGGGAAGGGGCAGGGCAGTGGCCCTGGTGGCCGGGCCTTTCGGGCACACTTTCGGGCGTACTTTCGGAGGCGGCGGCCCCACCGGGAGTCGCCGACCCGCCGACTGCGTTGTCGGACCCACAGGGGGCCGTCGGCTCTGTCATGGCCGGCTCAGCGCGGTGATCCGCGCCGCCTCCCCGGGAAACCGCGCCGCCAGTTCGGCGGCGTCCCCGTGCTCGTAGTCCGCGAAGGTGAAGCCCGGCGCCATGGTGCAGCCGAAGAGCGTCCAGGAGCCGCCCTCGGCGACCACGGCCGCCATCCACGTGCCGGCCGGGACGGTGAACTGGACGTGCTGGCCGCCCATGATGTCCGGGCCGAGGACGGCCGTACGGGCCGTGCCGTCCCCGTACAGCAGCAACAGGGCCAGCGGATCGCCCTGATAGAAGTGCCAGATCTCGTCGGTCGGCAGCCGGTGCAGCGCGCAGAAGTCGCCGGGTTCGGAGGTCAGGAGCATGACGATCGCGGTGCCCTCCGGACGCCCGTCGGCGCGCTCGGGCCCGGCCCAAGTCTGCCGGAAGCGCCCGCCCTCACGGGGCAGCGGGACCAGCCCGTAGAAGTCGATCAGGGTTTTGGGTGTCGGCTGGTGCATCTACGGCCTCCCGTACTCCCGTCCTGGTGCCACACCCTAGGCAGGGGGCGGGCGGCGACGAGGGCACAATCGGGCCATGTCTGATGTCTTGCCTGATCCCACGTCGGATGCCACATCGGATGCCGTGTCTGACGCCTTGCCTGACGCCGTGTCTGACGCCGTGTCTGACGCCGTGTCTGACGCCTTGCCCGGTAGCTCGGGTCCGCTGGACGGGGCGGCCGTGTGGGAGGCCGTCGAAGGGCTGGTGCGCTGGCTCGACGGGGAGAGCGCGCTACCGCTCGAACAGGAGCGGCTGCTACGGATCCTGAAGCTCTCGGAGGAGGCGGGCGAGGTCGCGCAGGCCGTCATAGGGGCCACCGGCCAGAACCCCCGCAAGGGCCACAGCCACACCTGGGACGACGTACGCAGTGAACTGTGCGATGTGATCCTTACGGCGATGGTCGCCTTGCGGACACTGACGCCGGATGCGCGACGGGTGTTCGAGGGGCACCTGGGGCGGGTGGCGGCGCGGGTGCCGCCTTCCTGAGGCGGGACGGCCGGGCGGCGGAGCGGCCAGGCGGCGGGACGGCCGGGCGGCCGGATGGCGGGACCGCGGGACGGCCGGCCGCTCGGTGGCCGTCTGCCCGGCGCGTTGAGGTGGCCGTCAGCCGGTGGTCCAGTGGGGGTCGCGGCCCGTCTCCGCCAGCAGCGCCTCGAAGCCGGACGCGCCCGGCGGTACGGGGACCGGCTCGGCGAAGACGTTCATCTGCCGGGCCGTCGGGGCCATCTGTGCGACCAGGGCCCGCAGCTCGGCCACGCACCCCGCGGCCGGCGCGTACGCCTGGCCGGTCGCCCGCGCCACGTCCCACGTATGCACCGTCAGGTCCAGCAGCACCATTCCGCCGACGATCCGGGACGGCAGCCGCATCCCGCCGCTGAGCCCGTCCTCCGCGCCCGGTGCCGCCCAGGCCTCGACCAGCCGCGCCGTCTCCTCGGCGAGGCGGGCGGGCCACCGCGCCCCGTACTCGCCGAGCCGGTCGGGCGTATGGCCGAAGTCCGCGTCCTTCTTGGCGGCGAGCGCCTGGAACTCGACGACCACCTGGAAGAGGTGGTTGAGCAGCGCCCGCACGTCGTACTCGGCACAGGGTGTCGGCAGTGTCATCTGGTCGTCGCGCACCTGGCGCAGTACGGGAAGCGCCGCCGCGGCCGACGCGTCGAGCAGCTCGCTGATGGGTTCTTCTGTCATGCGGACGACGCTAGGGGCGCGCATCGGCGGTGGCTTGAAAAAATGCGACACGCGCGTCGAGGCGAACGCGGCGGCGCGCCCTACGCTCGATGGCATGACCGCTCCACGGCGCGATACCCGGGGCATCGTCGACGCCCGGGAGCTCCTCACCCGGGTGCACTTCCGCCGCCGCGTCCCCGCGGCACCGCTGCGCCCGTATGTGGAGCACTACTGGCTGATCGACTGGGACCTGGCCGAGCCGTACGCCACGCATGTCGTCCCGCACCCGTCCGTGAACGTCGTCTTCCAGCGGTACGCGGACCGGCCCGGCTTCGGCGAGGTCGCGGGTGTGGGGCTGGAGGTGTTCTCGCAGAAGCTGGTGGGGCGGGGGCGGGTGTGCGGGGTGCAGTTCCGGCCAGGTGGGTTCCGGCCGTTCGCACCGGGGCGGCCGGTGACCGACTGGACGGGCCGGCGGCTTCCGCCGGCCGTGGTGTTCGGGGGTGCGGGCCGCTTCGGTGCGGCCGCGTCCGGTGTGCTGGAGCCGGCGGACGAGGACGCCCGGGTGGCCGCGCTCGACGCCTTCGTGGCCCCTCTCCTACGGGGCGAGCCGCGGGTCCTCGCCCAGGCCGGCCTGGCCATGCGCCTGGCGGACCGGATCCGCCGGGACCGTACGATCCGGCGGGTCGCGGACTTCGCGCGGGACGAGGGGATGTCCGTACGGGCCCTGCAGCGGCTGTTCGCGGGGTACGTCGGGGTCAGCCCCAAGTGGGTGCTGCTGCGGCACCGCGTCCATGAGGCGCTGGAGCGCGCCGCCTTTGACGCGGCGGTCGACTGGGCCGCGGTCGCCGCCGAGCTGGGCTACAGCGATCAGGCGCATCTGATCCGCGATGTCACGGCGACGGTGGGCGTGTCCCCGACGGCTTACGGGCGCTGAGGGCGGGGTTCTCAGGGCCCTTCGGCCGTCAGATAGCGCTGGACGGTGGGGGCCAGCCAGGCGATGAGTTCGTCGTGGCTGAGGGCGACGGCGGGCGGCATGTGCAGGACATAGCGGCACAGGGCCATGCCCAGGATCTGCGATTCGATCAGCGCGGCGCGGGTCGCCGCCTCCTCGGGCACCGGGCAGACGGCGTCGAGCACAGGCCTGATCTGCTCGGCGAAGATCCCCCGCATCCGCTCCGCGCCCGCGGCATTGGTGACGCCGACGCGCATCATTCCGGTCAGCGTCTCGTCGCCCTCCCAGCGCTCGATGAAGTGGCGGACGAGCCGGGCGCCGACTTCCTCGCGCGGCACCTGGGTGAGATCGGGGACACGCAGCTCGATCTCCGAGGCGGCCGCGAAGAGCCCTTCTTTGTTGCCGTAGTAGCGCATCACCATCGACGGATCGATGCCCGCGTCCCGTGCGATGGCGCGGATCGTGGCGCGCTCGTAGCCGTCGGCGGCGAAGCGGTCGCGGGCGGCGGCCAGGATCGCGGCGCGGGTGGCCGCGGAGCGGCGGGGGCGGGGGTGGTCCCCGGCGTGGGGCGCGGCGGGGACGACGGGGGGTGCGTCGAGGTCCACGTCAGGGGTGATCGCGGGGGTGGGGGAGGTGGCGGAAGGGGTGGAAGGGGCGGCGGAGGGCTTTCGGTCGGCCATGCCAACAAATGTAGGCCAACGGCTGTTGACACGCCAGCTCCGACCGTTTTACGCTTGCCAACAAGCGTTGACCAACACATGTTGGCACTGGAGGCGGCCATGATGGAGACGAACCGCGAGCCCGGCACCACCGACCTGACAACGACCCCCGAGACCCCGCGCAGCGACGTGATCGTCGTCGGCGCCGGCCCGACCGGACTGCTGCTCGCCGGCGACCTCGCCGAGGCGGGGCTGAGCGTCACGCTTCTGGAGCGCCGCCCCAAAACCATCAGCAACCTCACCCGCGCGCTTGCCGTGCATGCCCGCTCGCTCGAGCAGCTGGATGCCCGCGGGCTCGCCGATGAGCTGATCGCGGGCGGCCACCGGCTCACCGGCCTCGGCCTGTTCGGCGGCGCCGTCCTCGCCCCGGCCCAGCTCCCCACCCGCTTCCCGTTCGTGCTGATCACCCCCCAGTTCGAGGTCGAGCGGCTGCTGGAGCGGCGGGCCCGGCAGGCCGGCGTCACCTTCCGGTACGACTCCGAGGTGCTCGCCCTCGATCAGGACGCGGACGACGTGACGGTGCGCTTTCGCGACGCCGAAGGCATCGGCAGCGCCCGTGCCGCCTACGTCGTCGGCACCGACGGCGCCCGCAGCAGCGTCCGCCAGGCCGTCGGCTTGCCCTTCCCCGGCAAGTCCGTCATCCGCTCCGTGGTGCTCGCCGATGTCCGGCTGGCCCAGCCGCCCGACTCCCCCTTCACCGTCAACGCCACTCGCGACGCCTTCGCCCTGATCGGCTCGTTCGGCGACGGCTGGTACCGCGTCATCGGCTGGAACCTCCACGCCCAGGCCGACGACACCGCCCCGGCCGACTTCGCCGAGGTCCAGGAGGTCAGCCGGCTCGCCTTCGGCACCGACTACGGCATGTATGACCCCCGCTGGATCTCCCGCTTCCACAGCGACGAGCGCCAGGCCCCCGAATACCGCGTCGGCCGCGTCTTCCTCGCCGGCGACGCCGCGCATATCCATTCCCCCGCCGGCGGCCAGGGGATGAACGTCGGCCTCCAGGACGCGGCCAATCTCAGCTGGAAGCTGGCGGCGGTGATCAAGGGGCATTCCCCCGACACCCTGCTGGACAGCTATCAGGCCGAGCGCCACCCGGTGGGCAAGATGGTGCTCCGCAGCAGCGGCGCCCTCATCCGGCTCGCGCTGTTGCGCTCTGCGCCGGCCCGCGCCGCCCGCGCGCTCCTCGCCCAGCTCATCAACCATCTGCGGCCGCTGTCCCGCCGCGCGCTCGGCACCGTCTCCGGCATCGACCTCGCCTACCCGGCCGGGCGCGGCGCCCACCGCCTCACCGGCCGCCGCGCCCCCGACATCCGCCTGGCCGACGGCAGCCGCCTCTACGAAGTCCTCCGGCAGGGCAAGTTCGTCCTCATCACTCCCGCCGACGAGACCGGCGCCGTCCGCCCCGCCGCCGACCGCGTCGTCGCAGCCTCCTGGGAGAGCGACCGCCGCACCGCGCTTCTCATACGTCCCGACGGCTACATCGCCTGGGCCACCGACGCCACCGGACCGGCCGAGCGCGCCGTGCAGCTCCGTGGCGCCCTCACCGAGTGGACGGGCGCCGCGGCCGGCCCGGCGGGCTCCAGCCCGGCCGGCCCGCCCGTGGCTGTCGGTTCATGAGCCGCTGAGCACATGCCGCAGATAGGCCTGCGGGTCGGCCATATAGCGGCGCCAGTGATCGACGAGGCCCAGCTCCGCCCACTCCACACTCCGCATGCCGTGCTCACCGAGCTCGACGATCTCGGCTCCGGGCAGCGCCGTCAGCACGGGCGAATGCGTGGCGCAGATGACCTGCGCCCCCACGGCGGCCAACTCATCCATCAACCCGACCAGTTGAAGACAGGAGGAAAACGACAGTGCCGCCTCCGGCTCATCCATCACATACAGCCCCGGCTGCGCGAACTTCTCCCGGAAGGCCAGCAGGAAGCCCTCGCCATGGCTCATGTCGGCCGGGGCCTGCGACAGCCGTTCGCGGCTCAGCGCCTCCAGCGCGGTCTCGGCCCGCAGAAAGAAGCCGCGGCGGCGGGTGCGCGGCCCCCGGACCATCCGCCGCCCGGCGCGTGTGGGGTCGAACCGCAGCAGCCCGCCCAGCTCCGACGGCGTCCGGGAGCTCGCGTACTTGTAGCCCGCCGATCCGCCATAGGAATCCAGCCCGAAGGCCTCCGCCAGCGCCTCCGCGAAGGTCGACTTCCCCGAACCGTTCTCCCCCACCAGAAAGGTGACCGGCGCACGGAAGGCCAGCCCCTCCGCGACCAGCTGCCGCACACACGGCACGGTCCAGGGCCAGCCGTCCGGTGCCGTCCCGTCGCCTGCCGGGAGGTCCACGTAGGCGCGTTCGATGAGCATGCCCCGAAGCTCTCACAGGGCACTGACACCGGCTTCCCCGACGACGCCCCCCGCACGGCTCCCGGCGTTCGGCTCCCTACCCTGACCCCATGCTGATCGCCCGCTCCATCGCCCTGTTCGTCGTCGCCGCGCTCTTCGAGATCGGCGGTGCCTGGCTGGTCTGGCAGGGGATCCGGGAGCACCGGGGCTGGGTGTGGATCGGCGCGGGGGTGATCGCCCTCGGGCTGTACGGCTTTGTGGCCACCCTCCAGCCGGACGCCGACTTCGGCCGGATTCTCGCCGCGTACGGCGGGGTGTTCGTCGCGGGCTCGCTGGCCTGGGGCATGGTCGCGGACGGCTACCGCCCCGACCGCTGGGACGTCATCGGCGCGCTGATCTGCCTGGCCGGAATGGCAGTGATCATGTACGTCCCTCGCGGTCGCTGACGCGCGCCTGCATATCCTGACCATGCACCGATCACCCCCACGCCTTCCATGAGCAGGGGGACCCACCGCCCCTGGCCCGAGGAGAACGCATGACCGCCGACGCCCACACCGCTGAGGGCCGTACCGCCGTCATCACCGGAGCGAGCAGCGGCATCGGCGCCGCCACCGCACGGCAGCTGGCGGCGGCCGGCTACCGCGTCGTCCTCACCGCCCGCCGCAAGGACCGCATCGAGGCGCTCGCCGCGGAGCTGCCGCACGCCGAGGCGTGCGCCCTCGATGTCACCGACCGCGCCGCCGTCGACGCCTTCGCGGCCTCCCTCGGCCGCTGTGACGTCCTGGTCAACAACGCCGGCGGCGCCCTCGGCGCAGAGCCGGTCGCCACCGGGGACCCGGCCGACTGGCGCGCGATGTACGAGGTCAATGTCCTGGGTGTGCTCCACATGACCCAGGCGCTGCTGCCCGCCCTCACGGCTTCCGGCGACGGAACGGTCGTCGTGCTGTCCTCCACCGCGGGCCACGCCGCCTACGAGGGCGGCGGCGGATATGTCGCCGCCAAGCACGGCGCGCACGTCATCGCCGAAACCCTCCGCCTGGAGCTGTGCGGCGAGCCCGTACGGGTCATCGAGATCGCTCCCGGCATGGTCAAGACCGAGGAGTTCGCCACGACGCGCTTCCGCGGGGACGCCACCAAGGCCGCCAAGGTCTACGAGGGCGTGGCCGACCCGCTCAGCGCGGACGATGTCGCCGACACCATCACCTGGGCGATCACCCGCCCCGCGCACGTCAACATCGACCTCCTGGTCGTCCGCCCGCGCGCCCAGGCCTCCAACTCCAAGGTCCACCGCACCGGTTGAGGCCGGGCCAGGCGCCGCCTCCCGGCGCCTCACCCGGCGCCGGCCCCCCTCGGATACGGGGCCTGGGTACACCCCGAACCGGGTGTCCCGGCCCCGTGTGCCGCGGTGCCGCCCTCGCGACAGTGGACGCATGACCTCCACGACGCACCCGGACGGCCCCGCCGTCACCCGCCCCGTGCCCGCCGGCCGCCCCCGGCGCCGCCGCCACGCCGCCTGGTGGCTGATCCCCCTGGCCGCGGTGATCGTTTTCGTCACCGCTCAGGCCCTGAGCGCCTATATCCCCCCGGACCTGCACACCAGCCGTGTCCCGCCGCGCAGCACACTCCACTACGCGCTGCTCCTGGCACACATCGCCACCGCCACCGTCGCGGTGCTCACCGGCGTCGCGCAGTTCTGGCCCTGGCTACGCCGCCGCCATCCCGCCGTACACCGCTGGACCGGCCGCACCTACTTCTTCGCCGGCGTCTTCCCGTCCGCCCTCGTCGGCATCCCCGTCGTCTACCTCGCCCCCACGGGCCTGAGCAACGAGCTCTCCCTGGCCGTCCTCGAGGTCCTCTGGCTCGTCACCGGCATCGCCGGCTACCGCACCGCCAGGCAGCGCCGCTACGCCGACCACCGCGTATGGATGATCCGCAACTTCGCCCTCACCCTCGTCGCCATCACCTCGCGCCTCATCCAGCCCCTGCTCGAACAGCTCACGGCGGCCCAGCTCCCCGACCCGGTCAGCTACGCGGGCGACCAGCTGGCCGCCGCCCACGACATCGCCGGCGCGACGGCCTGGCTCGCCCTCGTCATCAACCTGATCGCGGCCGAGTATCTGATCCAGCGCCGGCGGAAGCGGGCACGACGGAGCACGGCGCGCTGACCCACACGCTCGCGAAGCACCGCCCCTTCCACACCCGGTCCGCCACGCCGGCCTCCACTCCGACGCCGCCGCCGCGCCCGGGCCTGCGCGCGGCGGCCATCCCGTCGCAGTGGTGGCCGGGTGCCGCTCTCAGCCCTTCACGCAGATGACCTGCTTGAGGTGGGCGACGACCTCCACCAGGTCCCGCTGCTGATCGATGACCTTCTCGATCGGCTTGTAGGCACCCGGAATCTCGTCGATCACTCCGGAGTCCTTACGGCACTCCACGCCCCGCGTCTGCTCCTCCAGGTCGCGCGTCGTGAACCGCTTCTTGGCCGCGTTACGGCTCATCTTGCGGCCGGCGCCGTGCGAGGCGGAGTTGAAGCTCGCGGCGTTGCCCAGGCCCTTGACGATGTACGAGCCGGTGCCCATCGAGCCCGGGATGATGCCGTACTCGCCGCTGCCCGCCCGGATCGCGCCCTTACGGGTCACCAGCAGGTCCATGCCGTCGTACCGCTCCTCCGCCACGTAGTTGTGGTGGCAGGAGATGACCTCGCCAAAGGTCACCTTCGCCTTCTTGAACTCCCGGCGGACCACTTCCTGGGACAGGGCCATCATGACCTCGCGGTTGTGCTTCGCGTACTCCTGCGCCCAGAACAGGTCGTTGCGGTACGCCGCCATCTGCGGGGTGTCCGCGATGAAGACGGCGAGGTCGCGGTCGACCAGTCCCTGGTTCTGCGGCAGCTTCTGGGCCACGCCCATGTGGTACTCGGCCAGTTCCTTGCCGATGTTGCGCGATCCGGAGTGCAGCATGATCCATACGGACTGATCGGAATCGATGCAGAACTCCCAGAAGTGGTTGCCCGATCCGAGCGAGCCCATCTGCTTCGTGGCCCGTTCCTGACGGAACTTGACCGCGTCGGCCACCCCGTCGAAGCGGGCCCAGAAGTCCCTCCACCCCGCCGTCGCGAACCCGTGCATCCGCCCGGGGTCCACCGGATCGTCATGCATCCCCCGCCCCACCGGGATCGCCTGCTCGATCTTGGAGCGGAGGCGGGAGAGATCACCGGGAAGGTCGTTGGCGGTGAGGGAGGTCTTCACGGCGCTCATTCCGCAGCCGATGTCGACGCCGACCGCCGCCGGGCAGACCGCACCCTGCATCGCGATCACCGAACCGACGGTGGCGCCCTTGCCGTAATGCACATCCGGCATCACGGCCAGGCCCTTGATCCACGGCAGGGTGGCGACATTACGCAGCTGCTGCATCGCGACGTCCTCGACCGAAGCCGGGTCCGTCCACATCCGGATCGGTACCTGCGCGCCGGGCACCTCGGTGTACGACATAACTCCCTCATTCCCCCGAAAACAGATAAAACGCAAAACGCGGACAACTCATCGGATCTTGGACGGTTGACCGGCGTCCGCGGCAAGACGTGCGGTAGACATTGTGTCCATCGGCCGCCGCTCGGCGGCAACCACATTTCGTGGGGGACTCCACAGGAAAGGAGCCGCGAACGATGCAGCGCAAGACGCTACGCAAGACGCCCCGGAAGTCGTTCGTCCCCGGTGCCGCGCTGATGGCCGCCGCGGCGCTCGCCGTAGGCCTCACCGGCTGCACCGGCGGCTCCAGCGCCGACGGCGAGGCCACCGACGCCAAGAGCGGCGACGCCTCCACCGCGAACCAGGCCTCCGAGCCGGGCCGCTACCAGACCCTCCCGGAGGCCTGCGGGCTCCCGGCGCGCAGCACCGTACGCGGCATGCTGCCCGGCGACGACCAGCAGCTTTCGCAAGCCGACGCGGAGAAGATCTACGCGGGTCAGGCCGACGTCACCTACGACACCGACCGCCGCGTCGGCTGCCGCTGGAAGCGCGAGACGACCGAGGGCACCCGCCACCTGGCACTCGACATCGTGCGGGTGGTCTCGTACGACCCCGCCGTCAGCGATGACGACCGGGCGCAGGAGATCTACGCCGGCAAGGAGCTGGCCGCCGAAATACCGTCCGACGGTTCCGCCACACCCACCGCGCCGCCGTCCCCCAAGGGCACGCCGGAGGCCAAGAGCGGCAAGGGCGGCAAGGGCGGCAAGGGCACGGACGGCGGCGAGGGGAAGGCGTCCGGCAGCCCGGCACCGCCGTCCACCGGGGCGAGCGCGGCCCCGGGCAGCTCCACGGCGCCACGCGTGCTGGACGGTCTCGGTGACGCGGCATTCCTGAACGACAAACTGGCCACCGCGGACTCCGGAGTACACCGCGACATCACTGTGGTCTTTCGCACGTCGAACGTCGTCGTGACGATCACCTACGACCAGTGGTCCACGGACAAGGCCAATTTGCCCGACAGCCAGGAACTGCAGGACAGGGCCCGTTCACTGGCCGGAGAACTCGCCGACAGCTTGAGCGAATAGTTCGGAATGGGCAGTTTGCGGGAATGGCGCCACTTGGGGCCATTCCCTCCCAAACATCCGATCGTTCGCCCGACACGAATCGGTCACCGGCCTCGCTCCGCCGCGTACCGTGCCGTCTAGTCGCACCCCCGTACGACCCCGTACGCGAGGTGGGGCCGCAGCCACGACGACGAACAGCGAAGGAACCATGCACCGTTCAGCCAAGCGCCTCGCCAGCCTTCTCGCCTGCGCAGCAGTCCCGGTGATGCTTGTCGCCGGCTGCTCCGGCTCGGACACCAAGAGCTCCGGCGACTCCTCCGCGACGCCCAGCAAGACCGGCAGCCCGTCACCGAAGGTCGCGGCCGCGAAGTTCAAGAAGCTGCCGAATCCGTGTGCGGCGCTCTCCAAGGACACCCTCGACAAGCTGGTGCCCAAGACGAAGAACAAGTCCGGCGAGCAGGGCACGTCCTCCGACGACGCCACGCACGGCACCTGCTCCTGGGACAGCTCCGACGAGAACGGCGTCGACGGCACCCAGTTCCGCTGGCTCGACATCGGCTTCCAGCGCTACGACTCCGACCCCAACCCGAGCGTCGGCTCCGGCGAGAAGCGGGCCACGGAGTTCTACGCCAAGCAGGTCTCCGACGCGAAGGGGACCTCGGGCGCCAAGAAGCTGGAGGCCGTCAAGACCTCCGGAACGGGCGATGAGGCCACCGCGATCACCTACGACGTGAAGAAGGAAGGCAACGCCTTCAAGAACACGACGGTCGTCGCCCGCACCGCCAACGTCGTCGTCACGCTCAACTACAACGGCGCGGGCCTGGCCGGTGCCGACACCCCCAAGAGCGCCGACCTGCTCAAGAGCGCCCAGGCCGCCGCCAAGGAGGCCGTCAACGCCGTCACCAAGGCGAACGGCTGACCGTTCACAGCCGACTCAGGGCCCCGCTCCGGCCCCGGCTCGACCGTGTGCCACGCTAGGCGCGCCATTTCGCCGAGGCCGGGGAGGACCGCGGGTGTCCGCGACGAAGACGGCGCAGTTGACTCGTACGCACCGCATCCTGATCGGTGTGGTCATCGCCGGGGCGGCATTGATCGCGGCCATCGGGTTCACCGGCTCCTATGCGGCGGTGCGCGAGCTGGCCGAGAAGAAGGGCTTCGGCGCCTTCTCGGCCGTCTTCCCGATCGGTATCGACGCGGGGATCGTGGTGCTGCTGGCGCTGGATCTGCTGCTGACCTGGATCCGTATCCCGTTCCCGCTGCTGCGCCAGACGGCGTGGCTGCTGACGGCCGCGACGATCGCGTTCAACGGCGCGGCCGCCTGGCCCGATGCGCTGGGCGTGGGGATGCATGCGGTGATCCCGGTGCTGTTCGTGGTGGCCGTGGAGGCCGCCCGGCATGCCGTCGGCCGGATCGCCGACATCACGGCCGACAAGCACATGGAGGGCGTGCGGCTCACCCGCTGGCTGCTGGCGTTCCCGTCCACGTTCCGGCTGTGGCGCCGGATGAAGCTGTGGGAGCTGCGCTCCTACGACCAGGTCATCCAGCTCGAACAGGACCGCCTCGTCTATCAGGCGCGGCTGCGCGCCCGCTACGGGCGGGCGTGGCGGCGGCGGGCGCCGGTCGAGTCGCTGATGCCGTTGCGGCTGGCGCGGTACGGGGTGCCGCTGGCGAGAACGGCCCAGGCCGGGCTGACGGCGGCGGGGATCGAGCCGACGGTGCTGATGCCGGCGGGGGCGTGGGCCATGTCCGCGCCTGCCGTGGAGCCCCGGCCGGCCGCGGAGGCGGAGCCTGAGGCCGACGCCCCGGAGGCGGTGCCCGGGACCGCCGACCGGACCGCCGACCGGGCCGCCCGGCAGGCCCGGATCGGCGAAGAGACCGCCGGCGAAATCGCCGACGGGACCACTGGCGAGGCCACCGACGAGACCATCGCCGAGTTCACGGCCGAGCCCCCCGCCCCCGAACAGTCCACCGCGGCAAGCCAGTTGACCGTCCCCGTAGGCCCCGGACGCAGCCGCCCCCTGGGCAGTGCCGGCGATCCGCTGCCGATCCCCGAGCAGCGCGGGTACGCCCCCGAACCCGAGCCTGAACCCGAGCCGCTGCCCCCGCTCTCCGCGCTCCCCGACGACGTCCCGCGCGACGAGGCGTACTACGGGGCGTACCGCACGTACGTCGCGGAGAAGAACTACTTCCCCGACACCCGGCAGTTCGCCCGCTATCTGCTCGACTCCTACGGGGTGACGGGACGGGACGGCGGCCCGCTGACCGAGAACTACCTGCGCACGTTCGTACGGGACTTCCAGGCCCGCTTCCGTATGGAGATGGAGACCGAGCACATCCCGTAGCCCGGCCTGATCCGGACGAAGGCCCTACTGACCTGAGTCGGAGTTTCGTCGTTGGTTGAGTGTGAGTCGTCCTGGACCGAAGATCCCGCCGTTGTCGGTAACTGATGCCCAGCGGGCCGTGCT
>NZ_JBVHTY010000019.1:0-166492 GCF_055565615.1 Streptomyces sp. NPDC028368 | reverse complement strand
CACACCGTCGCCTCAGTCGGCCCATACCCGTTGTGGACAGCATGCTCGGCCGACCACCGGCCCGTAACCGCACCCGTAACCGCCTCACCGAGAGTGAGCAGCGTGCGCAACGCGGGCAACGGCCGCACCGGCATACTCGCCAGCGCCGCCGGCGTCGTCGCCGCATGAGTAATCCGCAACTCCGCCAGCACCTCGACCAGCGCCTCCCCCGCAAGCGGACCCGCAGGCGCAACCACCAAACAACCACCGGAACCAAACGCCAACCACACCTCCAACAACGACACATCGAAACTGGGTGAGGTCAGCTGCAGCACCCGACTCTCACCCGACGGCCCCCAACGCTCGACCACATCAGCGACGAACGACGCCATACCGGTGTGCGGGACCACGACGCCCTTGGGGCGGCCGGTGGAACCCGACGTGTAGATGACATAAGCGGGGTGATCCGGCCGAAGCGGAGCACTACGGTCAGCATCCGACGGATCATCCGCCGCGCCCTGGCCGGAGCCGTCCCACGTCATCACAGGCGGACCGGCCTCCGGCAGCCGCCCGGACGTGACCTCGTCGGCCAGCACCAGCACCGGACCTGCATCCCCCACCATGTAAGCAATGCGCTCCGCGGGATAGTCCTGGTCGACGGGCAGGTAAGCAGCGCCCGTCTTCCAAGTGGCGACGATGGCAACGATCATGTCCAAAGAACGCGGCAACGCCAGAGCCACCACACGCTCGGGACCCGCACCCCGACGGATCAACTCATGCGCCAACCGGTTCGCCCGACTGTTCAGCTCCGCATACGTCAAAACCGTCCCACCCTGCTCGAGGGCCGGCGCATCCGGAGTCCGCACCACCTGCGCCTCGAACAGATCCGGCAACGTCGCCGGCGCAACCGCACACGCCGTGTCGTTCCAGCCGGTGACCAGCTGGTCCCGCTCGGCGGGAGAGAGGATGTCGAGGTCGCCGATGGGCCGGGCGGCGTCCGCGGCGACGGCGTGCAGCAGCCGCTCCAGGCGGCCGGCCAGGGCCTCGACCGTCGCCCGGTCGAAGAGGTCCGTCGCGAACTCCACCACCCCGCGCATTCCGGCCGGTTGCCCTTGCGCGCCGCGCTCCTCGGTCACCTCGAAGGACAGGTCGAACTTGGCGGACGTGATGGTCGTCGGACACCTGCGCACGGTCACACCAGGCAGGTCGGGCACGGCGTCATCGGTCTGGAACGCCAGCATCACCTGGAAGAGGGGGTGGTAGGCCAGCGAGCGGGTGGGGTTGGCGAGCTCCACGAGCCGTTCGAAGGGGAGGTCCTGGTGGGCGTAGGCCGCCAGGTCCGTCTCCCGTACGCGGTCGAGGAGCTCGGCGAAGGTGGGGTCGCCGGAGGTGTCGGTGCGCAGCACGAGGGTGTTGACGAAGAAGCCGACGAGATCGTCGAGCGCTTCGTCGGTCCGGCCCGCGGTCGGCGAACCGATCGGGATGTCCGTGCCCGCACCGAGCCGGGTCAGCAGGGAGGCGAGCGCGGCCTGGACGACCATGAACACACTCGCCCGGTGCTCCCGCGCCAGACGGGCGATACCGGCATGCAGTTCCGCGTCCCAGGACAGCTCGACCACGTCACCCTGGTGTCCTGCGACGGCGGGCCGCGGCCGGTCGGTGGGCAGCTCCAGGCGGTCCGGAAGCCCCGCCAAGGTCTTCGTCCAGTACGCGATCTGGCCGGACAGGGCGCTGTGCGGATCGTCCTCGTCGCCGAGGATCTGCCGCTGCCACAGCGTGTAGTCGGCGTACTGCACCGGCAGCGGCGTCCACGCCGGCTCCTCGCCCCGGTGCCGGGCCGTGTACGCCGTCGACAGATCACCGATCAGCGGGTCCGTCGACCAGCCGTCGCCGGCGATGTGATGCGCCAGCAACAGCAGCACCCACTCGTCGGGTGCCGTCTGGAACAGCCAGGCCCGCAGTGGCATTTCGGCCGCCAGATCGAACCGGTACCGGGCGGCCTCGGCAAGTGCCTCCGGCAGGCGCGTGGTGTCCGTCTGCACGACCTCGACGACGGGCCGGGCGGCCGCACCCTCCAGCACCCGCTGGTACGGAGTGCCGTCCTCCCGGGGGAAGACGGTCCGCAGGCTCTCGTGGCGCGCCACCATGTCAGTCAGTGCGGCCCGCAGCGCGCCGACGTCCAGGCCACCGGTCAGCCGCAGGGCCACCGGGAGGTTGTAGGCAGCCCGGGTCTCGCCCAGCTGGTCCAGGAACCACATCCGAGCCTGGGCGAACGACAGCGGCACCCGTGCGGGCCGTGCCACCGGCGCCAGCGCCGCCCGCGCACCGGCCGCGCCCGCCAGCCGGCCCGCAAGCTGGGCGACCGTCGGCGCCTCGAACAGGCCCCGGATGTCCAGTTCGACGTCGAACGTGGCCCTGATGCGGCTGGTGAGCCGTGTCGCGAGCAGTGAGTGACCGCCCAGCTCGAAGAAACTGTCGTCGATACCGACCTGCTCCACGCCCAGGATCTCGGCGAAGAGCCCGCAAAGGATCTCCTCGCGGTCGTTGCGGGGCCGGCGCCCGGCGGCCACGGGCGCGGCGTCCGGTGCCGGGAGCGCCCGGCGGTCGACCTTTCCGTTCGGATTGAGCGGGAAGGAGTCCAGCTGGACGAAGGCGGACGGCACCATGTACGGGGGCAGTGCCTGGGCCGCCCGGTCACGCAAGCCGGTCACGTCCAGCCGCTCGCCGTCGCGTACCGGCACCACATAGGCGGTGATCCGCTGGTCTCCGGGGCGGTCCTCACGCACGATGGCGACGGTCTGGGCGACACCGGGATCCCCGCCGAGCACGGACTCGATCTCACCCAGCTCGATGCGGTAGCCGCGTACCTTGACCTGGAAGTCGGTCCGGCCGAGGTACGTCAACTGCCCGTCCGGCCGCCATTTCACCAGGTCCCCGGTGCGGTACATCCGCTCGCCCGGCGCACCGTACGGGTGGGCGACGAACCGCCCCGCGGTCAGGTCCGGGCGGCCCAGGTAGCCGCGCGCCATGCCCCGCCCGGCGATGTACAGCTCCCCCGGTACGCCCACCGGGACCGGCCGCAGCGCGTCGTCCAGGACATGCATCCGCATATTGCCGATCGGCCGTCCGATGGGGGCCGCGCCCTCGCCGGTGACGTCGGCGAGGGTCGACCAGACCGTGGTCTCGGTCGGGCCGTAGAGGTTGGTGACGCTCGTGGCCAGCTCCGTCATCCGCCGGGACAGGGCAGGCGGTACCGCCTCCGCACCGACGAGGATCCGCAGCCCGTGCAGCGCCTCGGGGAACTGGGCCACCAGCCCCTGCCACAGGGAGGGGGTGGCCTGCATGAACGTCGCACCGGAGGAGGCCAGCAGCGCGGCCAGACGCGGGGTGTCGCGCACCTCCTCGGAGGTGGCGAGCTGGACGGACGCCCCGGAGAGCAGCGGAAGGTAGAGGTCCAGTCCTGCGATGTCGAACGCCACCGTGGCGACGGCGAGGAAGCGGTCCGAGGGCTCGGGCGTGAACTTCTTCTGCATCGCGGCAAGGAAGTTGACCAGGTTCGCGCCGGTGATCACCACGCCCTTGGGGCGGCCGGTGGAGCCGGAGGTGAACAGGGCGTACACAGGTGTTGCCGGGGACCAGCCGGCCGGCCGCTCGTCCGCGCCGAGGTCGCGGGCCGGCAGCTCCGCGAGAGCGGCGCCGGTGTCCGCGTCATCGATCGCAAGGAACGGGGCGTCCGTCTCCGGCAGTTGGGACGCGAGAGCCTCGGTGGTGAGCACGCACACGGGGGCGGCGTCGGCGAAGACGGAACCGATCCGGTCGGCGGGGTGCTCCGGGTCGACGGGCAGGTAGGCGGCGCCGGTCTTGACCACCGCCAGCAGGGCGGCGGGCAGGTCGACGGTGCGGGGAAGGGCGACGGCGACATAGCGTTCGGGGGCGGCGCCGTGCCGGATCAGCAGACGCGCCAACGCGTTGGCGCGGGCGTTGAGTTCGGCATAGCTGAGGAGATCGTCCCCGCACCGGACCGCGTCCGCGCCGGGCGTCAGGGCCACCTGCGCCTCGAACTGCTCCCGGAGGCTCGCCGTGGGCACATCGCAGGCGGTCGCGTTCCACTCGGCCGGCACCGGCCGGGGCGCCGCCGTGCCGGCGTCGGGAAGCCCCTCGCCCGGAAGATCCAGACCATGCATCGATGCTTCCGCCATGCCGCCGACTCCTTGCGCCGTCCGTATCGAGGCCATGGGTGTTACGGAAAGAGGGAATGGGCCCCGCGAATTCCTCGCCATTTCTTCGCCGGCAAACACGGGAAAGGAACCCGTGACGTCAGGGGTACGACGTCATGAGTTCCAGTTCACCAGCTGGTCGAAAAGGTAGGAGGCTCAGCTTTCGTCTTGTTATCGCGGCCACTTCGCATCCATGGGCCCACCTGCCAGGGTCCGCTTCCCCCGCCGTACCCCGGTCCCGCCGCCCGCGGCCGCGGGCGGAATAGGCGCCGGCGTCGATAGTCCAGCGATAAAGGCATTTCCTAGCCTCTTCCCCGCCGGGTGGGATGTGCCGGTGCGTCGCGCTCCGCACTCCACCGGCGGCGCAGCAGGTCCCACCGCGCCCACAGCCGAGAGGATCCGACACCCCATGACCGTGCTCGACGAGATCATCGACGGTGTACGCGAAGACCTCGCCACACGGCAACGTCGGGTCACCGAAAGGGAGTTACGCGACCGGGCGGCGGCGGCGCCCGCACCGCTGGACGCCGTGACGGCGCTGGGCTCCACCGGCGTGCAGATCATCGCCGAGGTCAAGCGGGCCAGTCCGTCCAAGGAACCGCTGGCTGCCGTCACCGACCCGGCCGGCCTGGCCCGCGGCCCCGAGGACGTCGCCGCCGTGGCCGCCGTGGCCGCCGTGGCCGCCTGCGGCACGGATGCCGTGCTGGTGGGAGAGGCCCTGGTCACCGCGGACGGGCCGCACGCCGTGCTGGCCGCCCTGCGGGCAGCGGTCGTGCACTGACCACTGCGCGTGGCGGCCGGACCGGGCCGGGGCGGGGCGGCGCGCCGCGGAATCACGGGCGTGCTCCGACGGCACTCGCCGACCGCGCCATCCCGGCTCACCCGGAGGCGGCCAGCTTCGTGGAGACGGTGGCCCAGCGCTCCAGCGCCTCCGCCGCCGCCCCCGAGTCGATCGTCCGGGCACCCCGCTCCATCCCGGCCCCGATCCGCTCCGCCACCGGGCCGTCCGAGGCCTCCAGCGCTGCGAACCCCGCGGCCGTCGACAGCAGCACGGCATCGCGCACCGGACCCCGCACACCCTCGAGGAGCGCCCGCGCCACCGCCGCGTTGTGCGCCGCGTCACCGCCGCGCAACGCCCCGGCCGGCGCGTGGTCGATGCCGACATCGCGCGGGTCGAACGCCTCCTCGCGCACCCGCCCCGCGCGCACCGACCAGACCCTGGAGGTCGTGGTGACCGTCAGCTCGTCCATCCCGTCATCGCCACGGAACACCAGCCCGCGCGCCCCGCGCCGGGCCAGCACCCCGGCCAGCAGCGGCGCCAGCCGGGCATCGGCCACCCCGACCGCCTGCGCTGTCGGACGGGCCGGATTGGTCAGCGGGCCCAGCGCGTTGAAGACCGTCGGAATGCCCAACTCCCGCCGGGTCGTGGCGGCATGGCGGACCGACGGGTGGAACAGCGGCGCGAAACAGAAGGTGATGCCGGCCTCTGTGGCCACCCGGGCGACCTCGTCGACCGGAAGGTCCAGGGCCACCCCGAGCTGTTCGAGGACATCGGCGGAGCCGGCGGCGGACGAGGCGGAGCGGTTGCCGTGTTTGACCACGCGGACGCCGGCCCCCGCCGCGACGATCGCCGACATCGTGGAGATGTTGACGCTGTGCGAACGGTCACCACCGGTACCGACGATGTCCAGCGTCGGTCCGGGCACCTCCAGCGGGACGGCGTGCGCGTACATCGCCCGCACCAGCCCCTCGACCTCGCCGACCGTCTCACCCTTCGCCCGCAGCGCCACCAGCAGCCCGGCCAGCCGCGCGGATGCCGCCCGGCCAAGCATGACCTCGTTCATCGCCCACGCGGTGTCCTCGACCGTCAGATGCTCGCCCGCCAGCAACGCCGTCAGCAGCATCGGCCAGGACCGCTCTTGGTCATCGCCTGTGGTCACCGCTTGTCCCCTCTCTTCAGCACCCGGCCATTTTGTGCCGCACCGTCACACCACGCCCAGACCAATTGCCATGAGTGATTCCAGTCCACTTGGGGGAGCCGGAGAAATGGCCTGGCACGCCTTGATCGATGTGTCCCGGGAATCCGAAGAACCGCTCACCGCCCAGATCGAGGGCACGTTAAGAGAAGAGATATCCACCGGAGTACTGCGTCCCGGTACCCGGCTGCCGTCCAGCAGGCAGCTCGCCGCGGATCTCGCCGTCTCCCGCAGCGTCGTCGTCGAGGCGTACGGCCGGCTCATCGCCGAGGGCTATCTGGAGGCAGTCCGGGGCTCCGGAACACGCGTCGCCGCGCATCTGACGCCCACGCCCGCCCTGCCGACCCTCCTCGACGACGGTCTGGTGCCCCCGGCCCGCTGGGATCTGCGCACCGGCACCGCGCATCTTGCCGGATTCCCGCACCGTGAATGGCTCGCCTCCTACCAGCACGCCGTCCGGTCCGCCGCCCCCGGCACCATGGACTACCCGCCGCTGTCCGGGGCGGCCGCGCTGCGGGAGGAACTGGCGCGCTACCTCGGCAGGGCGCGCGGGGTGCTCACCACCCCGGGGCAGGTCATGGCCGTCTCCGGCTTTGCGCAGGCGCTCGGCCTGCTGTGTGCCGTGCTGGCCGAGCAGGGCATCGACCGGCTCGCCATGGAGGACCCCTGCCACCACCGGCAGCGGCAGTTCGTCCGGGAAGTGGGGCTGCGGCCGGTGCCCGTCCCTGTCGACGCCGAAGGCCTCGACGTCGAGGCGCTGGCCAGGACGGGCGCACGGGCCGTGCTGCTCACCCCCGCCCACCAGTTCCCCACCGGCGCCACCCTCTCCGCGCCCCGCCGGGAGGCGCTGATCCGCTGGGCCCGCGACCAGGACGCCTGGATCATCGAGGACGACTACGACGGCGACCTGTGGCTGGAGCACGGCACCCGCCCGCCGGCGCTGCAACGCCTCGCCCCCGAACGCGTCGTCTACGGCGGCACGGCCAGCAAATCCCTCGCACCCGGCCTTCGCTTCGGCTGGCTCGCGATGCCTGCCCGGCTGCTGGCGCCCGTGGAACGGATGCGGTCCCATCGCGACCTGGGCTCGGATGTGCTCACTCAGCTCGCCTTCGCGGATTTCCTGCGCGCGGGCCACTTCGACCGCCATCTGCGCCGCCAGCGCGCCCGCTACCGCGTCCGCCGCGAAAGCCTGGAGCAGTCCGTACGCCGCTTCCTGCCCGGTGTGCGCACCCTCGGCTCGGCCGTCGGGCTGCACGCCTATCTGCGGCTGCCGCGCCGGACGGACGAGGCCGCGCTCGTCGAGCGGGCGCTGCGCCGCTCGGTGCTGGTGCGCGGCGGCCGGCGCTACCACGCCCGGCCCGAACAGGCCGCCCCGGCCCTGGTGGTGGGCTACACCGCGGTGCCCCGTACCGGCATCGCGGAGGCCCTTCAGGAACTGGGGACGGCCTATGCGGAGCTGTTCGCAGCCGGCCGGGCCGACGGCTGTGCCTGACCTGCCGACGGCTGTGCCTGACCTGTCGGCGGCTGTGCCTGACGTGCCGCGCCGGAACCGGCCGCGGTGATCCGCCGGTCAGCGCACCGCGGCGGCCAGGAAGTTCTCGAAGAGCTGTGGTCCGCCGTCGGTCGTGATGCTTTCCGGGTGGAACTGCACGCTCTCCACCGGCAGGCTGCGGTGCCGCAGCCCCATCACATAGCCGTCGTCCTCGGCCGTCGCGGTCTCCTCCAGCGCATCGGGCAGCGGCCGGGACACGATCAGCGAGTGATATCGGGTCGCCACCAGGCTGTTGCCCAGCCCGCGAAAGATCCCTGCGCCGTCGTGCCGCACCGGGCTGGTCCGCCCGTGCATCAGATGGCCGGCCACCTCCACCCGGCCGCCGAACGCCAACGCGATCGCCTGGTGCCCCAGACACACCCCCAGCAGCGGCACCTCACCGGCGAACCGGTGGACCAGCTCCACATGCCCGGACGCCGCGGGATGCCCGGGGCCCGGCCCCAGCACCACCATGTCCGGGTGCCCGGCTGCCAGTTCGTCCGGTGTACGGGTACCCGAGCGCACCACCTCCGTCGTCATCCCCAGCGTCCGCAGATACTGGTCGATGATGTGCACAAAGCTGTCGTAGGCGTCCACGATCAGTACCTTCATGACAGCTCCTCACCGGTCAGCGCCCAGTGGGCGGCGCCCATCTTCGCCAAGGTCTCGTCCCACTCCGCCTCGGGCACCGACTCCGCGACGATCCCCGCCGAGCTCTGTGTGGAGTACGTCTGCCCGTCGTGCACGATCGTGCGGATGCACAGCGCGAGCGAACTCCATCCGCCCACGTCGATCAGCCCGACCGCGCCCGCGTAGATGCCGCGCGGCTGCTGCTCGATCCCGTCGATGATCTCCATCGCGCGCAGCTTCGGCGCGCCGGTCATGGTTCCCGCGGGGAAGGTCGCACACAGCGAACGCCACACGTCCGCGTCCGGCTCCAGCCGCCCGGCGACCGTCGAGACCATGTGGAAGACGTGCGAATACGCCTCCACCGTCATCAGCTCGTCCGCCACCAGGGAACCCGGCCGGCAGACCCGGCCGATGTCGTTGCGGCACAGATCGACCAGCATCACATGCTCGGCCTGCTCCTTGGTGCTGGCCAGCATCTCCTTGACCCGCCGCGCGTTCTCCTCGTCCGTCGCCGCCTGCCGCGTGGTGCCGGCGATCGGCCGCATCACGATCGTGTCGCCCACGGTACGGAAGAACAGTTCGGGGCTGGCCCCGATGAGGGTGTCACCGGCGCGCGGCGCCAGATACATGTACGGCGACGGATTGCGCGAACGCAGGCGCCGGTAGACCTCCACGGGGGTGAGCGCGGTGTCGACGTCGATCCGGTGACCGATCTGGATCTGGTAGATCTCCCCGACCCGGATGTGCTCCAGACACTGCCGCGCCCAGTCCAGGAAGGTGTCCCGGGCCACGCTGTCGCGCACCGAACGGGGCGCCGGCGCCGCGGGGCACACCTTGGAGCCGTCCGCCGGCTCCCGGGCCGCCGCCGCTGCCAGCGCGGCGACGTCGGGGGCCGCTGCATACGGGTACGGGTAAGGGAAGGCGTCCGAGCGCGCCGTGCGGTGGAGCGGCCGCGCCCCGTCCCGGTCGTACCAGACCGTGTCGCGGATCAGCGTGAACGTCATGTCCGGGCCGCCACGGGAGACCTCCCGGGCCGGCAGCACGTCCATGTGCCAGGCCGCCTCGTACGCCAGCGCCGTCAGAAAGCCGAACGCATAGGCGTCGCGCGGAACCTCACCGCTGACCGCGAACCGCCGCTGGACCCGCCGCATCAGGTCCCAGACCTGCCCGGGGCGCGTGAACCGGCGGCGTGCCACCGCCCCGTCCCCGTCCGTCCCGTCCCCGTCCGCCCCGTCCCCGTCCGGCGTCATCCCCACGGCTTCGGCCGCCGCCAGGATCGCCTCGCGTAACGGGGCCGCGCCCGCACACTCGACATGGCCGGCGAACGCCCGTATCTCCGCGAGCCGGCCGTAGCCGACCACCGCCGTGCCACGGTCCACTGCCGGCCCGGCCGGGCTCTCGAAGAGGAAGACCTCCTGCTGCCCGAGTTCCCCGGCCAGAGCGGTGTACAGGGACAGCGGAGCATGCGGCTCCAGCTCCGTCTCCGTGATCCGCACCCGCACCCGCGGGCCGGGGTCCGCGCCCGCGCCCCCCGGTCCGCGGACCTCGGCGCGTGTCGTCGTTGCCATGGTCTCCGTCCTCGACATCCGGTTCCGCGCCCCGGCCATACCGGCTGCCGGGACGATGCCGCCAACCCAAACACCCGGCCGTGCAGGACGACCAGACCAATTGGCGAGGGCCGGTGCAGTCCACTCCGCCAGTTCTTGACCGCCTTCGGCGGGCGGGGTTGGAATGCACCCCGCATCCCGAACGCCGCCCGCCGCCACACCCGCAGCGGAGCTCCCCTCCCGCGTACGGACTTCCCGCACACGGACTTCCCGCACACGGACTTCCCGCACGCGGGCTTCCCGCGTACGACCATCCCGCCCACGAAGGTTGCGATGCCTCCCTCTTCCCGCGCGCAATCCCGCGCCACCGTCGCTGATTCCGCTGCCGCCCTGCATTCCGCTGCCGCCGACTCCTGGCGCCCGCTGCCCGCCGCGCAGCAGCCCGCCTGGCCCGACCCCGCGGTGCTGCGCGAGGTCACCGGCGACCTCGCCCGGCTGCCCGCTCTCGTTCTCGCCGAGGAGTGCGACCGGCTGCGCGGCCGGATGGCCGCCGTCGCCCGCGGCGAGGCGTTCCTGCTGCACGGCGGCGACTGCGCGGAGACCTTCGCCGGCGCCACCGCCGACGCCGTCAACGCCAAGCTGCGGACCCTGCTCCAGATGGCGGTGGTCCTCACCCACGGCGCCGCCGTGCCCGTCGTCAAGGTCGGCCGGATCGCCGGCCAGTACGCCAAGCCCCGCTCCCGGCCGACCGAGACCCGCGGCGGCCGCACCCTGCCCGCCTACCGCGGCGACGCCGTCAACGGCCCCGGCTTCACGGCCGCCGCACGCACCCCCGACCCGCGGCGCCTGCGCCGCATGTACGACGCCTCCGCAGCCACCTTGAACCTCATCCGGGCGTTCACCACCGGCGGCCACACCAGCCTGACCCGGGCCCACGCCTGGAACCGCGGCTTCGTCACCGACTCACCCGCCGGCCGCCGCTACGTGGCACTCGCCGACGAGATCGAGCGGTCCCTGCGCTTCATGACAGCCTGCGGGGTCAGCGCCCACGAGCTGGACACCGCCGAGTTCTACGCCGGCCACGAGGGCCTGCTGCTCGACTACGAAGCGGCCCTGACCCGCACCGCAGGGCGCGACGACCGCGCCTACGCCGGCAGCGGCCACCTGCTGTGGATCGGGGAGCGCACCCGCGCCCTGGACGGCGCGCACGTCGAGTACTTCTCCCGCATCCACAACCCCATCGCCGTCAAACTCGGCCCGGACGCCACCACGGACGACGCGCTCGGCTACGTCGACAAGCTCAACCCCCACCGCGTTCCGGGCCGGTTGACGTTCGTGGTCAGGATGGGCGCGGACGCCGTCGGCCACCGGCTGCCCGACCTCGTCGAGAAGGTCACCGCCGAGGACCCGGCCGTCGCCTGGGTCTGCGACCCCATGCACGGCAACACCTTCGTCACCCCCGGCGGCCACAAGACCCGCCGCTTCGACGACATCCTCAGTGAGACCGAGACCTTCTTCGCCGTCCATCACGCGCTCGGCACCCACGCCGGCGGGCTGCACATCGAATTCACCGGCGACGACGTGACCGAATGCCTCGGCGGCAGTGACGCCCTCCTCGCCGACGACCTCCACCGCCGCTACGAAACGGCCTGCGACCCCCGGCTCAACCACCGTCAGTCCCTGGAACTCGCCTTCCGTGTCGCCGAGATGCTACGCACCCGGTCCGCTCCGCCGACCCCTTGAAGCGGCCGGCCGCCACCCCCTCCCAGCGGTAGCCGGGAGGGAAGATTTCGCCGGCTCTAACGACGCTGATAGTCCAGCGATAAAGGCTCCTCCTAGCGTCACTTCCACCAGGTGGGATCACTCGGTGATTTCGCGATCCGACAGATGTCCGGTGTGGGGTGCAGACTCGTGAGGGACAGCGCAGGCGGTCAGGCCGGCGGCAGCAGGGCGGAGGATGAGCTTCCCCTACTGCCTCCGGACCTCGCGGCCGGAATCGACCGGCTCGCCGAGGAATCGGCCGTCGACGGTCCGACGATATGGCTCGCGGCACAGGCCAAGGTAGCCGCCGCGGTCACCGGCTTCCAGGAATGGCAGGTCGGTGAGGGCACCTGGCGCGACCTGATCGCCTGGGCCGCCACCGAGCAGGGCCGCGAACAGGCCCGCGCCGCATGGCAGGCCGCCCGCGCCCAGGAGTACGTCGGCGCCGAACGCCTCGCCGCGTACCTGGACCGTGCGCTGCGCCGGCTGACCGCGGCCCCGGACTCCGCGCACCACGTCGAGACCCTGCTCTCCCCGGCCGAACTCGCCCAGCAGCTCGAAGAGTTCGCCGGACCCGTCAGGGAGCTTCCCGGCCTCCGCTGCCACGAGCTCTTCGAGGAACGGGTGCGCCGCCACCCCGACGCGATCGCCGCCGTCCAGGGGGACCGCAGCTGGACCTACGAGGAGCTCAACCGCCGCGCCAACATCCTCGCCAGGTCCCTGCACCGGCGCGGCCTGCGCGCCGAGGACGTCGTGGCCGTGGTCTGCGAACGCAACCTGGAGTGGCTCGCCGCCGTCCTCGCCGTCTTCAAGGCGGGCGGCTGCTACCTGCCGCTGGAGCCCCGGTTCCCGGCCGGGCGGATCGCCACCGTCCTGGCCCGGAGCGAGGCGCGCTGGGTGCTCGCCGAACGCGGCATCCCCCACCTGGAGGAAGCGCTCGCCGGACGCGAGGACACCCGCGCCGCCTTCATCGACGAGGTGCTGGCACAGGGCGGACCGGACCACGACCTCGGACTGCCGGTCGCCGCCGACCAGCTCGCCTACATCTACTTCACCTCCGGCTCCACCGGCGAGCCCAAGGGCGCCATGTGCGAGCACAACGGCTTCCTCAACCACCTGCTGGCCAAGATCGAGGATCTGGGCATCGAGGAGGGACATGTTGTCGCACAGACCGCTCCCCAGTGCTTCGACATCTCCCTGTGGCAGCTGGTGTCCGCACTGCTCGTCGGCGGCCGCACCCACATCGTCGGACAAGAGGCGGTCCTCGATGTCCGCCGTTTCATCGACACCCTCGCCGCCGGCGGCGTTCAGGTGGCCCAGCTCGTCCCCTCCTACCTGGAGGTGGTGCTCTCCACCCTGGAGGAGGAGCCCCGTGCGCTGCCCCGGCTGCGCTGTGTCTCCGTCACCGGCGAGGCGCTGAAGAAGGAGCTGGTCCAGCGCTGGTTCGCGGCCTTCCCCGATGTGCTGCTGGTCAACGCCTACGGCCTCACCGAGACCTCCGACGACACCAATCACGAGGTCATGGACCGCGTGCCCGACGCCCGTTCGGTCCCGCTGGGCAAGGCCGTGCGCAATGTGCGGGTGTACGTGGTCGACGAGCGGCTGTCCCCGGTACCGCTGGGCGTACCCGGCGAGATCGTCTTCTCCGGCGTCTGCGTCGGCCGCGGCTACATCAACGACGAGGCCCGCACCAAGGCGGCCTTCGGGCACGACCCGCACCGGCCCGGGGAGCGGCTGTACCGCTCCGGTGACTTCGGCCGCTGGCTGCCCGGCGGCACCCTGGAGTTCCTCGGCCGCCGCGACGCCCAGGTCAAGATCAACGGCTTCCGTATCGAGATCGGCGAGATCGAGAACCAGCTGCTCCAGATACCCGGCGTCCGCGACGGGGCGGTCGTCGTCACCGGAAGCCCCGAACGGCGCGCCCTCGTCGGCTACTTCACCGCCACCGGACCGCTGCCCACCGAAGAGGTGCGCCGGGCGCTGGCCGCCGCGCTGCCCGGCTACATGGTCCCCCAGCACCTCCACCACCGCGCCGAACTGCCCCTCACCGACAACGGCAAGACCGACCGCAAGGCGCTGGCCCGCATGGCGGAGGACGCGGTGCAGCAGGCCGGCGCGGACGCCTCCGGCGCACCGGAGACCGCCACCGAACGCCGCGTCGCGGCACTCTGGTCCAAACTGCTCAACGTCCCGCCGGCACGCATCGGCCGCGACTCGCGCTTCGCCGAACTCGGCGGTACGTCCCTGACCGCGATCCGCCTCGCCGTCGCCCTGGACCGGGTGGTGACGGTCAAGGACCTCGCCGACACCCCGACCGTCGCCGAGGTCGCCGCCCTGGTCGACCGAAAGGCCGGCGAGGCGTCCGGTACCGAGGAGGCAGCCCCCTCGCCGGCCGCGGACCGCACCGCCGACGGCCCCCGGCCCGTCCGGTCCGACGGCGGCCTGGCGGTGCTGACGGTGTCCCCCGGCGCCGGCGCCACCTGGGCCGAGCGGCACCGGCCCGCCGTACACGCCGCCGTCGCCGAACACGGTGCCGTCCTGCTGCGCGGCCTCGGCGTCACCACACCGGCCGATGTGGCCGCCGTCGCCACGGCCCTTGGCGTCGAAGCGATGACCGAACGAGAGCGGTTCGCCCCCCGCGCGGACCACGGCGACGGCGTGTACGGATCCTCGGAGTGGCCCGCCGACGAACCGATGTGCATGCACCACGAACTGAGCTACGCCACCGAGGTCCCCGGCCTGCTCCTCTTCGGCTGCCTCACCGCACCCGAGAGCGGCGGCCGGACAGGGGTGGCCGACTCCCAGGCGGTACTGCGTGCGCTCCCCGCCGGCCTGGTCGACCGCTTCACCCGCGACGGCTGGCTGCTCACCCGTATGTACCACGACATCGGCGTCTCCTGGGCGGAGGCGTTCGGCACCGAGGACCGTGCGCAGGTCGACGCGTACTGTGCCGCCGCCGGCCTGGAACACACCTGGCTGCCGGACGGCCGGCTGCGCACCCGGCAGCGCCGCGCCGCGGTCGTCCACCACCCGCGGACCGGTGCCCCGGTGTGGTTCAACCAGGCGGCGTTCCTCAACGAGCGGACGCTCGACCCGGTCATTCGCGACTACCTCGTCGACGTGTACGGCCCGGAGGGCCTGCCGTTCAACACCGCCTATGGCGACGGCACGCCCCTCGACACCGGGACCGTCGAGACACTCAACGCGGCCTACCGCGACGCCACCGTGAGCGAACCCTGGCAGGACGGCGATGTCCTGCTGGTCGACAACCTCCGCATGGCCCACAGCCGCGACCCCTACCAGGGGGCTCGCGAGGTCGTGGTGGTCCTCGGCAACCCGGTCCGGGTCGACGGCCATGTCCTTTCCTGACCCCTCACACGTGGAGTCCTTGATGTCCCCTCCCGCCACGGCGCCAAGCTTCGCCGTGATCTCCGGCGGTCAGGTGCACCGCGCCCTCGAAGGCCGGCACCGCGAGGTCGTCGGGATCGTCGAATCCGCCTACCGCACCCACGGCGCCGGCGACACCGTCAACCCGCCCTCCTACTTCCTGCGCTTCCCCGACCGCCCCTCGTCCCGGATCATCGCGCTCCCGGCGTCGGTCGGCGGCGACGCCCGGGTCGACGGGATCAAGTGGATCTCCAGCTTCCCCGAGAACGTCGCCGCGGGCATTCCACGCGCCTCCGCCGTCCTCATCCTCAACGATCACGACACCGGCTACCCGCTGGCATGCCTGGAGAGCTCCATCATCAGCGCCACCCGCACGGCCGCCTCGGCCGCGCTGGCCGCCGACCGGCTCAGCCAGGGACGCGAACGCCCGCGGCGGATCGGCTTCTTCGGCGTCGGCCTGATCGCCCGATACATCCACGACTACCTGGTGGCCACCGGCTGGACCTTCGACGAGGCCGGGATCCACGACCTGTCCGCCGAGCACGCCGGCGGCTTCGCCGACTACCTCGAGGGCGCCACCGGCGACGGCACCACCGTCACCGTGCACGAGCGCGCCGAGGACCTGGTCCGCGGCAGTGATCTGCTGGTCTTCGCCACCACCGCGGGCACCCCCCACGTCAGCGACCCCGCCTGGTTCGCCCACCACCCGCTCGTTCTGCACGTCTCGCTGCGCGATCTGTCCCCCGAGGTGGTCCTCTCGTCGGCCAACGTCGTCGACGACGTGGAGCACTGCCTGAAGGCCAACACCTCGCTGCACCTGGCCGAACAGCAGGTGGGAAACCGGGACTTCGTCGACGGCACGCTCGACGACGTCCTCACCGGCCGCCTCACCCCGGCCACCGACCGGCCGGTGATCTTCTCCCCGTTCGGGCTCGGCGTGCTCGACCTCGCGGTCGGCAAACACGTCTACGACACCGTCCGCGCTGCCGGGGAACTACCCATCGTCGAGGACTTCTTCCATGAGTTGCGCCGCTACGGCTGACGGGCCCGCGCCCTTGGAACACGTGCCCATGCGGGAGGTGCTGTGCCGGTAATTTCGGCTCCGCAGGAATTCAACGAGGACGATCTCTACGTGGATCTGCGCTCCTCCCTCGGTCTGCCCCTCTACCTCAAATGCGAGGGGTTCAATTTCTCCGGCTCCATCAAGCAGAAGGCCGCCCTCGAAATGATCGAGGCGGCCGAGAAGGAGGGCCGGCTCACCGAGGGGTCCGTGATCGTGGAGTCGTCCTCCGGCAACCTCGGGGTCGCGCTCAGCACGATCGCGGCGAGCAAGGGCTACCGCTTCGTGTGCGTCACCGACGCCCGCTGCAACGTGGCTACCAGACAGCTGATGGAGGCGCTCGGTGCCGAGGTGCACACGGTCGGCGAACCCGATCCGGAAGGCGGCTTCCTCGCCACCCGGCTCGCCTACGTCCGCGCACTGTGCGACAGCGATGAGCACTACGTCTGGCTCAACCAGTACGTCAACGAGGACAACTGGCGGGCGCACCACCGGCTGACCGCCCCGCACATCGCCGAGCGGTTCCCCGCACTCGATGTGCTCTTCGTCGGCGCCGGTACCACCGGAACGCTGATGGGCTGCGCCCGCTGGTACCGGGAACACCGCCCCGCCGTCCGCATCGTCGCCGTCGACAGCATCGGCTCGGTCACCTTCGGTGGCCCCGCCGCGGCCCGGATGATCCCGGGCCTGGGTGCCGGTGTGCGACCGCCGTTGCTCGACGAGTCCCTCGTGGACGATGTCGTGCAGGTCTCGGAGGCCGAGACCGTCCGCGCCTGCCACCGCATGGTCGGCCAGGGGTTCCTGTTCGGCGGCTCCACCGGGACCGTCGTCGCGGGCGCCGCCCGCTGGCTGACCGAACACGCCGCCGGCCGCGACGACATCACCGCCGTCGCCATCTCACCCGATCTGGGCGAGCGCTACCTCGACACGGTCTACCGGGCCGAGTGGGTGCGTCGTGTCTACGGCCCGACGGCGCTCGACATGGATGAGGCGGCGCTCGCCGGGCCGGCCTGACCCGACCCCGTCCGCCCCACGCACCACGCACCACGCACCACCGAGAACACTGGAGAGACACACCATGACCAACCCGTTCGAGAACCCCGAGGGCCGCTACCTGGTCCTGATCAACGACGAGGACCAGTACTCCCTGTGGCCCGCATTCGCCGAGGTGCCGGCCGGCTGGAGGATCGGCCGGCAGGAGGCGAGCCACGAGGAGAGCCTCGCCTACATCGAGGAGCACTGGACCGACATGCGTCCGCGCAGTGTCGCCGAGGCGATGGGCTGATCAGGATGACGGTGACAGCAAAGACCGGCGTGCGGCCGCAGACAGTGACGGTCGACGCCGAGGACGCGCAGCTGACCGAACGCATCGCCGGGCGCCTCGTCGAGCCGGCCGGTGCCCTGATCGACAGCCCGGACTGGCTGGCGCGGGCCCGGCGGGCCTGGCCCGAACTCCCCGCCGGCCTGACCCGCGGCCTGCGCGAGTTCCGCAGGGACTCCGGCCGCACGGGCACGCTGCTGGTCCGGGGGCTTCCCCTGGGCCAGGTGCCGCCCACTCCGGCCGAGCCCGGCTCCGTACAGCGCGAGGCCACCGTCACCGCGGCGGTTCTGGCCATGATCGCCTCCGGGCTGGGCGACCCCGTCGCCTACCGCCCGGAGAAGACCGGCGCGATCGTCCAGAACGTCGTGCCCGTACCCGGACAGGAGGACTACCAGAGCAACGCGGGCTCCGTGCTGCTGACCTTCCACACCGAGAACGCCTTCCACCCCCACCGTCCCGACTTCGTGATGCTGCTCTGCCTGCGGGCCGATCACGAGCGGGTGGCGGGGCTGCGCACCGCGTGCATCCGCGAGGTGCTGCCGCTGATCACCGACGAGTCCCGGCAGGCCCTGTTCTCCCGGGAGTTCGTCACCGCACCGCCGCCGTCGTTCGGCATGTCCGGCGCCGGCACCGCACCGCACGCGGTGCTCACGGGAGCCCCGCAGGACCCGGACATCTGCGTCGACCTGGCGGCCACCGAACCGCAGACACAGCGTGCCAAGGTGGCGATGCACGAGCTGCAGGAGCTTTTCGACCGCACCGCGCAGAGTGCGTGGCTGGTCCCGGGCGAACTGGCCATCGTGGACAACCGCGTGACCGTCCATGGCCGGACACCCTTCCGGCCACGCTACGACGGCCAGGACCGCTGGCTGCAGCGGACGTTCGCCGTCACCGACCTGCGCCGCTCCCGGGGCATGCGGGACACCGACGGCTACGTGCTCGACTAGCGTCCGGCACACTTCGAAGCGGTGGGCGCGGCCGTCCGAGACGACCGCGCCCACCGCATGTGTGCCGGGGTACCGGCCCGGGACGGCGAAACGGATCAGCCGCAGCAGCTGGACTCCATCGGAGCCACCAGTAACGTGGTCAGGTCCTGGCTGAGTTCGTCCATCCCGCACAGGGCGGCCTGATCGATCACGGAGATCAGCGCGAGCCGCTCCACCGCGAACCAGTCGGCCGCCGGAGCCGTCAGTTTGTCCAGGACCGCGGGGTCCAGCGTCAGCTGCCACATCGAGCCGGTGCGCTGCCCCGTGTGGTGGCCCCGCTCCCGCCACCGGGCGTGCTCGGCGATCGTCAGCCAGCTGCGGAACGCTCTGCCGAGCGCCTCGCGTTGTTCCAAGGCGTTGCCCTCCCGCTGGGCGACCTCCCGCGCGTACAGCCGCGAGAGAGTACGAAAGCGGTAGCGCAGCTGCCCCGTGACGTCGGAGCCCATGGTGTGCAGCAGCTGGGCGTCGACCAGCTGCTCCATCAGGCTCTCCGCGGTGTCGATGTCCGCGTCCAGCAGGGCCGCGCCGACCCAGCCCGCGAAGTCCGGCGTCTCCAGCAGGGCCAGCCGCTGGTAGAGCTCCGCGGCGTTCGCGGGCAGGGCGCGGTAGCTCCGCTCGAAGCTGGAGCGGATCCGCGAGTCGCCTGTGCTGAGTTCGTCCAGCCGCTGCTGCTCGTTGGCGAGCCGGGAGACCAGATGGCCCACCGACCAGTGCGGTTTGGCCGCCAGCTTGGCCGCCGCGATCCGGACCGTCAGCGGCAGCCGGTCGCACAGCTCGACGAGCCGGTCGGCGTCCGCCTTGGCGAACCGGACCCGCTTCTCCCCGATGATCCGCTCCAGCAGACCGGTGGCCTCCTGCCGGGTCAGCTCATCGAGGTCGACGCGGAGTGCGCCGTGCCGGACCACCAGCTGCTCCAACTGGCAGCGGCTGGTGACGACTACGCAGCAGCGCGGACTGCCCGGGATCAGCGCGCGGATCTGGTCGAAGGTGAGGACGTCATCCAGCACGATCAGCACCTTCCGGTCGACCAGCAGACTGCGGTACAGCGCGATCCGTTCGTGCACGGCGACCGGGACGTCCGCCTCCGGGACACCCAGGGACCGCAGGAACCAGCCGAGCACGGCTTCGGGAGAGGTGGGCAGCCGGCTCTCGTCGTGCCCCGTCATGTCGGCGTAGAGCAGTCCGTCGGGGAAGCGGTCGGCGACGCTGTGCGACCAGTGCAGGGCCAGGCCGGTCTTGCCCACCCCCGCGCTGCCGGTGATCAGCGCCGCCGGGAGCGACCGCTCTCCACCCTCGTGATCGACGAGTCCGTCCAACAGGGCCAGTTGACCCAGACGTCCGCTGAACGCCGGGACATTTGCCGGGAGTTCGAGCGGAATCTGGCGCTCCTCCGGGGTGACCTTTACGGCCGTCACCGGCGGGGCGAGCGACGGGTCGTCCCGGAGGATCGCGTCGTGCAACTGCCGCAGTTCCGGCCCCGGTTCCAGCCCGAGGTCCTCGATGAAGCGTGCCCGGCCCTCCCGGAACGTCTCCATCGCCTCGGCCCGGCGGCCGACGCGGTACTGGGCGAGCATCAGCGCGCCGCGCGACCGCTCCCGCAGCGGATGGTCACGTACGACCGTGACCAGGTCCGGGATCAGTTCCCGGTGGTGGCCGTGGTCCAGCTTGACCGCGACATAAGCGTCGTAGGTGGCGAGCCGGAGTTCCTCCAGACGCGCCGTCTCGTCCTCGACGAGCACCCCGGCGACGCCCGCAAGGGCCGGCCCCCGCCACAGGGCCAGCGCCTGTTCGTAGGCGTGTGCCGCGTCCGCGACACGGTCTTCCTCGAGGGCTTCCTGCGCCGTGGCGGTGAGCTGGTCAAACTCCACCGAGTCCACGTAGTGGTTCTCCAGGGCGAGCAGGTAGCCGGGGTGCGCGGTGACGATGACATCGGCGTCACAGCCCTCGGCTTTGAAGCGCTTGCGTAATGCGGCGATACAGATTGCCACTTGGGTGCGTGCGGTGGCGGGCGGACGTCCGTTCCACACCGTCTCCATTAGCGTGTCAACGGACACAATTCTCCCGGGATTCAACAGGAGAAGCGCCAGGATTGTCCGCTGCCGAGCGCCACCGATGGCTATCCGGCGGCCACCCATCGTCACCGCGAGTGCACCCAGGATTTTGAACTCTAGCCGTTCCCCCATGGCTCCCCCAGAAGTTTGTCAGGCCACGCACTCACGAACGTGTGTACGCCTCGATCATGTTACTCAACTTCCTCATGTGGTGATTGTTAACCACTGAGGATGCGGAGAGTGATCGCTTCCGCTTCCTTCCCGGGAATGACATTCACTTCTTGAAGACATCGAAAAGGCGTCGGCACTACGGACCACCGGCAACACAAGTGCGCCGCATGCAGGAAGTTTTGGACGGCCGACCGGCCGCGGGAGACCTCGGCTACGCAGCCACACGACGGCGCGCATTCGCCTCGGCTTCACCCGGGAAGCGCTACAGGCCGTCAGCGCGACCGAATTCCGGGCCGTAGAGGGGGAATTCCTGTGCGCCGGCCTCAGCGAGTTCCACGAAAAGCCGGTTGCGGACATGACAAATTCACAGGAGAAGGGGTCCCTGAATCCGCTCGACCCGGCAGCGCCATCCTAGAGAAACCGCTTATCGTCTTCTTATTGGCTTTCTTGGCCGATCAGTCCCCGGCCCGCACAAGACCGGTCTCATACGCGAAGACCACCGCCTGTGTACGGTCCCGCAACCCCAGCTTCACCAGGATGCGGCTGACGTGGGTCTTGACCGTCTGCTCGGCGATGACCAGACGCTCGGCCAGCTCGGAGTTCGACAGACCCTGCGCGATCAGGCAGAGCACCTCGGTCTCTCGTCCGGTGAGCTCCGCCACCCGGCCGCGCCGCATCGTGCGCGGCGACCCTCCCCTGGCGAACTCCTCGATCAGCCGCTTGGTGACGGTGGGAGCGAGCAGCGCACCTCCCATGGCCACCGTGCGCACCGCTTCGGCGAGCTGCTGCGCCGAGGAGTCCTTCAGCAGAAATCCGCTCGCGCCGGCGCGCAACGCCTCGTACACGTACTCGTCCTCATCAAACGTCGTCAGCATGACGATCTTGACGTCCGGGGAGCTCCGCGTTATTCGATGGGTTGCCTCAAGACCGTCGAGCACCGGCATCCTTATGTCCATCAGGGCCACCTCCGGGCACAGCGCGGCGATACGGTCGATCGCCTCCTGGCCGTTCACCGCCTCGCCGATCACCTCGATGCCCGGCTGGGCGTTCAGCAGGATGGCGAAGCTCTCCCGGATCAGTTTCTGGTCATCCGCGATCAGCACCCGGATCGTCATACGCCCTCACTCCTGCTCACTGGTGGGCAGGGAAGCCATGACCTCGAACCAGCCGTCTTCACGTGGCCCGATCCGCACGGAGCCGCCGAGCATGGACGTTCTCTCCCAGATGCCCAGCACGCCGTGCCCTGTCCCCTTTTGACATATCGCCCCTGCCGCGGCCGGACTGTTGGCCACACGTATCCCGATACCGCTGGAACCGTAGGACAGCTCCAGTTCGGCCCGGCACCCCGGCGAGTGCCGCAGCGCATTGCTCAGCGCCTCCTGGCTGATCCGGAACGCCGACAGCTCCACCCGGTGCGGCACCGGCCGCGCCTCGCCGGAGATCACGGTGTCGATGCGCAGCCCCGCCGCCCGGACATTGGCCACCAGCTCATCGATGTTCTCCAGCGTCGGCTGCGGTGCGTAACGGGCCTGCGGACTCTCGTCCGGTGTCCGCAGCATCCCCAGGATGTGCCGGAGTTCGGTGAGCGCGCCCACCGCGTTCTCCCGGATGCTCGCGAAGCTGTCGGCCAGCTCCGGCGGGGCCTCGGCCACCCGGTACGGCGCCGCCTCCGCCTGCGCCGCGACGACGGACATGTGATGGGCGACGACATCATGCAGCTCACGGGCGATGCGGGTGCGCTCCTCCAGCAGCGTCCGCCGGGCCCGTTCGGACTCCGTCAGGGCCTCCTGTTTCCGCAGCTCGCGGCGCGCCTGGCTGCGCCCCCGCACGGCCGCGACGGCCGCCAGTCCGCACGCCGAGAGCAGTGCCAGCGGCACCAGATCGCCGAAGTACGACGGCGGCGACAGGACAACGGCCAGCACCCCGCCGAGCAGCATCGTCAGCAGCCACTGTGCAAGAGACACCCTGGTCCGCACCCGGCAGGCGACCAGCAGCGTGACCCCCAGGTGCGCCATCAGCCCCGGCTCCGTCCACGGCCACGGCACCTCGGCCCGCGCCGCCGAGTCCACGACGGACACGCCGATCGCGTACGGCAGCGACGCCGCAAGGGACAGCCACCAGGCAGCCACCGGTCGGAACAGCGCGACCACCAGTGGCAGCGCCTGCGCACCGGCGACGGGCGCGGCGGCCCACCACGGCAGGCCCAGCCGGTCCGCGACGATGATCGCGCCGGCCGTGGCCAGGTCCGCCGCGACAAGCGCGGTGAACACGAGCGGCAGATGCCGCAGGACCCGGTGCTTCGCGCCCTGGAAGGGGGGTGCGGTCCGGCGGGAGGCATCGCACAACTCGCGCCCCGTCGACGTGAGAACGGCCCCGAGACGCCGCCCACGCGAGTGCGCTCCCGGCGCTGTCGGTACGTTCGGGTATTCCGCTGTCACCCGCCCCATGGTACCGACGGCCACGGACACCGCGGCGGCCACCGGCGCGACCGGCCCCGGGCACTCCGCCGCGATACCCAACACGTGGTAAAGGACCCGATAGTTCCCCGATAAACCTACCTTCTAGTCTTTTCCCCGCCCTGGGTGAAGCCGTCCGTCCCTCCACGATCCAGACGGACGGCTGGGCCGTAGGAGGCACCCTGCGAAACCTGCAGGCATATGTTTTTCAATTCGTGGACCAATGCGGGAAGTTCCCCACCTCTCACGCATTGAATCCGCCGAGCACAGGTAGGTGGAGGCGCATGGCGCTTACTCAGGAAGAACCTTCCAGACCCACCCTGCACATCGAAGGGCAGCGAGATCTGCGGATCCTCACCGAGACCGCGGACTGGCTGCGCTCGTTCCTCACCCGTTCCCATCCGGAACTCGGCCGTAGAGGCGCGGTCTGTCCTTTCATGGAGCAGTCACTGAAACTGGGGCGCACCGCGCTCAGTTCGGTCGATGTGAGCAGCACCCGCAGCGAACGGCGGCTCACCAACACGGTGCGCTCCGCCCTGCGGCGCCTCGGTAACGGCGACGCCGCCGACGATGTGTACAACGCCTTCGTCATGGTGCCGGTGGGCGCGGACCCCGAAATCCGTCATGAGCTTGTCCGCGCGGTCCAGCAGGAAGTGAAGGCCGAAGCGGTCGCCGCCGGAAAGATGGTGGGGGAGTTCTTCCCCGGCCATCCGATGCCCGGAATCCACAGCGACACATTCCGCCCGCTGGTCAGCCCCCACCCGATGCTCGCCGTCCGCATGATGGTGATCACCGACATCCTCTTTCTGACCTTCCCCGAGATACCCGCGGCGGACCGGCTCTCCTACCTGAAGGTCTGGCACGGCCTGTTCGGCGAGCAGACCGTCGCGCCCTGGGCGGACCTGTACGAGAAGGCGGTAGCCGTGGCCGAGAGGGAACTCCTGTGAGCGAGGGCACCCTTGTGGACGGGGCCGGCCCGGAAGGCAGCCGGGGCGCCGAACCGGATATCGACCGGGAACGGCAGCGCCTCACCGGCCTCTTCGACATCGCACCCAGCCGGGTGCTGTACGCCGTGTGCACCCTCGGTGTGGCCGACGGCATTCCCCCTGAAGGCATCACCACCGACGAGCTCGCCGCGCGCCTGGGTACGGACCCCGACCTGTTGAGCCGCCTGATCCTGGCCGCCGAAACGCTCGGCGTGTTCCGGGTGGAGGCGACCGGGACGGTGCACCTCACCGCGGCCGGCTCCCTGCTGCGGGCCGACGCACCGAACAGCCTGCACGCCGAATTCTCCGACAACGCCCTGTTCACCGCCTGGGGCCCGTTCGCCGAGACGGTCCGCACAGGCAGGCCGAGCTACGAACTCGCCACCGGCACCCAGATCTTCGACGGCATGAGCGACGACCCCGGGGCCCTGGCGACCTTCCACGAGCACATGCGGATGCGGGCCCGCCGGCTCTACCGCCCGCTGCTGCCCTTCCTGTTGCAGCGGTGCGCCCGCCGGGTGCTGGACGTGGGCGGCGGCACCGGAGGCCTGGCCACGCTCCTGCTGGACGCCGACGACACCGTCGAGGTCGCCGTTATGGACCTCCCGGAGGTGATCGCCCTGGTGCCCCCCGAGACATCCCGCCACTACGGTGACCGCTTCTCCCTCGTGGGCGGCGACGTACGACACGGCGTCCCGGAGGGCTACCGCACCCACCTCCTGGGCAGTGTGCTGCACGACTGGCCCGACGAACGGGCGGCCGCGATCCTGAGCCGCTGCGCCGGAGCACTCGACGCCGACGGGGAAATCGTCCTTCTGGAAAGGGTGCTGGCCGACACCGGCCCGGACTCACGCCGGATGGGCGACATCTGGATGATGGCCATGGCCGGCGGCCGGGAACGCACCCGTGCGCAGTGGGCCGGGCTGGCCCACACCGCGGGTCTCGCCCTGCGTCACATTCACGACGCCGAAGGCGAGTTGTCGGCCATCGTTCTCGGGCGCGGGACCTGAGAACCACCACGGCGACCGATCGGCGAACGGGCAGGGTCATGACCGGCTCCTTCCGAAGGACGGAGCGGTATGTCACACCACGGTCCGCCCTTCGCCGCATGTCATACCTCAGAGCTACCCGCGAAGATGGCTCCTGAGCGTGACGCCCTTCCCGGCCGCGAAATCTAGGTTCGAGTCAGCCGTACTCAGCAGAGTCAGGCATGGAACGAGCAGGACTCGTGGAGAGGAACGGCACAGTGCGAGCTGCCAGGTGGAGGAGAATCGGGCTGACGGTGGCCCTCGCCGCGGCCATCGTGGGGTCGGTCACCGCCGGCACCGCATCACCCGTCCCCGGTACTCCCGCCCCGCCCCACCTGCCCCCGGTCCAGGCGCAGACACTGGACGAGCGGTACGCGGCGAACCGCGACTACATCGCGGCTGCCGAGCGCGCCGCCCACCGCCTGGGAGACTCCTACAGGGAAGGTCACCTGCATCAACTGCGCGCAGCCGGGCGTCAGTTGCTCTCCTTCGATGCCCAGGGCGACGGGCAGGCCGTCGAAGTGCTCGGCGACCTTGCCACCGCCGACCGGATCGTCGTGCTCGTCCCGGGCTCGGACACCACCCTCGACACCTTCGACCACCTCGGCTCGCGGCACGCCTCCCTCAGCGGCGGCGCCCACGCCCTCCACGACGAGATGCGGCGGCTCTCCCGCTCCTCCGTCGCCGTGGTCGCCTGGTACGGCTACCAGGCCCCCCGCACCATGAGCCGGGATGTCGCCACCACCGCCCGCGCCGAGGAGGGCGGCCGCCGCCTGATCGCCCTGCTCGGAGGGCTGCGGACCGCCAACGCCCATGCTCCCGTCACCTTCCTGTGCCACTCCTACGGCTCGGTGGTGTGCGGCAGCGCCCTCAGAGGTATGGACACCCGGACGTCCGCCGGGCTCGCCGGCGTCGCCGTCTTCGGCAGCCCCGGCACCGGCCTGCGCTCCGCCGCCGACCTGCCCGTCCGCGTCCCCGTGTGGGCGGGCCGAGGTACCCAGGACTGGATCGCGCGGGCACCGCATGTCAGCCTGAGCGTCTTCGGCACAACCCTCGGCTTCGGCACCGACCCGACCTCCCCGTCCTTCGGCGCCCGCCCCTTCGCCACCGGGAACAGCGGCCACAGCGGCTATCTGGAGCCCGGCAGCCTGCCGCTGCGCAATCTCGCCCTGATCTGCCTTGGCCGCGGCTCGGCGGTGTCCGGTGGCTGAGCTGCGACTGCGCCCCGCCGAGGAATCCCGGCAGGCCCACGTCATCGATCAGGTCGAGCCCCACCCGCGCCCGGCCGGCCGGCTGCACCGAGCCGTGCTCCGCATCGATGCGGCGACCCCGCCGGAGCGCGACCGGGCGATCGACGTCTTACGGGTCCTGTCCATCCTCGGCGTCGTCCTCGGGCACTGGCTGGTCACCGCGATCGTGCTGCACACCGACAGCCACCTGCTCGGCGCCAGCCCACTCCACGACGTGCCCGCCCTCACCCCGCTGACGTGGGTGCTGCAGTCGCTGGCGGTGTTCTTCTTCGTCGGCGGACGGGTCGCAGCCCAGGGATACGCCACCGCCCGCCTGCGCAAAATCCGTTACCGGCCCTGGCTCGCCCGGCGCATCCGCAGGCTGCTGCGCCCCACGGTGCCGCTGCTCTCCCTGTGGGCGCTGGTCCTGGCGGGCATGGCGGCCGCGGGCACCGCCCACGAGACGATCTACACCCTGCTCAACCTCGTCATCTCGCCACTGTGGTTCCTGTTGGTCTTCGGCGCGCTGACCGCCGCAACCCCGCTGGTGTACCGCCACGGCGCCAGGATCGCCGTCGGGGCCGGTGCGGTGGTG
This sequence comes from Streptomyces sp. NPDC028368, assembly GCF_055565615.1. Classification (NCBI taxonomy): domain Bacteria; kingdom Bacillati; phylum Actinomycetota; class Actinomycetes; order Kitasatosporales; family Streptomycetaceae; genus Streptomyces; species Streptomyces sp. NPDC028368. The sequence goes on along the minus strand of NZ_JBVHTY010000019.1, from coordinate 139,581 downwards.
GCTCTCCTGGACATCGCGCACTTCGCGAGCGGCGGCGCGGCCTGGGCCGAGCAACTCCGCGACGTCAACACCCTCGCCGGCTGGCTGGTCCCGTACTGCCTGGGCGCCGCCTGGTCCGCCGGCGCGTTCACCCGCCGCCGGTCCGCCGTCGCACTGCTCGCCGGCGGCACCCTGGCCACCGCCGGGCTGGTCCTGTGGGCCGGCTATCCCGCCGCCATGGTCGGCGTACCGGGCTCGGAGCTGTCCAACCTCAACCCGGTCTCCCTCGCCGCCGTCACCTTCGGTCTGGCGCAGTGTGGCGGCGCCCTGCTGCTGTGCCGCCTGCTGCGACGGGCGGTGGCGGCACCGCGCCCCGCCCCCGGGGCACCGGCGGACGCTCAACTGCGGGCGCGCCCCGGCCAGTTCCTGTGGTCGGCGGTGACGTCGCTGAACTCCTCGGCGATGACGGTGTTCCTCTGGCACCAAACCGCCATGCTCGCCGTGACCACCCTCACCCTGGGGCTCGGCGAACCGCTCTTCGGTCTGCACACCAGCCCCGGCACCCCGGCGTGGGCGGCTGTCCGTTGCGCCTGGATGCTGGTCTTCGCCGTCGCACTCCTCGCGCTGTGCGCGGCCTTCCGGCAGGTGGAACGGGATGCTTCGCGCACCCGCGCACCGCAAAACGGCACGGGAGCGTGAACGGACGCCCGAGAAGTGTGATCACCTTTGTCCGTAACGAATATGACAGCCCGTCCGACAGGCCGGGCCCGCCTGCTGGAGGAATGAATGGATTCCATAACCACCGACCACATCCGCACGCTCTACCAGAAGTACGAGGACGATCTGCGGGCGGTACGCGACGCCCGGCGCCAGTTCCTCCGCGACCGCGGCAAGTCGATGAAGGCGCAGCTCGACGACTACGAGGCCGAAATCACCTACCTGCTGCTGCGTGATCTGCGTCCCGAGGTGGTGGTGGAGGTCGGCACCTTCTACGGCTGGTCCACGATGTGGATCCTCAGCGCCTTGCGGGACAACGGAACGGGCCACCTCTACTCGTTCGACATCGTCGACAACGTCGTGCGCAACGTTCCGGCCGAACTCTCCCAGGACCGCTGGACGTTCACCAAGGGCGATGTCCGCGAGCACCTCGGCAAGGTCCCCGCCGAGGTGGACTACCTCTTCATCGACGCCGACCACGGCGCCCGGTTCGCCCACTGGTACATCGACAACCTCTTCCCGGCCGTCCCCGCGGGCACGCCCACCAGCGTCCACGACGTCTTCCACGGCCGGCGCCCCAAGCCGTTCAGCGAGGGCTCGGTCATCGTCAAGTGGCTGGCCGAGAAGAACATCGAGTTCTTCACGGCATCCACCGCCAAGGCGCCCGAGGTCACGCGGCTACTCGCAGACGTCAAGAAGGAGCTGGGTCTCGACGAGCCGGTCCGAAACAGCGACCACAACCCGATGATCTACTTCACCCTGCCGTAGCAGCGGGCGGGCGGCCCCCACCGGGCCGCCCCTGCCACCCCCTTGACAGACGCCGGTCGCCGCGGCGGGACGAGACTCCCGCTGCGGCGACCGGCGTCTGTCCGCACGGGGGCTCGCACGGCGTCCGTGGTCAGGACACGATGTCTCCGCGCCGCAGACCGGAGCCGGCCGGCACCTCCGCCGGATCACCGCCCACGCTCACGGCCTTGTTCTCCCCGTCCACGAAGACGACCCGCGGCTCCAGCTTGCGGGCGGCCTCGTCCTCGACCGATGCGTAGGAAATGATGATCACGAGGTCACCGGGGCTGATCAGCCGGGCCGCGGCACCGTTGATGCCGATGATCCCGGAGCCCCGCGGCCCCTCGATGACATACGTGGACAACCGCGCGCCATTGTCGATGTCGACGATATCCACCTGCTCCCCGGGGAGCAGGTCGGCGGCCTCCATCAGATCGGCGCTCACCGTCAGCGAACCCACATAGTGCAAATCCGCCTGGGTGACGGTCGCCCGATGGATCTTCGACTTCATCATGGTCCGGTACACGTGCTTCCTCATTTCTGCGCTGGATGGTGCGAATGACGGTGCAAAGCTCCCGGTGCCGGGCACCGGGAGCTGAGAAGGAAAGGGGGAAGAGCGGCGGGGCCGTACCGGCTCACAGCATGGCGGCGAGCCGGTCGCTCATGTCCCGCACCACTTCCCGCTCATGCGGCACGAGAAAGAAATGGCCGCCCGAAAAGGAGCGCGTTTCACACCCGGCGGTGGTGAGGTTCGACCAGGCCCGCACATCGTCCGGCGACGGACCGGGGTCGTCGGTAGCGAAATAGGCGGTGACGGGAATGTCCACGGCCGGCGCCTTGGGGCCGGCCGCATACACCGCCAGCAGCTGGTAGTCCGCACGGATCGGCGGCAGGACCAGGTCCCGCAGCTCGGGCTCCTGCAGCAGCTCCGCCCCGGGGCCGCCGAGACCGGCCACCCTCGCCAGCAGTTCGTCGTCGGCCAGCTCACCGTCGCCCATCCGTCGCAGCCGGTCGGGCGCGGCCCGGCCGGAGACGAAGAGCGCCCGCGGGGTGGGGGCGCCGCGCGCGGCGAGCAGCGCGGCGACCTCATGGGCCACCGAGGCCCCCATGCTGTGCCCGAAGAACACCGTCGGCACATCCATCACCGGCACCAGCGCATCGGCCAGCTGCCCGGCGAGCTCCGCCATCGAGTCGTGGCACGGCTCGGCTATGCGCTCCTCACGGCCGGGATAGCACACCGCGCTCATCTCCCAGTCGTCCGGCGCCCACTGGTGCCAGTTGCGGAAGAAACTTGCCGTGCCCCCCGCGTGCGGAAAGCAGATCAGCCGAATCCGGGGCGCGGCCACCGGCCGGTGCGTACGCAGCCAGGGAGTGCCTGACGACAAGGCAGAGGAAAGAGCCATGCGCGCACGGTAACGACCGCCCCTATCGGCGCCCTATCGCCTACCCAACCCGCGTGACCCGGCGCCGTGACCTCCGGTGCCCGGGGCCGCGCACCCGGATACGACGCCGTCACATGCCCGGCAAGGCTCCCGGCTATCACGTCGGCAGCGGCCATGAAACATCGATAACGAAAGAAAACCCGGCCCGGCTAGCTTCCAGCGGTCCGCCGCCTGAAGGGGTGCGGTCGGCACGATCCAGCTCGCGTCTTCGACCAGCTGGTTCCGGTTCTTCGACGCAGGAGTTTTCACCGTGATCAAGTCAGTTGTCATTGTCGGCGGCGGCACCGCGGGCTGGATGAGCGCCTCCTATCTGAAGGCGGCGTTCGGGGACCGTCTGGACGTAACCCTGGTGGAATCCGACCGGGTTGCCACGATCGGCGTCGGAGAGGCGACGTTCAGCACCGTCAGGCATTTCTTCGACTACCTCGGCCTGGACGAGTCGGAATGGCTCCCGGAGTGCTCGGGTTCCTACAAACTGGGAATTCGGTTCGAGAATTGGCGCAAGCCCGGCCACCACTTCTACCACCCGTTCGAGCGGCTGCGGACCGCCGACGGCTTCACCCTCGCCGACTGGTGGCTGCGCGAGGGCGACCGCAGCGAGCCCTTCGACCGCTCCTGCTTCGTCACCCCCGCGCTGTGCGAGGCCCAGCGCTCCCCACGGATGCTCGACGGCTCGCTCTTCGCCGGTGAACTCGACGGCTCGCTGGGCCGCTCGACGCTGGAGGAGCAGCGCGACCAGTTCCCCTACGCCTACCACTTCGACGCCGCGCTGCTGGCGAAGTTCCTGACCAAGTACGGGACCGACCGCGGTATCCGGCATGTCGTCGACGATGTGCTCGACGTCTCGCGCGACCAGCGCGGCTGGATCAGCCATGTCACCACCCGCGAGCACGGGGACCTGTCCGGCGACCTCTTCATCGACTGCACCGGCTTCCGCGGCTTGCTGATCAACCAGACCCTGGAAGAGCCCTTCGAGTCCTTCCAGGACGTCCTGCCCAACAACCGCGCGGTCGCCCTGCGCGTCCCGAAGCCCGACCAGGCCACGACCGGTATGCGGCCCTACACCACCGCCACCGCGATGGACGCCGGCTGGATCTGGACCATTCCGCTGTTCGGCCGCAACGGCAACGGCTACGTGTACTCCGACGAGCACTGCACGCCCGAGGAGGCCGAGCGCACCCTCCGTGCGTTCGCCGCCCCCGGCCAGGACGACCTGGAAGCCAATCACATCCGCATGCGCATCGGCCGCAACCGCCGTTCCTGGGTCAACAACTGTGTTGCCATCGGCCTGTCCAGTGCCTTCGTCGAGCCGCTGGAGTCCACCGGGATCTTCTTCATCCAGCACGGCATCGAGCAGCTGGTGAAGAACTTCCCGGACGCGCACTGGGACCAGTCCCTGATCGACGACTACAACAACCGGGTCGCCCACGTCCTGGACGGCGTCAAGGAGTTCCTGGTCCTGCACTACCGGGGGGCGCAGCGCGACGACACCCCGTACTGGAAGGAGGCCAAGGTCCGCGCCATCCCGGACGGCCTCGCCGAGCGCCTGGAGCTCGCCTCCTCCCGCCTGCTCGACGAGCACACCATCTACCCCGCCTACCACGGCTTCGAGCAGTACTCGTGGATCACGATGCTGCTGGGCCTGGGCCATGAGCCGGCCCGGCCGCGCCCCGCGCTCGCGCACATCGACCCGGCCGGCGCACGCGCCGAGTTCGCGACCCTCAAGGCCGACACCCAGCGCCTGATCGACAACCTCCCCAGCTGCTACGAGTACCTCGCGTCTCTCAACGCGCGCCGTTGACCCAGCAGTTCACCCTCCGCCGACGCCTGTCACCGCCGTACCGGTCACAGGCGTCGGCGCACTCCCCCGCTCCACCGCACACCCCACGTCAACGGCGCGGGGTCACCCCGCCGCACCCCTCCTGAAGGGCGACCGAGCATGGCCAGCCGCCTGTCCGCATCCTGCGCCGCAGTACCCACCGCTTCGCACCCCCTCCCGTGGCAGACCCGGGACACCGCCGGGACACCGGTGCCGCCCGACGGCTTCCGCTCGCTGATGAGCGCCTTCCCGGCGGGCGTCGCGGTGGTCACCACCTATGGTTCCGACGGCGAGCCGCGCGGCCTGACCTGCACCTCCCTGGCCAGTGTCACGGCCGAGCCACCGATCCTCTCGGTCTGCCTGACCACCCGCGGCGAGACCCTCCAAGCCCTGTGCGACCGCGGCGCGTTCGCGGTGAACCTGCTGCACGACCGCGCACGGCACACCGCCGAAGTGTTCGCGAAACCGGTCGCCGACCGGTTCGCCCACACGGAGTGGCAGCCCTCGTCCGAGGCCGGTATGCCGTGGCTGACCGACGACGCCTTCGCGACGGCCGAGTGCGAGGTGACACACCTGACGGAGGTCGGCGACCACACGCTGGTCCTGGGCCTGGTGACCGGCGTCGTCCGCAGGGCGGGGACACCGCTGCTGTACGGGGCGCACCGGTTCGCCGCCTGGCCCGGCGGCGAGCTGCCCGGACCGCACCACAGCACCGCGCTGTCCACCGTCGCCGCGGGCGCCCCGGACACATCGCGCTGACCACGGTGGTTCACCACGGCGCAGGGCGGTTCAACTATTTCCTCGGCAATGTGCGCGCCTTCGTACGATCCGGGTTCTTTCCCCCTCCACCGCACGGGCGGCAGGGGCCGGCGGCCGCACCGGACCGGGCCGATCAGCAGGGAGCTGCCTGATGACTTCACTGACCATGGCAACCGGAGTCCTCGAGCCGCTGCCGCCGCACTCGTTACTGGTGTTCCTGCTTCAGGTAGGCGCTCTGCTCGGCCTGGCGCTGGCGCTGGGCCGGCTGGCCCAGCGCCTCGGCCTGCCGACCGTCGTGGGGGAGCTGGCCTCGGGTGTCCTGCTCGGCCCCTCCTTCCTGGCCCACGCCGCGCCGGGCCTGGCCGGATGGCTCTTTCCGCCGGATGCACTGCAGATGCATCTGCTGGACGCCGTGGGACAGCTCGGCGTCCTGTTGCTGGTCGGCTTCACGGGTATGCACCTGGACCTGAAACTGGCCCGAAGGCACGGCGGCACGGCCGCGGCTGTCGGCGCCGCCGCCCTCCTGCTGCCGCTGACGCTCGGCGTGTGGCTGGGCCATGCGATGTCCGGCCGGCTCAAGCCCCCGACCGTCGACACCACGGTCTTCGCCTGGTTCATAGGTGTCGCCATGTGCGTCAGCTCGATCCCGATCATCGGCCGGGTGCTCGTCGACATGAAGCTGATGCACCGTACCGTCGGCCAGATGATCCTGGTCGTCGCCACCATCGACGACGCGGTCGGGTGGCTCCTGGTGTCTGTCGTGACGGCCATGGCCACCACCGGCGTCGGATCCCATGAAATCGCCACCCTCCTGTGGCATCTGGCCGTCCTCCTCCTCGTCCTGTGTACCGTCGGTCGCTGGACGGTGCGGCGGGTGATGCACTGGGCCGGCCGCTCCGGATCCCGCGGGGCCACCATCGCCGTGACCGTCATCCTGCTCGTGCTGTCCGCCGCGGGCGCCCAGGCCCTGGGCTTCGAGGCGTTGTTCGGCGCCTTCCTGTGCGGCATCCTCATCGGCGTCTGCGGCTCGGAGGACCAGACACGGCAGCTGGAGCCGCTCAACGCCACGGTGCTGTCCTTCTTGTCACCACTGTTCTTCGCCCTCGCCGGACTCCGGATCGACCTGACGTCACTGGCCGACACCACGATCGCGCTGTGGGGTCTGGCCGCACTCGGCATCGCCGTGGCCGGGAAATTCCTCGGCGCCTTCGTCGGCAGCACCGTCGGACGGCTCAGCCGCTGGGAGGCCCTGGCGCTCGGTGCCGGCATCAACGCACGGGGGGTCGTCCAGATTGTGATCGCGGTCATCGGGCTCCGCCTCGGACTGCTCACCCCGGCGATGTACAGCATCATCGTGCTGATCGCCATCCTCACCCCGCTCATGGCACCGCCCATCCTCCGGTTTGCCATGAAGCGGGTCGAGCAGACGGCCGAGGAGAAGCTGCGCGCAACTCCTGCCCTCCACAGCCTCAGCGAGACCGAGGTACCCGCCAACGTGCCCGAGCACGCGGTCGCCGACGGCGCCGGCGGAACCAGAAGCCACCGTCCGGCCGAACGGTCCTGAGCCGCGAAATACGGCATCCCTGCCCGGTGAGCCTTGTCCGACTCGAATGTGGACAAGGCTCCTGGTCATGCCAGAGGGCAAGGCCCCACGCACCGAGGTGCGCGACTTCACCGCACGGACCGGCGCCACCGCGCGCACCGGCTTCGCCGACGACTGCACCCGATCAAGCCGTCAGGCCGTATTCCTGCCGGCCGGGTGTGGAGTGGAGCCGCTCTTCCCGGGTTCCGGCACGTACTGTTGATCTTCGTTCCGAGGCGGTAGCCGCTGGGGCGATGTAGGCCTGGGGCACAGCCCGTCCACCTCGCGGCGCGGGAATGTTTCCGTCTACGTCAATGACTGAAGACCCTCCCGCGCCCGGGGCCTCACGGTCTCGTGCAACCGCCGCTCGGTTGCCGCGTAGCGCTCCGCCGCACCGAGTGGAAGCACGGCGAGCCCGTTGCCCCGTTAGACCCGGCATACGGTGAAGGCCCCACTGGTGTGGATCAGTGGGGCCTTCACCGTGCGGGCCGGTCAGCCGGGGAACGCGCGTCTGCAGCAGGCGAGTACGGGAGCTGAGGGATACCGGGCTGGTAACCCGTCAGTTCGAGACCTGGATCGCGGCACCGAGTCACAGGGTCCGGTTTCCCCGCCGACGCCCCGAGCTCCCCGGCGTCGCCGTGGCGGCAGAGGTCAGCCCGGCGTGACCGGCAGGACGTCAGGCGACAGTGCCGCCGCTCGCGCCGTTTCGCTCGTCATACGCTTGCGATGGTGGCGGCGGCACAAGACCTCATAGCCGACGATCTCCGCGGTCACGCCCACGTCCCCCACCACGACCTGCTCGCCATCGACAACCATCTCGCCATCCACCGTGCGGGCGTTGTGGGTGGCCCGGGCACCGCACCAGCACATCGCCTCGACCTGCAGCGTCTCCACCCGGTCCGCCAATTCGATCAGCCGCTGGGAGCCAGGGAAGAGCTTGGTGCGGAAGTCGGTGGTGATACCGAAGGCGAACACGTCGAGGTCCAGGTCGTCCACGATCCGGGCCAGCTGGTCGATCTGCTCCGGAAGGAGGAACTGGGCCTCGTCCACGACGACGTAGTCGACCTTGCCACCCCGCGATATGCACTCCACCACGAACGCGTAGAGATCCAGTGCCGGCGTCGCCTCCACCGCCTCGGTGACCAGGCCCAGACGCGAGGACAGCTTGCCCTCGCCGGCCCGGTCGTCCCGCGTGAAAATCACGCTCTGCAGACCACGAGCCGACCGGTTGTGGACAATTTGGAGCGCCAGAGTGCTCTTTCCGCAGTCCATCGTTCCGGAGAAGAACGCCAGCTCGGGCATGGGAAGTCGCGGGCCTTTCGGGCTCGTTGGGAGGGGACGGACAGGCCGTGCGGCCAGGGACCGGACGGGTCAGGTACGGACTTCCAGGAGCGGCACCAACTGCTCCATCGGGGTCATCGAGCCGTGCAGCCCGACCATCGCCGACTCACCCCGCTCGCGTTCGGACGCGATGACCGCCATGTCGGCGTGCGCGACCGCCAGCACATCGCCGATCCGGCCGCGCACCCGGTCATCGACCCGCGGGCCGAACCACCCGGCGGCGATGGCCTCTTCACGGCTCGCGACCCACATCTGCTCGCCGACCACCTCGCGCCAGATGGCGAGCACATCGCCGGCCGCGCCCGGATGCGCGTACACATGCCGGGCCCGGCCCTCTCCGCCCAGCAGGCGTACGCCGGCGCTCAATTCCCAGTCCTCGTCGAAGTCGATCCGGGACTCGGGGCCGAAGGGGATGTCGATCATGCCGTGGTCGGCGGTGATGTAGAGCGCGGAGCGCGGCGGGAGCTGCTCGGCCAGCCGCTGCGCAAGCCGGTCGACGTACATCAACTGGCCGCGCCAGGCGTCGGAGTCGACGCCGTAGCGGTGCCCCTTGCCGTCGACCTCGGAGTAATACGTGTAGACCAGCGAGCGGTCGCCGGCCGCGAGCTGCTCGGCGGCGAGGTCCATCCGCTCCTCGCCGGAGAGCCGGCCGTGGAAGGTGCCGCCGCTGAGCGCCACCTTGGTGAGCGGGGTGTGCTCGAAGTCCGGCGCGGAGACCTGGCAGGTGTGGATGCCCGCGGCGTCGGCCAGCTGGAAGACGGTCGGGTGGGGCTGCCAGACGTACGGGTCGGTCCACGGCTGCCAGCGCAGCTGGTTCATCAGCGCGCCGGTGGCCGGGTCCTCGCAGGTGTATCCGGCGAGGCCGTGCGCGCCCGGTGGCAGGCCGGTGCCGACCGAGGCGAGGGACGTGGCGGTGGTGGCGGGGAAGCCGGCGGTGAGCGGGCGGCCGGTGCCGTTGAACGAGGTGTCCAGGAGGGAGGCGAGGAACGGTGCCTCCTCCGGGTGGGCGCGCAGCAGTTCCCAGCCGAGGCCGTCGATGAGGAAGACGCAGGCCCGGTCGGCGGGGGCCAGTTCCATCGAGGTGGCGAGCTCCCCCATCCCCTGTCCGGCGACGATGGTGGGCAGCAGGTCGGCGAGCGAGCCGCTGCCGTACTGCGGTACCGGGGCGGTGAGCGGGTCGAGGGGGGCCGGCTCGGGCCAGGCGGGGGCGGTGTACACCATCAGCGGGAACTGGTGGTGGCCGCGGTGGCCTCGGAGAGCGCCTGGGCGAAGGTGAGCGTCTCGCGGACCGAGTCCGGCCCGTCGCCCGCCTCGCTGACCCGCAGCGACAGGTCGTCGGCGGTGGAGGAACCCGTATAGCCGTGGTCCGCCTCGCAGTTGGGGTCGCCGCAGGCGGCGGGCTCCAGGTCCAGGCGGGCGACGGCGCCCCAGCCGATGGTGAGGACGACCTCGCGGGGCAGCTGGCCGGGGGTGTACGACTCGGGGTTGGCGACCACACGGCTGAGAACCACCGACGAGATCCGGCCGAGCTTGACGGACTCGGTGGAGGTGGTGGCGTACGGCGACGGACTGGTGGCGTCGGCGGCCTGCTCGTCGGTGTGGCTGACGATGAAGCGGGTGCCGGTCAGGACCAGGACCGTGACATGGCGGCGGACCTCGTTGGCGTCGAAGGTCGTCTCCTGATGGACGAGGTACGACACGACCGGTTCGCCGCCCACCGCGGCCTGCACCGCCTCGGCAACGAGGGTCGGGTAATAGCCACTGCGCTCGATCGCCGCGCGCAGCCCCTGGGTCGTCGTACCGGTCTTAGCCATGGGGTCCATCTTACGGGGCGTACCGCGCCGCGAGAGCCTCAGTAGACAGGCAGGCGGCGGGGGCCCAGGTCGGTGGTGGCGGGGGGACGGGCCAGGCGGACGGCGGCTCCCAGGACGGAGAGGCCGTGCGGTGCGACGACGGCCGGTTCGAGGTCGACGCCGACGACCTCCGGGTGATCGTCGACCAGCCGGGAGACGCGCAGCAGCAGCTCGGCGAGCGCGGTGGTGTCCACCGGCTGTGAGCCGCGCCAGCCGAACAGGAGCGGGGCGGCGCGGATCGACCGGATCTGGTCGGCGACATCGCGGTCGGTGGCCGGAATCAGTCGGTGGGCGATGTCGCCGAGCAGCTGGGAGGGGGCGCCGGCCAGCCCGAAGGAGAGCACGGCGCCGGCTGCCGGGTCGATGGCGGCGCGGATGACGGTGTCGACGCCGCGCGGCACCATCGCCTGGACGACCGGGCGCAGCTCTTCGGGTGAGCCGAGGAATTCGGTCAATTCGGCATAGGTACGGCGCAGTTCGCGCTCGCCGGCGATGTCCAGGCGGACTCCGCCGAGGTCGGCGCGGTGCCGCAGGTGGGGGGCGGTGGTCTTGAGGGCGACCGGGTAGCCGAGCCGGGCGGCGGCGCGGACCGCGGTGTCGGGGTCGGGGGCCGGCAGGGCGGGGCGGGTGTGGATGCCGTAGCGGGCGAGGAGGGCTTCGGCGTCGGCGTCGGGCAGCCGCACGGAGCGGCCCGCGGTGACACCGGAGGTGTGGCGGTCGAGCAGTCGCTCGATGTCGGCTCCGGCGGTCGTCTCCTGGATGTCGTCGTACTCCGGCACCCGGCCCGGCTCGGCGGCATCCCGGCGCCAGGCGGCGTAGCGGACCGCTTCGGCGAGCGAGCGGACGGCCCGCTCGGCGGCCGGATAGGCGGGGATACGGATGGGCGCGGGGCGCGGGCGGGCTGGGGCGGCGGGCACCCGGGGGGTCTGCGGGGCGGAGGAGGGTGGGGCCGGGGGGCGCGGGGGGCGGGGCGGGTACGGGGGAAGCGGGGGGTGGGGCGGGGCCTGGGTGGGGGCGCCGTCGGGGGCGCCGGGGGCGGCCGGCGCCGGGGCGGTGTGCGGGGTTTCGTCCCGGGGCGGGGCCGGCGGCTCGGGTGACTCCCCCGGTGCGGCCAGCGTCTCGGCCAGGTCGTCCATCGCCAGGTGGACGACCGTCACCGGCTTGGCCGGGTGCGCCGCGGCCGCGGCGCGCAGGGCGGTGGCGAGCGCGGTGCCCTCGCTCGCGCCCGGAACGGCGCCTGCCGCTTCGCCCACCCAGGGGATGGCCGTGACGACGACGGCGTCGCAGCCGTCGGCCGCGAGCGACTCGGCGAGCGCCGCCCGGAAGTCGTCCGGTGTCGCCGTGGGCGCCAGCACATGAGGGCGCAGCGGCCGCAGCCCCTCGGTCAGGCAGGCGTCGTATGCCAGCAGGGCGAGCGACTCGGAGTTGCCCAGGATGGCGATGCGCGGGCCGGCCGGCAGCGGCTGGGAGGCGAGCAGCAGCCCGGCGTCGATCAGCTCGGTGACCGTATCGACGCGGATGACGCCGGCCTGCCTCATCAGGGCGGCGACGGTGCTGTCGGGGATACGGACCGTGGGCACGGCGTGGCCCAGCGGGGAGGTGCCGTTGTGGCGGGCGCCCTTGGCGACCACGACCGGTTTGACGGCGGCTGTGCGGCGGGCGAGCCGGGCGAACTTGCGGGGATTGCCGATGGACTCCAGATAGAGGATCACGACGTCGGTGTCCGGGTCCTCGTACCAGTACTGGAGGAGGTCGTTGCCGGAGACATCGGCGCGGTTGCCGGCCGAGACGAAGGCGGAGATGCCCGCGATGCCGCCGTCACCGGGGCCGCGCGCATGCAGGCCGCTGAGCAGGGCGATGCCGATCGCGCCGGACTGGGTGAACAGGCCGATGTGGCCCGCGCCGGGCATCCGGGGCGCCAGTGAGGCGTTCAGCCGCACGTCGGGGGCGGTGTTGATCATGCCGAAGGCATTGGGGCCGATGAGCCGCATGCCGTACGAGCGGGCCTGGCGGAGCAGGGCGCGCTGCCGCTCGCGGCCTTGGGGGCCCGCTTCGGCGTATCCGGAGGAGAGGATCAGCACGCCCTGAACGCCGTGCTCGCCGCAGTCGCGGACCACGGCGGGGACGCCGGCCGCGGGGACGGCGATGACCGCCAGATCGACCGGGTCGGGAATCTCCCGCAGCGAGCGGACGGCGGGCACGCCTTCGGGGTCGAGGCGGTCCATGCCCTCGGGGAAGGAGTGGTTGACGGCGTGGACGCGGCCGGTGAAGCCGGAGTCGAGGAGATTGCGCAGGGCCGAACGGCCGACGCCTCCGGGAGCGCGGCCCGCCCCGATGACGGCGACCGACCCCGGGGCGAGCAGCCGCTGGACGGAACGGGCCTCGGCGCGCTGCTCACGCCCGCGCATCACGGCCATGGACTGCTCGGTCGGCTCGAGGTCGAATTCCAGCCGGACCACACCGTCTTCGAAGGTGCGCTTCTGGGTGTAGCCGGCGTCCGTGAAAACCTTGATCATCTTGATGTTCGCGGGCAGCACCTCGGCGGCGAACCGGCGGATGCCGCGCTCGCGCGCCACCGCGGCGATGTGCTCCAGCAGGGCGGAGGCGACGCCGCGGCCCTGGTGGGCGTCCTGGACCAGGAAGGCGACCTCGGCCTGGTCGTCCTCGGGGTCCTTGGCGGGCAGGCCCTGGTCGTTGATCCGGTCATAACGGACGGTAGCGATGAACTCGCCGCCCACGGTGGCGGCGAGGCCGACCCGGTCGACGTAGTCGTGGTGGGTGAAACGGTGGACGTCGCGGTCGGACAGCCGCGGGTAGGGCGCGAAGAAGCGGTAGTACTTCGACTCGTCCGAGACCTGTTCATAGAAGGAGACCAGCCGCTCGGCGTCATCGGCGGTGATGGGACGGATCCGCGCCGTGCCGCCGTCGCGCAGCACCACGTCGGCTTCCCAGTGGGTGGGGTACGCGTGATCCGGCTGCGTCTGCATGCGGATAAGCGTACGGCGGGGTACTGACAACCGGCTCGGCATGCGTACGCTCGGTCACAAACCAGGGCTGCCGAGCACCCTTGGCAGCGTGAGAGACTGGTCTAGACAACAGTCACGCGACTTGAAGGGCACCACCATGGCTGAGCGCCGCGTCAATGTCGGCTGGGCCGAGGGCCTGCACGCCCGCCCCGCCTCGATCTTCGTCCGTGCGGCCACCGCGGCCGGCGTCCCGATGACGATCGCCAAGGCCGACGGCAACCCCGTCAACGCGGCCTCCATGCTCGCGGTCCTGGGTCTGGGCGCCCAGGGTGGCGAGGAAATCGTGCTGGCCTCCGACGCCGAGGGCGCCGAGGCCGCGCTCGACCGCCTGGCGAAGCTCGTCGCCGAGGGCCTGGACGAGCTCCCCGAGACCGTCTGAGGCCGTCTGAGCCCTTCCGGGTCCTTCTGACTCGTTCTGAGCCCGTCAGGATTTCCCTGGCCCCTCTGGCCGCGGCCCCGCGGCAGTGACCGGAAACGGTCGCTGCCGCGGGGCCGTTTGCTGTGGGGGGTGTTGCGGGGGTTGCTGCGGGGGGGGGCTTTGCTGCGGTCCCGTTCCGCTCCCTGAGCATTCGCCGTGGGGCGATTCCTCGTAGGGCGATTCCTTCTGGAACGGTTCGTTGCGGGGACGATTCGCAGTACCAGACCGCTCGGACGGAAATTCACCGCGCGACATACCGAAATCCAGGGTCGCGAATTACCCGGACATGGAAACGCGGAAAGAAATATGGGACCCCGAACACCGGGCAGAATTCCCCGCTCCCACCCCGCAATTATTCCGCACCTCTTTGTATACAGACCCCATGTTAATTACGGGCGCGCGCCGTGTTGACGGGCCGTTTCGGATCGCTCACCACGGCCGCGGCGGGGCGGCGCAGTCGGTATACCGGGAGGGAGCGCTCGATATGAGCCGCCATCAGGGCGCGGGCCCGTTCCGCGTCGCCCCGGGCCACCGCGTCCAGCACCGCGCCGTGTTCGTCCCACGACTCGGTGGCCCGCGCGGGCAGTTCCACGGTGTACATCCACTCGACCTTGCGCCGTAGCTGGGTGAGCAACGACGTCAGGCTGGGGCTGCCGGCCGCCTGGGCGAGCGTCTCGTGGAACCAGCCGTCCAGTTGGCGCACGTCCGCAGGGTGACCGTGCCGGGCACGGTCACGGCCGAGCCGTACCAGACCGCGCAGCACCTTGAGGTGGGCGGGACTGCGGCGGGCGGCGGCGCGGGCGGCACCCAGGGGCTCCAACAGGGCGCGGATGTCCAGGAGATCGGCCGCTTCCTGCTCGGTGGGCTCGGCGACACAGGCGCCCGCATGGTGGCGGGTGGTGACGAAGCCCTCGGACTGCAGGGTGCGCAGCGCCTCCCGGACCGGGACTCTGGAGACGCCGTAGCGGGCGGCGAGAATTTCCTCGATCAGCCGGCTGCCCGGCACCAGCGCACCGGAAATGATGTCGTCGCGAATCGCCGTGCACACCGCATGCGCGGAAAGATGGCCTCGCATCGTCTGCGCCTCCGCCGTAATCCCCGGGAAACGCCGCCGATCGGCGGGTTTTCCGTGACTCTATTCGACCGGGACAGCTTTTCCGACGGCCTCCGGAAATTCATGGATATTTTTTGGCCATGCGCCGGGCGGACCGGCGCATGGCGCGCTCCGGAAACACGGAAGCCCCGGCCGATGACCGGGGCTCCACCAGTGCGTGCGGACGTCAGACGTTCACGCCGTGCGCGCGCAGATACGCGATGGGGTCGATGTCCGAGCCGTAGTCGGGGCCGGTGCGGGCCTCGAAGTGCAGATGCGGGCCGGTGGCGTTGCCGGTGGCGCCGGAGAGGGCTATCTGCTGGCCGGGGGTGACGCTCTGGCCGACGGAGACACCGATGGACGACAGGTGGCCGTACTGGGTGTACGTACCGTCGTGCATCTTGATCACGATGTTGTTGCCGTACGAGCCGCCCCAGCCGGCCTCGACGACGGTGCCCGCGCCCACGGCGTGGACGGAGGTGCCGGTGGCGGCGTGGAAGTCGATGCCGGTGTGGCTGCCGGAGGACCACAGGCTGCTGGAGGCCTTGTACCCGGTGGAGACGTAGGAGTCGGCGACGGGGGCGACAAAGGCGTTCAGGCGCTTGCGCTCCGCGTCGCGGGCCGCGCGCTCCTTCGCCTCCCGTTCCGCCTTGGCCTTCTTCTTGGCTGCCTCGGCGAGCCGCTTGGCCTCTTCGGCGGCCTTCTTGGCCACGGCCTCGGCCTTGGCCTGCGCGGCGGCGGCATCGGCGGCCGCCTGCTGCGCATCGGCCTGGGCCTCGACGCGGCTGGCGAGCTCGTCGCCCATCACGACGGCCTGCCGCAGACCGGTGTCCTCGGCGTGTGCCTCGCTGGTGGCGGCCAGCGCCGGCGAGGCCACGGAGGCGACGACACCGGTGGCCGCGAGGGTGGCCACGCCTGCGAACTTGCGGGTCCTGCGAGCCGTGCGGCTCGCACCACGATGCTTCCCGGTAGCACGGGTGAACGCCATGTGGTGGCTTGTCCTTTCCTTCCTTCTCGCCTACCGGGTTAGCTGACGGGTTCGGAGCAGGAAGGTCTCCTACGGGCTCCTCCGGAGAGGGGTCCGATTCACCCCAGGGGACGTGTGGGTCCCCGGCTCCCCTGGCTCGCGCCGTACGGGGACTCGGCGATGACTGTCCGGTGCCACTGTTGTGGCGGAGTTGTGACGAACAGCCGCACCGACGCTAATCGGGACATCTTTCAATCGGCAAACAGAACCGGCTCTTTGTGCCGTACGCCACAGGGGCATCGGGCAACCAGCCACACCATTCCGGACATACGGCGGCTCCCGTGGTGGACCTGCACCACGGGAGCCGCTTTATCGATATATGACCGGCAGTCAGCCGGCGGGGCTTCAGCCGCTGACGATCGTCACCGTGCCGATGCCGAGCCCCTTGACGGGTTCGGCGATCTGGGCGGCGTCACCCACCAGCACCGTCACCAGACGGTCCACGGGGAAGGCATTGACGGCGGCCGCGGTCGCCTCGACCGTCCCGGTCTCCACGAGGCGGGCGTACAACTGGGCCTGGAAATCGTCCGGGAGGTGCTGCTCCACCTGGTCGGCCAGCGTGCCCGCGACGGCCGCCGCGGTCTCGTACTTCAGCGGCGCGACGCCGACGAGGTTCTGCACGGCGACGTCCCGCTCGGCGTCCGTCAGCCCCTCTGCCGCAAGGGTCCGCAGCACCTTCCAGAGGTCCTGCAGCGCCGGCTCGGTGGAGGCGGTGTCCACCGAGCCGCTGATGGCGAGCATCGCGGCGCCGCTCCCGTCGGCGGACGAGCGCAGCACCTGGCCGAAGGCCCGCACCCCGTAGGTGTAGCCCTTCTCCTCACGCAGGACCCGGTCCAGCCGGGAGGTGAGGGTGCCGCCCAGGCAGTACGTGCCGAGCACCTGGGCGGGCCAGACCCGGTCGTGCCGGTCGGCGCCGATACGGCCGATCAGCAGCTGCGTCTGGACGGCTCCGGGGCGGTCCACGATCACCACGCGGCCGGTGTCGTCGGCGGTGATCGGCGAGGCCTTCAGCGGCTCGGCGGTCGAACCGCGCCAGGCACCGAGGGTGTCGGAGAGCACCGCCTCCAGGCCGACGCCGGTGAGGTCGCCGACGATCACGGCGGTGCCCGTGGCGGGCCGTACATGGGCGTCGTAGAAGGCGCGTACCGCCGCGGCGTCGATGCGCTCGACGGTCTCCTCGGTGCCCTGGCGCGGCCGCGACATCCGGGAAGTGGCCGGGAACAGCTCCTTGGACAGCGCCATCGCGGCCCGCCGCGCCGGATTGGCGAGCTCGTGCGGGATCTCGTCGAGGCGGTTGCGCACCAGCCGCTCGATCTCGCTGTCGGGGAAGGCGGGGGCGCGCAGCGCGTCGGCGAGCAGGCCGAGCGCACGGGGCAGCCGGGAAACCGGCACCTCGAGGGAGACCCGCAGGCCGGGGTGGTCGGCGTGCGCGTCCAGGGTGGCGCCGCAGCGTTCCAGCTCAGCGGCGAACTCCTCGGCGTCATGCTTGTCGGTGCCCTCGGACAGAGCGCGCGCCATGATCGTGGCGACACCGTCCAGGCCCTCGGGCTCGGCCTCCAGAGGCGCGACGAGGTTGATCTCGACGGCGACGACCTGCTGGCCGGGGCGGTGGCTGGTCAGGAGGGTGAGCCCATTGGCCAGTTGAGAGCGCTCGGGGGCCGGGAATGCCCAGGGCTTGGGTGCGCCGCCCTTGGGCTGGGGGTGGAAGTCCATGGTGGTCACGGCGGAATCTGCGCGGGTGGTGGAGTCGCTCACCGCTCCCCCTCCTCGTCCTCGGTGTCGGCGGCCGCATCGGCCGGAGCGGTCGGCTCGGTGGGTTCGTACACAAGCACCGCGCGGTTGTCGGGGCGCAGCCGGGCCTTGGCGACCTCCTGCACCTCCTCGGCGGTGATGTCCAGGACGCGCTGGACGGCGGTCAGCGCGAGCTGCGGGTCGCCGAACAGGACGGCGAAGCGGCACAGTTCGTCGGCGCGGCCGCTGACCGTGGCCAGGCGGTCCAGCCATTCGCGCTCCAACTGGGCCTGCGCGCGCTCCATCTCCTCGGGGGTCGGCCCCTCGGCGGCGAAGCGGGCCAGCTCCTCGTCGACGGCGCTCTCGATGGCGGGGACCTCCACACCACCGGAGGTCTTCACGTCCAGCCACCCCAGCGAGGGCGCCCCGGCCAGCCGCAGCAGGCCGAAGCCGGCGGCAACGGCACTGCGGTCGCGGCGCACCAGGCGGTTGTAGAGCCGGGAGGACTCGCCGCCGCCCAGGACGGTCAGTGCGAGATCCGCGGCGTCCGCCTCACGGGTGCCGTCGTGCGGCAGCCGGTAGGCGGCCATCAGGGCGCGGGAGGGCACCTCCTCCTCCACGACCTCACGCAGCTCGGTGCCGATGATGCCGGGCAGCGAGCCGTCGCGCGGCGGCTGCTTGCCGTCGTGCGAGGGGATGGAGCCGAAGTACTTCTCCACCCAGGCCAGCGTCTGCTCGGCGTCGATGTCCCCGACGATCGACAGGACGGCGTTGCCGGGCGCGTAGTAGGTACGGAAGAACGCCCGCGCGTCCTCCAGAGAGGCCGCGTCCAGATCGGCCATCGACCCGATGGGCGTGTGGTGGTACGGGTGCCCCTCCGGGTACGCCATGGCCGTCAGCTTCTCGAAGGCCGTGCCGTAGGGGACGTTGTCGTAGCGCTGGCGGCGCTCGTTCTTGACGACGTCGCGCTGGTTCTCCATGGACTCGTCGTCGAGCGCGGTCAGCAGCGAGCCCATCCGGTCCGCCTCCAGCCAGAGCGCGAGCTCCAGCTCATGGGCGGGCATGGTCTCGAAGTAGTTGGTGCGCTCGAAGCTCGTGGTGCCGTTCAGCGATCCGCCGGCGCCCTGTACGAGCTCGAAGTGGCCATTGCCCTTCACCTGCCCGGAACCCTGGAACATGAGGTGCTCGAAGAGGTGAGCCAGGCCCGTACGGCCCTTGACCTCGTGGCGGGAGCCGACGTCGTACCACAGGCATACCGCTGCGACCGGGGTCAGGTGGTCTTCGGAGAGCACCACGCGCAGGCCGTTGGCCAGCCGGTGCTCGGTCGCTGTCAGGCCGCCGGAGCCGGCTCGTTCTGTGGCCGTGTGACCCATGGGCATGTACGTCCCTTCGATCCGCTTGCGAGGAAGTTCTGTCACTGTATGCAAGCGCGCCGACATCTGGCGAAGTTCCCGGACGAGCGGACCCGTACGGAGGGCCTGCCCGGCGGCCTGGGGAGCCGAAAGGGGAGTCGCGGTCGGCGTTGTCAGTGGGGCGGTCCACAATGGTGCGCGTCAGACTCAGGCAGACTCACGGGTCGATCCGCAGGCTGACCGATTCGCCGGCCGGCCGATCCGACATCCGGTCGACCGGCAATTCCGGTTGACCCGGCAGTGTTGACCGACCCGGCATTGTTGACCGACCCGACATTGTTGATCCCGCATCGGCAGTAGACGCAGCAGAAGGAGCCGCAGCCGCGATGGCCCGCCGCAGCACGAAGACCCCGCCGCCGGACGACTTCGAGGAGAGGATCCTCGACATCGACGTCGTCGACGAGATGCAGGGTTCCTTCCTCGAGTACGCGTATTCGGTCATCTACTCCCGCGCCCTGCCGGACGCCCGCGACGGTCTCAAGCCCGTGCACCGCCGCATTCTGTACCAGATGAACGAGATGGGCCTGCGTCCCGAGCGCTCGTACGTCAAGTGCGCCCGGGTCATCGGCGAGGTGATGGGCAAGCTCCACCCGCACGGCGACGCGTCCATCTACGACGCGCTGGTGCGTATGGCGCAGCCGTTCTCGATGCGGCTGCCGCTGGTGGACGGCCACGGCAACTTCGGCTCGCTGGGCAATGACGACCCGCCCGCCGCGATGCGGTACACCGAGTGCCGGATGGCTTCGGCGACGTCCCTGATGACGGAGTCCATCGACGAGGACACCGTCGATTTCGCGCCGAACTACGACGGCCAGGAACAGGAGCCGGTGGTCCTCCCCGCCGCGTACCCCAATCTCCTGGTGAACGGCGCATCCGGCATCGCGGTCGGTATGGCGACAAACATGCCGCCGCACAACCTCGGCGAGGTGATCGCCGCGGCCCGCCATCTGATCAAGCATCCCAACGCCGACCTCGACACCTTGATGCGCTTCGTGCCGGGTCCCGATCTGCCGACCGGCGGCCGGATCGTGGGCCTGAGCGGCGTACGGGACGCGTACGAGAAGGGCCGCGGCACCTTCAAGATCCGCGCCACGGTCACCGTGGAGACCGTATCGGCCCGCCGCAAGGGCCTGGTCGTCACCGAACTCCCCTTCACCGTCGGCCCCGAGAAGGTCATCTCCAAGATCAAGGACCTGGTCGGCTCGAAGAAGCTGCAGGGCATCGCGGACGTCAAGGACCTCACCGACCGCGAGCACGGCCTGCGGCTGGTCATCGAGGTCAAGAACGGCTTCAACCCCGAGGCCGTCCTGGAGCAGCTCTACAAGCTCACGCCGATGGAGGAGTCCTTCGGCATCAACAACGTCGCGCTGGTCGACGGCCAGCCGCTGACGCTGGGCCTGAAGGAACTGCTGGAGGTCTATGTCGACCACCGCTTCAACGTGGTGCGCCGGCGCAGCGAATTCCGGCGCGGCAAGCGGCGCGACCGCCTCCACCTGGTCGAGGGCCTGCTGACGGCGCTGGTGGACATCGACGAGGTCATCCGCCTCATCCGCTCCAGCGACAACAGCGCCCAGGCCAAGGAGCGGCTGATCGAGCACTTCTCCCTGAGCGACATCCAGACGCAGTACATCCTCGACACCCCGCTGCGCCGGCTGACCAAGTTCGACCGCATCGAGCTGGAGTCGGAGCGCGACCGGCTGCAGGAGGAGATCGAGGAGCTGACGCGGATCCTGGACTCGGACGCCGAGCTGCGCAAGCTGGTGTCCGGCGAGCTGGCCGCGGTCGCCAAGAAGTACGGCACGGACCGGCGCACGGTGCTGCTGGAGTCGGCGGGCCCCGCGGTCGGCGCGGTGCCGCTGCAGGTCTCCGACGACCCGTGCCGGGTGCTGCTGTCCTCGACGGGCCTGCTGGCACGTACGGTCACCGGTGAGGTGCCGTTCGACGCCGAGGCCAAGCGGGTCAAGCACGACACAATCGTCTCGGCGGTGCCGGCCACGACCCGGGGCGAGATCGGCACGGTGACATCCACCGGGCGGCTGCTGCGCATCTCGGTGATCGACCTGCCGCAGCTCCCGGACACCGCGGCGGCGCCCAGCCTCTCCGGTGGCGCGCAGATCTCGGAGTTCCTGACCCTCCAGGACGGCGAGGAGGTCATCTGCCTCACCACCCTGGACGAGTCCTCGCCCGGCCTGGCGCTCGGCACCGAACAGGGCGTTGTCAAGCGCGTGGTGCCCGACTATCCGTCCAACAAGGAGGAGTTGGAGGTCATCACCCTCAAGGACGGCGACCGCATCGTGGGCGCGGTGGAGCTGCGCACCGGTGACGAAGACCTGGTCTTCATCACCAGCGAGGCACAGCTGCTGCGCTATCAGGCGTCGCAGGTTCGGCCGCAGGGCCGGCCCGCGGGCGGCATGACGGGCATCAAGCTGGGCGAGGGCGCGAAGGTGATCGCGTTCGCCGCGGTCGATCCCGCCGTCGACGCCATGGTGTTCACGGTCGCCAGCTCGCACGGCACCCTGGACGACTCGGTGGCCACGGCCAAGCTCACCCCGTTCGATCAGTACCCGCGCAAGGGCCGGGCGACCGGTGGGGTGCGCTGCCAGCGGTTCCTGAAGGGCGAGGACTGCCTGACCATGGCGTGGGCCGGAGCCGCACCGGTGCGGGCGGCGGACGCCAAGGGCGCGCCGGTGGAGCTGCCGGAGGTGGATCCGCGCCGTGACGGTTCGGGTGTGCCGCTGGTCAAGCCGCTGGCGGCACTGGCGGGGCCGGTGTAGACGCGCTGGTTGTCGCACGGCCGGCCGGTCCTTCGGGGCCGGCCGGTTTTGCTTGGTGGGGCGGTGGCAGGTGAGTGGGGCGGGGTCGGGTGGGGGGTCTGCCGGGTGCGGGCCGGCGACTGTGTGGGGCTTGCGCCGGTGTGTGGGTGTGCGTGCGCGTGTGGGTGTGCGTGTGGGGAGGCTGGGGCCGTGGTCCTGGCCCGTAGCCAGTGGTCACTCCTCGCGGGAGGCCACGTAGCGCAGGACGCCCCACATGCTGTGCTCGGAGGCCTCCTGCGGAGAGGTGTCACGGCACGTCGTCAGCTCCTTCCGCAGAGCCGCCGCGTCGATCCCGCTGCCGATCAGGACGAGTTGAGTGCTGCGCTCCTCGTCACGGCCCCAGGGCGTGGGGTAGAAGCGCAGGAAGTCCCCGACGGCATGCACGGTGAACTTCTGCCGGCTGCCGGGGACATCGAAGTGGACAAAGCCCTTGATGCGGTAGAGGCCCGTCGGGCGGCTGTCGAGGAACTCCATGAGCCGCCGCGGATTCATCGGCTCCGATGAGGTGAACTCCACGCTCTGGTAGGCGGCATGGAGGTGACCGCAGGGCTCGCCGGGGCCGTGGTCGTGGCCGTGGTGCTCGTCTCGCGGGTGATCGTGGCCTGCGGCAGCGTCCGCGCCGCTCTCCCGGAGCAGATCCTCGAACGACAGCTGCCGGACCGCCGCGTCGAGGTCCTCGCCCGCGCCGCGGTCGAAGAACAGCTCCGGATCGATCTGCCCGTACGCCGTGCAGACCACGGGCCTGCCCGGTGCAAGATCCGCGAGCGTGTCCATGAGCTCCTGGCGCGCCGCGTCCCCGATCCGGTCGGCCTTGTTGAGGACCACGAGATCGGCGATGGCCACATGCCGGTCGAGTTCGGGATGCCGGGTACGCGTGTCCGTGAACTCGGCGGCGTCGATGACCTCGATCAGCCCGCCGTAGACGATCCGGTCGTTCTCGCTGGCGAGGATCATCCGGATGATCTCCTCGGGCTCGGCCAGCCCGCTGGCCTCGATGACGATCACGTCGATACGGGCGGCGGGGCGGGCCAGCCGCTCCAGATAGGTGTCGAGTTCGCTGGTGTCGACCGCGCAGCACAGGCAGCCGTTGCCGAGCGAGACCATCGAGTCCACCTGCCCGGCGACGGTCATCGCGTCGATCTCGATGCTGCCGAAGTCATTGACGATGGCGCCGATCCGGGTTTTGGCGCCGGCACCGAGCAGGTGGTTGAGGAGGGTGGTCTTGCCCGACCCGAGGAAGCCCGCGAGCACGACGACCGGGATCTGTTGCGTGGCCAAGGGGGCGCCTCCATGGTGCGGGTGGCGAGCCGCACGGACCGGCGGCGGACGAGCTGTCGATCGTAACGGACCCCCGCCGACACGGCCCCGACTCGTCGCTGCACCATCACCGCCGGCCGTCCGGTCGCCGTCGCGCCCGGCCGGCTGGTCGCCCGCCCGGTGTCTGCCACTCCCCCCTCATCGCCCGGGGCGGCCCCTCACCATCCCGGGCGGCGTACGGCCGGCATCAGAGCGCGACAGCGGGCAGCGGCTGCGGCGGGGGCGGGCCGACGTACCGGGCCGCCGGCCGGATGATCTTCGAGTCCTCGGCCTGCTCCAGGATGTTGGCACTCCAGCCGACGACGCGTGCCGCGCAGAAGGTGGGTGTGAACATCTCGCGCGGCAGCCCGCACAGCTCCATGACGACGCCGGCGTAGAACTCCACATTGGTGTGCAGCTCACGGCCTGGCTTGAGCTCGGCGAGCAGTGCCTCGATCCTCTCCTCCACCTGGACGGCGAATTCCACCCGCGGCCCACCGAACTGCTCGGCGATGCCGCGCAGCATCCTGGAACGCGGGTCCTCGGTGCGGTAGACCGCGTGGCCGAATCCCATGATCCGATCGCCCCGCAGGACCCGGTCCCGGATCCAGGAGTCGATGCGGTCCGGCGTGCCGATGGCGTCAAGCGTGTCGAGCGCACGGCTGGGAGCGCCGCCGTGCAACGGGCCGGAGAGCGCACCGACCGCGCCGACGAGGCAGGCCGCGAGGTCGGCTCCGGTGGAAGCGATCACGCGGGCGGTGAAGGTCGAAGGGTTGAAGCCGTGGTCAATGGTGGAGATCAGATACGCCTCGATGGCCCGGACCCGCCGGGGCTCCGGCTCCTGGCCGGTGAGCATGTAGAGGTAGTTGGCGGCGTACGTGAGGTCCGCGCGCGGCTCCACGGGCTGCTGGCCCTGGCCCAGCCGGTGGAGCGCGGTGAGCAAGGTCGGTACGGCGGCACAGGCGGCGAGCGCATCGGCGCGGCGGTGGTCGGTGCCGATGTCGTACAGCGGCCGGAAGCCTGCCGTCGCGCCCAGCAGCGAAAGCGCCGTACGCAGCCCGGCGAGCGGTCCGGACACGGCGCCGGCCTGGGCGATGCCCGGCAGAGCGTCGCGTACTGCGGCGGGCAACGTACGCAGGGCGGCCGTCTCAGCCGTAAAGGCCGCCAGCTGTCCGGCATCCGGCAGCTCGCCATGGAACATCAAGTACCAGACGTCCTCGACGGTACGGGCCGTGGCCAGCTCGACGGCGGAGTACTGGCGGTAGTGGTAAAAGCCCTCCCGGCCACGGACGTCACCCAGTTCCGTCTCGGTGACGATGACGCCCGCAAGCCCGCGGGGCACATCGACCGGTGCGCTCTTCTCAGTGATCGGCATCGCGGATCTCCTCGCTTCCCCTCCAGAATATTGATCTGACTGTCTATGCTTGCCTCAATCATTGTCAATATTGATTGAATCAATATGGGCATCGGGTGGATACGGTGACCCCATGGCGGATCAAGACAGGTCTCATGACACGACCGGGCAGCGGCTGAGCACCCGTGAGGCGGCCGAGCGGCTCGGCGTGAAGCCCGAGACGGTGTACGCCTACGTGAGCCGCGGCCAGCTGACAAGCCACCGCAAACCGGGTGGCCGCGGCAGCACCTTCGACGCGAAGGAGGTCGACGCGCTCGCCCGACGCGGAAGTCGCCGCGAACCGTCCGGCACCGCAGGCGAGTTGGCTGTACGTACCGGCATCACGCTGGTCGATCGCGACCACTGTTACTTCCGTGGCGTTGATACCGCGGAACTCGCCGCTCACTACCGCTACGAGGAAGTCGCCGAGTGGCTGTGGACCGGTGAGCTCCGCCGAGGCACGCGCTTCACCGCACCGCACGACGCGTTGTCCGCCGCCCGCCGCGCCGTGCAGTCACTGCCGGAGCACAGCGGCCCCATGGACCGGCTGCACGTCGCCGTGATCGCTGCGGCGGCCGCCGACCCGTTGCGCTTCGACCTGTCCGAGGACGCCGTTCTCGACACCGCCCGCGCCCTCATCCCCACCCTTGTCGACTCCCTTCCGCCACAGTCCCCCACACCGCCCGATGCGGAGTCGCTCGCACCACGGTTGTGGTCGCGGCTGGCATCTGCGCCCGCCGACGCGGCGTCACTCCGCGTCCTGGATGCCGCGCTGGTCCTGCTCATCGACCACGACCTCGCCGCCTCGACACTCGCGGTCCGGGTCGCCGCCTCGGCGCGCGCCCACCCCTACTCGATCGTCTCGGCCGGGCTCGGGGCGCTGGACGGCCCGCTGCACGGCGCGGCCAGCGGGCTCGCCCACCGGATGCTGCTGGAGGTACTGGAGCGGGGCAGCGCCGCCGCGGTCGTCGCCGACCACCTACGAGCGGGACGCCGCGTACCGGGCCTCGGCCATCGCCTCTACCCGGGCGAAGACCCACGAGCCCGCGCGCTCTTCGGGCTGCTGGAGGACGTCCCGCAGGCGCAGTCGGCACTGCAGGCCGCGCGCGGGGTGATCACCACCACTGCACGGCACACCGAGCTGCACGCCAACGTCGATCTTGCGCTGGCGGTGCTGACCGTGTCGGCCGGGATGCCCGCCGAGGCAGGCGAAACGGTTTACGCCATCGCCCGTACCGCCGGCTGGATCGCTCACGCGCTGGAAGAGTACGGGGAACGCCCGCTGCGCATGCGCCCCAGCGGGCAGTACAACGGCCCCCGTCCGCCACAGCCGCTGCCGTAACAGAGCGGCGTCCCGACACGGGAGGCCACTCCGCGGCGGCTCAGGTTAGGCTTACCTTCGTGAGCACATGCGCTACCGCTTCCCGCGAATCGGCCGAACCCGTCGCCGGGACCGCAGCCACCGCCCGCACCTGGCTGCTCATCGAGCAGACCGGCCCCTGGGGGGCCAATGCGCTGACGGACAGCCACCTCGACCCGGACATCGGCCGGGCCCTGGAGACCGCGACAGAGGGCACGGACGTACGCGTCGCCCTGATTCGCCGGCCGGGGCGGCACGCCGACTGCCACGGCGCCTCCCGTCGTCGACTGTTCGTCGCGCACACCGCGCCGGGCGGCTCCTGGATCCGCACCACCACGGTCAGCGACCCGCGGGCCGCCCTCGGCCTGGACTTCGCCGTGCTGGGCACCGGTGAACACGGCGGCCTCTGGGAGCCGTACACCGGTGACCCTCTGGTCCTCGTCTGCACCAACGGCAAGCGGGACCGCTGCTGCGCGCTCCTCGGCCGGCCTCTGGCCGCCGAGCTCGCCGCCAGCGGAGCCGAGGCCTGGGAGATCACCCACATCGGCGGCCACCGCTTCTCCCCCACGCTCTTCGTCCTCCCTTACGGCTACGCCTACGGACGAGCCTCGGCTCATCTCGTCAAGGACGCCGTGGAGGCGGCGCGCGACGGACGGATCACGTTCGGCCACTGCCGCGGCCGCTCTACGTGGGGCCGGCCCGCGCAGGCCGCCGACCTCGCGGTCCGCGAGCTGATCCGCGAGGAGCGGGCGGACGCACTCGACGTCGTACGGACCGACGCGGTGCGGCCCGAACCTGGGCGCCCCGACGACCGGTCGCTCGCGGGCAGGCCTATGGCGGGAAGCACCCCCACCTGGTCCGTTTCGGTCACGCACGCCGACGGCCGCGCCTGGAACGTCGCGGTTGAGCAGCGGGCCGACGGAGCTCCTGCGCCCGCCAGCTGTGGTGCGCCGCTCGGTCCACCGGCCCGTATGACGGTCACCTCGATTACCGCCGTCGCGGGCACCGCCGCCACGGCGCGGCCGTCCTCGCTCGTCCTGCCGGCCCCCTGACACCGGGGGCCGATCCCGCTTTCCGGCTTCCGTGTGACATCTGCAGCGGCATACCTCTGCAGCCGGGACTCCGGCTGCAGATGCCCTGTCGCGCGTCAGCACCAGCCCTAAAGCCACCCCGAGCGTCAGTGCCCGCCGCAGACAGCCCAGCATCGGCTTCACAGCGTCGAGCACGGCGACCGGGCTCCGCACCCCCTTCCCTGCCGCGCCCCGCCCCTCATCGCACCGATCCAGCATCGACCACATATCCGCTCCCCTCCGTGTATCCCGCACGGCCCTGCGCCTCGCGCTCGCTCAGATCTGCTGCAACTGCCTGACGCCGCGAGGTCCCGCACCTTCACCCTGTGACGCTAAACGCACACAATCCGCAACCGAAAGGCCTGTGGATAACCCGGCGCAGCGGCGCCACGAGCCACAAGCGAGTCGCGCCCCGACCACCCTCCGAATTCGCGCGGCCAGGGATTACCGGCCCGGTCCCCTCCGCCCTTACTGTTCGTTCATATGGGCGAGAAGGACGAACCGGCCTCGCGCCCGAGCGCCGCACGGCCCTCGGGCCACACGCCGCGCTCCGACGCCTCCAGTGGGGTGCCGGGCGAAGCCGGTCGGCGCGGCAACACCCCGTTTCCGGGCGTTCGAGACCCGTCCCCATCCGGCGCCCCGCGCCCAAGCACCAGGCTGCGCCTCGGCTGGCCACGCCGCGTCTTCTCCCAGGTGCTGATGGTGCAGCTGGCCATCGCCACGGGCGTCACCGCCCTCGCAACCGGCCTGTTCCTCGCCCCCCTCAGCTCCGAACTCGACGATCAGGCGATGCGCCGCGCGCTCTCCATCGCCCAGACCACTGCCGCCGAGCCGCGCCTCGACGACGCCCTGGAGTCCTCCCGCCCCACCCGGCACGGCCCGGTCCAGAACGAGGCCGAGCGGATCCGCGCCGCTACCGGCGCCGAGTATGTGGTGATCATGGACGAGCAGGGTGTGCGCTGGTCCCACACCGACCCCCATGAGATCGGGCACCACGTCTCCACCGACCCGAGCACCGTGCTCTCCGGCAAGGAGGTCATGCAGATCGACGACGGCACACTCGGGCGTTCCGCGCGCGGCAAGGTCCCGCTGCGCAACGAGGACGGAAAGGTTGTTGGAGCCGTTTCCGTCGGTATCTCGTACGAGAGTGTGCAGCAGCGGCTGCTCTCCACCGTGCCCGAGCTGCTCGCCTACGCGGGCGGGGCCCTCGCCGTGGGCGCCCTCGCCGCCTATCTCGTCGCCCGCCGCCTCCAGCGCCGCACCCACGACCTGGCCTTCTCCGACATCTCCGCGCTGCTCACGGAGCGCGAGGCGATGCTGCACGGCATCCGTGAGGGGTTCCTCGCGCTGGACAAGCACGGCCGGATCCGGCTCATGAACGACGAGGCGCAGCGTCTCCTCGACCTACGTGCCGAGGACACCGGCCGGCCCCTGGACGAGACCCTGCCACCGGGCCGCACGACCGACGTGCTGGCCGGCCGGGTGTCCGGCGCGGATCTGCTTGCCGTCAGCGGGCATCGTGTCCTGGTGGCGAATCGCATGCCCACAGACGACGGGGGCGCCGTGGTCACGTTGCGCGACCGCACGGAACTGGAGCGGCTGGGGCGGGAGCTGGACGGCACTCGAGGTCTGATCGATGCTCTCCGCGCGCAGGACCACGAGCACGCCAACCGGCTGCACACGCTCCTCGGTCTGCTCGAACTCGGCCTGCACGAGGAGGCTGTGGAGTTCGTGACACAGGCCGTGGGCGTGCACCGGGCAACCGCGGAACAGGTCACCGAGCGCATTCACGATCCGCTGCTGGCCGCCCTCCTGGTCGGCAAGGCCACGGTGGCCACCGAGCGCGGCGCCTCCCTGAGCCTCTCCCCCGATACGTATCTGCCCGACCGCCTGGTCGACCCGCACAGCCTGGTGACCGTTCTCGGCAACCTCGTCGACAACGCCCTGGACGCCACGGCGGGGAAGCGCGACGCGCAGCTGGAGGTTGCGGTCCGCACTGACGGCCGGACGGCCATCGTGCGGGTCTGCGACAACGGTCCCGGTGTGCCCGAGGCCCGTCGCGCGGAGATCTTCACCGAGGGCTGGACGACCAAGGAACCGCCGGCACACGGGCAGCGCGGCATCGGCCTGGCGCTCGTGCGCCGCCTCGCCGAGCGCTATGGCGGCAGCGTCACGGTCGGCGAACGTGCAGGTGGGGGCGCGATGTTCACGGTGACAGTCCCCGATGCGATGGCCGAAGAGCTTCGGGGGTCGCCACGTGAAACCCCGGATCGCGAAGGGCCCGCCGGCTGCCTCGCCGCAGGGAAGCCCGACGCCTCCGACAGCGCTCGACTCGCCGAAAGCGCCGAGGATGCCACAGGAGCCACAGGAGCCGGCCAATGATCGACGTATTGGTCGTGGATGACGATGTGCGGGTCGCGGAGATCAATGCCGCGTATGTCGCCAAGGTCGCCGGTTTTCGCGTCAGCTGCCTCGCCCACACCGCAGGCGAGGCGCTTGCCGCCCTCGACATGCATCCGGTTGATCTGATCCTCCTGGACCACTACCTCCCCGATGAGACGGGGCTCCAACTGGTGGGCGACCTACGGCGGCGCGGGCTGCTCACCGACGTGATCATGGTGACGGCGGCCCGTGACATCGCGACCGTGCAGGCCGCCATGCGCCACGGCGCGCTGCAGTACCTGGTCAAGCCTTTCACCTTCGCGGGCTTGCGCTCCAAGCTGGAGAGTTACGCGGCGCTGCACCGTACTTTCGAGACCGGCGGCCAGACGGAGCAGTCCGAGGTCGATCGGATCTTCGGTACGTTGGGGGGCGCCGCCGCGGGGCCGGCGGAGCTGCCCAAGGGGCACTCCACTGCCACCGCCGACCGTGTGCGCACGGTGCTGCGTTCCGCGGACTCGCCGCTGTCCGCGCAGGAGGTCGCCCTCCAGGCGGGGCTCAGCCGGCAGACCGCCCAGCGTTACCTCAAGCTCCTCGAACGCACCGGCCGCGTCCGCCTGACCCTCAGGTACGGCGAGACCGGCCGCCCCGAGCACCGCTACGAGTGGTGCTAGAGCGAGGCACGGCCACCGCCGCGGCCAAGCACCACCAGGGTGGCGCGAGCCCCCTAGGCAGCTCCCGCCCCCGTTAGAGAACGGACCTCGGTCTCCGCGTGTCGGGCTTCGGCGGCGGCCTCCGGGGAGAGGACGGTTCCCAGCCATCCCATGAGGAAGCCCAGAGGGATCGACACAACACCGGGGTTCTCCAGCGGGAAGTAGGCGAAATCCAGTCCGGGGAAGAGCGACTCCGGGGTGCCGGAGACCACCGGCGAGAGGACGACCAGGGCGATCGCCGGGATCAGGCCGCCGTAGACAGACCAGACCGCGCCGCGGGTCGTGAAACGGCGCCAGAAGAGGGCGTACAGCAAGACCGGCAGGTTGGCCGATGCGGCGACGGCGAATGCCAGGCCCACCAGGAAGGCGACGTTCAGGTCCTGGGCAAGCAGCGCCAGGCCGATGGCGACGGCGCCGACTCCCACCGCGGCGACACGCGCCACGGTGACCTCGCTGCGCCGGCCGCGTCGCCCGCCTTGCGCCCCGCCGCGGGAGCGCCGTAGCGAGGCGTACAGGTCGTGCGCGACGGACGCGGACGACGCGAGGGTGATACCGGCGACCACAGCCAGGATCGTGGCGAAGGCGACCGCGGCCACGACGGCGAAGAGAACCGTTCCTCCGGTCGAACCGGCACCACCGCCCAGCTCCAGGGCGAGCAGCGGAACGGCGGTGTTCCCGGCTTTGTTGGACGCGCGCACGGCGTCGCTGCCGAGCACCGCGGCGGCGCCGAAGCCCAGCACGATGGTCATCAGGTAGAAGCTGCCGATCAAGCCGATGGACCAGACGACGGAACGGCGGGCGGCCCGCGCCGTGGGGACGGTGTAGAAGCGGGCCAGGATGTGCGGCAGTCCGGCGGTGCCCAGGACGAGTGCGAGGCCGAGGCTGATGAAGTCGAGGCGCGACGTCCAGTCGCCGCCGTACTTGAGTCCCGGTGCGAGGAACTTGCGGCCGTGGCCGCTGTGTTCGGCGGCGGTGTGGAGCAGCCCGTTGATGTCACCGTGAAAGCGGACCGCCACCAGGACGGTCAGTGCAATCGCACCTCCCATGAGGAGCACCGCTTTGACGATCTGGATCCATGTCGTCGCACGCATGCCCCCGAAGGCGACGTAGACGACCATCAGTGCGCCGACCCCGATCACCATCCAGGTGCGGGCCTGCGCGCCCGCCCCGCCCAGGAGCAGCGCCACCAGGCTGCCTGCGCCGACCATCTGGGCCACCAGGTAGAGCACGGAGACGGTGACGGACGCCGTGCCGGCCGCGATACGGACGGGGCGTTCGCGCATCCGGGCGGCGACGACGTCGGCGAGGGTGAACCTGCCGCAGTTGCGGACCAGTTCGGCGACCAGGAAGAGGACGACGAGCCAGGCGACGAGGAAGCCGACGCAGTAGAGCAGGCCGTCGTAGCCGAAGAGGGCGATGAGTCCCGAGACGCCGAGGAAGGACGCGGCGGACATGTAATCGCCCGCGATGGCGAAACCATTCTCCATGGGCGAGAACAGCCTGCCGCCGGCGTAGAACTCCTCCGCGGAGCCGCGCCTGTGGCGGCTCACCCAGGTGGTGATCGCCAGCGTGACGGCGATGAACGCGCTGAACAGGACCAGAGCCAGGGTCTGGTGGTCGCCGGTCAACGGACGTGCCTTCCGGTGAGTTCCTGGGTTTCCCAGCGGATGTCGAGCGCCGCGCTGTCCCTGCGCAGCCGCGCATGCCGTGCGTAGGCCCAGGTGAGCAGGAAGGTCGTGGCGAACTGTCCGAGTCCGGCGAGCATCGCGACGTTGAGTGCGCCGGCAACCGGGCGTGCCATCAGGTCTGGTGCGGCGGTGGCCGCGATCACGTAGGCGAGGTACCAGATCAGGAATACGGCCGTGGCGGGTACGACGAATCGCCGGTAGCGGCGGCGCACTTCCTGGAAGGCGGCGCTTCGCTGCACCGCCAGATACACCTCGTCCAGGTACACGTCGTCGTGGGCCGCGGACCGCGCCTCCGGTAGCGGCGCGGGTGTCCGCGCGCAGTCCGGCCCGTCCCGTTCGTCGGCCGCGTCGTCGTCCCACTCGCCCCACCCGGGGGCGAGTGCCTCGTACCAGGGGCCGTCGTCGCGCCAGGGACCGTCGTCGAGCCCTACGTCGCCCGGCTCACCGGCCGCTCGACCGTCCTGCTTGTCCACCGAACACTCCTTGTCGCACGGGCCTGTTGGCCGTGGGCACCAAGGATGGACAGAAAGGAAGATCCGGGACTCTTCATTCCGAATGCTTCACTGAATCAGGTGGGTTATCCGGGCGGCTGTGCGATGCCGTGGCGGTAGGCGTAGTGGATCGCCTGAGCCCGGTCCCGTAGTCCCGCCTTGGCGAAGAGGTTGTTGATGTGGGTCTTCACGGTCGCGGTGGAGACGTGGAGCGTACGGGCGATTTCCGGGTTCGACTGCCCCTCGGCGACGAGGCGCAGCACCTCCGTCTCGCGTGCGGTGAGCCCGTCCGGAGGTTCGTGCGGCGGCTGTGGCCGGGGCGGTACGGGCTCCGCGAAGCGCTCCAGGAGGCGGCGCTGGATCTTCGGGGACAGCCCGGCCTCACCGGAGAGCACGTCGTCGATGGCGCGGACGATCTCGTCGCCGTCCGCGTCCTTGGTGAGGTAGCCGCGGGCGCCCGCCTGGAGGGCGGGGAAGAGCGAGTCGTCCTCAGCGTAGGTGGTGAGCACGACGACCTGGGTGCCCGGGTGGTCCGCACGGATGCGGCGGGTGGCCTCGACGCCGTCGCAGCGCGGCATGCGCAGGTCCATCAGGACGACGTCGGGGGCGAGTTCGGCGACCATGCGGATCGCGTCCTCGCCGTCTGCGGCGGATCCGACGACCTCAATGCCCGGCAGCAACCCCAGCAGCATCACGATTCCCTCGCGCACCACCGTCTGGTCGTCGGCGACCACGACGCGTGCCACCGTGCGTGCCATCATGCGGGCACCCTCAACCGCACCACGAAACCCTCCTCATCGGGACCGGACTCCAGCGTTCCGCCGAGGAGTTCGGCGCGCTCCCGCATCCCGAGCAGACCGTACCCGGAGCCGCTGTGCGCGAGCCCGTCGGGCGTGCCGCGGCCGCCCGAGTCGCGTACTTCCAGCCCTACGTCGCCGTCCGTGTACTCCAGACGCACGCTCACCCGGGCGCCCGGTGCGTGCTTGCGTGCGTTCGTCAGCGCCTCCTGGGCCACCCGCCGGACCGCGAGCCCCGCCTCGGCCGAGATGGTGCGCCGCTCACCCGTGACGTCCAGCTGCGCGCCCTCAGCGGCCGCCAGGCGGCACAGGAAGTCCTCGACGGGGATCATGTCCCCTCGCAGGGCGGAAAGAGCCTCACGCGTCCCGTCAAGCCCTTCTCGGGCCATTCCACGGCATGCGATCACCCGTTCCAGGATCTGATCGCGGTCGGCCTCTAGGTCGGCGCTGCGCTGGATCAGCTGCCGCGCCGCCTCCAGGTGCACCAGCTGGGCACTGAGGCTGTGGGCGAGGACGTCGTGGATCTCGCGGGCGATCCGGCCGCGTTCGGCGAGTGCCGCCGATTCGGCCTCCGCCGTACGGGCGGCTCGTTCCTGGGCCAGCAGCCGCTGGGCGTTGCCGCGCGCCTCGGCGTCCAGCCGTACGACGTACCCGGCCAGCGCCAGTCCCGCGGTGGTCGTGACGGTCGTCAGCCAGTTGTCGGTGTTCATCGCGGCGTACGCGCCGAGAGCGGCGGCGGAACACGGCACGGCAACGCTCAGCGGCAGCCGCTCCATCGCGGTGATGGCGCAGGCGCACCACAGCACGATCGCCGGCGTCCGCGCGCCGGCGAGCGCGAAGCCGAAGGCAGCGGCCTCCAACAGGAAGAACAGCCCGATGGAGGGCCACAGTCGACGGGCCAGTGTCATACGGAAGAAGCCGCGGAACACCAGCATGCCGGCGGCCATCCCGGCGACCGCCGCCACCAGGCCCCAGCCGCTGAAGATCCGCGCCGCCAAGGTGGTCCACAGCAGACCGGTCACCACCAGGACACGGATCGCCCGGCCGATCCACAGCCGGACTTCGCCGATGCCCTCACGAGAGAGCGACTCCCGCAGGGGCCAACTCGTCCAGGAGTTCAGCGACACGTACGGTCCTTCATCGGTGCGGAGCGGTTCGGGGCGCGCAGGGGCATCAGCCGGCGACAGGAACACGGTACGTCCGCTGCGCGGCCTGAGCCCGCCAGCCGATGACGCCGGCCCGGGACAGCAGCATCGCGGCGACGGAGAGGGTGACGGCCGGGCTGCCCTGGTGGATGCCCATGAGCGAGGCGATGCCCAGGATTCCGATGCGCACGGCCATCCCGCACAGCCATACACCGGCCGTCGTCCAGCCTCCCTTGGCCCACACCTCGCCGTCCGTGTCCGTCCAGATACGGGTGGTCCAGGCCCAGGCGGCGCCGCCGGCCAGCGCGACCAGGATCTCCACGCCGAGCAGGACGACGGAGGCCGTGTGATGGGCGGGATCCAGTAGTCCCGGCTGCCGGCATGCCACCACCACCAGGACAGCAGGGATCAGCCACCACTTCTTGCCGTCCGATGTGACGCGCTGGGCGGTGAACTGCCGGACGAATACGACCACGACAACCGCGGTGATCACAACGATGGTGAGCACGCCGCTCATGAGCCTGGGCCTCCGTGTGACGGGAATTGCGACGCTCCCGACGCTACGGAGAAGGCGTGGCCGGCCGGATCGGAGCCAGGGTGGGCAGCGGGTGGAAATCACGACGGGCGCCCGTCCACCCAGGGGTGGAGAGGCGCCCGTAGGGCCCGCGGCCGGATCAGGTGTCGATACGCGAACGGTCCAGAGTGGAGGCGGAGTTGGTGATGAACTCCTTACGGGGCGCGACTTCGTTGCCCATGAGGAGGTCGAAGGCCTTCTCCGCCGCTTCGAGATCGCTGATGTTGATCCGTCGCAGGGTGCGGTGGCGCGGGTCCATCGTGGTCTCGGCGAGCTGGTCGGCGTCCATCTCACCCAGGCCCTTGTAGCGCTGGATGCTGTCCTTGTAGCGGACGTTCTTGCGCTGGAGCTCGAGCAGCGTCTGGCGAAGCTCGTTGTCCGAGTAGGTGTAGATGTACTTGTCCTGGCCCTTCTTGGGGTTGGTCAGTTCTACGCGGTGCAGCGGCGGTACGGCGGAGAAGACCCGGCCCTGTTCGACCATCGGCCGCATATAGCGCTGGAAGAGGGTCAGCAGCAGGCAGCGGATGTGGGCGCCGTCGACGTCCGCGTCGGCGAGGAAGATGACCTTGCCGTAGCGGGCGGCGTCGATGTCGAAGGTGCGGCCGGATCCGGCTCCTATGACCTGGATGATGGCGCCGCACTCGGCGTTCTTGAGCATGTCCGAGACCGACGACTTCTGGACATTGAGGATCTTGCCGCGGATCGGCAGCAGCGCCTGGAACTCGGAGTTGCGCGCCAGCTTCGCGGTGCCCAGCGCCGAGTCGCCCTCGACGATGAACAGTTCGCTGCGGTCGACGTCGTCACTGCGGCAGTCGGCGAGCTTGGCCGGCAGGGAGGAGGACTCCAGCGCCGTCTTACGCCGCTGAGCCTCCTTGTGCTGACGGGCGGCGATGCGGGTACGGGCCGCGGCGACGATCTTCTCCATGACGGAGCGGGCCTGCTGCTTGTCGTCGCGCTTGGTGGAGGTCAGGAACACCTTGAGTTCGCGGCTCACCACCTGGGCGACGATGCGTGACGCGGCAGAGGTGCCGAGCACCTCCTTGGTCTGGCCCTCGAACTGCGGCTCGGCGAGCCGCACGGTCACCACCGCGGTGAGGCCCTCCATGGCGTCGTCCTTGACGACGTCGTCCTCGGCGACCCTCAGCAGCTTCTGCGTGCGCAGCACCTCGTTGACGGTCTTGGCGACCGCGCGCTCGAAGCCGGAGACGTGGGTGCCGCCCTTGGGCGTGGCGATGATGTTGACGAAGGACTTGAGCGTCGCGTCGTAGCCGGTGCCCCAGCGCAGCGCGATGTCGACACCCAGTTCCCGGGTGACTTCGGTGGGTGTCATGTGACCGCGGTCGTCCAGGACCGGCACGGTCTCCTTGAAGGTGCCCTGGCCGGTCAGGCGCAGGACGTCGCAGACGGCTTTGTCCTGGGCGAGGTACTCGCAGAACTCGCTGATGCCGCCGTCGTAGCGGAAGGTCTCCTCGGTCTTGCCGGCGCCGTCGATGCCGCGTTCGTCGCGGACGACGAGGGTCAGGCCGGGCACCAGGAAGGCTGTCTGGCGGGCGCGGGCGTACAGCGTCTCCAGGGAGAGCCGGGCGTCCTTGAGGAAGATCTGCCGGTCCGCCCAGTAGCGCACCCGGGTGCCGGTCTTCGCCTTGGCGACCCGCTTGCCCTTGAGCAGGCCGTTGCCGGGGTCGAAGGGGGCGTCGGGGCCGGATTCGGTGAAGACGCCGGGGACGCCGCGTCGGAAGCTGATGGAGTGCGTCTTGCTGTTGCGGTCCACCTCGACGTCGAGCCGCGCGGAGAGCGCGTTGACGACGGAGGCGCCGACGCCGTGCAGGCCGCCGGAGGCCGCGTAGGAGCCGCCGCCGAACTTTCCGCCGGCGTGCAGCTTGGTCATCACGACCTCGACGCCGCTGAGCCCGGTCTTGGGCTCGACGTCCACGGGGATGCCGCGGCCATTGTCACGGACCTCCACCGACGCGTCGTCGTGGAGGATCACCTCGATGTGGTCGCAGTAGCCGCCCAGCGCCTCGTCGACGGAGTTGTCGATGATTTCCCACAGGCAGTGCAGCAGGCCGCGACTGTCCGTCGAGCCGATGTACATGCCAGGACGCTTGCGGACGGCCTCCAGACCCTCGAGGACGAGCAGATGCCGCGCGGTGTAGTTGGATCCGTCCCGGTCTGCCCCGGTCAGCACTGCGGTGGACGGCACGGACATCTCGGCGGTCACGCGGTTCGCTCCTCGCTGAATTTCTGGCAGTCCGCATTCCGCGGACTCGGTTGTGGCGGTGTCGCCGGTGAGAGGGTACCGAGGCCTGGTAGAGCCGATGTGACGCCACCCGTAAGGACGTCCATGGTAGTAGAATTTCGCTCACACGTTCGATCTCTCGATAGTATGACGTCCGAGTGACGTGCACATCACGTTCCCTTCGAGGCATGAACCATTTAGGCTCCGGGCACGTCCTCATCAACAACCGGCAAGCCAGCCGGGAGGACAGACCCAACAACCAACGTGATTCAGACCACCACGCAATACGGCTCATTCGCCGCCACCCGGCAGCACCCGGCCACCTCGAAGAATTTTTTTCGAGGAAAAGGCACAAGCGGGAACGTTTTCGGCCTGGTTGGATGTTGACCCTGGTACGACAGCTCGTCGAGCTAGAGAAGAGGCGACGTGACTACTGTTCTGACACCCGCGAGCCCGCTGACGGCCGCTGACCGCTGCGACCGCTGCGGCGCCCAGGCATACCTGCGCGTCGTCCTGATGTCCGGCGGCGAACTGCTCTTCTGCGCCCACCACGGTCGCAAGTTCGAGCCAGAACTCAAGAAGATCGCCGCGGAAATACAGGACGAGACGGAGCGGCTGACCGCTTCTCCGACGTCCGCGTCCGCGTCCGAAGAGGAACGCTGACACTTCGCATCCACGACGAGCGAGCAGCGGCCTGAGGGTCGTGCGGCGGGCGGTCTCCCCGGCACCACCGGGAAGACCGCCCGCACTCGTACGCTCCGGCGGTGCCTCCCCGGCACTTCCCGCGACTCCCCGTAACGCTCAGCCCGACCCGTGGCCGGCCACCACGGGGAGCAGCGCCGAGGCACGCGTATAGACACCGGGACTGCCGGCCTTGCCGCAGCCGGTCCCCCACGACACGAGCCCCACCAGGCGCCCGTGCACCACCAGCGGCCCGCCACTGTCCCCCTGACAGGCGTCCCGGCCGCCCGCCGGCTCCCCCGCGCACAGCATGGAATCAGGCTTGTACGTGCCGTCGGCATTGCCGGGGTAAGCCCGCGCGCACACCGAATCATCGAGCACGTTCACCCCGGCCGACCGCAGACGCGAGGCGTAGCTGCCCTCGCCGGTCATGTCCCCCCAGCCATAGACGGTGGCCGCGTTGCCCGCCTGGTAGGCGGCGTCGTCCTGGCGCGCTATCGGGATGGGACGGTTTCTGACCGGCTTCGGCAGCGTGAGGACGGCCATGTCGCCCTCGTTCGTCCAGCTGTCATATGCCGGATTCACCCACACCTTCGCAGGCTTGAGCTCCAGGCCACCGCCGTGTGCGAGGTTGTCGCGTCCGATGACGATCCGCAGGTCGCTCACCTGCTGCCAGGGCACGCCCAGTACCTCCCGGCTCAGGCAGTGCGCGGCCGTCACCACCGTCGAGGTGCCGACGAGGACGCCCCCGCAGAACTGTCCGGAGCGGGCGGCACCGAACCGCGCGTGGGAGGCGAGGGCCACCGCCCATGGGCTCTGTGAGACGCGTACCGGGGTGCCGCCGACCACGGATGCGTCCGCGGTCGCGGCTGTCGGCACGGCGAGGACCAGTGCGAAGGCTCCGAAAACGGCGTGGGACGGACGCATACGGACTCCTGACTCTGGGGACAGTGGTCGCCCACCCAGAGTGACCCAAACGGACGCCCCCCGCACCCGGACGGCCGCGAGCCCGGCCCCTCCCACAAGGGAGGAACCGGGCTCGCGGGGCGGTCCGTGCCCGTTCGGCTAGTCGAGGTAGTCGCGCAGTACCTGGGAGCGCGACGGGTGCCTCAGCTTGGACATGGTCTTGGACTCGATCTGGCGGATCCGCTCGCGGGTGACGCCGTAGACCTTGCCGATCTCGTCCAGCGTCTTGGGCTGGCCGTCGGTGAGACCGAAGCGCATGGAGACCACGCCGGCCTCGCGCTCGGAGAGGGTGTCCAGCACCGAGTGCAGCTGCTCCTGCAGAAGCGTGAAGCTGACCGCGTCGGCGGGGACGACCGCCTCGGAGTCCTCGATGAGGTCACCGAACTCGCTGTCGCCGTCCTCGCCCAGCGGGGTGTGCAGCGAAATCGGCTCGCGGCCGTACTTCTGGACCTCGATGACCTTTTCGGGGGTCATGTCGAGTTCCTTGGCCAGCTCCTCCGGGGTGGGCTCGCGGCCCAGGTCCTGGAGCATCTGGCGCTGGACGCGCGCGAGCTTGTTGATGACCTCGACCATGTGGACGGGGATACGGATGGTGCGGGCCTGGTCGGCCATGGCGCGGGTGATGGCCTGGCGGATCCACCACGTCGCGTAGGTCGAGAACTTGTAGCCCTTGGTGTAGTCGAACTTCTCGACCGCGCGGATCAGACCGAGGTTGCCCTCCTGGATCAGGTCCAGGAAGAGCATGCCGCGGCCGGTGTACCGCTTGGCCAGGGAGACGACCAGTCGGAGGTTGGCCTCCAGGAGGTGGTTCTTCGCCCGGCGGCCGTCCTCGGCGATGATCTCCAGCTCACGCTTGAGCTTCGGCGCGAGCTTGTCGGAGTTCGCCAGCTTGTCCTCGGCGAACAGACCCGCCTCGATGCGCTTGGCGAGCTCGACCTCCTGCTCGGCATTGAGGAGCGGGACCTTGCCGATCTGCTTGAGGTAGTCCTTGACCGGGTCGGCAGTGGCGCCGGCCGCGGCGACCTGCTGCGCGGGGGCGTCGTCCTCGTCGTCGTCGGACAGGACGAAGCCGGCGCTCTCGGTGCCCTCGGGGGCATCGGCCGCCTCGCCCTTGCCGGGCGCCGGGGTCTCCTCGGTCGCCTCGTCGTCGAGCAGCTCGTCGACGTCCTTCTTGCCCGCGGTCTTCTTTGCGGCGGTCTTCTTTGCGGTCGCCTTCTTGGCAACCGTCTTCTTGGCGGCAGTCTTCTTTGCCGCTGCCTTCTTGGCAGGCGCGGGGTCGGTCTCACCGGCCGGGTCCGCCATGGAGGTGGCGGCCGCGGTGGTGGCCTTCTTCACCGTGGCGGTCTTGGCCGCGACGGTCTTGGTGGCGGTGCGCTTTACCGGACTCTCCGCTGCGACGCTCTTGCGGGTGCGCTTGGGCGCCTCTGCGGCACTGACCATCAGCGTCACACCCTCCTCGTCGAGGATCTGGTTGAGGCTGCGCAGAACGTTCTTCCACTGGGTTGGCGGAATCTGGTCAGCCTCGAAGGCCCGACGCACGTCATCGCCGGCGATCTGCCCATCAGCCTTTCCCCGCTCGATGAGCGCCATCACAGACTCGGACTCGGCGATCTCCGGCGGGAGCGTACGGGATGTGCTGGCCGACACGAACAACCTCTCGGAACGATGGAAACGGCTTCCGACTCCGTCCAGTGTGGATCGGAGCCGACGACCGCCGGTGGGGATGGACCGACGGCGCAGGGGCAACCGGGGAGTTGAACAGCGTCACGAACGCCGTCCGTATTCCCTCCTCGGCTATCACCTCTTAAGTCATCGCGCTTCCCTGAAGAGCGTTACGCCCAATCTGCGTGGCCCGAGTCACACCCCATAACGACCCATTCCCAGTCATATGACATGCAATCCTCCTAAGGTCCATCGTCGGACCCGGGCGACGCCCCCGGATCCGACGATCGTGCGTGCCTTCGACGCGTACGGCGCACGCACCCGTCCATAGGGCGGCGCGGGGCACCCTGCCGCGTGGCGCCCACGGTCCGTACGCATTCGGGTACGGGCCTTCAGTGCTCGCGGGGCGCGGGGACGACGTGGCCGTCGGGCGTCCCGGAGCCCTGGCCGCCGGCCTCGCCATGGGCGGCGAGGAGCTGGCGCATCGCGGACTCGGCCGCCGTGGCGTCGCCGGAACCGATGGCGTCGACGATCCGCATGTGCTGGCCCACGGACGTCTCGATCGGGCGCTCGCAGCCGCCGGACGGGCCGCCGGAGACGTGCAGCGCGGAGGTGACGATGCCCGAGAGGTGCTCGAGCATGCGGTTCCCGGCGAGCTGCAGCAGCAGGGTGTGGAACTCGACGTCGGCGCGGCCGAAGGTCACGGTGTCGCCCTGGGCGGCGGAGTGGCCCATGATCTCGACCATGTCGGCGAGCCGCTGCTGGATGTCCTCCCGCCCGTGGCCGGCGGCGAGGCGAGCGGCGAGCGGCTCGATGGTCCAGCGCAGCTCGCACAGCTCGCGGCGCTGGTCGTCACGCTGCGGCCCGTAGGCCCGCCACTCGATGATGTCGGGGTCGAGGAGGTTCCAGTCGCTGACCGGGCGGACTCGGGTGCCCACGTTCGGGCGGGCGCTGACCAGGCCTTTGGCCTCGAGGACGCGCAGCGATTCACGGACGACGGTCCGCGAGACCTCGAATCGCTGGCCGATCTCCTCGGGGACGAGCGGGCGGTCGGCGCCGAGATCACCGGAGACGATCATCTGACCCAGCTGTTGGACGAGTTGGCCGTGCAGGCCGCGGCCTCGGCTGCCGGCGGCGCGGCGGCCGACGCGGCCCATGTCTGTTTCGGGGCCGTCCCAAACCGGCGAGACGCGCTCGGTGCGATCCACGCCTGCCGCGTTCGCGGCATTGCCGGCGTTGGCGTAGGGGTAGCGGTCAAGCTCGCCCGGACCTGCGAGGCCGGTGTCGCCGGGGCGAGCCGCGGTCATCATGGTGTGCGCAAGGGTACTCACGCATCCTTTGTCGGCGACACCCTGAACACCCTTGAGGTCTTTGGTGAAAAGCACACGAAAGGGTGATCGCCCGTCATCTCTCAATTGACGCTTTATCGGAAAGAAATGCGCCACCTGCGGCGAGTTGTGGACAGTGGCGCAACAACAGGGCTGCGAAACGGGCGGCATACCGGATCACCGCACCCAGCCGCGAAACATCGCGAGGGCGTACGCACAGACCAGCACCGTCAGCGACAACGCCATTGCACTGCCCACGGGTTGGGTCGCAAGCCGCATGGCGACCGATACGGCCTGATCGATTCCGGAAGGCCACCGGTAGAGAGCCGACGACCCCAGTCGCCCCGGGAGTCCCGCCATTGACCGGGCTGCGGGCTCGGCGACCATGCGCTGCACAAGCGGCAGGACGACGACCGGTACGGCGAGTACGGCGGCCAATCCCGTTGCGGTGGACCGGAATACGCCGGCGGCCAGTACGCCTGCCCAGGCACAGCCGGTCAGCAGGCCCAGCCAACCGGCGGCGAAAACAGGCCACTCGGTGATGCTGGTGACGGATTCCGGTCCGAACAGGTAGCGGGTGCCTGCCTCGTCGGCGGTGAGTACACAGACGCCGAGGGCCAGGGCGGATGCGCCGCTGACAAGCAGTTTGGCGACGAGCAGTCCGAGGCGGCGAGGTACGGTGCCGCGTTCGGGAGCCAGTGCCGGGTAGCGGAACTCCTGACCGAAAGAGAGCGCTCCGAGGAGTCCGGCGCCGAGTGCGGCCGGGGG
Organism: Streptomyces sp. NPDC028368; assembly: GCF_055565615.1. Taxonomy (NCBI): domain Bacteria; kingdom Bacillati; phylum Actinomycetota; class Actinomycetes; order Kitasatosporales; family Streptomycetaceae; genus Streptomyces; species Streptomyces sp. NPDC028368. Next base: position 97,233 of record NZ_JBVHTY010000019.1, on the reverse strand, counting down.
GAAGGGCAGTTGACGGGGCCAGCCGGCGAGTACGCGGGTCACCGGGGCGTCGCCGTGCCGGGCCAGCAGCAGCGCCAGGCCCAGGGACACGAGGACGGACGCGACCGTCACGAACAGGCCGGTGCGATCGCTGAGTGTGCGGCGCAGTTCGTAGCGCAGCGGCCAGGCCGGGCCGGGGCCGGGCAGGCGGGGGATGGTGAGGGTTTCGACGGCCGGTACCGAGGACCGAGCCGGCCGAGCCGCGGGGACGGTGGCTGCGACGACCGGGAGGGTGAGGGTGTCGGACACGGTGTCCGTGCCTTTGGGGGCGATGGCGGCGCGGGCGGCCTGGAGGACGCGGACCATCGGCGCCGGTGCGGGCACGGGGACCGCGTCGTCCGGCGGCGAGGGCGGGACGTCGTTGGCCGGGCCGGGTGGGCGGCCGTCTGCGCGGTGGAGCGGGGTGACGGGTCCGTTGTCGCCGACCTCGTCGGCGAGCTGGTGCACCAGGATGCCGTGGCGGAAGGCGGCCTCCCCCACGGCGGCGCAGCTGCTGCCGTAGACAGCGAGGCGGGTGCCGCTCTCGCGTACGACCTCGATGGCGCGGCCGACGGCGGGGTCCGCGGCGTGGTCGGCGCGCTGAGACTCGTCGACGAGGAGGGTGGCGAGGCGGTCGGCGTGCGGGGAGCGGACGGCCACCCGGGGGCGCAGCCGGGTACGGGCGAAGTCGGCGGCTTCCTGATCAGCGATAAGTCGACCTTGTTCGACGGCGACCACATGATCGGCGAGCCGTGCGGCCTCCTTGGCGCTGCGGGAGGTGGTGAGGACGGCGCCGCCCTGAGCTGCGTAGCCGCGCAGCAGGCCGTGCACCCAGGCCGCTTCGCGCCGGGAGACCCCTTCGGCGGGTTCATCTAGCACGAGGGTGTGCGGGTCGCCGATGAGTGCCGCGGCCAGGCCCAGCCGGCGGTCCATCCCGCGGGAGAACTCGCCCAGGCGCTGGTCGGCCAGACCGCTGAGGCCGACGAGGTCGAGTACCTCGTCGGCGCGGGTGACCGGGACGCCGGCGGCGGCGCTGAGCATGCGCAGATGCGTGCGGGCCGTACGGGAGGGGTCGGCGGGGGTGTCGCCGAGGAGGACGCCGAGTTCACGGGCCGGGTTCGGGATGCGGTGCAGGGGGCGGCCGCGGAAGAGGGCGACGCCGCGGCCGCGTTCGAGTTGCAGCACGAGGCGCAGGGCGGTGGTCTTGCCCGCGGCGCCGCCGCCGAGGAGCACGGTGATCTGACCTGGGCGTGCCTCGAAGCTCAGGTCGTCGACGGCGGGCGGGAGTTCGCCGCGGGGGGCGCTGGTCAGTCCGACGGCCTGGATCATCGCGTCCCTCGCGGGGCGTGAGACCGTTCGGCGGTTGCTGGGGGTACGAGAGGGCTCACCCGACCAAGGTAACGCGATATGTCCTATTTACCCGTAATTGCCGAGCAGTGATGTCCCGTCGTGTCCCGCCACGTCCCGCCGCGCCGCGGTGCCGCCATGCCGCTGCTCAGACCTCCGGGCGCAGCATCGGCGGGTTGAGCAGCGTCGCACCGCCGGCTCTGAACAGCTGGGCGGGGCGGCCGCCCTGACGGGTCGTCGTACCGCCGGTGGGCACCAGGAAGCCGGGGGTGCCGGTCACTTTGCGGTGGAAGTTGCGGGGGTCCAGGGCGACGCCCCAGACCGCTTCGTAGACCCGTCGCAGCTCGCCGACGGTGAACTCCTGCGGGCAGAAGGCCGTGGCGAGGGAGGAGTATTCGATCTTCGAGCGGGCGCGCTCGACGCCGTCGTCGAGGATCTGCGCGTGGTCGAAAGCCAGAGGTGCGCCCAGCTCGCCTTCGCGGGCGTGGGTACCGTCCTGGTCGAGGAGCGTCTCGACCGGTGCCCAGCGCGCGCTGTGGGCGTCGCCGCCGGCCCGCGGGGCGGGCAGGTCGGGGGCGAGGACGAGGTGCGCGACGCTGACGACCCGCATGCGGGGATCGCGCTTGGGGTCGCCGTAGGTGGCGAGTTGTTCGAGGTGCGCGCCGTATGTGGGCGGCGGACCCGATGCGGACTGGGCGTGCAGGCCGGTCTCCTCGGCGAGTTCCCGGGCGGCCGCGTCCGCAAGGTCCTCGTCGGCCCGGACGAATCCGCCGGGCAGTGCCCAGCGGCCCTGGAACGGCGGCTCACCGCGGCGCACGGCCAATGCGCACAGGGCGTGGCGGCGCACGGTGAGCACGACCAGGTCGACGGTGACGGCGAAGGGCGGATAGGCCGACGGGTCGTAGGGAGGCATGCCCGCGATCATAGTCGTCCGCTTGACGATAAACAGGTCTTGATGGCTGTCAGGACCCCAGTTGCAGACAGTCCGCCGCCGCTTCCACCATGCCCATGCCCAGTCGGCTGATCCGTATGGCAAACGGCTGTTCCGCGACGGTCAGGCCGGTGAACTGCATGGCGCCGAGGGGGGCTCCCGCGAGCGGGCGTACGGCCACCGTCCCGCCGGGCACGTCGGGACGCAGGCCGGCCAAGGCGATCAGTATCCGGGCCGCGCCGGCCGCCGCCACCGCCGCGGGGCGGCAGGCTGCCGGGTGCGGGACGGGTGCGCCGTGAGCGGTGCGCTGTTCTCCCGCGTACATCTCCGGGAGACGGTGGCCGAAGCCGTCCGCGGCATCGAGGATGCCTCGGGCCAGCGTGCCGGCCGTCTTTTCGTATCCCGCCGCGCCCAGTCCGGCGACGGCGATCACCGTCTCGTGGACGCGGACCGCGCCGCTGCGGTGGCCGAAGGGGTTGTAGCCGCTCTCCTTGGCGCCCAGCCCCCGCAGGCCCCAGCCGGTGTCCAGGGCAGGGCCGCCCAGGAGCCTGGCCAGTTGGTCGGTCTGTGCCGCGTCCAGCAGGCCGGGGGCGAGGGCGCCGCCGCCGAGCAGGCCGGTGTCGAGGAGATGGGCCGCGGTGGAGCCGAGGTGCGGCAGCGGGCGGCCGTCGCCGGTGAGCAGGGCGGCGGGGCGGCCGCCCGCCCGGTCCTCAAGCCAAAAGTCCGTACGGAACCGCGTGCGCAGATCCCCGGCCCACTCCCGCAGCGCCGTCGCGTCGGGCGATCCGGCGGCCTCGAGGAGGTCGGCACCCAGGAGGGCGGCGCGGTGCGCGTGGGCCTGGGTCTCACAGCGGTAGGGGCCGTCGGGTGGAGGGTCGGGAACGTAGCCGCCGCGCCCTTTGCCCGCCGGCTCGGTGGCGGTGCGCAGCCAGCGCAGACAGCGTTCCGCGGCGGGCAGCAGCCGCTCCGTCTCCCGGTCGGGCAGGCCCCAGCGGCGTGCCTCCGCGAGGACGGCGGGGAACAGGAGCGTGGCTTCGATGCCCGTGCAGCTCGGCGGGGCATGCGGCCCGGCGTCCCGGAGGGCTCCGGGAATTCGGCCGAAATCCTTCCCTGGCGTGGCTTGTTGCGTACGGGCAAGCGCCCGCAGCGTGCCCTCGGCGAGCCGCGTGCCCAGCGGCAGCAGCATCCGGGCGGTCCACAACGCCTCCGCCGGGGCGAGCCCGCACCTCCAGGGAAAGCCACCGGCGACGTATACGTCCCCCGGTGCGGCGGGGTCGCGCATCAGCAGGCCGTACAGGTCGTCGAGGCTGCCCGCCAGGAGGGCGTCGGCCCGGTGGTCATCGCACTCCAGCCGGGCGGGCGACCAGGGACGCGGTGGCCGGTCACCGCGCCTACGGGAGACGGGGCTCTGGGCTCGCGGGCCGGGGATCCGGGTGTCCCCGGGGCGCCACCGGCCGGCCGGCTGGTCGCCCGGGGGGCCGTCGGCGTCGTGCTCGAGCCGGATGCGCAGTTCGATGGTGTGCCGGCCGCCGGGTGGCAGGTCCACGTCCCAGCGGAGCAGGCCCGCGGACGCCAGTGCGTCCTGGGGCGAGGGCGTCGCGGAGACCACCGCATGCGCTCCGGGCGCGGACCAGCGCAGCCCGGATCCATGGACGGCGGCACGCAGTTCGGGGCCGCAGAGCCCGACGGCGACGGCGCCCAGTTCCGCGAGGTCGGTGCCGAGCCGGATTTCGACCGGGAGCCGCAGGGTCCGGGTGGCGCTGCTGAGGAAGGTGATCTGCTCGGTGCCGTCGGCGGACCGCAGCCGCTCCATCCGGATCTCCGGATCCGGGCCCCGCTCGCCGGCCTTACGGACCGTCCCGATGAACCGCGCACGCTGCGCGTCGACCAGCCGTCCCTGGACGACGAGTGGTTCACCGCCCGCGGCCCGCACCTCGCAGCGGGAGAGGATCCGCAGGCCGTCGCGGTAGTAGCCGTCGAGGCCGTGGCCGGTCAGCTGTCCCGAGGCGGACGAGACCGCGAGGCCCGGCAGGGCGACGCAGACCAGCGAGGAGTGGACGGGCTGTGGTTGGGGGATCCGGGGCGGCGCGGGGCGCCGTTCGCCGGGCGGCCGACGGGCCGGCTGGGTGGTGGGGACGATGCCTGGCACGCTCTGCGCTCCCTGGTGGTGTCGGGGCTTCGTACGGCCTGCGCCACCTTCGTGAACGGTGCGGCCGGCGCCCAGGTCACGCCGGCCGCACCGGGTCGCTACGGTCACCGCCGGCTCCGGTCACCGTCCCGGCCGGCACGCCGCCTGCCGCGCCCCTCGGCCGTACGGCTGCCCGGACGGGTACCGCCGCGTGGCCCGAGGGCGCGGTCGGCGGCTCCGGGGCGGGCCGGCCGTGGGCGTTTGCCCGGCCGCGGCACTTCCTTGCCGGGCGTGATGGGTCCGCTCCGGGGGACGGCCGTCTGCTCCTTGCGCTGCTCGCGCAGGCAGCGGCGCAGCGGCTCCGGATCGAGGCCTTCGTTGATGGCGCGGTGCAGCAGGTCGGCGAAGGCGTAGTCGGGGTCGATGCTCAGGGCGCGACCGAGCGTGATGCGGGCCGAGGGCCTGTCCTCGGTGGCCCAGCAGACCCATCCGGCGAGGGTCAGCGGTGCCACGGCGTGCTCGAGATAGCCGCCGGCGCAGCGGCGGGCGAGGGCGCGCCAGAGCCTGAGGGCCGGCGCCGCGTCGGAGCCTTCCATCCATTCCGCGGCCCGGTCGCGGGTGGTGCGGTCCTGGAGTCCGAGGATGAGGGCGGCGGCCTCGGCGTCGGTGATCAGTGCGTCGTCGCAGGCGTCCCTGGCCCGGTTGCTGCCCGCGGGGGTGTCCTGCCGGAAGCGGTGGATCATCGACTCGGCCAGGTCGAGGGTGTCCCGGCGGACCGCCGCCGCGCCGTCCGGCCGGAACATGCGTGGCACGAGCGCGGCGGCCGCTGCGTCGAGGGTCTTCTCCTGGTCGGCGCCCCGGGGCCCGGAGCGCGGGGCCAGCCGGGCCTCCATCTCCTTGAGCGAGCCGCGCACCTGCATTCCCGCGTAAGCGGCCGCCGCAGCCATCACGGAGGTGCCCGGCATGGCCAGGGGTGTGCCGTCGGCGGGGCAGCAGCGGAAGTCGGGGCAGCAGTAGGACCAGTAGCGGCCGTTGGAGAGGCACAGGGCTTCGATCACGGGGACGTCCAGTGCGCCGCAGGCGGTACGCAGCCGCTGGGCGAGGGGGCGGAGCCGGTCCTTGACGTCCTTGCCGCTCTCGCCTGCCGCGGGTTCCCGGCAGAGGAAGACGAGGATCGCTGTGGGCCGCTCGGCGCAGTCCCGCGCGGCGGAGATCAGGCAGTCGGCGAGCTGGTCGGCGATGTCCGGCCACTGGGCGGCATCCGTCGGGATCCCGAGCCGGACCCGGCCGCCGAAGCGTCCGCGTTCGCCGTGCAGGGCGACCAGAACGACGCTGTCGTCGGGGTAGAAGCCCATGAGGTACGGGAGCGCGTCGGCGAGTTCGGCGGGGCTGCGGAGGATGACCTGGGGCTCTGCGGACGGACCTTTGGCGGCGCCGGAGGAGTCAGAGGAGCCGGAGGAATCGGAGGAGCCGGAGGAGTCTGCGGGGCGGGCGGGGCCGGAGGGAGCGGGCGGACCGGCGGGGGCTGCGGGATCGGAGGGGTGTGCCGCGCGGGGCGGTTTGCCGGCGTGCGCGGAGTTGTCGGAGGTGTGGGGCTCGGGCGGTTCGCTGTGCGGAGTCATGGCTCGAAGATCCCGCGGCCTGGCGCGGCTCCGCGACCCCTGTGGACAACTCGCGGGTGATGCGGTTTTCCACAGGTTCGGGCCGAGGTTCGCGCATTGTCAGTGGCATCGGGTTGCATGGGGGTATGGGCAACGAAGACCTGCGTGCCTCTGCCGATGCCGTCCTGACCCGACTCGTCGGGGATCCCGGCGGCGAGGTCCGGCTTCGCGAAGATCGGTGGCGGGCGATCGAGGCGCTGGTCGCCGACCACCGCCGGGCCCTGGCCGTGCAGCGCACGGGCTGGGGCAAGTCCGCGGTCTGCTGCGTCGCGACGGCGCTGCTGCGGGCGCGCGGCAGCGGGCCGAGGTGATCGTCTTCCCGAGGGGTGCAAGCCGCGCTTCACCCTCGCCGACGCCCCTGTCGGCGCCTCGCCGCTCGCCGTGGCCGTCCCGGCAGGATGGCGGTCGCCTCGCCGTGCTCACCCCGGACCACGAGCACCTGGCCGCATTGCGCCTACCGCCGCGGAAGAGACGGTGGCGGCCCGCGTACGAGATCCACCTGCCCGACGGGACGGTGCTGCGTGGGCGGGAGGGGACGGTGCCGTCGCTGCTCCTGTACCCGGTGCTGCTGCCGTTCGTCCTGCTGTACGTGGTTGCCCCGGCACTCTCCGGCTCCCCCGCCGACGCCTCCACCGCCCCCCTGCGGACGGCCTGGAAGCCGCCGGGTGCCGCCGGGTGACCTCTTCGGCAGGGCAGCCCTGACCGAGTCCACGCGCGGCCGGTTCCGTGTCCGGGGTGACGGGCTCGACCAGCGGGTGGCGTACGCGCAGGCGGTAGCGAAGTACTGGGAACGGTGGCCCGGTGGCCGGCCCGTCCTGACGCGCTTGGCCACCTGCCTTGATCACCGGGCGAGGACGTGGCCCGCGACCTGCAACACGCGCCTGTTCGTCAACAGGAAGACCGCTCCGCGAACGGCGCAGGTCAGCCGCAACCTTTCACTTCCCTGGACCACGGTCCAGGGGAGGCCGCAGGTTCTGCGCGAGGACCGGATCCCGCAGGAGATCCACGCCACCGGCGGCGACGTCCGGCATATCTGTGGCCTGTTCGGACTCTCGATCACCGCCGCAAACACTCAAAGGCCGCGTCTCCCCGATTCAGCTCCGTGGCTCAGCCTGCCGCAGCGAGGACCAACGGAAGAACCCGTTCGCTGCCTGCCTGACGGAGCAGGCGGGCAGCGACTGCGAGGGTCCAGCCGGAGTCGGTGTAGTCGTCCACGAGCAGGACGGGGCCTGGAACACGCGCCAGGGCACCAGCCAGGTCCTCAGGGACGGTGAAGGTGCCGGACAGTGCCCTCAGGCGTTGAGCGGAATTGCTGCGGCGTGCCGCGTGCGCGCCGCTCGGCCCGGTGTATGTGAGGGTGCCCAGGAAGGGGAGGCGGCCGATGGTCGCAATTCCTTGGGCGAGGGAGCCGACGAGTTGCGGGCGGGTCAGGGACGGCACGGCGACGACTCCCACCGGCCGGGCGGCGGAGTCCGGGGCATTCGACGCCCAACCTCCCGGCGAGCGCGCCCAATCGGCGAGAACCGCCACCGCGGCCTGCAGGACATCGTCGGGCACCGGCCCATCGGGGGCACTCTCAGCCAGCAGTGGGCGCAGCCGGTTGCCCCAGCCGATGTCGGAGAGCCGCCCCAGGGCACGTCCGGTGGAGCACTGCTCCTTGGCCGGGATACGCCCCTTGAGGTCGATGCCCAGTGCCGGCATCCCCGTCGGCCACATGCGGCGCGGCTCAACCTCCGCCCCCGGGCGATCCAGTTCCTTCGCCGCCCCCGTCAACGTCTCCGATGAGACCGATGAATCGGCCCAAGCTCCCGAGCAGTTGTCGCAACGGCCGCACGAAGTCGCCCCCTCGTCGTCCAGCTGCTGGCGCAGGAACTCCATCCGGCACCGGGACGTGCTCACGTAATCGCGCATGGCCTGCTGTTCGGCGGCCCGCTGGCGGGCGACCCAGGCGTACCGCTCGGCGTCGTAGGTCCACTGCCGGCCGGTGGAGGTCCAGCCGCCCTTCACTCGTTTGACGGCCCCGTCCACGTCGAGCACCTTGAGCATCGTCTCCAGACGGGTGCGCCGGAGGTCCACCGCCGCCTCAAGGGCCGGGACGGACAGCGGTCGTCCCGCATCGGCGAGGGCCGAGAGGGTCTGGCGCACCTGCGCCTCCGGCGGGAAGGCGGTATCGGCGAAGTACCGCCAGATGGCCTCGTCCTCCTTGCCCGGCAGCAGCAGCACATCGGCATGCTCGACACCGCGGCCCGCACGCCCCACCTGCTGGTAGTAGGCGATCGGCGAGGACGGCGAGCCCAGGTGCACCACGAATCCCAGATCGGGCTTGTCGAAGCCCATGCCCAGCGCCGAAGTCGCGACCAGCGCCTTGACCCGGTTCTCCTGCAGGTCGATCTCGGCCTGCAACCGGTCAGCGTTCTCCGTGCGCCCCGTATAGGAGGCCACCTGGAAGCCGCGCTGCCGCAGGAAGGCGGTGGCCTCCTCGGCCGCGGCGACGGTGAGGGCGTAGATGATTCCCGAGCCCGGCAACTCGTCCAGGTGCTCGGCGAGCCAGGCAAGGCGGTGTGCGGCGTCCGGCAGCTGGACCACACCCAGCCGCAGGCTTTCCCTCTCCAGCGGGCCGCGCAGGACCAGGGCCTCGCCGGCACCGGTACCCAGCTGCTCGGCCACATCCGCAGTCACCCGGGCGTTGGCGGTCGCGGTGGTGGCCAGCACCGGCACTCCGGGGGCGAGTTCGGCGAGCATCGCCCGGAGCCGGCGGTAGTCGGGGCGGAAGTCGTGTCCCCAGTCGGAGATGCAGTGTGCCTCGTCGACCACCAGCAGACCGGTCGTGGCCGCGAGCTTGGGAAGCACCTGCTCACGGAAATCCACAGAATTGAGACGTTCCGGACTTACGAGGAGAACGTCGGTCTCGCCGCGCTCGACCTCCTCGTAGATGGTGTTCCACTCCTCCGGGTTGGCCGAGTTGATGGTGCGCGCCTGGATGCCGGCCCGCGCCGCCGAGTCGACCTGGTTGCGCATCAGCGCCAGCAGCGGCGAGATGATCACCGTCGGGCCGGAGCCACGCCGGCGCAGCAGAGCAGTGGCCACGAAGTACACCGCCGACTTCCCCCAGCCGGTGCGCTGCACCACCAGTGCACGCCGACGCTCCTCCACGAGAGCCGCCACCGCCTGCCACTGGTCCTCCCGCAGCCGCGCCGAACCCTCAGGGTCACCGACGAGCTCAGCGAGGATGGCATCGGCTTCAGCGCGGAGGTCCAGGTTGTCCATGCCTCCATGCAACCCGATGGCACTGACAATCGGCGAATCCACCCAGCACGGCAAAGGGCTCGGGAAGGGTGCGCCTGACCCGCACGGATCGAGACGCCAGGGCGGAGCGCTCGGCCACGACGATCCTCGATCGGCACGTTTGCCCAGGTCAGGGCACTGACTCCGCCTGGGATGTGAATGCCCTCCCCTTTCCGCCAACGCCCGGAACACGGCCGATGCCGCCGAGCAGCTGGGGACGGGCGAGCGCGCGACGGAACAGCAGGCGATGCGCGGCTTCGCCGCCACGACCGGGCTGCCGGACGGAGTTTCTGCGGCGGCAGCTGGACGACGAGGAGGGCCTGGCCCTGGGCAGGCCGGCCGACATGGTGGGCGAGGCACAACGGAACGAAAACTGGCGCTAAGCCCTTCGCGTGCCTGAGAGCGCTTTGACCTGGGGTTCGGCGGAGGCGGAGCCTTCGGCAGTCGTGTTGATCACTGACTGTCTGGAGGTCCGGAGTGCCGGTCGAGTTTCTGACGGATGAGCTGGCCGCAAGCTATGCGGCGTACGACGGGGCGCCGTCGCGTACGGGGTTGGAGCGGTTCTTCTTCCCGGACGATGCGGACCGGGAACTGATCGAGTCCAAACGGCGGTCCCACAACCGGCTCGGCTTCGCGGTACAGCTGACGACCGTGCGCTACCTCGGGGTGTTCCTGGACGACCCGACCGACGTGCCGGCCGAAGTCGTCGACCACCTCGCCGAGCAACTGGGCATCGCGGACGCCTCGGCGCTGAAGGCGTACGGCGAACGGCGAACGGCGAACGGCGAACGGCGAACGGGAGAAAACCCGGTTCGAGCACATGTGGGAGCTGCGGAAGCTCCTGGAGTACACGGAGTTCGCCGACGCGGAGGCGGAGCTGCGGGCATGGGTGGACGCGCGGGCCTGGACGACCGAGGAGGGCCCGAAGGCGCTGTTCGACGCGGCGACGGGGTGGCTGCGCGAGCGGCGGGTGCTGCTGCCCGGCGTGACCACGCCGGCCCGGCTGGTCGCCTCCGTGCGAGAGGCGGCGAACCAGCCGCTGTGGGACACCCTCTACGGCCTGCTGAGCACCGCTCAGCAGGCGGTGCGGGACTCCCTGCTGACGGTGCCGCCGGGCGCCCGGGTGTCGGAGCTGGACCGGCTGCGCCGGGGACCGGTGCGGATCTCCGGGCCCCAGATGAAGTGGGCGCTGGAGCGGGCGGCGGAGGTCTCCGATCTCGGGATGGGCGAGGTGGACGTGTCCGCGATACCGCCGCGGCGGCCGGCGGAGCTGTCCCTCGGCGACGCGATCGCCCACAACGGGCGGATCGTCAAGACGCTGCACATCCTGCGCCTGGCCGACGAGCCCGGCTACCGGCGGCAGATCAAGGTGCAGGCCAACCTCCAGGAGGGCCGCCACGCGCTCGCCCGGAAGATCTTCCACGGCAAGGCCGGGCAGCTCTACCAGCGCTACCAGGACGGTATGGAGGACCAGATCGGCGCCCTGGGCCTGGTCCTCAACGCGCTCGTGCTGTTCAAGCTCGTGCCGTTCAACACGCGGTACATGGACGCCGCGGTGAACCAGCTGCGCGCGGACGGCTTCGACGTCCGCGACGAGGACGTGGCCCGCCGCTCCCCGTTCGTACGGCACCACGTCAACATGCTCGGCCGGTACTCGTTCCAGCTCCCCGAACTGCCGGGCGGCCTGCGCCCGCTGCGCGACCCGGACGCGGCCGAAGAGGTGTGACCCCGGTGCGGGTGACCGTCACCGCCGGGGCTGTCCCGGCGGTGACGTTTGCACTGGTCACCGGCTCGTAGGGCGCCGGGAGCCGTAACACCGGCGGAGCGCGTGGCGGCGGGTGCGGTAGGCGGCCGGTGAGAGCTCCGGGCTGCTGCTGGGCCGGGACTGGGGTGCGGGCGGCCGCCACACCGGGTGGGTGCGGCGGCCGTGGGTGGGATCGGCTCCAGGTTCGAGTCAGTCAGCAGAGCGGCGGATCAGCCCGGCGTCGCCGCGCCCTCCCGCACTCCGAACCACTCCTCCAGCGCCTCCGCCAGCCCGGCCGTCGACGTCGGCGTCTGCGCCCCCGCGTCGGCCGCCCAGGCCGTGAAGCCGTCCGGACGGACGAGGACCGCCGCCAGTTCCGGGCGGGACGGGCAGCCGGCCGTCAGGGTGTCGACGCGGCCGGCGTACCCCGCGGCGAGGGCCCGGAGCTCCGGGTCGTCGGTGAGGTCGAGCAGGAGCGCCCGGCCGCCGTGGAGGTGGTCCGCGAGTCGGCCGCCGTCGGTGAGTTCGAGGTCCGGGGTGCTGCGGCCGGTCAGCGGGTGCTCGCCCGGCAGCTCGTACCGCACCCCGGCACCGTTGAGCTGCGCGGTGAGGTACGTGGTGCCCGTGACCGTCCCCGCCAGGTCGCTGACGATCTCGCGCAGGGCCCGGGACTGCGGGTCCGGGCGCATGGCCGCGACCTGGGACCGGGTCCAGTCCAGGACCCACGCGCCGACCGGGTGCCGCTCGGAGGTGTACGTGTCCAGCAGCCCTTCCGGCGCCCCGCCGCCGATCACCGCGGCGAGCTTCCAGCCGAGGTTCATCGCGTCCCCGATACCCAGGCTCAGCCCCTGGCTCCCGAACGCGGAGTGCACGTGCGCCGCGTCGCCCGCCAGCAGCACCCGGCCCTTGCGGTACTCGGTGACCTGGCGGGCGTGGTCGGTGAAGCGGGTCGCGGTCCGCACCCCGGTGATCGTGACGTCCACGCCGGATACGCGGCGCAGCCGCGCCTGGAGGTCCTCGGTGGTGACCGGCGCGTCCCGGTCGGCCGGCGGGCCGTCGAACTCCACGGTGACGATGCGGCCCGGCATCGGCCCGTAGGCGTACACCCCGATGTCCGTGGCGGTCCAGCCGACCGTCAGGTCCTCGGCGCCGGTCATCTCCACGACCGCCTGGTGACAGGTGACCTCCGGGTCCGTACCGGGAAAATCGAACCCCGCGAGCTTACGGACCGTGCTGCGGCCGCCGTCGCAGCCCACGAGCCAGCCGGCGCGTATCGCCCCGTCGCTCGTCCGCACGGTGACGGCCCCGTCGTCCGCGTCGAAGCCGGTCAGCTCCACTCCCCGGCGCACCTCGACGCCGAGCTCGTCCGCCCGCTCGCCGAGCAGCCGCTCGATGTCCTGCTGCGTCACGAGAGCGATCTCGGCGGCGGGTCCGGCGTCGCCGAGGCCCGGCTCCGTACGGTCGACCAGGTCGGCGTGCAGCAAGATCCCGGCGAAGTGCCCGACGACCCCGAGCCCTTGGCCCGCGGCCCCGCCTCCGTCCCCGCCGTTCCGCTCGCGCATGAACGCCTGGAAGCGGTCCATCGCCTGCCGCTGCACCTCGGCCAGCGCGGGCAGCATGCCCCGGCGGTAGAGCGCCTCGGCGCTGGGCGTGGTGATCGCTCCGCCCTTGATCGTCGGGTTCACATCGGTGAGGCGCTCCAGGACGGCCACCCGCGCGCCTCCGAGCCGGAGCTCGCAGGCCAGCATCAGTCCGACCGGGCCGCCTCCGGCCACCACTACGTCATAGTCCATGGCGCCCACTATGACCGAGGGCCAAAGAGGCCCTTTCACCGCCCTGACCAGCCACAACAGGTGCCGCGATGTCAAGGGGCCGGCCCCGCGAGGAGGGACGGGAAGCGGGGCGTCCGCGCTCCTCCTCGGCTACCTCACCCGCCGCCCGCCGGTGTCCCGGCCGGTCCTCGACCGGCTCGATCAGGTGGTCGGGCGGTCAGGCGGTCAGCGCCGCAAGCTCCGCGTTGGCGCGCTCGGTGACCAGGGCGAGGAAGCGGCCGGCGGCGGCCAGGTTCTCGGCGGGTATCCCGCCCCAGATGCGGGCGGTGACGGGGGCGGTCTCCGCGCCGGCGGCGGCGATCAGCTCGCGCCCTGCATCCGTGGGGCGAAGGTGCGCGCCGTCCGCGACGAGCAGCTGCTTGGCCAGCAGCTCGTCGAGAGTGGCGCGGATGTCGGCCGGATCGGCCTTGAGGGAGCCCCGGATCTGGGTGACGAGGTCACCGGGCGTCTGCGGGGCGTCTGCGGTGACGGCGGCGCGCAGGGCGATCTGCTGCTGGAACGTGATGCCGTGCCTGGCCAGGACGTGCTCCAGGATGCCGCGGGCGGCGTAGTGGGCCAGGCCGAGGGCGCGGGCATCGGCGACGGGCGCGGTGGCGGATGCGGTAGTGGTCATGGTGTTGTCCCCTGAGTGCTCTCGTCGTGCGGTAGAGGTGGAACGAGAGGTGCGTCGAGCAAGGTCGTCAACTCGTCGGTGAACGCGCGCGTCCGCGGGGCGTCGAGGCCGCCGAGCGGCTCCAGCAACTGCTGAAGCAGTTCCTGGACCACCGCGTTGGCCTGCCTCGTGACGGCCCGGCCCTGCTCGGTGAGAGCGAGCTGCACGGCGCGCGGGTCGCGGGGATCGCGGGTGCGCTCGATCAGGCCGGCCGACTCCAGGGCGCGCGCCAGCTTCGAGACGTACAGCGCCTCCAGACCGGTGTGGTCGGCAAGTCGGCGTTGACTGGGCCGCTCGCCGGCGCGCTGCATGCCGTGCAGCGACGCGACCAGTGAGTACTGCGCGTGGGTGAGGCCCAGCGGAGCCACCGCGCGATCGACCGCGACGCGCCATTTGTTGGCGAGCCGCCATACGAGGAAGCCGGGCCTACGCGGCCACCGGCGGTTACCGCCCGGCTGCTGCGCCGTGCGGGGCGGGCGGCGTGTTTCCGCTGGTCCTCGCCGTACAGGGAGAGCGGTATCGGGAGTGGGCGAAGGGGGCGGTCGGGCATCAGAGGACGGTGCGGCGGGCAGGAATATTGACGCGCACCGGGCGATTCCGGTGCGCGCGGAGAATTGCTCGTTGCCGCATGCGTGTACGACAGGAAGAATTGGAGTTGCTTCCCCGTACCCGGCCGTCCGCGGTCAGGCAGGGCCATGCCTTGGTGCGCTCGCGCCCGGCCACGGCCCGCTGCGTGGATGCGTAGACGAAGGGAGAGCCGTGGCCTTCGGTTTCGCCCCGCTCACGAATGCGTCCCGGCCCTCGTCGGCCGAGTCCGCCGCCCGGCTGAGCCGGATGCTGGAGCCCTCCGAGTGGGCTTCGGCCGGTATTCCGCTGCTGCGCAATCCCCGTGAGGTCGTCGCCGGCCTGCACGACCGTCATCGCCCGGGGCCGTCGACGGCCATCGTGGCGGTGCTCGATCCGCTGGAGCGGGTGGCTGCCAGCGCGTCGTTCACGGAGCCGGCGGCCCTGCCCGACGGCTGGGGGTTCCGCAATGTGCTGCTGGCGCATCTGCGCCGGGTCATCCCGCACGACCTGCGGCTGCGCGCCCCGGTCCGGACGGCCGTGCTGCTCTACTGCCGTGAGGGCGAGCCCCGTTGGACGGAGGCGGACGGGGCGTGGATGTGGGGGCTGCGCGACGCCTGCACCCTGCACGGGCTGCGGTGCGGGGCGTACATCACGCTGACCCGGGACCGCTGGCAGGTGCTGGGGGAGGATCGCGGCGGGCGGCGGCCCAGACCGTCCCGGACGCCCGAGCCGGCGTCGCCGGGCCCGCATGCCGGTCGTACGCAGCCGTCTCGTACGGAAGCGCCCCGCACCACCCCCTCGCTCCCGGCATCGCCGCAGGTGCCCTCGCCGCGTACGCCGTCACCGCATCCGTTGCCCTCGGCCGAGCCGCCGCGGAGCTGCCATATGGCGGCGCCCAGGCGCTCCGGGGGCGGCGCCATGGAGGCTCAGCGGCACACCGCGGCCCGCTGAGCGGAAGCGGACGCCGACAGCGGGCGGCCGCGGCCGGCAAGCAGGCACGCGAAGGCTTCGAGAACGCCGGCAAGCCCACCGGCCGGATGGCCGACGGGCTGCTTCGCGCGGAGAACTGTCAGGCGTTCGCGCCGAGAATGCTGTTGATCCGCTGCGGGTCACCGCAGACGACCAGCAGGGTTCCGGCACGGGCCAACGCCGAGGGCAGTGCCTGGGCGGTGACCTCGTCCGTGCCACCGTTGACGGCGACGACCACGACGGGACGCCCGGTGGCGCGCTCGGCGGCGGCGTCCGCGTAGAACACATCGTCAGCGGCGTCGTGTTGGGCCCAGTAGGACGCGTCGCCGAAGGACAGCTCATGGGCGGCCCACGGGTGGATTTCGCCCGTGGTGAGCACCAGGATCTCGGCCGGCGCGCGGCCGGAGTCCAGCAGCAGATCAACGGCTTCGTCGGCGGCGTCGATGGCGCCGTCGGCGGGTGCCGGGATCAGCTGGAGCTGGGCTCCTGCGGCGGTGCCGGGGTGGGCGGCTGCGGGCTGTGGGGGGCCGGTGCGCTGCGCCGGCGGTGCGGCGACAGGCCCACGCGGCGGGGCAGCGGGTCCGGGCTTGCCCGGACGGGCACTGGACGCGGGTGCGCCACGCGGAGGCGCGGGGCGGGGACCGGGGCCAGGGACGGGACGGGGGGTCGGCGCGGTGCGGCCGGCGGCCGGAGTTGCGCGGGGACCCGGGACACTCTCGTGAATCTGAGGCTCCTCGGGGATGAGAGGCATAAAGGGATGTCTATCAAACGTAAGTGCGGGACACGTCATCGGGTACCGAATTGATGCCCGCACCGCTCAGAAGTCGAAGCCGAGTTGGCCACCGGCCTCCAGAGCGGCTGCTTCGGGGGTGACACGCACCTTCTTCAGGTGCCGCCACCGGGGCAGTGCGTCCATGTAGGACCACGACACTCGGTGGTGCGGCGTAGGACCGTACTCCTCCAGGGCAATGCGATGGGTCGGGGAGGGGTAGCCGGCGTTGGCCGCGAAGTCGAAGGTGGCGTATTCCAGGCCCAGTTCGGCCATCATCGCGTCGCGTCGCACCTTTGCGATCACGGACGCGGCGGCGACCGCGATACAGGACTGGTCCCCCTTGATGACCGTGCGGACCTGCCACGGCGCACCCAGGTAGTCGTGCTTGCCGTCGAGGATGACCGCGTCCGGACGGACCGGCAGCGCCTCAAGGGCGCGTACGGCGGCGAGCCGCAGCGCCGCGGTCATACCCAGTTCGTCGATCTCCTGCGGTGAGGAGTGCCCGAGGGCGTACGACGTGACCCAGTCGCCGAGTACATCGCAGATTTCGGTGCGGCGCTTGGGGGTCAGCAGCTTGGAATCGGTGAGTCCGGCGGGCGGCCGGCGCAGGCCGGTGATGGCTGCGCAGACGCTGACCGGACCGGCCCAGGCTCCGCGCCCGACCTCGTCGACACCTGCAACGATCTTGGCGCCCGTCTTGGCGCGGAGTGATCGCTCGACGGTATGGGTGGGGGGCTCGTACGGCATGGCGCCAGCCAGGTTACGCCTATTCGGCGCAGCCGTCCGCATCGGATACGGATTCCGCGCCGACCAGGCACGGAACGGCTTCGCCGGCGGTGCGGTCGGGGTGGCCGGACGGGGATTTCGTGAGGGGTCCGGGCGGGCCGGCGCGCAGGGCGGATGCGGGGCGGCCCGACGCGCAGGCGGGGGCCGTACGGGGGTGAACCTGCCCGCCGGCGCCGCCTGTTGAGGGCGGCGAGCGGCGGGCGGCGTTCAGCGGGCCGGGACGGACGCCCAGGCCGGGAAGGGCTCGGTGCCGTCCAGCCAGACCTGGGGCGGGGTGCCGCCGGGGCTCGATGCGACGATGCCGCCGACGATGGCGCAGGTGGTGTCCACATCGCCGCCCGCCTGGGCGGTGGCCCAGAAAGCCTTCTCGTAGTCGCCGAGGTGGCGGGCCGCGGCCCAGAGGGTGAAGGGAACGGTGTCGTGGGCACTGGTGCGCCGTCCGCAGCCCAGGACGGCGGCGACGGTGCCGGAGTCGGCGTAGTCGAGCATGTCGCGGGCCCGGCGCAGTCCGGCCTGTACGGCGCTGCGCGGGATCAGTGCCAGCACGCCGTCGAGCAGTTCCTCGGGGCCCAGGGCGCGCGAGGGGTCGGCCACCAGGGCGGCCGCGGCGGCCACTGCCATGGCGCCGACGACGGCCTCGCGGTGCTGGTGGGTCGTGTAGGCGGAGATCTCCGCCTGGTGGGTGGCCTGCTCGGGGTCGTCGGCGTACCAGGCGCCGAGGGGGGCGATGCGCATGGCGGCGCCGTTGCCCCAGGAGCCCTGGCCGTTGAAGAGCGCGGAGGACAGTTCGCGCCAGTCGCCGCCCTCGCGGATCAGCCGGAGGAGGCGGTTGACGGCCGGACCGTAGCCGCGGTCGAAGTCATGGTGGTCGGCGAAGGAGCGGGCGAGCGCGTCCTGGTCGATCCGGCCGTGGGCGGTGAGCACGGCCAGGACGGAGCAGGCCATCTCGGTGTCGTCGGTCCACTGCCAGGGGGACGGGGGCAGCTCACGGCGCTTGAGGGAGGGGTAATGGGCGGGGACGAAGAACTGGGATCCGAGGGCATCCCCCACGGCCAGCCCGCGCAGGCTGGCCAGCGCCCGCTCACAGCGGTCTGCGTCACGGTGGTCGGCGGTCATCGGTGTGCACTCTAACCGGTGGCGCCATAAGGCTCGGGTACACACCAGCGCTCAAACGGCCGATCGAGCGAGTAGCGTCCGTCCGGGCCGAGGAGCAGGGTGCGCCACTCCGCGTTGCCGGGGTTGGACAGCGACTCGAAGTCCGCCACCGACCAGTGGAACCAGCGCATACAGAACAGTCGCATGGTGAGGCCGTGCGTGACGATCAGGACGTTCGGCGGGTGGTGCGGGTCCTCGAAGCTGCGCCACAGACTTTCCAGGAAGGCCCCGACCCGGTCGTAGACGTCCGCGCCGGACTCGCCCTGGGCGAAGCGGTAGAAGAAGTGGCCGTAGGCGTCGCGGTAGGCCTTCTGGCGCCGTACGTCGTCCCGGTCCTGCCAGTTGCCCCAGTCCTGCTCGCGCAGCCGCGGCTCCTCCCGGATCCGGACCCGGGCCGGGTCCAGGCCCAGTTCGTGGAAGGTCTGGTGGGTACGGCGGTAGGGCGAGACATAGGCGGAGATCCGTTCGTCGCCGAACATCTCGCGCAGCGGTCCGCCCGCCGCCTCGGCCTGCCGCCGGCCCGCTTTGGTGAGGTGGAGCGCATGGTCGGGCTCCCGTTCGTACACGGTGTCGTCGATATTCCCCTCCGACTCTCCGTGGCGGATGAGGACGATGCGTCGGGGCCGAGCCATGCCGCCAGCCTAAAACGCCTGCCCTGTACATGCCGCACGCTGCTACGGTCACGGCCGCGCCCGCCCTCCGCACGCCTCCCTTTTCCGCACGGTTTCAGTCCGCACGGGGGGTGCTCGTCGCCGGGGCGGGCAGCGGTTACGGCGTCCGTGCCGGTCTTGCCGCTCGCGCTGTCCCTGATGGGCCAGGGCAAGGATGTCCATCTCGCCGGCCCCTCTTTCCGTCATCTCCATGGGCTGGATCCGGGTGTCCGGGTGGCCGAGAACGTCGCCGCGGTCACGCCCGGGACGGTCGTGCGCGATCCGTACGCTCCGGAGCCGGCGCCGGCCCGACGACCCGCCGGCCCGACGACCCGCCGGCCCGACGGAATGGGTCCGCCCTCGTCGGTGTACGCGTTCCCGCTGACCGGGGTGCAGCCGCTGCGTGGCGCGTACCTCGCCCTGACCAGGCACTTCCGCGCAGTGGATGCGAGGTGCCCCATGGCGGCGACGCCGACGCGGCGCGGCATCGTCGATGGTTCCCTCGCCGCCGCCGTGCGCGGGGAGTTCGGCGATGTCCGTTCGATCCCGCACTGAGCGACGCGGTCACCGCGTCCGGCACGGGCCGGGACGGTCAGTGGTCGGCGAGGACCGGGCGGCCGTCGCGTATCTCGTAGGGGCGGCCGCCGAACCGTTGGCGCAGCAGCCGGTCGTGGGAGACGACGACCAGGGCGCCGGGCCACAGCGTCAGGGCTTCCTCCAGTTCTTCGATCAGGCCGAGGGCCAGGTGGTTGGTCGGCTCGTCGAGCAGCAGCAGGTCCGCCGGGCGGGCCAGCAGCCGGGCCAGGGCCAGCCGGCGGCGCTGGCCGGCCGAGAGCGCCCCGACGGGCACCCGCAGATCGCGCTCGCGGAAGAGCCCGAAGGACAGCAGAAGGGCGGACAGCTCTTCGTCATCCCCGGTCAGACCCCGGCCGAAAGCGGTCAGCAGGGGCTCGGCGGGGCGGGAGACCGGTATTTCCTGGGCCAGGAAGCCGATCCGTCCTCGGCGGTCGACCGTGCCGCAGTCCGGCTGGGTGACTCCTGCCAGGACCCGCAGCAGGGTGGTCTTGCCGGCGCCGTTGGCACCATGGACCAGCAGGCGTTCACCGGCGGATACGGCGAATGAGTCCACTTCCAGCCGGGACCCGACCCGCACCCCGTCGAGTGCGACGAGGGTGCCCTCCGCCCCGCCCACGCCGGGTGCCGCGCGGAACCGGAGCGGATCCGGCGGCCTGGGGACCGGCGCCTCGCGCAGTCTGCGCAGTCGCTCCTGGGCGTTGCGCACCCTGCTGGACACGGATGACTGGACGCGGCCCTTGTCCCGGTCGTAGGCCATCTTGTTGCCGTCCTTGATGGCACGGCCCTGGGCGACGCTGTGGGCCGTGCCCGCCGCGAAGTCGGTGAGCTGTGCGATCTGCTCGCACCAGCGGGCGTGGTCCTGCTCCCAGCGGCGGCGGGCGGCGGCCTTGGTGGCGACGAAGGTGCCGTAGCCGTCGCCGTAGCGGATGAGGGTCTGGCGGTCGGCGTCCACCTCGATGATCGCGGTGGCGATCCGCTGGAGGAAGAGACGGTCGTGGGAGACGGCGAGGACCGTGCCGCGATGGGCGAGCAGGGCGTCCTCCAGCCAGTCGAGGGCGTCCGCGTCGAGGTGGTTGGTGGGCTCGTCGAGGAGCATGACCTCGGGTGACGCGGCGATCAGGCAGGCGAGCCCCAGCCGGGCCTGTTCGCCTCCGGAGAGGCTGCCGAGCAGCCGGTCGTGGTCCACCCGCTGCAGGCCCAGGCCATGCAGCGCCTTCTCGACGCGGGCATCGGCTTCGTAGCCACCGCGCAGTTCGAAGAGCGTGAGCAGATCGCCGTACTCCACCAGCCGGTCGGCCGCGGCGCCCCCCAGCGTCTGCTCCAGTGACCGCAGTCGGCCTTCCATCTCCCTGAGGTTCGCCAGGGCGGCGTCGATCGCGTCCTGGACGGTGTGGTGCGGCGGGAGCTCGGGTGTCTGGCCGAGATAGCCGATACCGCCGTCGGCACTGCGCACGACGTGGCCGTCGTCGGGCTGCTCGGCGCCCGCGATGATGCGCAGCAGCGTCGACTTTCCGGCACCGTTCTCACCCACGATGCCGATGCGTTCGCCAGGACGTATCGACAGCGACACGGCGTCGAGCAGCGGTCGGTCGACGTAGGCCTTGGTGACATCGTGGAGCGCGATCTGAGTGGGCAAGCAATCCTCCGGGCGGTCGGCAGTGAACAGGCGGCAGGCAGCGGTCGATGTCAGTGGCCGGTGCCAGTGGCGAGTGGTCGGCACGAGCGAGGTGCTGAGGCATCGAGGCGATACAAATGCAACGGACGTTGCATTACGATGAATGATGACACACGCCCAGCGCTAACACAACTGGAGTTGCAATTGGCTGACGACGGCGAGGACAACGAGAAAAGTGACGACAACGAGAAGACGGGCGCCCGGCAGCCCGGAACCCAGCGCCCCGGCGGTCGCACCGCCCGCACCCGGGCCGCCGTGCGCGACGCCGTACTGGCCGGCCTCACCGAGCACGGCTATCCCGGCCTGACCGTCGAATACGTCGCCGAGCACTCCGGCGTGCACAAGACGACGCTCTACCGCCGCTGGGGGGACGTCGAGGGCCTGGTCGCCGACGCCCTGGATCTCGCGGGCGAGGACAGCTGGGTGCCGCCGGACACCGGATCCCTGGAGGGTGATCTGCGCGCCCTCGCCCGCCAGGTCGTCGATTCCTTCACCAACCCGCCGGTGGCCGCGTCCAGCTCCGCGATGATCGCGGCCGGATTCCGGTCGGAGCGGGCCGCGGGGGCGCTGCGCGCCTATTACGCCGAGCGGTTCCGGCGCTGCGAGGCGGTCGTGGAACGCGCCGTCGGGCGCGGGGAGTTGCCCGCCCCCACGGCAGGGGCCGCATCGCAAGGGGCGGCGCCCCAGGCCGCGGTCGACGCAGGGGCGCTCGTCCGGGCCGTATCGGCGCCGGTCTTCTTCCGGCTGTTCATCACCCGTGAGCCGGTCGACGAGGCGGTCGCCGATCAGGCCGCGGCGGCGGCGATGGCGGCCGCCCGAGCCGGGGTGTTCACCACAGGCGGCGAGGGCGCCACGGCCGGCACACCCGCGCCCGCAGCCACACCCGGCACCGGCCCCTGACCGCGCCTCACACCGTCCACGACGGCTCGAGCTGCACCACATCTCCCGCGATGGCCCGGACATCCGCCGCTATCTGGGCACGCAGGGCGAGCCGCTCGATCCGCTCCGGCCGGTATTTCCCGCGCTCGGCCGCCGACTGCCACAGCGACACCACCAAGAACTCCTCCCCCGGAGCCCTCCCCAGCATCCCCCGCAGCATGCCCGGCGACCCCGCCATCGCCGGGTTCCAGACCTTCTCCTGCATCAGCATGAAGTGATCGACCCGGTCCTGGCGCACCTGGCAGTGCGCCAGCCGGAGCACATCCGCGTCACCGAACGCAGGCCGGAATCCCACCTTCACGTCGAATTCGTGCTCGAACAGGCGCACTTGACTGTCCTTGAAGGTGCCCACCTGGGCGGCCGCCAGCCGGTCGTGCGAGCGGGCCATGAAGGAGTCGTAGAACGCCCTGCTCTCCCAGAAGGCCACCAGGTGCGCGACGCCCGGCCGGCCGCGGCTCCA
This sequence comes from Streptomyces sp. NPDC028368, assembly GCF_055565615.1. Classification (NCBI taxonomy): domain Bacteria; kingdom Bacillati; phylum Actinomycetota; class Actinomycetes; order Kitasatosporales; family Streptomycetaceae; genus Streptomyces; species Streptomyces sp. NPDC028368. The sequence goes on along the minus strand of NZ_JBVHTY010000019.1, from coordinate 75,086 downwards.
CCCCCCGGCCTGCCCCCGAAACCCCGGCTCACCCAGCAGCCCCGCCCATTTCCGCTGCCCCCGCTCGAAACCTCGACGGTCCACAACGGTGAGGCGAATCCACTTGACCAGCACCGCGCCATCGTACGGCCCCGGACGTGCCCGGCATCACTGCGCGTCACCTGCCGGGCGCCATGAACTCGCCTACGGGCGCGGGTCGATGGGCGTGAGCACCCCCAGCCGCCGCTCCACCGCCTCGGCCGCCTCCAGACACAGGTCTTCCCGGTAGGCGCGCCCGATCAGCTGCACGCCGTACGGGAGCCCGTCCACCACCCCGGTGGGCACCGCCACCGCGGGCACGCCGACGAAGCTGGTCGCGGTGCACAGCCGCATCGCGGTCTGCACCCGCTGATGACCGGCGGCGTCGCGCACCTCCTCCCCCGGGGCGAACGGCGGGTCGGTGAACACCGGGCCCAGGACCAGCGGATAGGTGTCCAGGAACGCCGCCCAGTCTCGGCGGATGCCGAGCCGTACGCCGGTCAGCCGCAGATACTCCGTCAGTTCCACCGGGGCACGTCTGGCCATCGCCATCTCGATATAACGATGGCCGCCCTCCCCCAACAGGGTCTTCACCAGCGGCCAGGAGGGCGCGAATTCGGTGAGCGTCATCCGGCCGTAGACCTCCAGGGCGTCGTCCAGCCGCGGTACGTCCGCCACTTCACACACCTCGTACCCGGCGTCCCGCAGCGCGTCCGCCGCGCTCTCCAGGGACTTGCGCACCGTGGGGTGTACGCCGTGCCCGCCGGGGTCCGTCACCAGTGCCACCTTGAGGGGGCGCGGCAGCGGCTCGCCGTAAACGGGCACCGGCACGGCCCTCGGGTCACGCGGATCGGCCCCGGCCAGCACCTCGTAGGCGAGCCGGAGATCGTCGACCGTACGCGCCAGGGGCCCGTCGACGACCAGCACCTGGCCGGCAAGAGCGGGGTCGTCCGGTCCGAGTCGGTGATCCGCGGCGAACCGTCCGTAGGTCGGCTTGAGCCCGGCGACTCCGCAGAAGGACGCGGGAATACGCACCGACCCCCCGGAGTCGTTGCCCAGTCCCAGTGGGGCCATCCCGCTCGCCACGGCCGCGCCGTCCCCGCCACTGGTGCCGCCGGGCGTGACGGCACGGGTCCAGGGATTCGCCGTATCGCCGAACAGCTCGCTGCGGGTGTGGACACCCGCGAGGATCATGGTTGGCATATTGCTGTGCCCGATCGGGATGGCGCCGGCCGCGCGGAGGCGGGCCACCGGGGGCGCATCGGAGTGCGCGACCGCATCCCGGAAGCGCCGCACGCCGTATGTCGTCGGCACGCCCTCGACGGCGGTGGTCTCCTTGACGGTGAACGGCACCCCGGCCAGCGGCCCCAGCTCCGCGCCCGCGGCCCGCCGGCGGTCGACCGCCGCCGCCTCGGCACGCGCTTGCTCCGCGAGCAGCTGGGTGACGGCATTGACGGCCGGATTGACCTCGGCGATCCGCTCCAGATGGCCGTCGATCAGCTCGGCCGCCGTCACCTCGCCGCGGCGTACGGCCGCGGCCTGGGCACGGGCCGCCATCTTCCACAGCACGTTCTGCATGGAACTCCCTCTCGTGACCGGCCGGATGACACCGCGCCGGTTTCGATGCACCTGCATCGCTAAAGCATCGTAACCTTGTCAGCGATACGCCCGCATCGAATAAACTCGAAGAGACCGGAGAGCACGGCATGCCCAAGCAGGTGGACCACGAGAGCCGACGCCGGCAGATCGCCGAGGCCGTCTGCCGGCTCGCCGACGAGAGCGGCCTGGAAGGCGTCACACTCCGCGATGTGGCGGCCCGCGCGCAGGTTTCCATGGGGGCCGTCCAGCGCTGCTTCGGCACCAAGGAGGAGATGCTGGTCTTCGCCCTCACCCACGTCGGCGAGCGGGTCTCGGCGCGGGTGTCGGCCCGGATCGTCGGCTCACCGGCCCAGTCGGCCCGTACGGCACTGGGGCACGCCGCCACCGAGGTCTCGTTGCTCCAGGAGGAGCATCGCGCCGAGGCCCGGGTCTGGCTGGCCTTCGTGGCCCAGGCCGCGGTCAGCCCGCCGCTGGCCGAAATCCTGCGCGCCAACTATGCAGGACTGCAGACACTGTTCACCCGGCTCATCGCCGAGGCCACCGAAACCGCCGGCCCGGAGCTCGCGGCCCGCACCCTCCTCGCCCTCACCGACGGGCTGACCGCACACGTGTTGATCGGGCACCTCACCCCCACCGCCGCCCTGGACGTGCTCGACAGCCATCTCGGCAGCCTCTGGGACCCGGCCGGCGCCTGACCGGCCGGACGGCACGATCAAGCCATCCGCCCGCCCCAACCCGGGGCTTCCCAGCTGCACTTACCCCCGCCCGAGGAACCACCGGCGTGGCACGATGGTCAACCAAGGGGAAGCCCGGGTGAGTTGTCCGCATGACCACGTGGGCGCGCCACGGGTTCGACGCATGCGAAGAAGGGGAGCCCGGTGAGCAATCTCAACAAAGGGGTAGAGAAGGCCGAGGTCACGCTCAAGTGGGACCCCAGCCCCATCGGCGCTCCGGACAATGACCTCGACATCATTGCGGCGACGTACACCGGGGACGCGCCGCACGGCGAACCGGCCTATCTGGTGCACTTCGACAGCAGGTCGCCCGATGGCACCATCAACCTCAACCGGGACAGCCGTACCGGCAAGGGATTCGGTGCCGACGAGGTCATGACGCTGGAGCTGAACCGCTTGTCCGAGACCTACACACGCGTCGTGGTAGGGGTCGCCATCCAACAGGGTGAGGGCCGCAAGGTGTTCGGCGATATCGCGAACACCGCCGTTCTGGTCCGCGAGGGCCACACCAACCTGACGGAGAACGACTTCGCCGAAGTCGCGCAGGCCACCGCCGCCACCGTCGCCGAGTTCTCCCGGGACGAGACGGGCGAGTGGCGGTTCCGGGCCGTACTCCGCGGATTCGACACGGACCCGAACGCGTTCGCCGGGCTGATGGGCACCTGACGGCCGGCCTTCGTAACGGGGAGACGGCGCGCGCCGTCTCCCCTTTCCCGTCGTCCCGGGGCCGCGCGCCGGCCTCCTCCTGGATACGACCCTTCACCGCCGGCCGGCGGCGGTAACCGCCGAATCGCCGCGCATAAGACGAAGGCGGTGGCCGGAGAATTCTCCGGCCACCGCCTCATCCGCTATTCATGTCCCGGTCTGCCCGGAATCAGAATCCCGGATCAGCTGTCAGCTGCAACCGCTGGTCGACCCGCAGCCCTCGCACAGGTAGCAGCTGCCGGCCCGCTGCATCTTCGTGCCGCAGGAGAAGCAGAGCGGCGCGTCGGCGTTGATCCCCAGCTGCATCTCGACCAGTTCCGCGTTGGTGTGCGCCTGCTTCGGCGCCGGGGCGGCGGTCTCCTCGACGACCTTGGCCACCGGGGCGGACTTCGGGGTCTCGAGCTGGAGCGGTGCGGACTGGGCCAGGCCCTCGACGTCGACGTCGTCGGCCGGCTCGTACGAACCGGTGTCCAGGTGGCGCTGACGCTCCTCGACGGAGTGGATGCCGAGCGCCGAGCGGGTCTCGAAGGGCAGGAAGTCCAGCGCCAGGCGGCGGAAGATGTAGTCGACGATCGACTGCGCCATCCGCACGTCCGGGTCGTCCGTCATGCCGGCCGGCTCGAAGCGCATGTTGGTGAACTTCGAGACGTAGGTCTCCAGCGGCACGCCGTACTGGAGGCCGACCGAGACCGCGATGGAGAAGGCGTCCATCATGCCCGCGAGGGTCGAGCCCTGCTTGGACATCTTCAGGAAGACCTCGCCGAGACCGTCATCCGGGTAGGAGTTGGCGGTCATGTAACCCTCGGCGCCGCCGACGGTGAAGGAGGTGGTGATGCCGGGACGTCCCTTGGGGAGGCGCTTGCGGACCGGGCGGTACTCGACGACCTTCTTCTCGGCGACCGGCTCGGCCTTCTTCTCCTCCTTCTTCTTGGCGGAGAGGGGCTGGCCGACCTTGCAGTTGTCGCGGTAGATCGCCAGCGCCTTCAGGCCGAGCTTCCAGCCCTCGAAGTAGACCTCCTCGATCTCCTCGACGGTGGCCGTCTCGGGGACGTTGACGGTCTTGGAGATCGCACCGGAGAGGAAGGGCTGCGCGGCGGCCATCATGCGCACATGGCCCATGGCGGAGATCGACCGGACGCCCATGGCGCAGTCGAAGACCTCGTAGTGCTCCGGCTTGAGGCCGGGGGCGTCGACGACATTGCCGTGGTCGGCGATGTGGGCGACGATCGCCTCGACCTGCTCGGGCTGGTAGCCGAGCCGCTTGAGCGCCTTGGGGACCGTGTTGTTCACGATCTGCATGGAGCCGCCGCCGACCAGCTTCTTGAACTTGACCAGCGCCAGGTCGGGCTCGACGCCGGTGGTGTCGCAGTCCATCATCAGGCCGATGGTGCCGGTGGGGGCGAGCACCGAGGCCTGGGCGTTGCGGAATCCGTTCTTCTCGCCGAGGCGGAGAACGTCCTGCCATGCCTCGGTGGCCGCGGCCCACACCGGGGTGTCCAGGTCGTCCATGCGCACCGCGATGCCGTTGGCGTCGGAGTGCTGCTTCATGACGCGCTTGTGGGCATCCGCGTTACGGGCGTAGCCGTCGTACGGGCCGACGACCGCGGCCAGTTCGGCGGAGCGCTTGTAGGACGTGCCGGTCATCAGGGAGGTGATGGCACCGGCGAGCGCGCGGCCGCCGTCGGAGTCGTAGGCGTGGCCCGTGGCCATCAGCAGGGCGCCGAGGTTGGCGTAGCCGATGCCCAGCTGGCGGAAGGCGCGGGTGGTCTCGCCGATCTTCTCGGTGGGGAAGTCGGCGAAGCAGATGGAGATGTCCATCGCGGTGATGACCAGCTCGACGACCTTGGCGAAGCGCTCGGCGTCGAAGGACTGGTTGCCCTGGTCGTCGGCGCGCAGGAACTTCAGGAGGTTGAGCGAGGCGAGGTTGCACGAGGAGTTGTCCAGGTGCATGTACTCGCTGCAGGGGTTGGACGCGGTGATGCGGCCCGACTCCGGCGAGGTGTGCCAGTGGTTGATGGTGTCGTCGTACTGGATACCGGGGTCGGCGCACGCCCAGGCGGCCTCCGCCATCTTGCGGAAGAGACCCTTGGCGTCGACCTCCTCGATGACCTCACCCGTCATCCGGCCGCGCAGCCCGAACTTCGAGCCGGTCTCGACGGCCTTCATGAACTCGTCGTTCACGCGGACGGAGTTGTTGGCGTTCTGGTACTGGACGGACGTGATGTCGTCGCCGCCCAGGTCCATGTCGAAGCCCGCGTCGCGCAGCGCGCGGATCTTCTCCTCCTCCTTCACCTTGGTCTCGATGAAGGCCTCGACGTCCGGGTGGTCGACGTCCAGCACGACCATCTTGGCCGCGCGGCGGGTGGCGCCGCCCGACTTGATCGTTCCGGCGGACGCGTCGGCGCCGCGCATGAAGGAGACCGGACCGGAGGCGTTGCCGCCGGAGGAGAGCAGCTCCTTGGAGGAGCGGATACGGGAGAGGTTCAGGCCGGCACCGGAGCCGCCCTTGAAGATCATCCCCTCTTCCTTGTACCAGTCCAGGATCGACTCCATGGAGTCGTCCACGGAGAGGATGAAGCAGGCGCTGACCTGCTGCGGCTGCTTCGTACCGACGTTGAACCACACCGGCGAGTTGAAGCTGAAGACCTGGTGCAGCAAGGCGTAGGCCAGCTCGTGCTCGAAGATCTCGGCGTCCGCCGGGGAGGCGAAGTAACCGTTCTCCTCGCCGCTCTTGCGGTACGTCTTGACCACGCGGTCGATGAGCTGCTTGAGGCTCGATTCCCGGGTCGGGGAGCCCACCGCGCCCCGGAAGTACTTGCTGGTGACGATGTTGACCGCGTTCACCGACCAGGAGTCGGGGAACTCGACGCCACGCTGCTCGAAGTTGACCGAGCCGTCGCGCCAGTTGGTCATGACGACGTCACGACGCGCCCACTCCACCTCGTCGTACGGATGCACGCCGGGGGTGGTGTGGATGCGCTCGATGCGCAGACCCTTGCTCGCCTTGCTGCCCTTGGCGCGGGAGCCTCGTGCCGGGCCGCTCGTCGTCTCTGTCATTCCGCCTCCCTATACGGGCAAACGCCCATATGTGCACACTCATTCCGTGGCACGGTGTATGTCTTTCTGATGCCGGGGCCGCCTGCTCTGGCCCCGACCAGGTCCTGGATGTGCGCCGAGCTCAGTCGGCGGTGGAGGCAGGGCCCACCGGAACGGCAAGGGCCGGGCCGCCGGCCTCCCCGTCGGTCCCGTGGTCCTGCACGGGCGGTCCCTGCTCGCGCTGCTCCCGCAGCTCGGCGATGGCCGCCTCGAAGTCTTCAAGCGAATCGAAGGCCCGGTACACGGACGCGAAGCGCAGGTATGCGACGAGGTCCAGCTCCCGCAGCGGGCCCAGTATGGCGAGCCCGACGTCATGGGTGGACAGCTCGGCGCTGCCGGTGGCCCGTACCGCCTCCTCGACCCGCTGGCCGAGCTTGGCGAGGGCGTCCTCGGTGACCGGCCGGCCCTGGCACGCCTTGCGCACTCCCGCGATGACCTTGTTGCGGCTGAAGGGCTCGGTGACCCCGCTCCGCTTGATCACCATCAGGGATGCCGTCTCGATGGTCGTGAAGCGGCGGGCGCAGTCGGGGCACTGTCGGCGGCGGCGGATCGAAGTGCCGTCGTCGGTGGTGCGGCTGTCGACGACCCGGCTGTCGGGGTGCCTGCAGAAGGGGCAGTGCATGGCTCCACCCTCCTCACCCTCGTATACGGGCATACGCCATCGAACCCGGCGTACGACTGAATGGCCCCACGGGGTCCGTTCGGGCCCTTCGGAGCAGCCACCAGCATAGGCGATCCTTGGGGCCTTGAAGGACCAGGCACCACAACTTGTAGGCAGCGAGACGCATCTAAGCACTAGATGTGGTGTCGCGGCGCTTATAACCGCCTACCGCGTGTCGCGGTGGCGGCGGGCCGGGGCGGTCGCCCACGAGGGTACGGGAAGCCACCCGGGCGGCGGGTCGCAGGGGCGGGGATGACAGAATCCGGTGCAGTATCAAGGACTCGGTAATCGTCGCGAAAGCGTGTGCCAAAAGCCCGAATTGCCTTTCCGCCATACACCCAGCTACTTGATCGGGTCAGCCAATCAGCGACTTTTTCACTCGAACGTGTGTTTGGCGCAACCTTTCGAAAGCAACTACCGTTGGCTAACTAGGGAGAACATTTCGAGAGGGGCCGACGTGACCACCACCGCAGACAGCGCGACCATCACCGCACAAAGCCACTCCCAGAGCCGGTTCGAGCACCCGCAATCGGCACGCAATACGCCGATGGACGACGCCACGTTGGACTCCGAAGAGCCAAAGCCCACGCGCTCGCTGCCGGGCCGACCGCCAGGGATCCGGGCCGACAGTTCGGGGCTCACCGACCGCCAGCGCAGGGTGATCGAGGTGATCCGGGATTCGGTGCAGCGGCGCGGCTATCCGCCGTCGATGCGGGAGATCGGCCAGGCGGTCGGGCTGTCCAGCACCTCGTCCGTCGCCCACCAGCTGATGGCTCTGGAGCGCAAGGGATTCCTGCGGCGCGACCCGCACCGCCCTCGCGCGTACGAGGTCCGCGGCTCGGACCAGACCACCAGCGCGGCGACGGAGACGGCGGGCAAGCCCGCGGCGTCCTACGTCCCGTTGGTGGGGCGGATCGCCGCCGGTGGGCCGATTCTCGCCGAGGAGTCGGTGGAGGATGTCTTTCCGCTCCCCCGCCAGCTGGTCGGCGACGGTGAGCTGTTCGTGCTGAAGGTCGTCGGCGACTCCATGATCGAGGCCGCGATCTGCGACGGCGACTGGGTCACCGTCCGCCGCCAGCCGGTCGCCGAGAACGGCGACATCGTCGCCGCGATGCTGGACGGCGAGGCCACCGTCAAGCGCTTCAAGCGCGAGGACGGCCATGTGTGGCTGCTGCCGCACAACGCCGCGTACCAGCCCATTCCCGGCGATGAGGCAACGATCCTCGGCAAGGTGGTGGCGGTACTGCGCCGCGTCTGACACCCCGCCCACAGGACAGCCCCGGGACCACTGCGCCGGTTCCGGGGCTCTGTGCTGCCTGTGCCGCTCAACCGCGGCCGCTCTCGCGGAGGCGGTTGATCTCCGGTGGGGGCTGCTCAACTGATGGTTGCGGTTGAAGCCCCCACGGGGCTCAGCCCTCTGCCTGCTTTGCCGCCGCGTCGATCGCCGCCAGTGACCGCCGCACCTGATTGCGGTCCGTCGTGTACCAGAAGTCCGGCATGGACTTGCGCAGGAAGGAACCGTAGCGGGCCCGCTCCACGCGGGGGTCCAGGACGGCCACCACACCGCGGTCCCCGGTGGCGCGGACCAGGCGGCCCGCCCCCTGGGCCATCAGCAGGGCCGCATGGGTCGCGGCGACCGCCATGAAGCCATTGCCGCCGGCCTCCTCGACGGCCTTCTGGCGGGCGCTCATCAGCGGGTCGTCCGGACGCGGGAAGGGCACCCGGTCCATCACCACCAGCTGGCAGCTCGACCCCGGGACGTCGACGCCCTGCCACAGGGACAGCGTGCCGAACAGACACGTACGGGGATCCTCGGCGAAGGCCCGGATCAGCTCGCCGAGCGTTTCCTCGCCCTGGAGGAGCACCGGCGCGTCGAGGCGGCCGCGCAGCGCCTCGGCGGCTGCCCGTGCGCCGCGCATCGAGGAGAAGAGCCCGAGCGTCCGCCCTCCCGCGGCCTCCACCAGCTCCGCGAGCTCATCGAGCATGTCCTGGCGGTCGCCCTCACGGCCGGGCTGGGACAGATGCTTGGCGACATAGAGGATGCCCTGCTTCGCATAGTCGAACGGGGAGCCGACATCCAGGCCCTTCCAGGACGGAATGTCCTCGCCCTCGGTGCCCTCGGGGGCAAGGCCCAGCGAGGCGCCGACGCCGTTGAAGTCGCCGCCCAGCTTGAGGGTGGCGGAAGTCAGAACGACGGAGCGGTCCGCGAAGAGCTTCTCCCGCAGGAGCCCGGAGACCGACAGCGGAGCCACCCGCAGCGACGCACCGAAGCGGTCATGGCGTTCGTACCAGACCACGTCGTACTCGGAGCCGTTCGCGATGCGCTCGGCCACCGCGTGGACACTCTCCAGCGAGGCGAGCGCCTGCTTGCGGACGGCGTCCTCGTCCTGGACGGATTTGTCGCGGGTCGAGCCGAGCGCGGAGATGACCGTACGGGCCGCATCGCGCAGCGCCATCAGGCAGTAGCCGAGGTCCTCGGGGATCTCTTCCAGGCGGCCGGGCAGCGCCAGCTCCATCAGGCGCTCGAAGGTCTCGGAGGCGGTCTGAAGCTGGTCGGCGGCCTTTTCGTTGACGAGCTTGGCGGACCGGCGCACGGCGCGGTTCACCTGGCCGGGGGTGAGCTCGCCGGTGGCGACGCCGGTGACCCGGGAGACCAGCTCATGGGCTTCGTCGACGATCAGGACCTCGTGCTGCGGAAGGATCGGCGCGCCCTCGATGGCGTCGATGGCGAGCAGTGCGTGGTTGGTGACCACCACGTCCGCCAGCTTGGCGCGCTCCCGGGCGGCCTCGGCGAAGCACTCCGCGCCGTACGCGCACTTCGATGCGCCCAGGCACTCCCGCGAGGAGACCGAGACCTGGCCCCAGGCGCGGTCGGAGACACCGGGGCTGAGCGCGTCGCGGTCGCCGGTCTCGGTCTCGTCCGCCCAGTCGCGCAGCCGCAGCAGGTCCTTGCCCAGCTTGCTGGTGGGCGTCGCCTGCTCGAACACGTCGAAGAGGCCGTCCTCCTCTTCCTGCGGGACGCCTTCGTGCAGGCGGTGCAGGCAGAGGTAATTGGAGCGGCCCTTGAGCATGGCGAACTCCGGGCGGCGGCGCAGCTGCGGATGGAGCGCCTCGACCGTACGCGGCAGATCGCGCTCGACCAGCTGGCGCTGGAGGGCGAGGGTGGCCGTGGCGACCACGACTCTCTCGCCGTGCGCGAGGGCCGGGACCAGATAGCCGAGCGACTTTCCGGTGCCCGTGCCGGCCTGTACGAGCAGATGGGACTGTTCGTCCACGGCCTCGGCGACGGCCTCGGCCATCGCCACCTGGCCGGGGCGCTCGGTGCCGCCGACGGCGGTGACGGCGGCGTGGAGCAGATCGGGGAGGGAGGGCTTCGTCATAGCGTCTGCAAGCCTACGCGGGACCACTGACAGCCGGACCGGTCACAGGGCAGGTACCGGTCACCCGACATGTACCGGTCACGGGGCGTGCAGGGGGTTGGGGACGGTGCCGTGCACCGCGGCATGCGGACGGCCCGGCCGGTCGCGGTAGCCGTCGACGTGGAGCCGGTTGCGGTTCAGGCACAGCCGCGCGATCCGCGGGGTGAGCAGGTCGAACGTCTCGTACCGCTCCTTCAGACTCGGGAAGCGTTCGTGGTGGCGCAGGATCTCCGCCCGCACGAGTGACCAGAACTCGTCCTCGGGAACGCCCAGTTGCTCCTCACACAGCGGCGCCAGATAGCGGAAGACGCCGACGAAGAGACCGGAGTGGATGAACTGGATGAGGAAGGACGGCGGTTCGGTCAGCAGCACCGCCCGTACCTCCTCCGACATGGAGTCGTGTTCCGGCAGCGGCCGGGAGCTGGTGTTGACGTCGTCGACGAAGTCCTTGACCGCGAGGCGGGTGGGGATGTCGTGCTCGTCGAAGACCACGATGGCGTTCTCGCCGTGCGGGGAGAAGACCGTGCCGTACTGGTAGAGGAAGTGCAGCAGGGGCGGCAGCAGGGCGGCGAACAGCCGGCGCAGCCAGACGCGCGGGGCCAGGCCCGAGCGGTGCACCAGCTCCGCGGTCAGCGCCCGCCCGCGGGGGTCGGTCTGCAGCAGCGAGGCGAGGGTGCGGGCGCGTTCGCCGGGGTCGAGGTGGGGGGTGACCGGCTCGCGCCAGATACAGCCGAGGAGCTCCTTGAACTGGTACGGGACGCCGGGCAGCCGGTCGTAGAGGGGGTGCTCGACGGTGACGGAGGCGATCTCGCCGAGCAGGATCACCCGGGTCTCGTCACGCAGATACGGGTCCTCGTCGCGCAGGCCGTGGACCCAGCGGGTGACGGCGGGGGCGGCGAGGGTGCGCTCGGTGGGCAGGCCGCGCCAGACGAGGGTGTTGAGGATGGACAGCGGCAGCTTGACCGTGCGGGCCTGCGGGCGGCTGATGTTGGTGAAGGTGCGGATCGACTGCTGTGGGAGGCGGAGGTCGTTGTCAGTGGGCAGCGCGATGATGGATCCGTCGGCGAGCTGCGGCGCGAAGAGCGGGGCGATGGTCTCGTCCCACTGCCAGGGGTGCACGGGGAGGTAGAGGTAGTCGGCGGGGTCGCGGCCCTGGTCGGTGACGGTGCGGGCGAAGGTGTCGAGGACGGCGGGGGCGAGTTCCTCGCGGTAGAGACGATCGGGGGTGGCGAGGGTGGGGATACCTCGGTAGTGGGCGAGGCTGTGGTGCGCGGCGATCCAGGGCAGCCGCTCGGGGGTACGGGCTTCCGGGGCCCAGCGTGCCGCGTCGGCAGCCGAGAAGCCGAGCCGGCCCTTGTTGGCGACGAGCCAGGGGTGGCCGGTCTGGCGGCCTTCGAGGGCGGCGTAGTCCAGGTCGGCGAGGTCGGCGGCGCTCACGGAGGCGGCGTCGAGGCGGGTGTCGGCGGCGAGGGTGGCGGTCAGCTCACGGATGAGATGGCCGGTGGTGTCGCCGGACAGGCCCAGCACGGCGTCATGGGCGTGGGTGAGGAAGCGCAGCGGGTCGGCGTCGGGGGTGATCGAGTCGGGGTCGACGCGCCAGTGTCCGTAGGCGCCGCGGCGGGCGGCGAAGCGATAGACCACGTCGTCGGTGACCGGCAGGCGGTATCGCGGGGTGCCGTCGGGGGTCGTGCCGTCGGGCTCGGGGGTGAGGATTTCCTCGTACGCGAACTCCGCCAGGGTCTTGGCGAACAGTCGGCGTGCGGCGTGCTGCCAGGCGCTGTGCGGGGGCTGGGGCGCGGGAGACAAGGCGGGACTCCTCGAAGCGGGACGGGCCCGGCACGTACGGGGGACAACCGGGGCGGAGATGGACGGGGGCGGGTGGTGCGGCGGGCTCCGGGACGGGGCCGGGGGCGTCGAGGGACGGCCCCGGGGTCAGAGCAGGTGGCGATGGTCGCGGTCGCGGATCATCAACGCCGCGTGTTTGCCGGGCAGTTCGATCTCCTCGGAGTAGTGGAACCCGGCGCTCAGGAACGCCGCCACGGAGGCGGTGTTGCGCAGGTCGGGCTCGGCGATGACGCGCCGGCACAGCGGCCGGTGGTCCAGTACGAGATCGGCGACGGCGCGCAGCAGCGTGCCGCCCAGGCCGCGGGCGCGGTCGCCGACGCCGCCGATGAGGAGGTGCAGGCCGGTGTCCTGGGGCCGGGCCGGGTAGCAGCGGGCGACGAGGTCCAGGTCGGCGCGGTAGATCTCCCAGTAGCTCATCGGGACGCCGGCCAGCACCCCGAGGCAGGGCACGCTGCGGCCGTCGCCGTCCAGCTGGGTGCGCAGATGGGCGGCGGTGATCTCCGGGTCGCCGGCCAGCTCCCAGAAGGCCGCGACGGCCGGGTCGTTCATCCAGCCGGCGATCCGGTCGAGATCGCGGTCCGGCTGGACGGGTACGAGCGCGAAGGGCCCGGCGGGGGTGTCGGCGGTGGCCCAGTGGGCCGGGCTGTCGAGCGGGTCGCCGGCGGCCGGGGTGCCGGCCGGGGTCGGCTGTCGGTGCTCCTCGGCGGGCAACGTGCCCCATTCGGGCGGGAGTTGCAGCTCGAGGGTGTCTTCGGGGCTGGAGCCGGAGCTGAGGCCGGGGTCGGTGGTGGGCACGGCGACACTCTCCTCTCGTGGCCGCCTGCCGCGGGGCCTTGTGGGTCGCGGGCGGCGCCTGGGGCCGGTGGGCGGGACGGGGGGCTAGGTGGCGAGGGGGTTGGGCACGGTGACGTAGACGGACTGGGTGTCGACCGGGCCGACGAGCTCGTCCAGGCCGTGCAGCCGGGTGGCGAGGTTGGCCTTGCAGCGCAGTGTGCGGGCGGTGAGCAGGTGCTCGGGCAGGGTCGAGCGGTGTGCGCGGGGCGTCGCGGCGGCGTCGGCGAGGAAGCGGCGGAAGGCGGCGAGCAGGATCTCCTCCCGGATCAGGCGTTGTGCGCCGAAGGCTCCGATGAGGCCGAGGACGTTGTTGATGCCGAGGTAGTAGGCGAAGCGTTCGTCGGTGACGTCGTCGGCGACGAAGGTGTCGCTGGTCGCGCCGATTCCGGGCAGCCGCCGCTGGAGGTCGGCGCGCCGGGAGGCACGGAAGTAGTAGCCCTGGTTGTCGCGGTAGCGGCCGCCGACCGGCCAGCCGTCGGGGTCCAGCAGCACGAGGGTGTTCTGCTGGTGGGCTTCCAGGGCGATGCCCGCGGTGCCGTCGAGCCACAGGACGGGCCGTACGACCGCCTCGAGATAGCGCAGGAACCATTCGGTGGCGACGGCGCCCTGGGGACGGCCGGTGCGGGCGCTGAGCGTACCGACGAGATCTTCGAGCCGGGAGCGCACACCGGGGTGTCCTGGCCAGGGCCGGGGCGAGGTGAGCCCGGCGATGCAGACGGCGTCGTCGGTGGTGGTGAAGGGGTTGTGGCGGATGACGACGTCCAGGCCCTGGACGGGGCGGCCGTCGAGGCCGTCGACGGCGAGATAGGCCGGGTCGCGGATGATGTCGAAGCCCGGGTGGACGGCCTGCCACTGCTCGGCGAGGCCGGTGCGCAGCAGCCGGTGGACCTCGACGCCGCGCTCCAGTTCCTTGCGGAGGTTCTCCCGGCGGGAGTTCGTGATGCGCAGGCCCAGGGAGAGCTTGAGCATGGCGTCCGCGTCGGGCCGGTAGACGGTGCGGACGGAGGAGGTGGGGTGCCAGCGGGGGCCGGCGGGGCCCAGGTCGTGCAGCAGGCCGGCGTCGCGGAGGGCGGCGATGTCGGGGCGGCCGGCGAGTTCGCGGGCCTGCCAGGGGTGCAGCGGCAGCGGAACGGTGTCGTCCGGGAGGTGGAGGTCGGCTTCGGCGAGTTCGGTGGCGAGCCGTTCGGCCGGGACGGGCTTGCCGCGTTCGGTCCAGGCGGAGTCGGTGGCGAGGACGGAGCGGTGGACGGCCATCCAGTGCAGCGGGAAGGCCCCGCGCAGTTCGGGTGAGTAGGCGCGGGTCTCGGCGTCGGTGAGGCCCTCGCGGCTCTTGGGGGTGGGGTGCAGCGGGTGGCCCAGGAGGAGGGACTGCTCGGCTTCGAGGAAGAGGGAGGCATGGGAGTCGGCCGGGCGGGTGCGGCGGTCGGCGAGGAAGACGGCGGTGCTGCGGACGGAGCCCGCGACCCGGCCGACGAGTTCGGCGCCGTCGCCGTCGGGTGCCTGCGGCCGCTCGCCCTCCGGCGCGTGGTGCCGCTCGCCGGGTTTCTGGGGCGCCCGAGCGTCGGGCGCCCGCCCGTCGCCGTCCGGTGCCCGGCGCTCGCCGCCGTACGCGGCCTCGCGGCGCAGCAGGGCGGCGACGGTGACGGCGTCCAGGGGCGCGGCGAGGGTGGGGGCGCCTTCGAGGTCCGGGGCGTCGAGGCGGTGCCAGCCGGTGGGTGACCAGTAGCGGACGGGGATGTGCAGGGCGGTGCCGCTGGCGTAGAGCGGGATGCGCAGCCGGCCGCCGGCCGGGCGGCGGGCGCCGCTCTCACGGATCCAGCAGCGCAGCAGGCTCTCGATCCCGGCGGCGTCGGCGGCGGCTGCCGGGTCCGGGTGGTCGAGGGGGTCGGCGTCGGCGGGCAGAGCCCGGTCGCAGGGGCGCGGGGTGCCGTGGCCGGCCGCCGCGGGCCGGGTCTGGCGGTCCTCGAGCGGCTGGTGGCAGGCGTCGTCGTCCGCGGTGTGCCGCTGCTGGCGGGGCACGGTCTCGCTGGTGACGGCGCCTTGGGGGGCGGGCAGGAGCTCGGCGGCCGGGGGCCCGTCGGAACCGGGGCGTTCGTTCATGGGGATGTGCCTCGCATTGTCGTGGGGGACGAGCCCGTCGGCCCGGGGGTGGTGCGGACCGCCGCCGCGATGGCGTCGGCGAGGCGGTCGAGGATCGCGTCCGCCTGTTCGTCGGTGATGGTCAGGGGCGGCAGCAGGCGGACCACGGCGGAGTGCCGGCCGCCCAGTTCGACGATCAGGCCGCGGTCCAGGCAGGCGCGCTGGACGGCGGCGGCGAGTGCGGGGTCGGCGGGGCGGGCGCCGCCGGCATCCGCGTCGGCGTCGCGGTCGACGAGCTCGACGCCGAGCATCAGACCGCGGCCGCGGGTGTCGCCGACACAGTCGTGGAGGGCCGCCAGCGAGCCGAGCCGGGCGAGCATCCGGGCGCCCAGTTCCTGGGCGCGCCGGGCGAGTTGGTTCTTGCGTACGTAGGCGAGGGTGGCGCTGCCCGCGGCCATCGCGAGCTGGTTGCCGCGGAAGGTGCCGGCGTGCGCGCCGGGCTGCCAGGCGTCGAGTTCCCCGCGGTAGACGATCACGGCGAGCGGCAGGCTGCCGCCGATCGCCTTGGACAGGACCAGGACGTCGGGCACGATCCCGCTGTGTTCGATGGCCCAGAAGGTGCCGGTGCGGCCGACGCCGGTCTGCACCTCGTCCACGATCAGCGGGATCTGCCGGTCGGTGGTGATCTCCCGCATCCGCCGCAGCCAGGCGTCCGGTGCGGGGATCACGCCGCCTTCGCCCTGGACGGGTTCCAGGATCATCCCGGCGGGCCGGGGCACTCCGCTCTTGTCGTCGTCGAGCAGGCTCTGGGTCCAGCGGGCGGAGAGTTCGGCGCCGCGCTCGCCGCCGGTGCCGAACGGGCAGCGGTAGTCGTAGGGATAGGGCAGGCGGGTCACGGTGGTGTGGCGCGCTCCCCCGGACGCCGCCAGCGCCTCGGCGGTCATGCCGTGGTAGGCGCCGGAGAAGGCCATCAGGCCGTCCCTGCCGGTTGCCGTCCGGACGAGTTTGAAGGCGGCCTCCACGGCGTCCGTGCCGGCCGGGCCGCAGAACTGGATGCGTGCCGTTTCGGCCAATTCGCGTGGCAGCGTGGCGAACAGCTCGGTGATGAACGCGTCCTTGACGGGGGTTGCCAGGTCGAGGATGTGCAGCGGCGCGCCGGAATCGAGGACCGCGTGGATGGCTTCGAGCACCACGGGGTGGTTGTGCCCGAGCGCCAGGGTGCCGGCGCCGGAGAGGCAGTCGAGGTAGCGGCGGCCGTCGGCGCCCTCGATGGTCAGCCCGCGGGCGCGCACCGGGACGATGGGAAGCGAACGCGCGTAGGTGCGGGCAGCGGACTCACGCAGGGACTGGCGGCGCAGAATCCCTTCGTGGGCCGACGGCGCTGCCGCCGGCACGGTTTCGGTCAACGCCACGGCAGTTGTGTCCTCCTGCTGGTGTGCTGTTGGATGCCGCGCGGGCCGTGTGGGCAGCCCGGCGCTCCCCCTTACGTACCAACGACGGTGCCGACGGCGGATCACGGCCACCGTCAAGATCCTTGCGGTGGCGGAACCGGGGACCCGACTACCGCCGTCTTGCTCGGCACCGGCATAGTGGGGGGTCGCGCCGGGATCATGAGGTTCATGACAAGTCCGCCTACGGCGCGACCGCACACCGGCCACACCGGCCCAGTCCTTATCCACACAGGGGGAACTCACCCATGCGATCCATACGTCGGCCAGTCCTGGCCGCCGCGGCCCTCACCGCCGTAGTGGCGCTGACCGCCACCGGCTGCGGGCCGGAGGGCGACAACGCAGACGCCAAGCCGACCCAGTCGGCCCAGGGCAGCTCGGGCGGGGGTGAGATCAAGATCCCCCAGGACTTCCAGGACAAGCTCAAGGAACACGGCATCGACCTGGACAAGTGGAAGAACGGGGAGTGGAAGAACTGGGACAAGGACAAGTGGCTTCGCGAAGCCGGCCAGTTCATCAACCCGATCATCAAGGACTTCTGGAATCCGGACAAGATCGGTAAGGCCAAGCCTCCGCAGGACGACACGAAGCCCGGGGATGTCTCCGAGGACCAGGGCAAGACCGACCCCGAGCCTGCCGCCGTCGCGGCTCAGGCCGTGAAGACTCCGTACACCACCACCGCTCCCGGTATCGGACTGCTGGTGTTCAGCACCCCGGAGGGCGACGCGCGTTGCTCCGCCACGGTCGTCAAGGACCCGGCGCACCCCGGTAAGTCCAACCTCGTGTGGACCGCGGCGCACTGTGTGCACGCCGGCAAGAACGGCGGCTGGTACCGCAACCTCGTGTTCGTGCCGAGCTTCAACAAGAACGGCGGGTCCGCCGACAAGCTGAAGACCACGCCGTTCGAGGACCGCGTGCCGGAAGGCAAGTGGTGGGCGGACGACCTGGCGACCTCCAAGGAGTGGATCAGCGACGGCGGCGCCGTGCCGGGCGTGCCGATGGCTCCGTACGACTTCGCGCTGATGCATGTGAAGTCCGAGGCAGGCACCGGCGGCAAGTCGCTGGAGGAGATGGCCGGCGGCGCGTACGAGGTGGACTTCAACGCTCCGGCGATCGGCAAGATCCCGAGCCTGACCGCGCAGGGCTACCCGGCCGAGGCACCGTTCGACGGCGCCTCGCAGCAGCAGTGCACCGACAAGCCGACCCGCCTGTCGATGGACGCCAAGAAGCCGACCATGTACCGCATCGGCTGCACGATGACCGGTGGCTCCTCCGGTGGCCCCTGGTTCATCAAGGGCAAGGACGGCAAGCCGGTCCTGGCCTCCAACATGTCGATGGGTCCGCGGCCCGCCAAGTGGGCGGCCGGCCCGCACCTGGGCCCCGAGGCCAAGTCCCTCTTCGACGCGATGAGCAAGAAGTGGGCCAGCAAGCAGTAACCCGGTGAGGGTGGGTGCCGGCCTCGCTTCGGCCGGCCCCCGCCGCACCTCCCACGCATGATGAAGGCCCGCCCGGGGATTCCCCGGTGCGGGCCTTCGTCGTGTGCGCCGTGGCCGTACGGGTCCGCTAGGCGGCCGGGACGAACGGCTGGAACTCGGCGGCCAGTTCCTCGTGCACCCGCGCCTTGAGGACCGTGCCGTCCGCGGTGTGCTCCTCGGAGATGACCTCGCCCTCGGCGTGTGCGCGGGAGACCAGGGCGCCCTGGGTGTAGGGCACCAGCGCCTCGATCTCGACCTGGGGGCGCGGCAGTTCCTCGTCGAGCAGGGCGAGCAGTTCCGTCATGCCCTGGCCCGTACGGGCCGACACGGCGAGGGCGTGCTTCTCGTTGCGCAGCAGCCGCTGCAGCACCAGCGGATCGGCGGCGTCCGCCTTGTTGACGACCACGATCTCGGGCACGTCCGTCGCGCCCACGTCGCGGATCACCTCGCGTACGGCGGCCAGCTGCTCCTCCGGCACCGGATGCGAGCCGTCGACCACATGCAGGATGAGGTCGGAGTCGGCGACCTCCTCCATCGTGGAGCGGAACGCCTCGACGAGGTGGTGCGGCAGGTGCCGGACGAAGCCGACGGTGTCGGCGAGGGTGTAGAGCCGCCCGCTGGGGGTCTCGGCCCGGCGGACGGTCGGGTCCAGGGTGGCGAACAGGGCGTTCTCCACCAGGACACCGGCGCCGGTGAGGCGGTTGAGCAGGGAGGACTTACCGGCGTTGGTGTAGCCGGCGATGGCGACCGAGGGGACCTTGTTGCGCTTGCGTTCCTGGCGCTTGATGTCCCGGCCGGTCTTCATCTCCGCGATCTCCCGGCGCATTTTCGCCATCTTCTCGCGGATCCGCCGCCGGTCCGTTTCGATCTTGGTCTCACCGGGACCACGGGTGGCCATGCCGCCGCCCGCCGAACCGGAGCCGCCGCCACCCATCTGCCGGGACAGCGACTGGCCCCAGCCACGGAGCCTGGGGAGCATGTACTGCATCTGCGCCAGCGAGACCTGCGCCTTGCCCTCCCGGGACTTGGCGTGCTGGGCGAAGATGTCGAGGATCAGGGCGGTGCGGTCGACCACCTTGACCTTGACGACGTCCTCGAGATGGATCAGCTGGCCCGGGGAGAGCTCACCGTCACACACCACGGTGTCCGCCCCGGATTCGAGCACGATGTCGCGCAGTTCCAGGGCCTTGCCGGAGCCGATGTAGGTGGCCGGGTCGGGCTTGTCGCGGCGCTGGATGACACCGTCGAGCACCAGGGCGCCGGCGGTCTCGGCGAGCGCGGCGAGCTCGGCGAGCGAGTTCTCCGACTCCTGGACCGTGCCGGTGGTCCAGACACCGACGAGCACCACGCGCTCCAGGCGGAGCTGGCGGTACTCGACCTCGGTGACGTCTTCGAGCTCGGTGGACAGGCCTGCCACACGGCGCAGCGCCGCACGCGCCGAGCGGTCGTACTGGTCGCCGTCACGCTCCCCGTCGATCTCGTGGCTCCAGGCGACGTCCTCTTCCATCAGGGCGTCGGCCCGAAGGCTCTCGGGGAGGCGCTGCCGGTCCTGCGGAAGGGAAGAAGAGGAGGTCATTTGATCCTTTGTGTCGTTGGGAAGTCCTCGTCGGGGACCTCGCGGTCCCACCGGGACTGTCGCTGGTGACAACGTCTGAGCCACGCGGGAGATTCCCGGCCGCTTCGGCGTCGACCCGAAGATGGTCGCACGGCCCGTCACGGCCCGTCACGCGGGTTTCCGGCGTTTTCCCGCAGCGGGGCGCCCGCTGTGCCTCGGACGGCCCACCGGGGCCCCTCGCCGGTCAGTGCGTGCGCGTGACCCGCCACTCCGGGTGGCCCGGCATCGGCGGGGTCTTCGCGCCGTAGAGCCAGCCCTGGAAGAAGCCGGTCAGGTCCTCGCCGGCGATCTCGGAGGCCAGGTGGACGAAGTCGGCGCTGCTCGCGTCGCCGTCGCGGTGGCGGGTCAGCCAGGTGCGTTCGAGGCGGTCGAAGGCAGCGGGGCCGATCTTGTGCCGCAGTGCGTAGAGGATCAGTGCTCCGCCGTCGTAGATGACCGGCCGGAAGATGCTGATCTTCTTGCCGGGCTTGGCGATCTTGGGCGCCGCGGGCGGGCCGCCGTCGGCGCGCCAGCGGTCCGAGAGCTGGTACGCCCGCTGCATCCGGGTGTCCCAAGAGGCCTTGGGGCCGCCCTTCTCCTGGGCGTAGAGCCCCTCGTACCAGGTGGCGTGGGCCTCGTTCAGCCAGACGTCGGACCAGCGGTGCGGGCTGACGCTGTCGCCGAACCACTGGTGGGTCAGCTCGTGCACCATGATCGACTCGACGTACCACTCGGGCAGCCGGCCGGTGAACAGGCCCTTCTCGAAGAGCGAGAGGGTCTGGGTCTCCAGCTCGAAGCCGGTTTGGGCGTCCGCGATCAGCACCCCGTAGTTCTCGAAGGGGAACGGGCCGACCTTGCTCTCCATCCAGGCCAGCTGACCGGGGGTCTTGGCCACCCAGCGGGCGAGCGCCGCGCGGTCGGCGACCGGTACGACGCTCCGCACCGGCAGGCCGTGCGGTCCCGCGCTCCGCAGCACGACCGACCGGCCGAGGGACACCTGCGCCAGCTCGGGTGCCATCGGGTGGGCGGTCCGGTACGTCCAGATCCGGCGCGGCCCGCGCTCGGCCCGCTCGAGGGGCTCCCCGTTGGCGACGGCCGTCACGCCCTGGGGGGCGCTGATACGGAAGGTGAAGGACGCCTTGTCGGAGGGGTGGTCGTTGCAGGGGAAGACGCGGTGCGCGGCGTCGGCCTGGTTGGCCATCGCCAGCCCGTCGGCGGTACGGATCCAGCCGCCGTCGCTCTTGCCGCGCGGGTCGCTGGTGTGCCGTACGACGATCCGCAGCTGCTCCCCCGGGGAGACGCCGGCGACCGGGGTGACCACCAGGTCCTCGCCGTGCTGCTCGTAGTGGGCGGGCAGGCCGTCGATCTCCACGGAGCTGACCTTGCCGCGGGCGAAGTCGAGGTTGAGGTGGTCGAGTGCCGCGGTGGCGCGGGCGGTGATCTCGGTGACGGCGTTCAGCGGCCGGTCGTTGTGGCCGGAGTAGTCCAGGTCCACGAGGTAGGACGTGACGTCGTAGCCGGGGTTGCCAAGGGTGGGGAACAGGCGGTCGCCGATACCGAGCGCGCCGGGGGCGGCCGGGGGCGGGGCGGCGCCGATGAGGGCGACGGCGGCCAGCGAGAGGGCGGCGGCGCGGCGGCCGGCCCGCCGTGGGATCGACCGGCGCGGGAGGCGGGACGCGGCAGCGGCGGGACGCTCGGTATCGGGGGACGGTCGACGCGAGGGAAGCGACATGGGCTACCGCTATCAGCGCGGGTCCCCGGCCCGTGGACGGCACGGCACTACGGCACTCGAAAGGGCGGTGGTTCAGGCGTCCGGCTTACGCCCGGGTGCGGCGCGGCCGTCAGGGGCGTAGCGCGGCGGCCGGCCTGGCCCGCCCCGCGCGCAACACATCGAAGACGCCAGGCACTTCGCGCATCGCCCGCATCAGGGAGGGCAGGCCGGCGGCGTTGGGCAGATGCAGCGTGTAGGTGTGGCGTACCCGCTGCTCATGCGGGGGTTCGACGGCGGCGGACACCACGGCGACGCCCTGGGCGGCGATCGCTTCGGTGAGGTCGGCCAGGAGGTGCGGCCGGCTGAAGGCCTCGGCCAGGAGGGTCACCCGGCAGCCGTGACCGGTCCGGCCCGCCCGCCGCCAGCGCACCCCGACCGGCTGCCGGCCGGTCGCCGCCATACGCGCCACGACGGGACACAGGGCGCGGTGCACGGTGACCGTGCCGCCCCGTACGGCGAATCCGGTGACGTTGTCGGGGGGCACGGGGGTGCAGCAGCGCGCCAGCCGTACGGACGCGCCGGGCAGATCCGCGACGGCCAGAACGGCGGCGGGGGTGATCTCGGCCGTGTCGCAGGGGTCGTGATCCGTGGCGGCGGGGCCTGCCTGGGGGGACTCCGGGGGCGGCTCGCCGGTGTCCGTCCCGGTGGGACGCGACAGCCACCGGGAGATGGACAGCCGGGCGGCTGGGGTACGGGCGTGGTCGAGCCACTCGGGTGCGGGCCCGGTGGCGGAGTCCGGGGCCATCAGGAGATGCAGGCTGTCGCCGTCGCGGAGGACGGTGGCGAGGGTGGCGAGGCGGCCGTTGACCCGGGCGCCGATACAGCAGTGCGCCGCCTCGCCGTACCGGGCATAGGCGGCGTCCACACAACTCGCCCCCGCGGGCAGCCCGATACAGCCGTCCGCGGGGCCGTTCGCCGGGCCGCCCGCGCAGAAGACCGTGATCTCCAGGTCCTGCGCCAGATCGTCGCGCAGCGAGGTCCAGAAGGTGTCCGGGTCGGGGGTGGTGCGCTGCCATTCCAGGAGGCGGGAGAGCCACCCGGGGCGGGTCGGGTCGGCCCGTTCACCGTCCGGGGCGTCCGGTCCGTCCGTGGGGGCGTACGGGTTGCCCAGCGCGATCACCCCGGCCTCGGCGACCCGGTGCATCTGGTGGGTGCGGATCAGCGTCTCGGCGATCTCCCCGGACTCGCCGGTGACGGCGGTGTGCAGCGACTGGTAGAGGTTGAATTTCGGCGCGGCGATGAAGTCCTTGAATTCGGAGACGACCGGGGTGAAGCAGGTGTGCAGCTCGCCGAGGACCGCGTAGCAGTCGGCGTCCTCGGCGACCAGGACCAGCAGCCGTCCCAGGTCGGCGCCGGTCAGCTCGCCCCGGGTGAGCCGGACGCGGTGCACGGAGACGAAGTGCCGTGGCCGCACCAGGACTTCGGCGTGGATCCCGGCCTCGTCCAGGGTCGTCCGGACCCGCGCCGCGATGGCGGCCAGTGGGCCGGGCCGGGTGGTGTGCTCGCTGACGAGGCGGCAGGTGGTGGCGTACTCCTCCGGGTGCAGGATCGCGAAGACCAGGTCCTCCAGCTCCGTCTTGAGCGCCTGGACGCCGAGGCGTTCGGCGAGCGGGATCAGGACGTCGCGGGTCACCTTGGCGATCCGGGCCTGCTTCTCGGGGCGCATCACGCCGAGGGTGCGCATGTTGTGCAGCCGGTCGGCGAGCTTGATGGACATCACGCGGACGTCGTTCCCGGTGGCGACCAGCATCTTGCGGAAGGTCTCCGGCTCGGCGGCCGCGCCGTAGTCGACCTTCTCCAGCTTCGTCACCCCGTCGACCAGATAGCAGACCTCGTCGCCGAACCGAGTCCGCACCTGATCGAGCGTCACTTCCGTGTCCTCGACGGTGTCGTGGAGGAGGGAGGCGGTCAAGGTCGTGGTCTCCGCGCCGAGTTCGGCGAGGATGAGGGTGACCGCGAGCGGGTGGGTGATGTACGGCTCGCCGCTCTTGCGCATCTGCCCGCGGTGCGAGGACTCGGCCAGCGCGTACGCCTTGCTCAGGATGTCCAGGTCGGCGTCGGGGTGGTGGCCGCGGTGCACCTTGGCGACGTGTTCCAGGGCATCGGGAAGGCCGTCGCGGGGGGCCGCACCGAGCAGCGCGGCGCGCCCGATCCGGCGCAGCCCCTGTACATCCAGCCGGGGGCGGCCGCGCCTGCGGCCCGCTGCTCCGGGGTTACCAGGGTTAGTGGCCTCTGCGCTCATGGGCACCTCCGGCAGCGTCGACCGGCGGTTGGACGTCGTCACTCGGAACGTCCGGGCCGGTGCTTGATGCTACCGAGCCCATCACGCACCGCTGTCCACCTCTCGCTCAGCGTGAAACAGATCACCCATTCGAGCGAATTTCCGGACGACAACGTGTCCGTCAGGCGAGCGCCGTGGTCAGCCAGCCCGGGTCGAAGGTGCCCTCGGCGACGATCACGGCCGGTCCGGTCATTTCGACCGTGCCGTCGGGCAGCTCGGTGATCGACAGGCTGCCGCCGAGTACGTCGACGGTGTAGGTGACGGGCAGGCCGGTCCCGGCGGGATCGATGCCGTCCCGGCGGGCGGCGGCGACCGCGACCGCGCAGGCGCCGGTGCCGCAGGAGCGGGTCTCACCCGAACCGCGCTCGTGCACCCGCATCGCCACGTGCCGCGGGCCGCGGTCGACGACGAACTCGATGTTCACGCCGTCCGGATAAACCCCCGCTGGGCTGAACGGCGGTACGGCCCGCAGTTCCCCGGCGTGGGCCAGATCCTCGACGAAGGCGACCGCGTGCGGGTTGCCCATGTTCACGTTGCGGGCCGGCCAGCTGCGGCCGTCCAGGGTGACCACGACGCTCTCCTCGGGCAGCTCGGCGCGGCCCATGGAGACCGTGACATCGCCGGTCTTGGCGAGGTGCACCCGGCGCACTCCGGCGCGGGTGGCGATGGCGAGTTCGCCCGGCTCCACCAGGCCGGCGTGCAGCAGATAGCGCGCGAAGACGCGGACGCCGTTGCCGCACATCTCGGCGATGGAGCCGTCGCCGTTGCGGTAGTCCATGAACCACTCGGCCTCGTCGGCCATCGCGCGCGCCTCGGGGTGCGCCGCGGACCGCACGGCATGCAGCAGGCCGTCGCCGCCGAGCCCGGCCCGCCGGTCACAGATGCGGGCGGCCGCGGCCGCGGACAGGTCGAGGCGGCCCTCCGGGTCGGGAACGATCACGAAGTCGTTCTCGGTGCCGTGGCCCTTGAGGAAAGCGATGCGCTGCGTGGTCACCCTTGAATCGTACGGGCGGCCGCCCGGGGTCGCGCGTACGGGTCGTGCCGGGGTCAGCGCAGGCGGGCGACGCGCCAGATGGCGAGGGCGGCCAGGACGGCGACCACCGCGGCGTAGATCACCACGATGCGCCAGCCGGCGCGGCGGCCGGAGCCGGGTACCGGCAGTCCCGGCCAGGTGTGGCCGACGCGGCGGGCGGCCATCATGCCCCAGCCGGCGGCGCAGCAGCACAGCAGCAGGCCGAGCATCGCTATCACCGCGCCGCCGTCGCCGCCGAATTCGAAGGCGAGCGGGAAGGCGAACATCAGGGAACCGACGGAGGCGAGCACCACGATCGGCGCGAGCTGCCACAGGCGCAGCCGGCGCGGCGGCCGCAGTTCCCGGAAGGACTCGCCGCCGTCGGTGGGAGCGTCGCTGCCGGCGTCCGGGGCGTCCGAGTCGTCCAGGGTGGCCGGCTCGGCGAGCGGGGCGTCATCGGTGGTGGTCATGTCGTCGTGCGAGTCCGGGCCGTCCTGGGCCAGCGGCATGCCGTCGGCGTCGCTGAGGTCCGTTTCCTGGGCTCCGTTGCGAGGGCCGGCCTCCATTGCCACGCGCCCTCCCCACTGCAGACTGCACGCCTCGATCGAAGGTCGATGATGACACGCCCTCAGGCGCCCGGATGACGGCCGGAGCGTCCCGATGCCATGACGTGATCAGGCTGTGACCGGTCGTTCGAGCAACGCCAGCGCGAGCCGCGGGAGGTCCGCGCGGCGGTCGGCGGCGCCGCTGAGCCAGTGGACGCGCGGATCCCGGCGGAACCAGGAATCCTGACGGCGCGCGAAGCGCTTGGTGGCGCGCACCGTTTCCTCGCGCGCCTCCTGTTCGGTGCACTCGCCCGCCAGCTGGGTGAGCACCTGCTGGTAGCCGAGCGCCCGGGAGGCCGTACGGCCCTCGCGCAGCCCTTCGCCCTCCAGGCGCCGCACCTCGTCCACCAGGCCGGCCTCCCACATGCGGTCCACCCGCCGCGCGATCCGCTCGTCGAGCTCGGGGCGCTCGACGTCGACGCCGATCTGGAGGGTGTCGTAGACGGCTTCGTGGCCGGGGAGGTTGGCGGTGAAGGGGCGGCCGGTGATCTCGATGACCTCCAGGGCGCGCACGATGCGGCGGCCGTTGCCGGCCAGGATCGCGCGGCCCGCCTCGGGGTCGGCGGCGGTGAGCCGGGCGTGCAGGGCGCCGCTGCCCAGTTCGGCCAGCTCGGCCTCCAGGCGGGCGCGCACCTCGGGGTCGGTGCCGGGGAAGTCGAGGGCGTCGATGGCGCCGCGTACGTACAGGCCGGAACCGCCGACCAGGACCGGCGTGCGCCCCTCGGCGAGCAGCCGGTCGATCTCGGCGCGGGCCAGCCGTTGGTACTCGGCGACGCTGGCCGCGCGGGTCACCTCCCAGATGTCCAGGAGGCGGTGCGGGACGCCCTGCTGTTCCTCGGGCGTGAGCTTGGCGGTGCCGATGTCCATGCCGCGGTAGAGCTGCATGGAGTCGGCGTTGATGACCTCGCCGCCCACGGCTTGCGCGAGCGCGACGCCCAGATCGGACTTTCCGGCCGCGGTGGGACCGACGACGGCGATGACCCGCGGAGCGGGAACGGCGGTGTTCACCCCGTCAGTCTCGCAAACTTCGCGCCCTCATCTCGAACGAGCGACGTGACGGGCCACCCATGGCGTCGTTGCCTGTTCGAGGTCCCGAGAGCCGGTGCACAACCGGCGCCCGGGGGCGGCGCAATGGGACGCTCCGGGCCACGACGGATTTCACCCATATGAGTACGGTAGGAGCTGTTATGAGCCTGTTTTCGCTGTTTCGGCGGCGCAAGGAATCCGCGGAATCCGAGGCGGCGGTGGCGTCGGCGGAGCCCGTGGAGTCGACGGAAGGGGCGGCAGAGGGGGAGGTGACCCAGGCGTCGGAGGCCGGTGCCGAGGGGGCGGCGACGCAGGAGGCGGCCGGGGGCCCGGAGGGCGAAGAGGCCCCGGAGGGACCGGAGGCGGCCGGCGCCGAGCCCGACGGGAACCCCGGGATTCCGCGGCAGCAGTCCACGGGCGCGGCGGCCGACAGCGACGCCGGGGACGGCGCCCGCAAGTAGGGCGGCACCCGGCGCGGGGCCCATGGGTGGTGCCGCGTGCGGCGGCGGGCAGAAGCGTCCGCCCGGCCGGGATACGGCGACGGCCGCGGGGCGGGACACCCCGCGGCCGTCGTGTGCGTACGGCTCGCCCGGCAGGGGGCGTAGGGCACCCCGGGGCCAGGGCGTACGGCCCCTAGGACCAGGTCGCCACGACGTAGCCGACCCCGTACGGCGCCTCCTCGCGCAGGAGTTCGCCGTGCAGCCCCGCGCCCTGGGCCGCGCCCGCCAGGACCTGCCAGCAGGCGCGTCCGGACGCCTGGAGATCGAAGGCGAGCTCTTCGTCGAGCGCGGTCAGTGCCGCCGTGTCGGCGGCGCCCAGGGCGCGGGCCGCCGCCGCGTCGAACCCCTCGGCCCGCTCGTCGAAGTACCCCGGGGCCTTCACCGTGCGGCGGGCGCTGCCGTCGCCCATCACCAGGAGGGCGACGCGGGGTGCGGAGGCGGCGATCTCGCGGCCCAGCGGCAGGCAGCGGTCGCGGGTGAGCGGTTCTCCTATGCCCAGGCCTTCGACGGGGGCGTCGGCCCAGTCGGCGCGGGAGAGCAGCCAGGCGCCGACCGACAGCGACGGCGGCAGTTCCCGCTCAACGGCGCCCTCCGCCGCACCCAGCGGCACCTCCAGGTCCACCCCGAAGCCGCGGAACGAGCCGATGGCGCCCTGCGGGTGCGGGCCCCGCCCCTCCTGTTCCGCCGGGCCGAGGACGACCAGCCGGTCGGGCCGGGCGGCGGCCAGCACACCGACCGCGTCGAGGCAGGCAGCCCGCAGCGCGTCCAGCTCGGGCGCGGCGCCGGCGGCGACCTCCGGGACGAGGAGCGGCGGGCAGGGGCAGATGGCGGCGGCTACGAGCATGCCACGCAGCGTAACGCCCCTGGTGCGGGGCGCCGCGGCGCGGCCACCGTTTCGGCTTCGGCCGGGCCGCCCGGTGGGCGCCGCTCAGTCGCAGCCGCAGCCCGCCGCCGGGGCCGGGGCGGACGCCGGGGCGCCGATCGTGGGCAGGCCGAGGAGGACGCCCTTGGGCTTTTCGGCCGGGGCGGTGTTGCGCTTCTCCCAGGCGTCGCCGGCCCGGGTGCGCCGGACCGCCCGGACCGGGCCTTCGGCAAGGAGGTGGTGCGGGGCGGCGTAGGTGATGTCGACGGTCACCATGTCGCCGGGGCGGACCGGTTCGCCGGGGCGGGTGAAGTGCACGAGGCGGTTGTCGGCGGCACGGCCGGACAGCCGGTGTGTGGCGTCGTCCTTACGGCCCTCGCCCTCGGCGACCATCACCTCCAGGGTGCGGCCGACCTGCTTCTTGTTCTCCTCCCAGGAGATCTCCTCCTGGAGGGCGGCCAGCCGCTCGTAGCGCTCCTGGACGACCGCCTTGGGAATCTGGCCCTCCATCTCGGCGGCCGGGGTCCCGGGGCGCTTGGAGTACTGGAAGGTGAAGGCCTGCGCGAAGCGGGACTCGCGGACCGTGTGCAGGGTCTGCTCGAAGTCCTCCTCGGTCTCGCCCGGGAAGCCGACGATGATGTCCGTGGTGATGGCGGCGTCCGGCATCGCGGCGCGGACCTTCTCGATGATGCCGAGGTAGCGCTCCTGGCGGTAGGAGCGGCGCATGGCCTTCAGGACCTGGTCGGAGCCGGACTGCAGCGGCATGTGCAGCTGCGGCATGACGTTGGGCGTCTCGGCCATGGCGGCGATGACGTCGTCCGTGAAGTCACGGGGGTGCGGCGAGGTGAACCGGACCCGCTCCAGGCCCTCGATCTTTCCGCAGGCCCGCAGCAGCTTGCTGAACGCCTCGCGGTCACCGATGTCGGAGCCATAGGCATTGACGTTCTGGCCGAGCAGGGTGATCTCGCTGACGCCCTCGGCCACCAGGGCCTCGACCTCGGCGAGGATGTCGCCCGGCCGGCGGTCCTTCTCCTTGCCGCGCAGCGCGGGCACGATACAGAAGGTGCAGGTGTTGTTACAGCCGACGGAGATCGAAACCCAGGCCGCGTACGCACTCTCGCGTCGCGTGGGCAGCGTCGAGGGGAACGCCTCCAGCGACTCGGCGATCTCGACCTGCGCCTCCTCCTGGATGCGGGCGCGCTCCAGCAGGACCGGCAGCTGCCCGATGTTGTGCGTCCCGAAGACCACGTCGACCCAGGGGGCCCTCTTGACGATGGTGTCGCGGTCCTTCTGGGCCAGGCAGCCGCCGACGGCGATCTGCATCCCGGGCCGGGCGGCCTTCTTGGGGGCGAGCTGGCCGAGGTTGCCGTAGAGCCGGTTGTCGGCGTTCTCGCGCACCGCGCAGGTGTTGAAAACCACCACATCGGCGCCGTCGGCATCCTTGGGCGCCCGGACGTATCCGGCGCCCTCCAGGAGGCCCGACAACCGCTCGGAGTCATGGACGTTCATCTGGCACCCGTAGGTGCGCACCTCGTAAGTTCCCTTGACGTCCACTGCCTGACTCCGGTCGCTGCTGCTCATGCGACAAGGGTAGGCGGTTCCTCGGACATCCCCCGACCCGGCGGCCGCCCCGGGCGCACCAGGCGCACCGGGCCGGTCGCCGTGGCTTTCCCGCCTCGTGGGCGGACCGTGTCGTCCTGCTCACCGCCGAAGCCGCCTCAAGCGGCGGCGAAACGGCCGCTCGCCTCCCCCCGGAGCCGGCCGGCCGGCAGCTTGCGGCCGAACGTGACCAGCGCCAGGTCCTGGGCGGTGCCGTACAGGGGTGTGCCCGTGCCGAAGGACCAGTCGAGGTCGTCGGCGTGCAGGGCGATGCCGGTGAGGTCGGCGCCGAAGAACTTGGCGGAGCGGGGGCGGACCGTGTCCAGGACGGTGCGCAGGCGGTCTTCGGGGACGCGGCGGTCGAGGTCCAGGGCGACCGCGATGTCCAGGCCGTGGATCACATCGTGGCCGAGCGCCGACGCGAGCCCGCCGACCGGCGGTGTCCAGGGGTGGTCGGCGTTGTCGCGGAGGAAGGCGGCCAGCTCCCGTGGCGAGGAGGCGGCCGCGTCCGCGCGGGCGCAGCGGTCGGTCATCCGGTTCAGATTGCCGCGCGCCTTGAGGAGTTCGCGCGCCTGCCGGCCGAACGAGTAGCGGAAGCCCATCGACATATGGGCCGCGACCTCCCTCACCCGCCACCCCGTACACAGGGTGGGTGCGTCCCAGGCGCCGGCCGGCAGCGCGTCCAGCATGTCCGCCAGTTCCCGGCGTTCGGCCGCGATCGCCGCTTTCATGTCCATGAGTGATCCCCTCCCCGGGCCGTTGATCAAGACCGTTGATCAAGGCCGTTGATCAAGCCGTGTCTCCAGGCTGTCGGGAGGGGCGGCATAAGTCCAAGAGAGGGTTTTTCTCGCCGCTAGCATCAGGAGTTATGGAACTCCGCCAGCTGCAGTACTTCATCGCCGTGGTGGAGGAGGCCAACTTCACCCGCGCCGCCGCCCGTCTGCACCTGGCGCAGCCGGGGGTGAGTGCGCAGATCCGGCAGCTGGAGCGGGAGCTCGGGCAGCCTCTGCTGGACCGGTCCGGCGGGTCGGTCACGCTGACGGAGGTGGGTGAGGCCGTACTGCCGTACGCGCGGGCGGCGCTCGCCGCGGTCGAGGGGGTGCGGGAGACGGTGGACGAGTTCACCGGGCTGCTCCGCGGCCGGGTCACGATCGGCGTGGTCTCCGGGGCGGCCGCCGACACCTTCGATGTGGCCTGTCTGCTGGCCGATTTCCACGACGCCCATCCCGAGGTCGAGATGGCTCTCACCGAGGACAACTCCGAGCGGATGCTGGCGGCGCTGCGCGGCGGTGAGCTCGATATCGCGGTGATCGGGCTGCCGGACGACCCGCCG
Source organism: Streptomyces sp. NPDC028368 (assembly GCF_055565615.1). Classification (NCBI taxonomy): domain Bacteria; kingdom Bacillati; phylum Actinomycetota; class Actinomycetes; order Kitasatosporales; family Streptomycetaceae; genus Streptomyces; species Streptomyces sp. NPDC028368. Next base: position 44,590 of record NZ_JBVHTY010000019.1, on the reverse strand, counting down.
CCGGGTATCTCGGCCCAGGTGGTGCTCGATGTCCCCCTGGTCGCCGCCGTCGCGCCGGGCGACCCGCTGCTCGCCCACGCGGGCCGGAAGGGCGTCCCGGCGGCCGCGCTCCGCGACCGCCCGTTGATCAGCCTGCCGTGCGGCACCGGTCTGCGCGCGGTGCTCGAGACCTTCTGCGCGGCGGCGGGATTCCGGCCCCGTATCGCCTTCGAGGCGGCCTCACCGCACCTGCTGGCGCAGCTCGCCGCCCGGGGCCTGGGGGTGGCCGTGGTGCCCGACCTGCCGGCCGACGCCGCGCGGGCGTACGGACTGCGGACGCTGCCGCTCACCGGACACCCGCCGCCACGTGGCCGGATCGCGCTGGTCTGGCGGACGGACGGGCCCGCCGGCCCGGCGGCCAGGGCCTTGCTGGGCCTGCTGCGCACAGCCCTCCAATAGCACGGTTGGGTATCCGCCCTCCCCTTGAGGCTCCGCGGCTGGCAGGATCCCGCCCATGGTCACTGCACTCCCCCGAATAAGCGGCCGCCGGGCTCTCCAGGTGACGATCGCGGCATTGGTCGCGCTCGCGCTGGCGACGTGGTGGCTGCTGTCGATGGGGGGCGAGCGTGCACCGGGCGGCCGGGTGACGCTGGCCACCGGGGTCCCGACGGGGGTGTACGAGCGCTACGGGGAGCTGCTCAAGCAGGATCTGGCGCACGACATGCCGGAGGTGGACCTGCGGCTGTCGCGCAGCGAGGGATCGATAGACAATCTGCGCCAACTGGTCAGCGGGCGCGCGGAGTTCACCATCGCGACGGCGGACGCGGTGTCGACGTACCAGGCCCGGCGCGAGCCGGGGGCGGACCGCTTGCGGGCCTGCGCGCGGCTGTACGACGACTACATGCAGCTGGTGGTGCCGAAGAAGTCCGCCGTCCGCTCGGCCGGCGGGCTGCGGCGGCTGCGGGTCGGGGTCGGGGCGGACGGCTCCGGCGTACAGCTGATCACCCGGCGGCTGCTGAAGGCGGCGGGGCTGGACTTCGACAAGGACATCACGCCGGTACGGGTGGGCATCGACCGGATGCCCCGGCTGCTGGAGCGGGGAGAGCTGGACGCCTTCTTCTGGTCGGGCGGGCTGCCGACCACCGCGGTGCAGCATCTGGCGCAGCGGTTCCCCATACGGCTGGTGCCGCTCGGGGATCTGAGCAAGGCGCTGCATGCGCAGGGCGAGCCCACCCGCTATTACCGGGCGGCGGTGATGCCCGCCGATGCGTATCCCAAGGTGCAGGACGGGCGGGCGGTCAAAACGATCGCGGTGGCGAATCTGCTGGTGACGACGGACCGGGAGGATGCCGCGATGACCTTCGGCATGACCCGGACCGTCATCAACAGCCGGGACTGGATCGGGCGCCAGGTGCATGCCGCACAGCGGGTGGACCTGCGGACGGCGGTGTTCACCGATCCGCTGGCCCTGCATCAGGGCGCCCGGCGCTATTACGTGTCGGTCAAGCCCTAGGGGCCTGGGTGGAGGGACGCCGGGCCGGACGGGCGCGCCGGGGGCGCCGGCGCCGGTTGGCGCCACCGCCGCCGCTGCCGGGGGCGGCGCCCGCGGGTGCCGGGGCGGGCGTGGCGATCACGACCGGGACGCCGGTGGGGGTCTGGGCGCCGGTGATCCGTGCCAGCTCGGCGTCGCCGGGGCGGACCTTGGCGGCGTTCGGGGTGATCTTCGCCTGGCGCATCAGCCGGGTCATATCGCGGCGCTGGCCGGGCGTGACCAGGGTGACGACGGTGCCGGACTCGCCGGCGCGGGCGGTACGGCCGCCGCGGTGCAGGTAGTCCTTGGCCTCGGTCGGCGGGTCGACGTTGACGACGAGGTCGAGGCCGTCGATGTGGATGCCGCGGGCGGCGACATTGGTGGCGATCAGGGCCGAGGCGTGGCCGGTGCGGAACTGCTCCAGGGTGCGGGTGCGCTGCGGCTGGGACTTGCCGCCGTGCAGCGCCGCGGCGCGCACGCCCTGGGCGAGCAGGTGCTTGGTGAGCCGGTCGGCGCCGCGCTTGGTGTCCACGAACATGATCACGCGGCCGTCACGGGCGGCGATCTCGGTGGTGGCGGCGCGCTTGTCCACGTCGTCCACGTACAGGACGTGGTGGTCCATGGTGGTGACGGTCGCGGCCGAGGGGTCCACGGAGTGGGTGACCGGGTCGGTCAGGAAGCGGCGGACCAGCTTGTCGACATTGCGGTCGAGGGTGGCGGAGAACAGCATCCGCTGGCCGTTCGGGTCGACCTTCTCCATCAGCCGGGTGACCTGCGGCAGAAAGCCCATGTCGGTCATCTGGTCGGCCTCGTCGAGGACGGTGATGGTGACGTCGTCGAGGGCGCAGGCGCGGCGGTCGAGCAGGTCGGCGAGCCGGCCCGGGGTGGCCACGAGCACCTCGGTGCCCCGGCGCAGCGTGTCCACCTGGCGGTTGATGGAGGTGCCGCCGACGACGGTGGCGGTGCGCAGGCCCAGCGCCGTGGCGTACGGCGCGAGCGCGTCGGTGACCTGCCCGGCGAGTTCGCGGGTGGGGACGAGCACCAGTGCCAGCGGGCGCTTGCTCGCCGCGCGCCGGCCCGCCGTACGGCTGAGCAGGGCGAGCCCGAAGGCGAGGGTCTTGCCGGAGCCGGTGCGGCCGCGGCCGAGGACATCGCGGCCGGCGAGGGTCGCGGGCAGGGTGGCGGCCTGGATGGGGAACGGCTTGCTGACACCTTGCGCACGCAGCGCGGTGAGGAGGGCCGGGGCCAGCGGCAGCTCGTCGAAGGAGCCGGCGGGCGTGGAGGAGGACGTCTCGGTGGACGGCTTCGGGTCGGCGCTCGGTCGCGGTGCGGTCGCTCGTGTCACGAAAGGCCCTTCAGGGGGAGGGGGTGGAGGTGCCCGTAAGGGAAGAGGGGTGGCTCCCGTACGGAAAAACGGGACGGGGCCCGCACCGGGGTGACCGGTGCGGGCCCTATCCACGACGCAGGTGCGTCAGGCGGGGACGATGTTCTCCGCCTGCGGGCCCTTGGGGCCCTGGGTCACGTCGAAGGTGACCTTCTGGCCCTCGAGGAGCTCACGGAAGCCCTGGGACTGGATGTTCGAGTAGTGGGCGAAGACGTCGGGGCCGCCGCCGTCCTGCTCGATGAAGCCGAAGCCCTTTTCCGAGTTGAACCACTTCACGGTGCCGGAAGCCATGTTTTTCTCCTTCATGGGGCAAACCGGAGACCACACTGCGCGGCCTCCCTGTCGCCGAGATGATCGCCCCACACCGGAACAGGTCCGGAAAACAATGAACGCCCGGGGCTTCCAGCCTCCGGGCGCGCACAAAGTTCATGGGTACCACAACTGCAACGTCGTCAAGACTAGCACAGCCGTACGGCGCGCCCGGTCACGGACCGGTACGCGGCACGGTGACGGTGACCTTCAGGCCGTGCGGGGAGTGCGGGGCGTAGGCGATGGCGGCGCCGCCCGCGGCGAGCAGCGCGCGGCTGATCGACAGGCCCAGGCCGGAACCGGAGACGTTCTGGTGGCGGCTGCTGCGCCAGAAGCGGTCACCGATGCGGTCGAGCTCGTCGCCGGTCAGGCCGGGGCCGCGGTCGGTGACGGTGATCCGTACCCACTCGCCGTCCGCCGCGACGGCCACGGTGACCGGCTCGTCGGGCGGGGTGAACTTCAGGGCGTTGTCGACGACGGCGTCCAGGGCGCTGGAGAGCGCCACGGGGTCGGCCCAGCCGGTGACCGCGCTGTGGCCCTCGTAGGTGAGGCGGACGCCCTTGCCGTCGGCCATCGGGCGCCAGGAGTCGACGCGCTCGGCGGCCAGGGCGGCGATGTCGGTGAGCTGAAGGTCGGCGGCGGCGTGTTCGGCCAGGGCCATGTCCAGGAGGTCGTCCAGGACGCGGGCCAGCCGCTTGCCCTCGGTGCGGACCGAGGCGACCTCCTCGTTGCCGTCGGGGAGCTCGAGGGCCAGCAGCTCGATGCGCAGCAGCAGGGCGGCGAGGGGGTTGCGCAGCTGGTGGGAGGCGTCGGCGACAAAGGCGCGCTGCTGCTCCAGGACGTCCTCGACATGGTCGGCCATCTCGTTGAACGAGCGGGCCAGTCTGCGCAGTTCCGGCGGTCCGGCGGTGGCGGCGACGCGGGCCTTCATCCGGCCGGTGGCGATGTCGTGGCTGGCCGTGTCCAGCACCCGTACCGGCCGCAGCACCCAGCCGGTGAGGCGGACGGCGGCGGCGACGGCGACGAGCATGGCCGCGCATTCGCCGGCCGCGATCAGCAGCCACCACTGCACGACGCGCGCCCGCAGCTGCCCGGTGGGCGAGTCGGTGACGACCACGGCGACCACATCGCCGTCACGGATGACGGGCGAGGCCACCGGGATGCGGCCGGTGCCGTCCCAGGGCCAGATCTGGTGCGGGTCATGGCTGCGGCGGCCGGCCAGCGCCTCGCTGAAGGCCTGCGCGCCCTCGCCGTCCCTGGGCACCGGCAGGTTCCTGGGGGCGGCGGCCATCGGGGTGTGGTCGCGGTAGAAGACGCCGGCCCGGATGCCGTAGAGGTCGTAGTAGCGGGCCAGTTCGGTGCTCAGGGTGACGCGCCGCTCGTCCTCGTCGGGGCTCTTGGTGTCGGCTCCGGCATCGGGGCGGGCGGTGACGAACTGGGCGAGCGAGGCGAACCGCGCGGCGTCGTCGATCCGGTCGACGACCAGCTTCTGCTGTTCCACGCCCGCGGTGATCACGGCAAGCGGGACGCCGAGGGCGAGCAGCACCCCGGCCATGAGGACGATGAGGAGCGGGAGGAGTCGGGTGCGCACGTGCCGGGCGGCCTTCAGGACGCCGGGGAGGCGGGGGTTCCGGCGGCAGGGGTTCCGGCGGCGGGGACGACGAGGCGGTACCCCACGCCCCGTACGGTCTCGATCAGCGCGGGCATCCGGAGCTTGGCGCGCAGCGAGGCGATGTGCACCTCCAGGGTGCGGCCGGTCCCCTCCCAACTCGTCCGCCACACCTCGCTGATGATCTGCTCCCGGCGGAAGACGACCCCGGGGCGCTGGGCGAGCAGCGCCAGCAGATCGAACTCCTTGCGGGTCAGCGGCACCGCGGTGCCGTGCACCGACACCTGGCGGGTGGGAAGTTCGACGGTGACCGCGCCGAGGCGCAGCGCCTCCTCCTGGGCGGTCTCCTCAGCCGGCTGCTCGCCGCCACTGGTGGCGTTGCGCCGGCTCACCGCGTGGATACGGGCGAGCAGTTCGCCGGTGTCGTAGGGCTTGACCACATAGTCGTCCGCGCCGAGGTTGAGGCCGTGGATGCGCGAGCGGACATCGGAGCGCGCGGTGACCATGATCACCGGGGTGGCGCTGATCTTGCGGATCCGGCCGCACACCTCGAAGCCGTCCTGGTCGGGCAGGCCCAGGTCGAGCAGGACCACCGCGAACGGCTCCGCGTCATCGGGCAGCAGGGCCTGCAGCGCCTCCTCGCCGCTGCGGGCGTGCCGGACCGTGAGGCCGTGCCTGGCCAGCACCGCGGACAGGGCCGCCGCGACATGGTCGTCGTCCTCGACGAGCAGCAGTCTCATCCGGCCCTCCTTCTTCTTCGGTGCGTGCGGTCGGTGCGTGCGGTCGATGCCTGTGGCCGGACGGGTACGTGCGTACCGGCCACAGGGCATCTACGGCGATAGGGGGTGCGCGCGTCAAGAGGCGGCCGCCGGTGCGCCACCATCCGTTACCCAGCCGGTACGACCGGACGCCGCGCCTCCGCCACGTCCCGTTCACATGGAGTGTCCCAACGCGGCCGGATCGTTATGCTCAATTCTCCCTCAGATGTAATGACGCTGGTCGCAGGCCGTCATTAGGGTCCTCCACAACCGAGGAGGACGGAGCTGTACGCCGATGAGCGAAGTATCGGTGACCAAGAACGCCGAGGAGCCCGCGCCGACGGGTGACCCGCTGGTCGTGCTGGACAACGTCAACAAGCACTTCGGCGCGCTGCACGTGCTCCAGGACATCGACCTGACGATTCACCGGGGCGAGGTCGTCGTGGTGATCGGGCCCTCCGGGTCCGGCAAGTCGACGCTCTGCCGCACCATCAACCGCCTGGAGACGGTCGACACCGGCGGCATCACCATCGACGGCAAGCCGTTGCCGCAGGAGGGGCGGGAGCTGGCCCGGCTGCGTGCCGACGTCGGCATGGTCTTCCAGTCCTTCAACCTCTTCGCGCACAAGACGGTGCTCGAGAACGTGATGCTGGGGCAGATCAAGGTCCGCAGGAAGCACCGGAATGCCGCCGCCGAGAAGGCGCGCGAACTGCTCGACCGGGTCGGCGTCGGCACCCAGGCGGACAAGTACCCCGCGCAGCTGTCGGGCGGTCAGCAGCAGCGCGTGGCGATCGCCCGTGCGCTGGCGATGGACCCGAAGGTGATGCTGTTCGACGAGCCCACCTCCGCGCTGGACCCGGAGATGATCAACGAGGTGCTGGAAGTCATGCAGCAGCTCGCCCGGGACGGCATGACGATGATCGTGGTCACGCATGAGATGGGCTTCGCGCGCTCCGCGGCGAACCGCGTGGTCTTCATGGCGGACGGCCGCATCATCGAAGAGGCCGAGCCGAACCAGTTCTTCAACAACCCGCGCAGTGACCGCGCCAAGGACTTCCTGTCGAAGATCCTCCACCACTGAGGCCGCAGTTGAGCCACCATGATTGCCAACACTTGTTGAACCAAAGGATGTTGACCATGAGGATTCGTAAGACTGCTGCGGCCGGTGCGGTGGTGCTCGCGCTGGCGGCCACGGCGACCGCATGCGGCGGCGATTCGGGCTCGGCGGGCGACAAGCCGGCCGGCGGCGACGTCTACAGCCACGACTACACGCCTGCCAAGAACGTGAAGATCGACTCGGCGACGCTGAAGAAGGCGCAGAAGCGCGGCAAGCTGGTCATTGGTGTCAAGGCCGACCAGCCGTTCCTCGGCTACCAGGACCCCTCGACGAAGAAGTACTCCGGTTTCGATATCGAGATCGCCAAGATGATCGCGGCCGACCTGGGCTTCTCCACGAAGCAGATCTCCTTCCAGACGGTCAACTCCAACGTCCGTGAGACCAAGATCTCGAACCACGACGTCGACTACTTCGTCGGTACGTACACGATCAACAACGAGCGCAAGAAGCAGGTCGGCTTCGCGGGCCCGTACTACACGGCCGGCGCGGACCTGCTGGTGCGCAAGGACGACAAGTCCATCACCGGCCCGGACAGCCTCAAGGGCAAGAACGTCTGCTCGATCACCGGCTCGACTCCGCTGCAGGAGATCAAGAAGGCGAAGTACGGCGCGCACACCATCGAGGGCCAAACCTACTCGGACTGTGTGAAGCAGGTGCTCGACGGCTCCGCCAACGCGGTCACCACCGACGACGCGATCCTCAAGGGCTATGCCGCCCAGCGTCCCGACAAGCTCCGTGTGGTGGACAAGCCGTTCACCAAGGAGCCCTACGGCGTCGGCATGGACAAGAACGACAAGGCCCTGCGCCTTGCGATCACCGAGGCGCTGGAAAACCACATGAAGAACGGCGACTACGAGAAGGCGTACCGAGGCACGCTCGGCAAGTCGGGCTCGAAGTACGTCGCGCCGCTGATGCCGCTGCCGCGCTACTGAGGCGCTCGCGCGCTCTCCCGGCTGCGCCGCCCCGTACGCCCGCCGCGGCGGGTGTGCGGGGCGCGCCGTCTTCCGGCCACCGCGTGCCGCCCCGTCCCTTCCCGCCGTCGACCTGACCGCTCCGCGGAGACCCCATGAACGTACTCCTCGATCATCTGCCCGCGTTCCGTGACGGGTTCCTCGGAACCCTGGCGATCACCGCCGCCAGCTCGGTGATCGCCCTGGTACTCGGCGTTGTCATAGCCGGTTTCCGGGTCTCCCCGATCCCGCCGCTGCGCGCGTTCGGGACGGCCTGGGTCACGCTGCTGCGCAACACCCCGCTGACCCTGCTCTTCCTGGTGGCGACCTTCGTCGTACCGCAGATCCTCTTCCAGGGGGCCAGCCCGTTCGTGCTGGCCATGCTGGCGCTGGGCTTCTACACCTCGTCGTTCGTCTGCGAGGCCGTCCGGTCCGGCATCTCCACCGTGCCGATCGGCCAGGCCGAGGCCGCGCGCAGCATCGGCATGTCGTTCTCCCAGACTCTGCGCCTGATAGTGCTTCCGCAGGCCACGCGCACCGTGCTGCCGCCGCTGAGCAGCATCTTCATCGCGCTGACGAAGAACTCCGCGATCGCGGGCGCGTTCAGCGTCACCGAGATGTTCGGCTTCTCCAAGCTGCTCAGCGACAAGGGCTACCCGATCGGCTGGATCTTCCTGTGGGTCGCGCTCGCCTACCTCGTCATCACCTTCACCATCAGCGGTTTCTTCCGGCTGGTGGAGCGCCGGATGGGAGTCGTGCGATGAGCGGACACGGCAGGCGGAAGGACACGGCGTGGGTGCCACGCACGGGCGGGGCGGAACGAAGCGAGGTTAGGGCATGAGTGGTGCCAGCGTTCTCTATGACGTACCAGGGCCGAAGGCGAAGGCACGCAACCGCATCTACAGCGTCGTCGGAGCGCTCGCGGTACTGGCCCTGATCGGCTACGTGGGGCTGCGGCTGTACCAAACGGGCCAGTTCGAGCCCGCGAAGTGGAACATCTTCAACAACGCGGGCGTACGCGCCAGCATCCGCGACGGCATCCTGACCACCCTGCAGGTGTTCGCGGTCGCGGCGGTGCTCTCCCTGGCCCTGGGCGTGCTGCTCGCCGTGGCGCGGCTGTCGGACCACAAGCCCGTCCGCTGGGTGGCAACCGGGTTCATCGAGCTGTTCCGGGCCATCCCGCTGCTGATCACGATCTATGTGATCTGGGTCGTCATGCTCATCAACCGGGACACGCTCGGCCTGTCCGGCAACCAGCCGCAGTTCTGGGCGCTGGTGCTCGGGCTGACGGTCTACAACGGTTCGGTGCAGGCCGAGGTGCTGCGGGCCGGCATCAACGCCGTACCGAAGGGGCAGCGCGAGGCCGCCTACGCGCTGGGGCTGCGCAAGACACAGGTCATGACGACGGTGCTGCTTCCGCAGGCCGTCCGGGCGATGCTGCCGACGATCATCAGCCAGCTGGTGGTCACCCTGAAGGACACCTCTCTCGGCTACATCATCACGTTCGAGGAACTCCTCTACTCGGGGCGCCTGATGGCCAGCAACATCATCGTGGGCGGCGACGACGTCTACGTTCCGGTCATCATCGTCATCGGCGCGATCTACATCGCGATGTGTCTGGCGCTGTCCGCGCTCGCCAACTGGATCGAGCGGCGCGGCCGCCGGGCCAAGACCGGCATCGGCGTGGTCGAGACGGGCGACGTGGGAACGGCCGCCGCGGTGGCGACCGTGGTGGGCCTCGACGGGGCGGCCGACACGTCGAACTGACGGCGGAACGGAACCTGACGCCACGACAGGCGGTCCGTGGACGGTACGGAGGCGGCGGCGCGCGAGCCGCCGCCTCCGTCACTTGACGCGAGCCGTCGCAATGGGTTGCATACGCTGTGTGATCACGCACCGGGCTCCCACTGCCAGTTCTGTCAGTTCTCCCACGTTCCGTCAGCACCGCGAGGCCCAGGGAGCCACGCCGTGGACCCGGTGATCGTCGTCGGGGCCGGCCCGGTCGGTCTCTGCCTCGCCCTCTCGCTCACCCGCCGTGGCGTGCCCGTCATCGTCCTGGACGAGACCGCCGGCCAGGACGACACCCGCCCCGCCCGCACCGCCGTGCTCCGCCAGGACACCGCCGCGTTCGTCGGCCGGCTCGGCTGCGCCGACACCCTGGAGAGCGCGGGCACCCGGTGGACGGCCTGGCGCACGGTACGCCGCCGGCGGCTGCTCGAGCGGGTCGCCTTCGCCTCCCGGATCCCGGACGATGCCGCCCCCGCCGCCCCCGCCTCCCCGGTACACCTCCCCCAGCACTCCCTGACCCGCGCGCTGCGCGCCGCGCTCGGCCAGGAGAAGCTCGCCCAGATCGTCACCGGCAGCCGGCTGGCCGAGCTGGAGCAGGACGAGCACGGCGTCAGCGCGCACACCCGCGGCCCCAACAGCACGTGGTGGCGCGGGAGTTACCTGGTCGGCTGTGACGGACCGCGGTCGACCGTCCGCAAGCTGCTGGGGATCCGCTTCCCGGGCCGCACCGCCGTCGAACGGCATGCGGTCGCCGCGCTGCGTACCGAGCTGCCCTGGCCCGGCGAGGCGCTGCTGCACCGTTCGCCGGCCCGGCACGGCGGCGGCCCCGGCGGCCCCGCCCTCGAAGTATCGGCCCGGCCGCTGCCCGACGGCGTCTGGCGGCTGGACTGGCTGTTGCCGCCGGGCCGCGAGCTGGTCACCCCGGATGTCCTGGTGGCCCGGATCCGCGACTCCCTGGCGGGGTGGGCGGTGGAGCCGGGGGCCGAGAGCGGCGAGCACCCGCGCGGGCGCGGCCCCGCCCGGGAGGTCCCCCCGTACGAACTCCTCGACACCGGCGTGCACACCGTCCACCACCGGCTGGCCCGGACCTGGCGGCAGGGCCGGGCGTTCCTCGCCGGGGACGCCGCGCATCTGCTGGGCGCGCTCGGCACCCAGGGCCTGGACGAGGGGCTGCGGGACGCCGAGAACCTCGCCTGGAAGCTGGGCCTGGCCTGGCATCAAGGCGCCTGCGAGACGCTGCTGGAGAGCTATCAGGCCGAGCGCCGGGGCGCGGTGGCGGCCCGGCTGCGCGCCGCGGACCAGGCACTGCCGCTGCTGCGGGACGGCGGCGCGGTGCGCTGGCGGACCGTACTGCCGGGCGCGGCGCGCGGGCAGAGTGCGCTCCTGACGGACGGCCATCTGGGCCGCGGCCCGCTGGGCGCACCGCCCGCCTATCCCCGTTCCCCGCTCGCACCGGCCGGGGGGCAGGCGGGTGCCACGGAGGTGGACACCCCTGCCGGGTCGCCGGCCTGCGACGTACCGGTGACGGCCGGCGACGGCTCGGTGGTCCGGCTGCGGGACCGTCTGGGGCGCGGCCTCCTGGTGGTGCTGGTGGCGCCCGGCACCGGTGTCTGGGACCGGCGGCACTGGCAGTCGGCGGGCCTGATGCCGCAGCTGACCGGCGCGGTCGAGGCGCTGCCGATGCCCGCCGAGATCCTGGTCACCGAGGCCTATCCGGGCGCCGCCGCGCACACCGTCCTGGTGGTCCGGCCCGATGGCCACCTGGTCACGGCGCTGTCCGGCGTCCGCCCGGCCGAGCTGTCCGCGTGCGCGACCGCGGTACGGGGCGGCGGGGCGTACGGGCACCAGGACGAGGGTTTCGGTGCCGGTGACGGCGAGGACACGCGGTCCGGCCCGCCCGCTCCCGCTGTTGACCCTGTGGGAGCGCCCATGCTTCACTCCGAAGGTGACTGATCACGGCTCGCGATTCTGGCGGAGGGTCCATCTGGACCTGGTCCGCTATGCGGGCTGCATGTGTCGTCCGTCCGTTTGATCCGCATCCCCTTCCCCGCGCGGCCCCGCGCTTCCCTCCGGTGGCCGCGCCTCTTTCGCGATCACTCAGGACGGTTCCCGTGCCCGATGTACGTACCCCTGCGCGCCCGCACAGCAGCGGCGAGGGCGCAGACCAGGACCGCGGCCCCAGCGCCTCGGACCTCCTCGAATTCGCCCGCCGCAGCGCCGCGGACACCGCACTCATCGCCTCGCTCCCGCTCGACCCCGAAGGCCGCACCTGGATCCGGCTGGACGGGCCGGGCGGCAGCGAGGCCTGGCTGATCGGCTGGCCGCCCGGAACCGGCACCGGCTGGCACGACCACGGCGGCTCGCGGGGCGCCTTCGCGGCGGCCTCGGGCGAGCTGACGGAACAGTCGCTCGCCGCCCAGCTGCCCACCGAGGGCTGGAAGACCCTGGAACTCGCCGATGGCGTGGACCGCGAACGGCGGCTCAGCGACGGCCGCGGCCGGGCGTTCGGACCGCACCATGTCCACCAGGTGCTCAATCTGTCCGAGGACACCCACGCGGTCTCGGTGCACGCCTACTACCCGCCGCTCCCCCTGATCCGGCGCTACAGCCGCACCGGTCCGGTACTGCGGCTCGAAGAGGTCGAGCGTCCGGAGGAGTGGCAGTGAGCGAGCACAGCATGGGGGTCCCCCGGTCGGAGACCGGGGGAGTGTCGGCATGAGCGCCGTCGACGAACTGCTCGCGCGGGCCCGCGGCGAGCTGCGGCGGGTGGATCCGCAGGAGGCCGCCGCGGTCCAGGAGGCGGGCGGGTTGCTGGTGGACATCCGGTACGCGGCGCTGCGGGAGCGCGACGGCACCATCCCCGGCGCGCTGATCGTGGAACGCAACGAGCTCGAATGGCGCCTTGATCCCACGGGCGACCACCGCGCCCCCGAGGCCACCCGTCACGACCTGCCCGTCGTGGTGATCTGCAACGAGGGCTATGCGTCCAGCCTCGCGGCGGTGTCCCTGCGCCACCTGGGTCTGCGCCATGCGACCGACCTGGCCGGGGGCTTCCAGGCATGGCGGGCGGCGGGGTTGCCGGTCCGGGGATGAGCCCACCGGCAGGCGGGCCTCAGATATCCGGCAGATGCCGCTCCAGCAGCTCCGGGTCCTCGCCCTCCTCCTCCAGGGCCCGGCGGACCACCCGGAGGGCGAGGCCTTCCGGGTATCCCTTGCGGGCCAGCATTCCGGCCAGGCGGCGCAGGCGCTTGTCACGGTCGAGGCCTCTGGTCGCCCGGAGTTTGCGGTCGACCAGCTCCCGGGCGGTGGACTCCTCCTGTTCGGCGTCGAGACGGCCGACGGCCTCATCGATCAGGGCGGAGTCCACCCCCTTGGTGCGCAGCTCGCGAGCCAGGGCGCGGCGCGCCAGGCCGCGGCCGTGGTGGCGGGAGTCCACCCACGCGTCGGCGAAGGCGGCGTCGTCGATCAGGCCGACGTCCTCGAAGCGGGAGAGCACCTCCTCCGCGGCTTCCTCGGGGATGCCCCGCTGACGCAGGGCGTCCCCGAGCTGCTTGCGGGTACGCGGGCTCCCGGTGAGCAGGCGCAGACAGATCGCCCGTGCCTGCTCCTCAGGCGTACGCGGTGGTTCCGTCCCGGCCCTCGACGAGGCGGAACCACCGCTGTCCATACGGCCCTTGGGGCCCTTACGGCCCGTGCGGCCCATGCCGCCGTGACGGGTCTCGGCGTCGCCCGCAGCGCTGGGGGTGTCGTCCTCGCTGCCCGGCCATTCCGTTCGCCGTGTCATGGCGGTTAGCTCTTGGCCGTGGCGGCCTTGGCGCCCTTGGCACTCTTTGTCGCGGCCGCCGGAGCCGGGGCGGCTGCGTCGGCCGCGGCACCCGCGGCGTCCGCGCCGGGCTCCGCGACGGGCTCCTGCGGCTTCACGCCGATGCCGAGCTTCTCCTTGATCTTCTTTTCGATCTCGTTGGCGAGATCCGGGTTGTCCTTGAGGAAGTTACGGGCGTTCTCCTTGCCCTGCCCGAGCTGGTCGCCCTCGTAGGTGTACCAAGCCCCGGACTTCCGGATGAAGCCGTGCTCCACACCCATGTCGATCAGGCCGCCCTCGCGGCTGATGCCCTGGCCGTAGAGGATGTCGAACTCGGCCTGCTTGAAGGGCGGCGCGACCTTGTTCTTGACGACCTTGACGCGGGTGCGGTTGCCGACCGCATCGGTGCCGTCCTTGAGGGTCTCGATACGGCGGATGTCCAGGCGCACCGAGGCGTAGAACTTCAGCGCGCGGCCACCGGTCGTGGTCTCCGGCGAACCGAACATCACGCCGATCTTCTCGCGGAGCTGGTTGATGAAGATCGCGGTGGTCTTGGACTGGTTGAGCGCGCTGGTGATCTTGCGCAGGGCCTGGCTCATCAGCCGGGCCTGGAGGCCGACGTGGGAGTCACCCATCTCACCCTCGATCTCGGCCCGCGGCACCAGGGCGGCGACCGAGTCGATCACGATGAGGTCGAGCGCGCCGGAGCGGACCAGCATGTCCACGATTTCCAGCGCCTGCTCGCCGTTGTCCGGCTGGGAGAGGATCAGGGCGTCGGTGTCCACGCCGAGCTTCTTGGCGTACTCGGGGTCGAGCGCGTGCTCGGCGTCGATGAACGCGACGGCGCCGCCGGCCTTCTGGGCGTTCGCGACGGCGTGCAGGGTCAGGGTCGTCTTACCGGAGGACTCCGGGCCGTAGACCTCGACCACGCGGCCGCGCGGGATGCCGCCGACGCCGAGCGCGACGTCGAGCGCGGTCGAGCCGGTGGGGATGACCTCGATGGGTTCGTTCGGGCGCTCCCCCATGCGCATCACGGCGCCCTTGCCGAATTGCCGTTCAATCTGTGCGAGCGCGGCGTCCAGCGCCTTCTCGCGGTCAGTGCCTGCCATGGGTTCCACCCGATTTGCTTGAGTCGATCGCTTCACGTCCATGACGCTAACGCCTGCCACTGACAATGCGCCCGGACCCGGCTCCGGCCTGTGGATAACTCCGCGGAAAGCCGCCAGAACACAGGCCGGGACCCCCATAAGAATGGATGTTCGATTTTGGTGTCAAGCGTGCCACTCAGCACCCGTTCCGTCACGGCTCAGCCCTCGGCCGCCACGCCCCGCTCGCCGGCCGGGTCCTGCCCGCCCGGGCCGTCCTGGCCCTCCACGTCCGCCTCACGGTCCTTGAGCGGGGCCGACGGCTGGTCGTCGTGGAGCGTGCGGCGGATGCGGGCGAGGGCCCTGGCGCCGCGTGTTCGGCGGCCCCTGCCGTGGACGCGGAGGTCGTCGGTGACCTCGTAGCGCTTGACGTACGCGCCGAGGAACGCCTGCAGCGTCGCGGTCGCCGGAATGGCGATCAGAGCGCCGACCGCGCCCATCAGGGCCGTGCCCGCGACGACCGAGCCGAAGGCGACGGCCGGGTGGATGTCCACCGTCTTGGCCGTGATCCGGGGCTGGAGGAGGTAGTTCTCGAACTGCTGGTAGACCACGACGAAGCCGAACACCCACACCGCGTACCAGGGGTCGACCGTGAACGCGATCAGGATGGGCAGGGCGCCCGCCAGGTAGGTGCCGATGGTCGGTATGAACTGCGAGACCAGACCGACCCACATGCCCAGCGCCGGGGCGTAGGGCACGCCCAGGATCTCCAGCAGGACGTAGTGCGCGATACCGGAGATCAGCGCCATCAGTCCGCGCGAATAGAGATAGCCGCCGGTCTTGGCGACCGCGATCTCCCAGGCCCGCAGCACCTCCGTCTGGCGCCGCGGCGGCAGGACGGAGCACAGTGCACGGCGCAGCCGGGGGCCGTCGGCGGCGAAGTAGAAGGAGAACAGCGCCACGGACAGGAGATTGAACAGGCTGCCCAGCACCGTGGCGGAGACGGCGAGGACGTTGTTGGCGCTGTCCTGGACGTACTTCTGCAGCCAGTCGGACCGGAGCAGGTTGTTCTGCACCTCGACCCGCGAGAGGTGGGTGTGGAAGGTGCTGTTCGACCAGCTGATGACGGAGTCCAGATACTGCGGGAACTCCTCCACCATCTTGGCGATCTGGCCGGCGAGCATCGAGCCGAGCAGCGCGAAGAACCCAGCCGCGGCGACGAGAATGCCGAGGAAGACCGCTCCGGTGGCCACTCCGCGGCGCACCCCGCGAGCCGCCATCCAGTCGACGGCCGGCTCGACGGCCAGCGCGAGGAAGAACGCGATCAGAATGTTCAGCAGCAGCGTGATCAGCTGGTGGAATCCCCAGGTGGCGAGCTGGAAGCAGGCCACCAGGGCGAGCGCCAGCACCATGGCGCGCGGCAGCCAGCGCGGCATCCGCGCATCGGGCCGGTCGTCGGGTCGTGGGGCGTCGTTGCTGGTGATCTCATCTGTCGCGGGCACTCAGCCAGTGTCGCGTACGGCGCCGACATTCCCGGCCGCGCCCCGGAAATCCCCAGGCCGTGACCGGCGGCCGGGCCCCGGGCACCGCTGCGGGGCTCACTGCTTGTCGTACGGGACGTCCATCGTCGTGCAGACCACCCGCCACACCTCTTTGGCGCTCCACCCCGCGTCCAGCGCCCCATGGACGGTCCGGCCGCCGAGGCCGGACATCACATGATCGCGCGCGAAGGAGTCGGCGTATGCCACCCCGAAATGATCTGCCATCCGCTGCCAGAAGACCGTCAACCGCATGCCTTCAGTATCCCGCCCTGGGAGGGCACCCGGGCACGAGCCGGTGCCGCCAAGCGTTTTCGGCCCTACGGTCGTGGCATGGCCGAAAACGTGAGCCCACCATCGACCCCTCTGGCGCGCGCCGAGCGCTTCATCTGGCTGACCGCCCGGGTGCTGGAGCAGCGGCTCTTCGAGTACCACTTCCTCGGCGGCGGGGCCGACCCGGTGCAGACCGCGCTCGCCGCGTACCGCAATGACGACGACGGCTACGGGCACGCGCTGGAGCCCGATCTGCGGGGCCCGGTCAGCCAGCCGCTGCACACCGCGCACGCCCTGAAGGTCCTGCACCGCATCGGGCGCTGCGACGGCCGCCAGGTGGAGCGGATCTGCCGCTATCTGACGCGGATCTCGACCCCGGAGGGCGCGCTGCCCGCGCTGCACCCGTCGCTGCGCGGCTATCCGGCGGCGCCCTGGATCCCGGTGGTCGACGATCCGCCGAGCGCCCTGCTGTCCACCGGCCCGGTGGTGGGCGTGCTGCACCGCAACGAGGTGTGGCACGCCTGGCTGTTCCGGGCCACGGACTACTGCTGGGCGGCGGTGGAGTCCCTGGAGGAGACCCATCCGTACGAGGTCGAGGCGGCGCTGGCCTTCCTGGACGGCGCCCCGGACCGTCCCCGGGCGGCCGCGGCGGCGCAGCGGCTGGGCAAGCTCGTACGGGATCAGGGGCTGGTGCTGCTGGATCCCCGGCGGGCGGCGGAGGTCCCGGTGGCGCCGGGGTACGCCCCCGGGGAGCACCACCTGGCATACGACTTCGCGGCGGCGCCCGACTCACTGGCCCGCCAGTGGTTCAGCGACGCGGAGATGGACCGGGCGCTGGACCACCTCGCCTCGCTCCAGGGGGAGGACGGCGGCTGGCCGGTCAACTGGCGGGTGTGGGCGCCGGGGACGGCCCTGGAATGCCGGCCGATGGTGACGCTGGAGGCGCTGCTGACCCTGCGGGCATACGGGCGCGCCATCGGCTGAACCGGGCGCGCCCGCGCCGGGCCTGCCCGGGACGGTCACCCGCCCAGGGCCCGCACCCCGGCGGCGACGGCCACCGCGACTCCGACGACCAGCAGGAACGGTGCCCGCAGGACGAGCGCGACGGCCGCGACGGCCACGCCCGCGGCCTTGGCGTCCAGGATCAGGTGCCGGCCGTCGCTGAAGGTCTGCTGGGCGGTGAGCGCGGCGAGCAGGGCCACCGGGAGCAGCGCGGCCAGCCGTTTGACGAGCGGGCGCTCGAGGATGCCGGCGGGAGCCAGCAGGCCGAGGTACTTGACCAGGTAGCAGCCGACGGCGGTGACGCCGATCGCGATCCAGACGGTCATGACCGGTCCTCCTGGGGGTCGGCGTGGGGTGCGGTCCCGGTGGCGCGCTCGCGCCGCCCCTGGACGAACAGGACGGCGGGGGCGGCGAGCGCCGACAGCAGCACCGGTATGCCGGCGGGCAGCACCGGCAGCGTCACCAGAACCAGCACCACCGCGAGGCCCGCGGCGACCCGTTCGACGGTGGTCTTGAGCATCGGGGCCAGCAGCGCGAGGAAGACCGCGGGACCGGCCGCGTCCAGGCCCCAGGTCTCGGTGTCGCCGAGCACCTCGGCCCCCAGGGCGCCGCCGAGGGTGGTGAGGTTCCACAGGACGTACAGGCTCAGCCCGGTGACGGTGAAGCCGAGGCGGGCGCTGCGCCGGTCGGGCTGGGCCACGGTGACGGCGGTGGTCTCGTCGATGATCCAGTGGGCGGCGAGCGGCTTGACGGAGGCCCGGTAGCCCAGGAGGGCGGACAGCCGCAGCCCGTAGAAGGCGTTGCGGGTACTCAGGAAGAACGCTCCGGCGGCCGCGGTGAGCGGGTTGCCGCCCGCCGCGAGCGCGCCCACGAGGGCGAACTGCGAGGCCCCGGTGAACACCAGGAGGCTGAGCGCGCAGGTCTGCAGGACGCCGAGCCCGGCGCCGGCCGAGGTCACGCCGAAGGCGAAGCCGGAGAGGCCGACGGCGATGCCGACGCCCAGCGCGTCCCGGATGACGGCGGAGTCGGGTTTCGCGGCTTCCGCCGGCCCGTCGGGCACGGCCCGCTCCGTGATGGGTATCTGTGTCTGTTCTGGCACACCCCCGACGTTAGGAGGCGGCGTCCCCGGTGGTCTTGTACGTTATTGCGCCGCCCACCCGGGCCGCGCGCTCGCGGCGGTACGCGCCCGGCGGCACCCCGACGATGCGGGTGAAGTGCCGGTTCAGATGCGGCTGGTCGGTGAACCCGACGGCGACGGCGGTCTCCGCGGGCGCGCTGCCGCCTTCCAGGAGGCGGCGGGCGCGGCGTATCCGGGCGTCGGTGAGCCAGGTGTGCGGCGGCATCCCGTACGCGTCCTTGAAGGCCCGCAGCAGCGCGAACGGACTTGTCCCCAGTTCCTGGGCGAGCTTCTCCAGGGAGGGCGGGTCGGCCATCCGCTCGTCCAGGAGGGCCCTGGCGCGGGCGGCGGTGCGGGCGCCCGCCGTACGGGGTGTCCGGGCCGGGAGCGGCCCGCCGTAGCGCCGCAGGAGCCGGGCCACGGCCATCCGCAGCAGAGTGTCGGCAGCGAGGGCGTTACCGGCCTCGGCGGCGCGGTGGACCTCGGTGATCATGCGGCCGAGGTACGGGTCCTCGGTGACGGTCTCGGCGAAGCCCGCGGTGCCGCGCAAGGCCGTGGTCTCCCCGGCTATTTCTGCGACGAGTCCGGCCGACGGGTAGAGCGTGGCGTAGGCCCATCCCTCGGGTGCACCGGCCCGCGCGGTATGCGCGACCTCCGGGTTGATCATGACGACCCCGCCGAGTCCGGCGCGGACGAGGCCCTGCGAGAGGCCGACCTCCTCGATGCCGTCGGTGACCGCGCAGACGACGTACCCGTCGTGGGCATGACGGGGGAAGGAGTGCCGGACGTAACGGGCGCGCAGCAGGTCGAGGCCGGGCAGCTCGGCGTAGCGCCAGTGGCGGGCCCATTCTCCGCGGGCCCGCGGCGCGATGTCCGGGCCGGTCGCGCCGCCGGCGGCCGGACCGTCCGTGCCGTCCCCGCTTCCCGTGATCACGCTGTCAATTCTGCGCCCGTCGGGCGGCCGCCGGACGGTGTGTCCGCACCCTGGACGGGCGGCTGCGGCCGCTGCGGGGCCGCGTTGTCAGTGGTCCGGTGCACGATGGAGGACATGGCCAAGTCAGCGCTCGATTCGTTCTCCCCCGCGACCCGCGGCTGGTTCGCCGGGGCCTTCAGCGCGCCCACCGCCGCGCAGGAGGGCGCGTGGCGGGCCATCGGTGCGGGCTCGGACGTCCTGGTGGTGGCGCCGACGGGCTCCGGCAAGACCCTCGCCGCGTTCCTGGCCTCGCTGGACGCGCTGGCGTCCGCGCCCCCGCCCGCCGAGCCGAAGAAGCGCTGCCGGGTGCTGTACGTCTCCCCGCTGAAGGCCCTGGCCGTCGATGTGGAGCGCAATCTGCGCAGCCCGCTGACGGGCATCCGCCAGGAGTCGGTGCGGCTCGGGCTGCCCGAGCCGGACATCACGGTGGGCATCCGCTCCGGTGACACCCCGCCCGCCGAGCGCCGGTCGATCGCCAACCGCCCGCCGGACATCCTCATCACCACCCCCGAGTCGCTGTTCCTGATGCTGACGTCCTCGGCCCGGGAGGCGCTGGCGGGCGTGGAGACGGTCATCCTGGACGAGGTGCACGCCGTCGCCGGGACGAAGCGGGGCGCGCATCTGGCGCTCTCTCTGGAGCGGCTGGACGAGCTGCGCGGCGCCGACGGGCCGGGCGGCGGCCGTCCGGCCCGCCGGATCGGCCTGTCGGCGACGGTGCGCCCGGTGGAGGAGGTCGCCCGCTATCTGTCGCCGCAGCGGCGGGTGGAGATCGTCCAGCCGCCGTCGGGCAAGCGGTTCGACCTCTCGGTGGTCGTCCCCGTGGAGGACATGGGCGAGCTGGGCGGATCCCCCGTCAAGGAGGGCGATACGGGCGAGAAGCCGTCCATCTGGCCGCAGGTCGAGGAGAAGATCGCCGACCTCGTCCAGGCGCACCGCTCCACGATCGTCTTCGCCAACTCCCGCCGGCTGGCGGAGCGGCTGTGCAACCGTCTCAACGAGATCGCCTACGAGCGGGCCAACGGTGAGCCGCTGCCCGAGCACCACTCCCCCGCCGAGCTGATGGCCGAGTCCGGGGCCGCCAAGGGCGCCCCGCCGCTGCTGGCCCGCGCCCACCACGGTTCGGTCTCCAAGGAGCAACGCGCCCAGGTGGAGGAGGACTTGAAGGCGGGCCGGCTGCCCGCCGTGGTCGCCACCTCCAGCCTGGAGCTGGGCATCGACATGGGCGCGGTCGATCTGGTCGTCCAGGTCGAGTCGCCGCCGTCGGTCGCCTCCGGGCTGCAGCGGGTGGGCCGGGCCGGCCACCAGGTCGGCGCGGTGTCCCGGGGCATCGTCTTCCCCAAGTACCGCGGCGATCTGGTGCAGGCCGCCGTGGTCACCGAGCGGATGCGTTCGGGCGCCATCGAGGCGCTGCGGGTGCCCGCCAACCCCCTGGATGTGCTGGCCCAGCAGATCGTCGCGATGACGGCGATGGACACCTGGGACGTCGAGGAGCTGCTGGCCGTCATCCGGCGGGCGGCGCCGTTCGCCGCGCTGCCCGAGTCGGCGTTCACCGGCGTGCTGGACATGCTCGCCGGCCGCTATCCCTCCGACGCCTTCGCGGAGCTGCGGCCGCGCATCGTATGGGACCGCGTCGCGGGGACGGTGACGGGCCGCCCCGGGGCGCAGCGGCTGGCCGTCACCTCCGGTGGCACGATCCCCGACCGCGGCCTGTTCGGCGTCTTCCTGGCGGGCGGCGACTCCGGGAAGGGAGGCGGCGGGCGACGGGTGGGCGAGTTGGACGAGGAGATGGTCTACGAGTCCCGGGTCGGCGATGTCTTCACGCTCGGCACGACGTCCTGGCGCATCGAGGACATCACCCGCGACCGGGTGCTGGTCACCCCCGCCCCCGGGGTGCCGGGCCGGCTGCCCTTCTGGAAGGGCGACCAGCTGGGCCGCCCGCTGGAGCTGGGCCGGGCCCTGGGTGCGTTCCTGCGCGAGATCGCCTCGCTCGCCCCTCAGGACGCCCGTGCCCGCCTCGCCGCCGCCGGTCTCGACGACTGGGCGGCCGACAACGTCCTGGGCTATCTCGCCGAGCAGAAGCAAGCCTGCGGGCATGTCCCGGACGACCGCACGATCGTCGTCGAGCGGTTCCGCGACGAGCTCGGCGACTGGCGGGTGGTCGTCCACTCCCCCTTCGGCGCGCAGGTCCACGCCCCCTGGGCGCTGGCCCTCGGCGCCCGCCTCGCCGAGCGCTACGGCATGGACGCCCAGGTGATGCACGCCGATGACGGCATCGTGCTGCGGCTGCCGGACGCGGACCTGATGGGCCTCGACCTCCTCGACGGCGACGCCCTCGAGGCGGCCGCCGGCCCGGGTCCGGGCGCCCGGGGCGCGGAGTACGACCCGGAGCAGTCGCCCGTCGGGGCCGCCGATGTCGTCTTCGACCACGGCGACGTCGATCAGCTCGTCACCGACCAGGTCGGCGGCTCCGCCCTGTTCGCCTCCCGGTTCCGCGAATGTGCCGCCCGCGCGCTGCTGCTGCCCCGGCGCAGCCCCGGCAAGCGCACTCCGCTGTGGCAGCAGCGCCAGCGCGCCGCCCAACTCCTCCAGGTGGCGAGCGAGTACGGCTCCTTCCCCATCGTGCTCGAGGCGGTCCGCGAATGCCTCCAGGACGTCTTCGACGTACCGGGCCTGACGGAGCTGATGGGCGACATCGAGGCCCGCCGGGTCCGCCTGGTGGAGGTCACCACCCCCGAGCCGTCCCCGTTCGCCCGCTCACTGCTGTTCGGCTACGTCGCACAGTTCCTGTACGAGGGCGACTCCCCGCTCGCCGAGCGCCGCGCCGCCGCCCTCTCCCTGGATTCCCGGCTGCTGGCCGAGCTGCTGGGCCAGGCCGAGCTGCGCGAGCTACTGGACGCCGAGGTGCTGGCCGAGCTGGAGCGCGAGCTGCAGTGGCGTACGGACGACCGCCGGGTCAAGGACACCGAGGGCGTGGCCGATGTGCTGCGGATGCTGGGGCCGCTGACCGACGCCGAGCTGGCCGAGCGCGGCGCCGATCCGGCCTGGCCGCGGGAGCTGGCCGCCGCCCGCCGCGCCATCACGGTGCGGATCGCCGGCGCCGACCACTGGGCGGCCATCGAGGACGCCGGGCGGTTGAGGGACGCGCTGGGCACGGCCCTGCCGGTCGGCGTCCCGGAATCGTTCACCGAGCCCGTCAAGGACCCGCTGGGCGACCTGCTCTCCCGATACGCCCGCACGCACGGCCCGTTCACCTCCGAGCAGGCCGCCGCCCGCTTCGGCCTCGGTACGGCCGTCACCGATGGCGCCCTGCACCGCCTGGCCGCCGCCGGCCGCGTCGTCCAGGGCGAGTTCCATCCGGCCGGCATCGGCCAGGAATGGTGCGACGCGCAGGTGCTGCGCAGGCTGCGCCGCCGCTCGCTCGCCGCGCTGCGCGAGGAGTTGGAGCCGGTGCCACCCGCCGCCCTGGCCGCCTTCCTCCCCCAGTGGCAGCATGTCGGCTCCCCGGCCCCGGCGGCGGGCCCGCGCGCCGGGTCGTCGCCCGGCCTGCGCGGCATCGACGGCCTGGTCCGCGCCATCGAGCAGCTCCAGGGCGCCCCGGTCCCCGCGTCCGCCCTGGAAAAGCTGGTGCTGCCGTCCCGCGTCGGCGATTACGCCCCCGCGCTCCTGGACGAGCTCACCGCCACCGGCGAGGTGGTGTGGGCCGGCGCCGGCGCGCTGCCGGGCAAGGACGGCTGGCTCTCGCTCCATCTCGCCGACACCGCGCCCCTTCTGCTCCAGCCCCCGCTTCCCCTCGAGCTGACCGCCCTGCACGAATCCGTTCTCGCCGCCCTCGCCCCCGGTTACGGCCTGTTCTTCCGCCAGATCGCCGACCAGGTCCGGGCCACCACCCACCCCGACGCCTCCGACCCCCAACTCGCCGATGCCGTCTGGGACCTGGCCTGGTCCGGGCGGCTCACCAACGACACCCTCGCCCCGCTGCGCGCCCTGCTCGGCTCGGGCCGCACGGCCGGGTCCACCGCCCACCGGGCCCGGCGGTCGATACCGCGGGGAAGGTATGGCTCGCTGACCGCCGCCACCGGCCGTACGGGCCGCCCCACCGCATCCCGCAACGGCCCGCCGACGGTCGGCGGCCGCTGGTCCCTGCTCCCCGCCCTGGAACCGGACACCACCCACCGCGCCCACGCCCTGGCCCGTACGCTCCTGGACCGGCACGGCATCGTCACCCGCGGCGCGGTCGCCGCCGAGGGGGTCGAGGGCGGATTCTCCGCCGCGTACCGCGTGCTGGCCGCGTTCGAGGAGTCCGGGCAGGCCCGCCGCGGCTATGTCGTCGAGGGGCTCGGCGCGGCCCAGTTCGCGATGGACGGCGCGGTCGACCGGCTGCGCGCGGTCAGCACGCAGCGGGAACGTGCGGGCGATGATGCGCTGCCGGGCGGGAGCCGTACGGGGTCCGGCTCCGGCGGCCCGCAGCGCGCCGTCGTCCTGGCCGCCGCCGATCCGGCCAACGCCTATGGCGCCGCCCTGCCCTGGCCCGATCCGCCCGAGGGCTCGACGCACAAACCGGGCCGCAAGGCGGGCTCGCTGGTCGTCCTCGTCGACGGCGAGCCGGCGCTCTACATGGAGCGCGGCGGCAAGACCCTGCTGATCTGGCCGCGTGGCCAGGATGCGGCCGAGCACGGCACCGACGCCCGCGTCCAGCCCGCCGTGGCCGCGCTGTGCGAGGCCGCCCGCGCCGGCGCCCTCGGCACCATCACCACCGAACGCATCAACGGCACCTCGGCCCTCACCTCCCCCTATGCCCCCGTCCTCGAATCCGCCGGCTTCCATCCGACCCCGCGCGGGTTCCGGCTCCGGGGGTGACGGCGTGACGGCACCGCCCCGAGGTGGCCCCGCGCCGCCCGCGGCTCCCGGCTCCACACACCGGACAGCCGCGCGGCCACCGCCGCCGGCATGATGGCCCCATGCCCGAAGGCGACACCATCTGGCGTCTGGCCCAGCGTCTGCACCAAGCGCTGGCCGGCAGCCCGCTGACCCGCTGCGACCTGCGCGTTCCCCGGCTCGCGACGGTGGATCTGACCGGCCGCACGGTGCTGGAGGCGGTCCCGCGCGGCAAGCATCTCCTCACCCGTATCGAGGGCGGCCTGACCCTGCACTCCCATCTGCGGATGGACGGCGCCTGGAAGATCTACGCCCCGGACGAGCGCTGGCGCGGCGGCCCCGCGCACCAGATCCGGGCGATCATGGGCACCGCCGAGCACACCGCCGTCGGCTACCGCCTCCCGGTCCTCGACCTCTTGCGCACCGCCGACGAGTCCCGGGTCGTCGGCCATCTGGGCCCCGACCTCCTCGGCCCCGGCTGGGATCCGGCCGAAGCCCTGCACCGGCTGCTCGCCGACCCCGAACGCCCCTTGGGCGAGGCCCTGCTGGACCAGCGGAATCTGGCCGGTATCGGCAATGTCTACAAGTCCGAGCTGTGCTTCCTGCTGCGCGCCTCCCCCTGGCTCCCCATCGGCCGGCTGCCCGCGCCGGAGCGCGCCCCGGCGCTCGCCAAGAAGCTCCTCGAAGCCAACAAGCGCCGCCCCGTCCGCGTCACCACCTCCAGCGCCCGCCCCGACCGCCGGCTGTGGGTCTACGGCCGCGCCGGACGCCCCTGCCCACGCTGCGGCGCCCCCGTACGCACCGCCGACCGGGATCCGGCCGCCGAGGAACGCGTCACCTACTGGTGCCCGGCCTGCCAGCCCGACCCGTAGCACCGCATCGGCCCGTAGCGCCGGACCGCCCCGTAGCACCGACCGGTCCCGGAAACCGGGCCCCGGAAACCCGGCCCCGCCCGCCAATTGACGGCCCGTCAGCTCTCTCCTTACCCTCACCCCATGCCCCTCACCGCGTACGACCTCACGGGCCGCACCGCGGTCGTCACCGGCGCGGCGAGCGGCATCGGCCGCGCCACCGCCGTCCTCCTCGCCGAGGCCGGCGCCACCGTCCACTGCGCGGATCTCGACGGCCAGGGCGCCGAGAAGACGGCCGCGGCCATCGCCGCTTCCGGCGGCGACGCCCATCCGCACCACCTCGACGTCACCCGGCGCGAGAGGGTGGCCGCCGTGGTCGAAGCGGCCCGCCGCACCACCGGCCGCCTCGACGTGATGGCCAATATCGCCGGGATCATGCACACATCCAGCGTCCTGGAGACCACCGACGCGGACCTGGACCAGGTCTGGAACACCAACTTCAAGGGCGTGCTCCACGGCTGCCAGGAGGCCGCCCGCGCCATGATCGCCACCGGCACCCGGGGCAGCATCGTGACCATGGCTTCCGGCGCCATCGACACCGGCGCTGCGGGCCTGCTCTGCTACGGCGTCGCCAAGGCCGCCGTCGTACAGCTCACCAAAACGCTGGCCACCGAGGTCGGCCGGTACGGGATCCGCGTCAACGCGGTCGCCCCCGGCTGGGTCCGCACGGCGATGACGGACCGCCACAGCGCCGAGGCCCAGCAGCAGGCCGAAGGGCCGATGATCCGGATGTCTCCTCTGCGGCGGGTGGGCGAGCCCGAGGACATCGCACACGCCGTACTCCACCTGGCCTCGGACGCCTCATCCTTCACGACCGGCCAGATCCTCCGCCCGAACGGCGGCGTCGCCATGCCCTGGTGAGCACCGCCCTGCCCCTCTGAAGCGATATCCCGCGCCCCTGCGCGCCCTTCCCCCGACCCACCCAGGGAACGCAGTGCACCGGCAGCAGGCTGAGCCCCCAGCTCCCCATCACCACCGCCCCCTCGACCGTTCCCGCCGCCTGCGGCCACAGCGTCAGCCGGAGCGCGGCACACCACCACAAGGCCCCGATGAGGGCCCCGGCTATCCGGCGGCCGGGCACAGCCCGGGGGCGCCGACCGGCCGGCCGCCGGGCCGCCGGCCGCTCCGCCGGGCCGCGGGCCGTAACGTCATGCCACGCCATGGCTTGCCTCCCTCGGCCGACGCTAGACGGGCCCGCAGCCGGGCGGGAGAGCGCACCGGCGCGCACGCGGGGCGCAGCGGGATATGCCGCGCCATATGCCGCGCCTGCCCGCGGGCGGGGCGCCGCACAGCGGGCTGCGCGGCCGGTCGACGGAAGTCACCGTCAGGCCGTCCGCCACGTCACTGGGACTCCGCCTGGAACATCCAGTGATGCTTCTCCAGGTCGGCGGTCAGCCCGATGAGAATGTCCTGGCTCACCGGGTCGGGCTCCGCGGTGTCGATGATGCGCTCCCGCATCCGTTCGACGACCGCCGCCAGGCCCGTCACCAAGGTCTGCACCACCTCGCCGTCCTTGATCCAGCCGTCCGGCACCTCGCCGATGCCGCTGGTCTTGGCGACCGTCACGGCCCGCCCGTCCGGCGGCACGCCGATCGCCGACGCGCGCTCGGCAACGGTGTCCGCGTGGGTACGCGCAGTGTCCACGACCTCGTCGAGCTGGAGGTGGATGGAGCGGAAGCGCGGGCCGACGACGTTCCAGTGCACCTGCTTGGAGATCAGGGAGAGATCCACCAGGTCGACGAGGGCTCCCTGCAGGGCGTTCGCGACGATGGCACGGTCACCGTCGGACAGCGGGCTGTTGACCACAGACATCCAGCTACTCCTGTTCAAGAGAAACATCAGATCTGGGTAGATTTACCCCGTATCGCCCATCGTATAAATGATCGGATGCTTTGGGGCAGGTCAAGCGGGCCAGCCGAGCGGCCCGACAGGTCCGCACAGGCAGCACAAAGCCCCGGACGGCTGCTGCCGACCGGGGCTTTGCGTACGTTCGAACAGGAGTGTCAGGCCGCGACGACATCCACGACGTCGGCCGGGGACTTGATCGTCACGCGGTCTTCCGGCACACCGGCCAGAGACGTGACGGACACCGAATTGAGCTTCGGCCGCACCGGTGCCGGTACCGGGTCGCTCGCGGCCGCGGACGCTGCCAGCTCGGCGAGCGCCAGCTCATCGCTGACCTCCCGCATGAGCTCTGACATGCGCACATCCAGCGCGTCACAGATCGCCGAGAGCAGTTCGGAGGACGCCTCCTTCTGCCCCCGCTCCACCTCGGACAAATAGCCGAGCGATACCCGGGCGGAGGAAGAGACCTCGCGCAGGGTTCGGCCCTGGCGCTGACGCTGTCGGCGCAGCACGTCACCCAGCAGGCGACGAAGCAGAATCATCGCTGGCTCCCTCCTCGGACCTCGGATCCGGATCCTTCTCGCCCCACCGTACCGCCTTGGGCCCTGGCCGTGCCGGGCGTGAGTTCGTGTTCACTCAGGGCTGCAAACATCCATTCCCCCCGTGTTGTTCCGTATCCTGTGCCGCACATTTTTCTGTCAGTTCGCTCAACAACAGTGCAAGCACGGCATGAACGGTGTCCTGGCGGATACGGTCACGGTCCCCGTCCAGCGCCAGCCGGCGCACCTCACCGGTGCCGTCCGGCCCCTCGACCGCCACGAAGACGGTGCCCACGGGCTGCCCGTCCTGCGGCTCGGGCCCGGCGACGCCGGTGGTCGCGATGCCCCAGTCGGCACCGAGGACCCGCCGGACACCGCGCGCCATCTGCCGGGCGACCTCGGCGTCGACGGCCCCGCGCGCCTCCAGCAGCGCGCCGTCCACGCCCAGCACATCCCGCTTGAGCTCGGTCGCATACGCCGTCACCGATCCCCGCACCACCCGCGAGGCCCCGGGGACGGCGGTCAGCGCGCCCGCCACCAGGCCACCGGTCAGCGATTCGGCCACTGCCAGGCTCTGCCCGCGCCCGGCGAGCGCATCGAGCGCCCCGGCCGCCGCAGACCCCGGCCCGGTCACCGTGCCGCTTCCCGCTCAGCCCGTTCGGCGCGTTCCCTGGCAAGCCCGGCCCGGCGCATGACGACGGCCTGGCGGACGTAGTCGACTCCGGTGGCAACCGTCAGGATGACGGCCACCGCCATCACCCACCAGCGCAAGGTGGCCAGCGGGCCGGTCAGCAGCAGGACGTACATCCCGACCGCGGTGCCCTGTGCCAATGTCTTGATCTTGCCGCCGCGACTGGCCGGAATGACGCCGTGCTTGATCACCCAGAACCGCATCGCCGTGATCCCGAGCTCCCGGAAAAGGATCAGACCCGTCACCCACCAGGGCAGATCCCCCAGCACCGACAGACAGATCAACGCCGCACCCATGATCGCCTTGTCCGCGATCGGGTCGGCGATCTTGCCGAAGTCGGTGACCAGGTTGTACGTGCGCGCCAGATGCCCGTCGAAGATATCGGTGATCATGGCGACGGCGAAGGCCGCCCAGGCGAACGCGCGCCAGGCCGGGTCCGTTCCGCCGTCGTGCATCAGCAGCAGCACGAAGGCCGGGACCAGCAGCAGCCGCAGCATCGTCAGGACGTTGGCGATGTTCCACAGCCCGGCCTGCCGGACGGCCGGCGCCGTGCGCGGCCCGCCGGCGGCGGAAGCCGGGACTCCGCTCATCTGCCCGCCTCCTCGGTACACGCGGTGCCGTCCAGCGACAGCACCTCCGCCACGAGATCGACGCCCTCGCTCGCAACAACCTTTGCTTCGACCATACGACCGGGGACGAGGTCCGCGCCGTCCCGGCCGTTCGAGAGAAGCGTGACGCCGTCGGTCTCCGGCGCCTGGTGCGCGGCCCGCCCGACGACACCGTCCTCCTCGTCGATCCGGTCCACCAGCACCCGCACGGTCTCGCCGACCCGCTCTTCCGCGCGCTGCGAGGTCAGCTCCTCGGCCAGCCAGGACACCCGCGCCAGCCGCTCGGCGACCACCTCGGGGTCGACCTTGTTCTCGTACGAGGCGGCTTCCGTGCCGTCCTCGTCGGAGTAGCCGAAGACGCCGACGGCATCCAGGCGCGCCTCGGTGATGAAGCGCTCCAGCTCGGCCAGGTCGCTCTCGGTCTCGCCCGGGAACCCGACGATGAAGTTGGAGCGGGCACCGGCCTGCGGCGCCTTCGTACGGATCTGCTCCAGCAGGCCCAGGAAGCGGTCGGTGTCGCCGAAGCGGCGCATCGCGCGCAGCACACCCGGCGCCGAGTGCTGGAAGGACAGATCGAAGTACGGCGCGACCTTGTCCGTCCCGGTCAGGACATCGATCAGCCCGGGGCGCATCTCGGCGGGCTGCAGATAGCTGACCCGGATCCGCTCGATGCCGTCGACCGCCGCCAGCTCCGGCAGCAGCGTCTCCAGCAGCCGGATGTCGCCCAGGTCCTTGCCGTAGGAGGTGTTGTTCTCGGAGACCAGCATGACCTCCTTGACGCCCTGCTCGGCCAGCCAGCGGGTCTCCCCCAGCACATCGGAGGGCCTGCGGGAGATGAACGAGCCGCGGAAGGAGGGGATCGCGCAGAACGAGCAGCGACGGTCGCAGCCGGAGGCCAGTTTCACCGAGGCCACCGGGTTGCTGCCGAGTCTGCGGCGCAGCGGCGCACGGGGCCCGGAGGCGGGCGCAACGCCCTCCGGGAGGTCCTCGGGGGGAGTGTCCTGGGCGTGGCCGGGCAGCGCGATCTGATCGGCGCCCTGGCGCTCGGCCGGGCTGATCGGCAGCAGCTTGCGGCGGTCGCGCGGGGTGTGCGAGGCGTGGACGCCGCCGCTCAGGATGGTCTGGAGGCGGTCGGAGATATCGCTGTAGTCGTCGAAGCCGAGCACTCCGTCGGCCTCGGGCAGCGCCTCGGCGAGCTCCTTGCCGTAGCGCTCGGCCATGCAGCCGACGGCGACGACGGCCTGGGTCCGGCCATGATCCTTGAGATCGTTGGCTTCCAGCAGGGCGTCGACGGAGTCCTTCTTGGCGGCCTCGACGAATCCACAGGTGTTGACTACGGCGACATCCGCGTCGGCGGCTTCCTCGACGAGCTCCCAGCCGTCCGCTGCCAAGCGGCCTGCGAGCTCCTCCGAGTCCACCTCGTTACGGGCGCAGCCAAGAGTGACAAGGGCGACGGTACGGCGTTCGGGCATAGGGCTCAGCCTACTTCGTCCCGCCGACAGCCATGTCGCGCAGGTCTGTGCCACCGGTCCCGGGCGCCCCGGGCCCGGCGGCGGACGCGATTTCTGGCCGCGCTCAGCCCGCCTGGGGGTCTCCCGGGGTGTAGCTCAGCCGCTCCACCGAACCCTCGTCCCCGACCCGCTTGACCTCCTTGCCGTTGACGTACAGCTGTACGGCGCCGGCGTTGCCCAGGACAAGATCGATCCGCTTCTTGTCGGTGAAGGTCTTGGACTCGCCCTTCTTGAGCAGGCCGTCCTGGAGGAGCTTGCCGTTGGCGTCCTTGGCCGAGACCCAGCTCTGCCCGTCACGGGCGGTCACCTTGATCGTGACCTTGTCCTTGGGCAGTCCGGCGATGGCGCTGTCGGACGGCGCGGGGACGGTGGGCTTGATCGTCGGCCTGGTGGTGTTCGGCGCCGGTGCGGGCTTCTTCTCGGCATTGGCGGTGCCGCCGGCCGCGACCGGCCCGTCGCCGCCCTTGCCGCCGCCGCTGAACAGCGTGAAGCCGACGAATCCGATGACGGCGACGATCGCCGCGACCATCGCGGCGGTCCAGTTCGGACGGCGCGGCTCGGAGCGGATCCGCTCGGCCTCGAAGAGGGGGGTGGGGACGGCCGGCTCGGGACGCCCGCCGTGCTCGGCGTCGAACTGGCTGATCAGGGGTTCGGGGTCGAGGTCGATGGCGCGGGCGAGCGTCCGGATATGCCCCCGCGCGTAGACGTCGCCGCCACAGCGCGAGAAATCGTCCTGCTCGATCGCCTGCACGATGGGGATGCGCACCCGTGTGGCCGCACTGACCGCTTCCACGGTCAGTCCTGCTCCGGTACGGGCCTGCTGGAGGGCTCGACCGACGGAAGGCCGGTCGTCTTCGGGGGAGTTGCCGATGGACACGGGGGCGCCTTTCGAGCGTGTAGCCACCTGCTGGAGGTTCAGTCTAGGGGTGGAGCGAAAGGGTCGGGCAAGCGGGAGAGCGCAGTTTGTACGCCATCAGAACGCCCGCGAAGGGCCAGTCGAGCGCGATGATGAGCCGTCATTCCCGCACCTCCCTCAACTTGACGTATCAGCAGGAGAAACGGTTGCTTTCTCTCACGTACGAGTGACCCGGATGGGTGTGCTACTCGGTAGCTTCCCCCCGGATGACCGAGAGCACTCCGTCCAATTCATCCGGCTTCACCATGACATCCCGTGCCTTGGAACCCTCGCTGGGCCCGACGATGTTGCGCGATTCCATCAGATCCATCAGCCGTCCGGCCTTGGCGAAGCCCACCCGCAGCTTGCGCTGGAGCATCGACGTCGACCCGAACTGGGTGGAGACCACCAGCTCGGCCGCCTGGCACAGCAGATCGAGGTCATCGCCGATGTCCTCGTCGATCTCCTTCTTCTTGGCGGTGCCGACGGTGACGTCGTCGCGGAAGACCGGCGCCATCTGGTCCTTGCAGTGCTGCACGACGGCCGCGACCTCGGCCTCGGTCACAAAGGCGCCCTGCATCCGGACCGGCTTGTTCGCGCCCATCGGCAGGAAGAGACCATCCCCCTTGCCGATCAGCTTCTCGGCACCAGGCTGGTCGAGGATGACGCGGCTGTCGGCGAGCGAGGAGGTGGCGAACGCGAGCCGGGAGGGCACATTGGCCTTGATCAGGCCCGTGACGACATCGACGGACGGGCGCTGGGTGGCCAGCACCAGATGGATCCCAGCCGCGCGGGCGAGCTGCGTGATGCGGACGATCGAATCCTCCACATCCCGCGGCGCGACCATCATCAGGTCCGCCAGCTCGTCGACGATGACCAGCAGATACGGGTACGGCGCCAGCTCCCGCTCACTGCCCTCGGGCGTCTTGAGCTTGCCGTCACGCACGGCCTGGTTGAAGTCGTCGATGTGCCGGTATCCGAACGCCGCGAGATCGTCGTAGCGCAGGTCCATCTCGCGCACCACCCACTGCAGCGCCTCGGCGGCCCGCTTGGGGTTGGTGATGATCGGCGTGATCAGGTGCGGGATGCCCTCGTACGCGGTCAGCTCGACCCGCTTGGGGTCGACCAGCACCATCCGGACGTCCTCCGGGGTGGCGCGCACCATGACCGAGGTGATCAGGCAGTTGATGCACGAGGACTTTCCGGAGCCGGTGGCGCCCGCCACCAGGACGTGCGGCATCTTCGTCATGTTGGCCATGACGTAGCCGCCCTCGACGTCCTTGCCGAGCGCCACCAGCATCGGGTGCTCGTCGCCCGCGGCGTCCGCCAGGCGCAGCACATCGCCGAGGTTGACCATCTCGCGGTCGGTGTTGGGGATCTCGATGCCGACCGCGGACTTGCCCGGGATCGGGCTGATGATGCGGACGTCGGGGCTGGCCACGGCGTAGGCGATGTTCTTGGCCAGCGCCGTGATCTTCTCGACCTTGACGGCCGGACCGAGCTCGACCTCGTAGCGGGTCACCGTCGGGCCCCGGGTGAAGCCCGTGACCGAGGCGTCGACCTTGAACTCCTGGAAGACATTGCTCAGCGAAGCCACTATCGCGTCGTTCGCGGCGCTGCGGGTCTTGCCGGGACCACCGCGCGCGAGCAGGTCCAGGGACGGCAGGGAGTAGGTGATGTCGCCGGACAGCTGCAGCTGCTCGGCGCGCGGCGGCAGATCGCCGGACGGCTCGGGGGCGGCCTTGGTGAAGTCGGGCACGGCGGGACGGGGCGCGGCCGCGGGCCGCTCCGCCTCACGGGCCGGCGGCACCGCACCGCTCTCGCCGCCCTTGGTGTCCTCGTGGTCCTGGCGCTCCCCGGAGATGCCGCTGCTGAGCCCGGCGACGAGCGGCGAGGGCTGGACGCCGTGCAGCACCGCGCCGTCCAGCGCGGCGGCGGCCGCGGCGGCGACATCCACCGCGTCCATCGGCCGGTCCATCGCGGGCTGTACGGACGCCCGGCGCGGGCGGCGCCGCTTGTTCAGCGCCTCTTCCTCGTACGCGTCCGGGTCCTCGGCGGCGTCCCGGCGCGCCGTGCGGACGGGCTGCTCGCGCCACTCGTCCGCGTACGGCGCCGCGTCCTCGAAGTCCGCCTCGGACTCCGCGGGCGAGAACACCCCCAGCCTGATGCCCACCGCGCGCAGCCGCTGCGGGATGGCGTTGACCGGCGTCGCGGTGACCACCAGCAGCCCGAAGACGGTCAGCAGCACCAGCAGCGCCACGGCCAGGGTCTGCCCGACGGTGAAGATCAGCGGCTTGGACGCCGCCCAGCCGACATAACCGCCCCCGTCCTGTATCGCGGCGAGCCCGTCGCCCCGCCCCGGCGATCCACAGGCCATCGCGACCTGCCCGAGTACACCGACCACCAGCGCGGACAGCCCGATGACGATCCGGCCGTTGGCCTCGGGCTGCTCGGGGT
The DNA here is from genome assembly GCF_055565615.1 of Streptomyces sp. NPDC028368. Classification (NCBI taxonomy): domain Bacteria; kingdom Bacillati; phylum Actinomycetota; class Actinomycetes; order Kitasatosporales; family Streptomycetaceae; genus Streptomyces; species Streptomyces sp. NPDC028368. Next base: position 11,043 of record NZ_JBVHTY010000019.1, on the reverse strand, counting down.
GGCGCATCAGCCGTACGGCGATCACGCCGAGCAGTATCGGCACGACCAGGTCGAGCCGGCCGAAGGCACCGGTGATCAGCAGCTCGACGAGGTCGCCGACCGGGCCGCTGAGGTTGGACCAGGTGCCGGCCGCGATCACCAGCGCCAGACCGAGCAGCAGCAGCGCCAGACCGTCCTTGCGGTGCGCCGGGTCGAGGTTCTTCGCGCCTTGGCCGAAGCCGCGGAACACCGCCCCGATGCCGTGCGCCGCCCCGAGCCAGCAGGCGCGGGCGAGGCGGTAGACGCCACCGGTCGGTGAGGGCACCGGCTGCGGGGCCGCCTTCTTGGCGGGCGCCTTCTTCGCCGGGGCCTTCCTTGCCGCGGCGGTCTTCTTCACCGGCGGCTTCTTGGCGGACGGTTTCCTCGCGGCGGCCTTCTTCGCGGCGCCCGAAGACTGTCCGGCACGCTGCTTGGAGGGGCCCGCCTTGCTCTGGGTTCCCTTGCCGGACGTACGTGAGGCCATGGCGACGAGATTACAGGCGTCGGCAAGCGTGTCACGAGCGCACGCCGCTTCACCCATTCGTGTCGCGCATCCGCCTCATGAAAGACCGTCAGTCACCTGCCGCCGCGAGCCGCTCAGCCCGCCCCGCTGCCCGACCCCGGTTCCAGCGCGTCCAGGGCCCGGCGCAGGCCGGTCAGTTTGCGCTCCAGATGCGCGGCGGTGGCCACCGCGGCGGCCTCCGCCGTCTCATCCAGTTGCTTGGACAGCGCCTCCGCCTGCTCCTCGACCGCGGCCAGCCGCGCGGACAGCTCGGCAAGCAGCCCCGCGGACTCCTTGGCCTCCGAGCTCGGCCGCCCGCCCTCCAGCTGGAGCCTCAGCAGCGAGGCCTGCTCGCGCAGTTGGCAGTTCTTCATGTACAGCTCGACGAAGACCGAGACCTTCGCGCGCAGCACCCACGGATCGAACGGCTTGGAGATGTAGTCGACCGCGCCTGCCGCATAGCCGCGGAAGGTGTGATGCGGGCCGTGGTTGATGGCCGTCAGGAAAATGATGGGGATATCGCGGGTGCGCTCGCGCCGCTTGATGTGCGCGGCGGTTTCGAATCCGTCCATCCCCGGCATCTGCACATCGAGCAAAATCACCGCGAAGTCGTCCGTGAGCAGTGCTTTGAGCGCTTCCTCCCCGGACGATGCCCGCACCAGTGTCTGATCGAGCGCAGAGAGGATCGCCTCCAGCGCCAGCAGATTCTCCGGCCGGTCATCGACCAGGAGGATCTTGGCCTTCTGCACCATGGCCCGTCCTCCTCGCCCCGGCATGGAACCGGACGCCGCCCCAGGGGACGACTCCGTCACGTCGCCCGTTCTTGTGCCGGTCATGGTAGCTGCACCCCGCCTGTCGCCACACCCTGTCACCGCGATGTCACTGTGCACGTAGCAGAAACGCAGCGAGAGACCAGAAGGTTCCCCGAATACCGCGCTTCCACACGTCCGCGGCAACAGTGAGTCAGCACGCGATGATCCTCTTTCGACTCCCATACTGGACGCCGCATCACCTCGCGCGCATCCATTGCTCCATGACCGACAACAGATGATCGGTATCCACCGGCTTGGTCACGTAGTCGGAGGCCCCGGAGTCGATGCTCTTCTCCCGGTCGCCCTTCATCGCCTTCGCGGTCAGCGCGATGATGGGCAGCCCGGCGAACTGCGGCATCCGACGGATCGCGGCCGTGGTCGCATAGCCGTCCATCTCCGGCATCATGATGTCCATCAGGACCAGGACGACATCGTCGTGCTGCTCCAGCACCTCGATGCCCTCCCGGCCGTTCTCCGCGTACAGCACCGACAGCCCGTGCTGCTCCAGGACGCTGGTGAGTGCGAAGACGTTACGGATGTCGTCGTCGACGATCAGCACCTTCTCGCCGTGGAAACCGCCGCCGCCCGCCGCTCCCGGGTCCACCAGATCCTGGCCGTTGCCGATCCAGGGCTCCTCGGCGGACTGCTGGGTGGTCGGCTCCGACGGGTGCTGCGGCGCCTGCTGCGGCGGGGTGGGCGCGGGCCGGCCGGGCAGCGCGAAGCGTCGTGCACCGGGCGAAATCCCGCGTCGGCGCCGCCTGTTGAGGCTGGATCCGGAATCCTCGTTTGGCAGCGTGTCGAGTTCGGCCTGCCGCCCGACCTCCGTCTCCCGTGCCTCCGCGTCCATCGCCAGCCCGCCGGCCACCAGCTGCGGGTAGCCCTGCGGCGGCAGCCCGCCGGGGTTGTGCGGCAGGTAGAGCGTGAAGGTGGAGCCGCGGCTGGGCTCACTGGCGGCGTGGATCTCGCCGCCCAGCAGCCGGGCGATCTCCCGGCTGATGGACAGGCCCAGGCCCGTACCGCCGTACTTGCGGCTGGTCGTGCCGTCCGCCTGCTTGAACGCCTCGAAGATGACCCGCATCTTGCTGGACGCGATGCCGATGCCGGTGTCGGTCACCGAGAACGCGATCATGTCGGAGTCCGGGTCGCGCAGCGAACCGTGCTCCAGCAGCTGCTCGCGGATCGCCACCGGGACATCCGCACCGGCCGGCCGGATCACCAGCTCCACGGCGCCGCTGTCGGTGAACTTCACCGCGTTGGACAGCAGATTGCGCAGCACCTGCAGCAGCCGCTGCTCGTCGGTGTGCAGCGTCGCGGGCAGCTCCGGGGAGACCCGTACGGAGAAGTCGAGCCCCTTCTCCGCGGTCAGCGGCCGGAACGTGGCCTCGACATAGTCGACGAGCTGGACCAGCGCGATCCGCGTCGGGCTGACGTCCATCTTGCCCGCCTCGACCTTCGACAGGTCCAGGATGTCGTTGATCAGCTGGAGCAGGTCGCTGCCCGCACCATGGATCGTTTCGGCGAATTCGACCTGCTTCGGGGAGAGATTCCCCTCGGCGTTGTCGGCCAGCAACTTGGCCAGAATGAGCAGGGAGTTCAGCGGCGTGCGCAGCTCGTGCGACATGTTCGCCAGGAACTCCGACTTGTAGCGCATCGAGACCGCGAGCTGCTCGGCGCGCTCCTCCAGGACCTGCCGCGCCTCCTCGATCTCGGTGTTCTTCACCTCGATGTCGCGGTTCTGCGCCCGCAGCTGCTCGGCCTTCTCCTCCAGCTCGGAGTTGGACAGCTCCAGCGCCTTCTGCCGGCTCTCCAGCTCGCCGGACCGCTCCTTGAGCTGCTCGGTCAGCTCCTGCGACTGCTTGAGCAGCACCTCGGTCTTGGTGTTCACCGAGATGGTGTTGACGCTGGTCGCGATCATCTCGGCGATCTGGCTGAGGAAGTCCTTCTGGATCTGGGTGAACGGCTGGAAGGACGCCAGCTCGATCACGCCGAGCACCTTGTCCTCGAAGAGCACCGGCAGCACGATCACATTCGCCGGCGGCGCCTCCCCCAGCCCGGAGGCGATCTTGAGGTAACCGGAGGGAACGTTCTCCACCAGGATGGTGCGCCCCTCCTCCGCCGCCGTGCCGATCAGCGTCTCACCGGGCTTGAAGGTCGTGGGCATGCCGCCCATGGCATAGCCGTACGAACCCATCAGCCGCAGCTCGTACGCGCCCGCCTCGCCGCCGTCCGCGCCGATCTCCCGGCTGTCGGGCTGGGCCGCCAGGAAGAAGGCGCCGTGCTGCGCGGAGACCGCGGGCGACAGCTCGCTCATGATCAGGGTCGCGACGTCCTTGAGGTCGCGGCGGCCCTGCATCAGACCGGAGATCCGGGCGAGGTTGCCCTTGAGCCAGTCCTGTTCCTCGTTGGCGAGGGTGGTCTCGCGGAGCGTGGAGATCATGGTGTTGACGTTGTCCTGGAGTTCCAGGATCTCGCCGGCCGCGTCCACATCGATGCGGACGTTGTGATCGCCGAGGGTCACCGCCGCGGCGACCGCGGCGATGGCCCGCACCTGACGGGTCAGGTTGCCCGCCATCTCGTTCACCGATTCGGTCAGGTCCTTCCAGGTGCCGGCCACGCCCCGCACCTGCGCCTGACCGCCCAGCTGGCCTTCCGTACCCACCTCGCGGGCCACCCTGGTGACCTGTTCGGCGAACGAGGACAGCTGGTCGACCATGGTGTTGATGGTGGTCTTCAGCGCGAGGATCTCGCCCCGCGCATCCACATCGATCTTCTTGGTCAGATCGCCCTTGGCCACCGCGGTGGTGACCATCGCGATGTTGCGGACCTGGCCGGTCAGGTTGTTGGCCATGGAGTTCACGGACTCCGTCAGGTCCTTCCACGTACCGGCGACACCGGGGACGCGGGCCTGACCGCCCAGGATGCCGTCGGTACCCACCTCACGGGCCACGCGCGTGACCTCGTCGGCGAACGACGACAGCGTCGTGACCATCGTGTTGACCGTGTCGGCCAGCTGCGCGACCTCGCCGCGCGCCTCGACCGTCACCTTCTTCGTCAGATCACCGTTGGCGACCGCCGCCGAGACCTGCGAGATGTTGCGCACCTGGATGGTCAGGTTGTTGGCCATCAGGTTGACGTTGTCGGTGAGGTCCAGCCAGATACCGGTCGCGCCCGGTACCCGCGCCTGGCCGCCCAACTGGCCCTCGGTGCCCACCTCACGGGCCACCCGGGTCACCTGCTCGGCGAACGACGACAGCTGGTCGACCATCGTGTTGACGGTCGTGACCAGCTCGAGAATCTCGCCCTTGGCATCGACGGTGATCTTCTTCGACAGGTCGCCGCGGGCCACCGCCGTCGTGACCTCGGCGATATTGCGCACCTGCGACGTCAGGTTGTTCGCCATGAAGTTGACGGACTGGGTGAGGTCCTTCCACGTGCCACTGACGCCCTGCACCTCGGCCTGGCCGCCCAGGATGCCCTCGGTGCCCACCTCGCGGGCGACCCGGGTGACCTGCTCGGCGAAGGAGGACAGCTGGTCCACCATCGTGTTCAGGGTGTTCTTCAGCTCGAGGATCTCGCCCCGGGCGTCCGCGTCGATCTTCTGCGACAGGTCACCGCGCGCGACCGCCGTCGCGACCTGCGCGATGTTGCGGACCTGAGCCGTCAGGTTGCCGGCCATGCCGTTGACGGAGTCGGTCAGATCGCGCCAGACACCCGCGACGCCGGGCACCTGCGCCTGACCCCCCAGCCGGCCGTCCGTACCGACCTCCCGGGAGACCCGGGTGACCTGCTCGGCGAACGCGGAGAGCTGGTCGACCATCGTGTTGATGGTGTTCTTCAGCTCCAGGATCTCGCCGCGCGCATCGACATCGATCTTCTGCGAGAGGTCACCGCGGGCCACCGCCGTCGTCACCTGGGCGATCTGCCGCACCTGCGAGGTCAGGTTCCCCGCCATGAAGTTGACGGAGTCGGTCAGCTCCTTCCAGGTGCCGCTGACGCCGTCCACCCGGGCCTGACCGCCCAGCCGGCCCTCCGTACCCACGTCCCTGGCCATCCGCGTGACCTGGTCGGCGAAAGAGGAGAGCTGATCCACCATGGTGTTCACGGTGTTCTTCAGCTGGAGCATCTCACCGGAGACGTCGACGGTGACCTTCTGCGACAGATCACCGTTGGCGACCGCCGTCGTCACCTGCGCGATGTTGCGCACCTGTCCGGTCAGGTTGCGGAAGGCGGTGTTCACGGAGTCCGTGAGGTCCTTCCACGTACCGGCCGCGCCCGGCACCGCCGCCTGGCCGCCCAGCTCGCCCTCGACGCCGATCTCCCGCGCCACCCGCGTCACTTCGGCACCGAACGACGAGAGCTGACCCACCATCGTGTTGACGGTGTTCTTCAACTCCAGCATTTCACCGGCCACATCGACGGTGACCGTCTGCGACAGATCACCGTTGGCGACCGCCGTCGTCACCTGCGCGATGTCCCGCACCTGCGCCGTGAGGTTGCGGAACGCGGTGTTCACCGAGTCGGTGAGGTCCTTCCAGGTCCCCGCCGCGCCCGGCACCTGCGCCTGGCCGCCGAGCTGGCCCTCGGCCCCGACCTCGTTCGCCACCCGCGTCACTTCGTCCGCGAAGGTACGCAGGGTCTCGGTCATGGTGTTGATGGTGTCGGCGAGCTGCGCGACCTCACCGCGCGCACTGACCGTGACCTTCTGTGACAGATCGCCGCTCGCGACAGCGGTCGTGACCTGGGCGATCCCGCGAACCTGGGCGGTCAGGTTCCCGGCCATGAGATTGACCGAATCCGTCAGGTCCTTCCACACCCCGGCGACGCCGGGGACCTGTGCCTGGCCGCCGAGCTCGCCCTCCGTACCGACCTCACGGGCGACCCTGGTCACCTCGGAGGCGAACGAGGAGAGCTGGTCCACCATCGTGTTGACGGTGTTCTTCAGCTCCAGCATCTCGCCGGCGACATGCACCGTCACCTTGCGCGACAGATCACCCTTGGCGACCGCCGTGGTGACGAGAGCAATGTCACGCACCTGTGCGGTGAGCCGGGACGCCATCGTGTTGACGGATTCCGTCAGATCCTTCCAGGAACCCGACATTCCGCGCACCCGCGCCTGCCCGCCGAGCTTGCCCTCCGTACCGACCTCGCTGGCCACCCTGGTGACCTCGTCGGTGAAAGCGGAGAGCTGATCGACCAGCCCGTTGACCGTACGGCCGACCTTCAGGAACTCCCCGCGCAGCGGATGCTCCGAGGAGCTGTCCGAACTGCGCGACCGCAGGTCCATCCGCTGTTCCAGGTCACCCTCGGACACCGCCGACAGCACCCGTCCCACCTCGGAGACCGGCCGTACGAGGTCGTCCACCAGGGCGTTCGAGGCATCGATGGCCGCCGCCCAGGACCCCTCGGCGGCGCCGACCTCGAGCCGCTCCGTGAGCTTTCCCTCACGTCCGACGACCCGGCGCACCCGCGCCAGCTCGCCCGTCAGATGCAGATTGCGGTCCGCCACCTCGTTGAAGACCGCCGCGATCTCCGACATGACGCCTTCGCCGGAAACCGTGAGCCGCTTGCGGAAGTTCCCGTCCCGCATGGCGACAAGAGCGACCAACAGCCGATTCAGGGCAGCCGTATCCACCTCGGTCGTCCCGTTGTTCCGGGATCGTCCGCCTTTTGCGCGCGTGCTTACGCCCCGCGCCGCTGCGCCAGACTCCACCGTGTCCCTCCCGCAAGGGTCGACCGTTCTACCCGGGCTTTCTCTTGATACTTGCCCAGTGTTTCACCATGGCCCAACGAGGCCATAACAGTTCGGCAGCATCGCACACCGTCCCGGGGCACGATTAGGGCGGAAACACATGTGACCGGCATCCTCGGGCGCGGCGAAGGTAAGTAACCTGGCATACGGCTGTCCATCCGCCCGGCCGTCCAGCACGGGCGGTGGTGAGCACAACAGGTAATCGGAGGGGCGCCGCGAACATGGGGGAGCAGATCACCGACACACGCATGAGGAGACCAGTGATCACCGCGCGGGCCGCCGCCACATTCGAGCCGGTCGGGCGCTCGGTCGCCACAGCCCGTGCGTTCGTCAGAGACACCCTCCAGGGCTGGGGCTACGGCGACATCGTCGATGACGCCGTCGTCCTGACGAGCGAACTGGTCACCAATGCCGTGGTGCACGCCGGCACGGCCGCCGATGTGCTGTGCCTGCGCACGGACAGCGGCGTGCGGATCTCCGTCGCCGACCGCTACCCCGAACGCGAGATTCCGCTCCAGAACGCCGGCCAGGCCATGGTCCACCCGGACCGCGAAGGCGGCCGTGGCCTGCTGCTGTGCGGCGCGCTGGCCTCCCGCTGGGGCGTGGAGTACACCGCGGCCCAAAAACACGTCTGGTTCCAGCTCGAGCTCCCCGAACGCCCGGCCGGCACCCGCTCCGCCGGGCCCGCGCTCCCGGTGGCCGCCCTCCCGGTCACCGACACCCGGGTCCGCGTCGCCGTCGTACAGATCGACCGCGCCGGCTGCATCAGCTTCTGGAACGACGACGCCCAGGACCTCTTCGCCTATGACCAGGAAAAGGTCATCGGCAAACCGATCACCGACTTCGCCGCCTGGCCGCACACCCCCGGCACCGGCACCGGCATCGCCGAGGCCCTCGAGCTCTCGCGCTGGGAGGGCTCCTACGGCATGCGGGGCGCCGACGGCCGCGTCGTCCCCGTCTACGCCTCCCACCTGCGCGTCCGTGACGCCGACGGCGAGGCCTCCACGGTCTGCCTCCTGGTCCGCGACCATGAGCGCGCCATCCTGCAGAGCCCGCAGCGCACCCCCGCCCCGGACGCCGCCTCGCAGGCCGCCCAGTCCGAGGGCCGCTCCTCCGACCCGTTCGAAGTCTTCATCGGCTCCCCGGCCCCCGACGACCTCGACGGACTGCTCCAGCGCACGGTCGAGCGCGCCCGCGACATGCTCGACGGCGACGCCGCCTACCTCCTGCTGGCCACCGACGACGAGACCGAGCTCGAGGTCCGCGCCTCCACGGGCCTGCCCTCCGCCCGCCAGCGGTTCGCCCGCGTCCCCGTGGAGGCCGGATCCGGACGCTACGGCTCCGCCCGGATGCCCGCCGTCCACGAAGACCTCACCGCCGTCCCCGGCGCCGTCCCCCTGCTCAGCGGTACGGGCATGCGCTCGGTGGTCACCGTCCCGCTGAAGGTCGAGGGCCGGCTGACCGGCTCGCTCGGCGTGGCCGCGGAGGGCCCCGGCCGCTACAGCAACGAAGAAGCGCTCCGACTCCAGTTCGCCGCCGACCGCATCGCCCTCGCCGTCGAACGCGCCCGCCTGACCGAGCTGGAGAAGCTGCGCCGCGGCTCCCTCTCCTTCCTCGTGGAGGCCTCCGACCTCCTGGCCGGCACCCTCGACCGCGACCAGACCCTGGCCCTGATGGCCCAGATGACGGTCCCCACCCTCGCCACCTGGTGCGCCGTCTACACCGTCGCCGACCAGACCTCCGAGCCGGAGCTCTCCTACGTCCTGCACGAGGACGAGGACCGCATCGACGGCCTCAAGACGCTTCTGCAGAAGGTCGACCCGCCCGAGCCGGTGCCGACCCCTGGCGCCCGCGTATGGACCGCCCCCAGCGACGCCGCGCACGACGCCGCCCTGCGCACCTCCATGCGCAGCCTGGGCCTGGGCAACTCCGCCCGCCCGTCCACCGGACCGGGCGCCACCTTGGCCACCGCCTCCGCCGTCGGCGGCGAGACGGTCGTCCTCCCCCTCGTCGCCCGCAACCGCGTCATCGGCATGCTGACCCTCGGCAAGCCCACCGAGGAACACTTCCGCCAGGAAATCCTCGAACTCGCCGAGGACCTCTCCCGCCGGGCCGCCCTCGCCCTGGACAACGCCCGCCTGTATTCCGAGCGCACGGCCATCAGCCAGTCCCTGCAGCGCAGTCTGCTGCCCCCGGAGCTGCCCGACATCGCCGGCGTCGAGGTCGAGGTCATCTACCGCGCGGCCGGCGAGGGCAACGAAGTCGGCGGCGACTTCTACGACCTCTTCCCGATCCGCGACGGCGCCTACGGCTTCGCCATCGGCGACGTCTGCGGTACGGGCCCGGAGGCGGCAGCCGTCACCGGCCTGGCCCGCCACGCCCTGCGCCTGCTGGCCCGCGAGGGCTTCGGCGGCCCCGCCGTCCTGGAACGCCTCAACGCCGCCATCCTCGACGAGGGCGCCCGCAGCCGCTTCCTGACGCTCCTTTACGGCGAGCTGTGGCCCCAGCCCGACGGCAGCGCCCTCCTGAAGGTCGTCTGCGCGGGCCATCCCCTGCCGCTCCGCCTGCGCCAGGACGGCACGGTCGAACCGGCCGCCGAACCCCAGCCCCTCCTCGGCGTCATGGACGACCTCGAGCTCTACGAGCAGACCGTCACCCTCGACCCCGGCGACGTCCTGCTGTGCGTCACCGACGGCGTCACCGAGCGCCGCGAGGGCACCCGCATGCTCGGCGACGACGGCCTCACCGACGTCCTGACGACGTGTACGGGCCTGACGGCCGGCGCCGTCGCCGCCCGCGTCCTGCGTGCCGTGGAACGCTTCGCCGCCGAACCGGCCTCCGACGACATGGCCATCCTCGCCATGCGCGTCCCCGAGATCCAGCCCGGCTGACGCCGCATACACCGAAGGCCCCCGCCAGTTGGCGGGGGCCTTCGTTATCCAGAGCCCCAATACGGAATCGAACCGTAGACCTTCTCCTTACCATGGAGACGCTCTGCCGACTGAGCTATTGGGGCGCAGCGACGAAAGAAATACTACCCGATCTCCGCAGCAGCTCCGAACCGCCCGGCAGCCCTCCTAAAAGGCCGGCTGCAGCAATCCCCCCAGCGCATTGCAGGCGCTGACCATCTTCTGCAACTCCCGCCGCGACAAATCCCCGTCCAACGGCAACGCCAGCGTCTCGTCAACGGCCCGCTCGGTGTGCGGCAGAAACACATCCCGCCGCAGCCCCGGCATCCGGTACACCGGCGCCTGTACGGGAACCCTGCACGCCACGCCCTTGGCCCGCAACGCCCGCGCAAACGCATCCCGGTCCGGCCGCCCGTTACCCGGCACCCGCACCACATATTGCTCATACGTGTGCCCCGCAGCCGGCACCGGCGTAGCGACACCGCGGAGCCTGCCGTCCAGATACGTCGCCAGCGCCCGACGGCGCTCGACACCGTCCGGCCGCACCCCCGGCTCATCCTCGACCAGCACCAACAGCCCGTGCCGCTGCCCGACTTCCCGGATCCATCCCGTATCGGCCTGCCGGCCGAAGCGATGTATCGCCACGACCGCCGCCGTCCTGCTGGTCACCACGTCCGCCACCGCGGCGGGATCGAGGCAGTAACTGTCGGCGTCCACATCGGCGAACACCGGCACGGCGCCCAACTGCACCACAGCCTGCGCCACTTCGGCGTTGCCGTACGCCGGCACCACGACCTCGTCACCAGCACGCACACCAGCGGACTCGAGCGTTCCAACTGTCCTCATGACGCGGATCCTGGCGACGCGAGGTGAACGTCAAGTTACGCCTCTCACCTGAAAATCAGAACAAAAAAGCTCCGGCTCCTGAACCAGAAGGTCCAGGAGCCGGAGCTGAATAATTGTTCGGCGGCGTCCTACTCTCCCACAGGGTCCCCCCTGCAGTACCATCGGCGCTGAAAGGCTTAGCTTCCGGGTTCGAAATGTAACCGGGCG
>NZ_JBVHTY010000018.1:0-176609 GCF_055565615.1 Streptomyces sp. NPDC028368 | reverse complement strand
CGGCCCGCTGGGCATCAGTTACCGACAACGGCGGGATCTTCGGTCCAGGACGACTCACACTCAACCAACGACGAAACTCCGACTCAGGTCACTAGCGGTGCGGTGAGCGAATAACGGGACGTGGATTCGGGACGTGAATCCGGGAGGTGAATTCGGAACAGGACTGGGTCGTACGGCGGCGGTACTGACGACGGTGCCGTCGGCGCCTTCGCCTACGGGTGGCGCCGCCTCAGGTCATCCAACGTGGCGGCAGCGCCGGGAAGTTCGGACCGTGCGGGCGTCAGCAGACCGTCCAGGAACAGCTGCAGATGCCGGTGCACGAACTGGTCGAAGTCGATACAGCCACTGCCCGGCAGGGGGCGGGTGAGCTGGGTGAGCGCGACCATCAGGTCACCGACGGCGATGTCGGTACGCAGCTGGCTGCTGTCGCGCGCGGCACGCATGAGGGCCTCGATGGCCGCCTCCAGGCGTTCGCGCGCGGCGAGCAGGTCGGGGTGACTCAGATCGATGCTGTCCGAGAGCAGCAGGCACAGCGCCCCGATCCGCTCCTCCACCGCAGCGTGAACAAAGCGCCGCAGCGCCTGGAAAGCATCGGACTCCTCGGCAAGGGCGCTCTCGGCGCGGTCCGCGGTACGGGCCATGACGGAGAGCGTGACGTGGTGGACCAACTCCAGTCGATCCGCGAAGTGACGATAAAGCGTCGCATTGCCGACGCCCGCGCGTCGAGCGATTTCATCGAGCGCGACCTCGGGCCCGAACTCGACCATCGTCTCGCGGGCGGCCGCGATGATCCGCTCGCGGTTACGCAGCGCATCGGCCCGCAGGCGCGGCTGCGCAGGCTTCGCGCGGCCGGGGGTGGCCTCAGTGCCCATGGCGCTGTCGACGCCCGTGGCACCAACGACGCCGGCAGCGCTCTCGACGCCGGCAACGGCAGCGAATTCCGTGGCGGTCACCGCGGCACACCCCTCTCATCTCTCATCGCTTCTCGATGGCCTCGACGGCCGAACGGCTGGAGCGGCAAACCGGGGAAGGGCTCCCCGGTTCGACCACGCCTGGTTAAACGGGGACCCCCTCCCCGGATATTTCCCCACCGGGATGTGACTCGGACCACACCCGCCACCCGCTCACCCCTGGCCACCCTCCAGATGACCTAACCCCGCGCGCGAGTGACCGGCCCCCCACACAGAGTCATCATCATGAAGCTGAAGATATCCGCGGCCCTGGCCGCGGGCGCGGCCACCACGGCGGCCGCTGTGGCCATGGGTGCGCCGCCCACCGCCGCCGCCATCGCCTCGCCGCCGGGTGCGCCGCCGAGCGGACCGTGCGCACTGGGCGGCATCACGAGCGACGTCGCCGAATCGGCGGCCACCCCCACCGGCTATGCCCGCTCACACGGCACCGTCCGGGCGCTCACCCTCTTCGTCGACTTCCCCGACGCCCGCGCCACGATCACCCCGCAGGCCCGCTTCGCCGAGTTCTTCCCGGCCGCCACGGACTTCTTCCGCGCAAGCTCGTACGGCAGGCTCACCTACCGCCCCGTACCGCTGCTGAAATGGATCCGTATGACGCGTCCCGTGGCGGCGTACGGCGTCAAGCGCGACGCCACCTTCGACCCGAAGTCGAACACCGGCTATCACGCCCTCTCCCAGGAGATCGTCCGCGCCGTCGACGGCACGGTCGACTTCCACGCGTACGACGTCGTCAACGTCCTGGCCGCGCCCAACGCGGGCCCGCCCGCGGCCCGTATGGTCCTGTCGGTCACCTTCAGCGGCGGCGACATGGGGCTGCAGACGGCGGACAAGGTGCCGTTCCGGAACGCGTCCTTCATATGGAGCCGGCAGTCCGGGGACAGCGCCTACCGCGTCCTCAACCATGAGAACGGCCACGCCTTCGGCCTCCCCGACCTCTACTACACCGACGGCCGCCGCGCCGTGACCCCGGTCGGCCACTGGGACCCGATGGACGAGGACTGGGGGCCGAAAAACGACTTCCTCGGCTGGCACAAGTGGAAGCTCGGCTGGCTGGCCGCCAACCAGGTGCACTGCGTACCGCGCCACGGGACGCCGTCCGAACACACCCTCACGCCGATGCCGGTCCCCGGCGGCACCAAAATCGTCGTCATCCCGACCTCCCCCCGCACCGCCCTCGTCGCCGAGGCCCGCACCCGCGGCCCCCTCGACCCGGCGGTCTGCCGCCCCGGCGTCCTGGTCTACCGCGTCACCACCCACACCACCTCGGGCAGCGGCCCCATACGGGTCGTGGACGCCACCCCCGACAGCCGCGGCTGCTTCACCACCGACAAGTACGTCGAACCAGGACTGACCGACGCCACCTTCCGCCCCGGCGGCACCTACACCGACCACAAGTCCGGCGCCTCGGTCACCGTCCTCGGCGAGAACCCGGACGGCACCTACCGCATCCGCGCAACCCCCGCACGCACAGCGTGACCCCCCTTCACCCCTCCCCCTCCTACTCCTCCCCCTCCAACTCCTCCCCGTTCTCCCGCCAGTGACGGCGGCCGATGGCAATCAGCCGCAACTGGCGCCGCGCGGTACGGACCACCCGCACGTCTTCCCCCTCCGCGCCGTCGCCCGCATCCAGCAGCGCCGCGGCCGTCGTCACCAGCCGGTCCACGTACAGCTCCGCCAGCATCCGCACATCCTCATCCCGCCAGCCCTCGGACACCGGCTGAGCCTTGAGCGCCTCCGCGACCTCCTCCGCGAACCGGTCCAGTTCGCCCGCGATGGCCTGCCGTACGGCCCGTACGCCGCCGTGCCGTTCGCGCGCCACGAACCGTACGTGCGCGGGGTGTTCGCGCACATGCCGCTCGACGACCGCGATCGTCCGGTCGATCCGCTCCTCGGCCGCGGCCTGCTCGACGAGAATCGCGCGCACCATGGCATGCAGACTCCCCAGCGCCTCCCCCACCAGGACAACGCCCAGCTCCCCCATGTCCTTGAAGTGCCGGTAGAACGCGGTCGGGGCGATCCCCACCACCCGCGTGACCTCCCGCAACCCCAGGCTGCTCAGGCTCTGCTCCGCCAGCAGACCGAGCGCCGCGTCAAGCAATGCCTGACGGGTCTTCTGCTTCTGTGCCTGCCGGACTCCAACGGTGTGACTCATGTCATCCAGTAAACAACCGTTCTCCGAACTCCTCCACCCGTGGGTACCCCTAGACTGAAGGAACTCAGTGAACAACTGTCCTCTGAGTACGACATACGCGTCGAACGCGCACGTCCTCCACCCGAGCTGGAAAGGCAGCATCATGCTCTTCCTCGTCGCAGCCCTCCTCCTGATGGGGGTCATGCTGGGCACCGCGGCACACCTCCCCCTCCCCGTCACCCTCGTGGCGGCCGCCGTCATCGCCGGCTGGCTGCTCGTCTTCACACTCCGCGAACGCCGCCACCACGAGGGGACCCCCCGATGACCACGCTCACCGACGCCACGCCGCACACCACGAAGAATCCGGCGGCCGCCCAGCAGCCCCGTTCACACGCCGACGGCATGGCCGTGGCCTCCTTCGTCCTCGGCCTGCTCGGCACCCTGGTCCTCAACCTGGTCCTGGGCCCCTGCGCCCTGATCCTCGGCGGCCTGGCCCTGGCCCGCGGCACCCACCGCCGCGGCCGCGCCCTCCTCGGCCTCGCCCTCGGCGCCGTCGACCTGATCCTCCTCGCCACCCTCGTCACCACCGACGGCACGGTCAGCTGGCACATAGGAGGCTGACGGCCCCTGGCCGAACGCTCCCCGACCGCCTACGACCACCGAGAACATCGGACGCAATTGTCCAGGGGTGGGCGGGGCAGCACACCGGGGCACCCGGCCGCGGCGGGTGTGGTCAGGCCGCGGCGGGTGCCGCGTCGACCACCACGCAGGTGGCGATCAGGTCGTTCTTGACGATCCACCGCCCGCTCAGAGTGGTCAGGGACCGGCCGCCGAGGGGCAGACAGTTGTCGTGCAGGGACACGTCGAACGCCTGCCGGTCGGGGTGGAAGGTCAGGCTCGCGTCATGGAAGCCGAGCCAGCGACGAGCGAGCGGAAACCAGGCCTTGTAGACGGACTCCTTGGCGCTGAACGTCAGCCGGTCCCAGTGCACTTCCGGGCGGCGGGCGTACAACCGGGCGAGCCGGGCGATCTCCTCCGGCCGGGCCACCGCCGGCAACATGCCGTCGGGCAGCGCCTGGTGCGGCTCGGCGTCGATACCCAGGGAGGCGACGTCGCCGGCGCGGACCACCGCGGCGGCCCGGTAGCCCGCGCAGTGCGTCATGCTGCCCACGATGCCCTCCGGCCACCGCGGTTCCCGGCGCGGGCCGGGCAGGATGGGGAGAGGCGGCAGACCCAGCTCGCCGAGGGCCGTGCGGGCGCAGTGGCGGACAGTCCGGAACTCGGCGCGCCGCGCCTCCGGTGCACCGCGGGTCGCGTCCTCCTCGCCGGGGAAGAGGGCCGCGTGCGGCAGGTCGCGGAACGCCTCCGCGGAGGCCACCGGGACCGGCAGGATCCCCCTGATCACGGCGCACCCCATCGGGTGTCGGCCGACAGGGAGGCCCGGTCGGGCGGATGTGGTCATGGCTGCTCCATGCGGGGCATCAGCATGCGAGGGTGCAGCCGGTGCCGGCGACCGGGCCGTGTGAGACCACGCCCGCGGCGGATCTTCCGCCCGGCCAGGGCGAGTTCTTCCGTGATCTTCGTGACGGTGTTCACCGAGACGCGCCCCTCCAGGGATCCGGCAGGCCGGACGGTGCGGGAGAGGGCATCACGGTGCGTACAGCCCCCTCAAGGAACTCGGCATCGCCCGTCCGTCGCTGGACCCCATGAGCCTCAACTTCCCCCGCAATCACGGACTCCACGCTACTAGGGGACGTTCAGCGAGGAGGCAGGCTTCCCGGATCCGATCCACACCGGAACCGCCCCGCCTCATGGCCACCCTCCGCAGCCTGGCCATCGGCCTGTTGCGCCAGGCCGGCCGGGACATCGCCCTCCTCGAGATCACCACACGCGAACGCATTGGACCTGGGCCTTCGCTGCGACAACACAATGAATTCACCGCGCGACACGAGGCTCACTTCCATGACCGGTCGAGGAGAATCCCTGCAGGCCGCCACCTTCTTTACTGAATCTTTACCATCTGTTAATTACACAGTGATCCACGTCACAATGTTTAGGACTTGTACAGCAAGACGGGCCTGTGATCAACTTCCGGAAAGCGAGGACGATCCAGGCGAACCAAGCAGCTCACTTCTAGATCCACTTCAACGCACCGCGCTTAAGGGATCCACGGAAAATGACGTTTAGCTTTTCTGGTGCCGTGATCAACAAATCGGCAGGAAACTTACCACCCGCCGAATTCGCCTGCCCTGGGGCGAAAGTTGCTCACTTACGGAGCACCAAGAAGTGGGCGACGTCCTCATTTCTGCCCCACATCGATAACGACATCGAGAATATCCCGTTCGCCGACGAGGAATCGACCGTCCGGCGACTGAATCCGATGCCCGCTGACGGCATGTTCATCTGCGCGAACGCCGCCGCAGTGCGCACCGCGGCCGAGCACGTGCCGAGCGCCCGCGACATCGCGGTCGACCTCGAGAGCCCCCGGTCAATCAACGCCATTCGGCGGTACGGGGAGACACACACAACTCCGCCCGCTCGGCAGTGCACCCCGGGCATGCCGCTCCGTGGTCCCGCATCCGCGCCTCTCGTAGAGAGGCCCGATGCCCCTCGCATGCGACAAGTACGCGGGCAAGACCCTCACGCGGACGGAATCGCACCAACGCCTCGGCAGCTGCGCGGGCATGTGCCCGGCGCCTGTCCATCCGACTGACCGCACCGCAGAAAACCACGCGACAGACCAAAAGAGCCAAAAAAGGGGGAGGCAGCAATGCCCATAGAAAGCCAGGAAGCAGAAAGGCGAGAAATCCTCGCACTCTTGGCACGCATCATGGATGAAACCCTCGGTCTCGAACTGGGCGAAAACGTCGACCTGAGCACCTCGATCGGCCCGGAGGGGATCGGAATTGAGTCGATCGGCATCCTGGAGGTGACGGTTCACCTCGAGCGGGAGTACAACATCGAATTCTCCGACGAAACGCTGGAGGCACTGCTCAGCGGCACGCTCGGGGAATTCATCGACGAGGTCGTCAAGCAGCGCACGGCAATAGCCACCGGCGCGAGCACGGAGAACAGTGGTTCGTCGTGATCACAGCGAACGACATCAGAAAGATCCTCATCGAAGGCAGGACGCTTGCCGGCGTGGAGGACGTCGAGGACGACGCGGAAATCCTGGTCGACTCCTTCTCGCTTGCCTGGCTTGACCACAACTTGAGAACCGAATTCGGCGTCGAACTCGACCTTCGGGAAGTCAGGGTCGAGAATTTTTCGAGCATCAACCGGATCACGGACTATGTCAACGCACTGACCGCCGGGAACGCCGCGAACTCGGGGGAAGGCCGATGACGGAATCCCACCGCGTCGTCGTCACGGGCTTCGGAGTCTTCACCGCTTTCGGTTTCGGAGAGAAGGCGCTGCTCGACGGGGTGTTCTCGGGCCGCCCCGCCTTCCGCGACGTGGAGCGGTTCGACACCTCGGCATTCCGGTGCGCATCCGCGGCGGTCTACGAGGGCACCGGCCCGGAGATCCCCGGCGTGACCTTCTCGGGGGACGCGCCGCCGCGTCAGCATGACGCCCTGGTGGCGTGCTCTCGTGCCGCGATCGATATGGCGGGCATCGCTCCGTCGAAGATTGCCGGCGCGCTCGTCGGCAGCCAGGGTGACTACACGCCGACCACACGGTATTGGCGTTCGGTGGTCGGCGGAGCGGACACGCCTGACACGGCGTTCCTGAAGGACAGCGTGCCCGGCCAGCTCTCCCATGGTCTGGGGGACGCTCTCGGCCTGGGGCCGCTGCGCATGACCTTCATCAACGCTTGCGTAGCCTCCGCCGACAGCATCATTCACGCCAGCCGCCTCATCAGCCGAGGACGCACCGACGCGCTGCTGTGCGGCGGGGCGTACCTGGTCGAAAGAGAGCTGTTCGCCAAATTCGACTCGGCGCGTGCCTTCGCCAAGGACGGCTTCGTTCGCCCGTTCTCCAAGGACCGGACCGGCCTGCTGCTCGGCGACGGAGTGGCGTGTCTGGTGCTGGAGTCCGAGGCCGCCGCGACCGCGCGGGGCGCGAACGTGCTCGCCCGGGTCGCGGGCTGGGGCATCACCTCCGATGCCTACCACGCCAGCCGGCCTCATCCTGAAGGCCGCGGAACCGCGCGGGCGATGGAGTCCGCGCTCCGGATCGCGGGTCTTGGCCCCGACGCGGTGGACTACGTCAACGTGCACGGTACGGGCACTGCCTCCAACGACACCTCCGAGACCGCCGCACTGCACCGGGTGTTCGGGGACCGGGCCGCGCACCTTCCCGTCAGTTCGACCAAGAGCACGACGGGACACACCCTCGAAGGCGCCGGGGCCGTGGAGACCGTGATCACTCTGCTGGCCCTCAACCATGGACTCGTCCCGCCCACGGCCAACTTCACCACACCCGATCCCGAGTGCGACCTGGACTACGTGACCGACGGTCCCCGCCGCGGGAGCCTGCGACGCGCGATGACGACCAACTCCGCCTTCGGCGGGGCCAATACGGCGCTGCTGTTGGAGCAAGCATGATCAACACGCGTACCGAACGACTGCTGGTCTCCGAGGCTCTCGTCGTGCCGTCCGGTATCACGATCGGCGGCACCACGGTCGAGTCCGCCGAGGCGCGCCGAGTGCCCGGCTTCGTGGAATCGCCCTTCAGTCCTCTGGTCAAAGCCGTCATCGACCGCTGCCTGGCCGGTGTCACCGGAGGCGCGGCCTTCGGCGACGAGGGCGCGCGAACGGGCGTGGTGCTCGCGACCCTCTGCGGCGACGCGGTCACCACCGATCTCGGGAGCCGGCTGCTGGCGTCCGGGCAGGTGGCCAACCCCCTGCTGTTCTTTCAGTCCGTGCCGACGACGATCCTCGGCGTGGTCGCCCGCGACTACGGCATCACCGGACCGACGACCTGCGTCGCTCTCCGCGGCGACCTGCGCTCCGAGGCCCTCGACCTCGTCGACACGATCCTCGACGATGACATGGACCAGGTGCTGCTCCTCGGCATCGACCTGGCGGCCGAGAGCAGGTCGCTCAGCGCCCACGCGGAGCTGACAGACGGCGGGCCGCACGTCGGCGCGGCACAGGTCGACGCCGCCGTCGCGTTCTTCGTACGCCGTGCCGGCTCCTCGTCCGAGACGGCGGAGGTCTCCGTGGCTCCCGTCGCCGACGAGCACCTGTCGCCCTTCGGGAGCCTGGCCGGTCTCGTTCAGCTCTACTTCACGGTCCGCGCGCGCCGTACGGCGGCCGCCCCCGGCACGGTCGCCGTCGACGTGGGTTCCGCACTGGGTGAGCGTCGGCTGCAGCTGCAACTGAGCGAGTCCGGATGACCGGATCAGCTGAGCTTGCGACGGTGAACACAGAAGAACGGCTGGACGGGCTCCTCGCCTGCGCGGCCGGCAGGTACCCGGATCGGCCGGCTCTCGTGGACGGCAACCGCGCCTGGACGTACCGGGAACTCGACGATGCGGTCAGCCGCCTGGCCGGACGACTGGCCGAACACGGAGTGAAGCCCGGCGACCGGGCCGGGGTCTTCATCTCCAAGTCGGCCGAAGCCGTCATCGCGGTCTATGCGGGGCTGCGAGCCGGGGCGGTCGTGGCACCACTCGACATCCGGAATCCGGTCGTCCGCACCAGCCACATGGTGCGTCAGGGCGGCCTGACCTGGTTGCTCACCGTTGCCGCGTCCGAGAACCTCGCTCGGCAGGCAGCGCGGGGCGATGAGATTCCCGAGGTCCGCGCCCTCGAAGGCGGCATCGGTCTGCTGCACACGCGGGAGACGACTCCTGTGGAGCCGCTTCCCGAACCCGCGCGCGACGGCGGCTATGTGCTGTTCACCTCGGGCAGCACGGGTGTGCCGAAGGGCGTGCTGCTGTCGCACTCCAACGTCGCGCACTTCGCCGTCTGGGCCGCCGCGGAAACGGGACTGCGTCCTGTTGACCGCATCGGGTCGCAGGCCGCCCTGACCTTCGACCTGAGCACGTTCGACCTGTTCGCCGCCGCTGTCGCCGGCGCGTGCACGGTGTTGATGCCGGAACGGCTGAAGGCGTTCCCCGCCGATGTCGTCGACTGGCTCACCGAACAGCGGATCAGCGTCCTGTACGCGGTGCCGTCCCTGTACGTCAACATGCTTGAACGGGGCGGCATCAGCGACGCATTCCCGTCCACCTTGCGGACGCTGCTGTATGCGGGAGAGCCGTTCCCCCCGCGTGCGCTGGAGGCGTGTCTGCGGCTCGCCGCCGACCGGCCGGTCTACAACTTCTACGGACCGACGGAGACGAACGTCTGTACGTTCACGCGTCTCCCGGCAACGTGGACGGCGGCGCAGGAGGCCACGATCGGTTCGGCTGTTCCCGGCGATGTCGTGGACGTCTTCGACGAGACCGGGGAGCTCACGTCCGATAGGGGCGAGATCCACGTCGCGGGCGCGACGGTCTTCCTGGGCTACCTGGTGGACGGCGCACTCCACGATCCGACCCGGCGGGTGCGCTTCCGTGACGGGGTCGTCCGCCGCGCCTATCCGACCGGAGACCTCGGCAGGCGCACGGGCGGCGGCGAGATCGTGCTGTTCGGCCGGAAGGATTCCCAGATCAAGCGGCACGGCTACCGCATCGACATCGGAGAGATCGAGAACGTGCTGCTCGACTCGCCCAAGATCCAGGCGGCCGCCGTCGTCGCCAAGACCGGCGCGCACGAAGGCGAGCTCTGGGCGTACGCGCAGGGCACGGCGAACGAACGGGAGATTCTCGGGCTGCTGCGCACGCAACTCCCGCTGTACATGGTGCCCGACCGGGCGGTTGTGGTCTCGGCCTTCCCGCTCAACGCCCGCGGAAAGACCGACCGCCTGACGCTCGCGGCGGAGGCGACGTCGAAGCCCTCGCCGCTGAAGGAGACACGATGACGCTCCCCGACGATTTCGACAAGATCCTCGACGCCGCGCACCAGGCCGGACGGGAGCTGGAGCCGCTGGCCACCGGCGTGGACGCCCGGACCGGCGACCTCCAGGAGCCTTACCGGATCCTCGCCGAGGCCGGTTTCCTGACGCTGCTGGTACCGCGCAGGGCGGGCGGTGCCGGTCTCGGGTTCGCCGACTACTGGCGGGTGTTGTCCGCCGTCGGGTTCCACAATGGTGCGGCGGCACTCGGGTTGAACATGCACAACGCCGTCATCGGACCGTTGTGCGAATCAGCGGACACGCCCTTGCCACCGATGGCCGAGGAGTTCCGCACCTGGCTCTTCGACGAGGTCGTCAACGGTCACAAGATCTTCGCGTCCGCCGCGTCCGAACCCGTGAGCGGAGCGAAGCTGCGCGGACTGCGGACCCGCTACCGGAGAACCGAGGACGGCAAAGGGTTCGTGATCACGGGCGAGAAGTCGTTCGTTTCGCTGGCCGGCATCGCGGACTACTACGCGGTCCCCGCCCGGCCCGAGGATTCCGACGATCCCGGACGCATCTCGCACTTCCTGGTGAGCAAGAACGACCCCGGGGTCTCGTTCGGGGACATCCACAACCTGACGGCGATGTACGGGACGAGCACCGCCAACATGACCCTGGATTCCGTCACCGTGCCCCGGTTCCGGCTGTTCCTCGGCATCGAAGGCCTGTCACTGCCCAAGGTGGTCCGCGAACCGCACTGGATGGTCGCCGGTTACACCGGTGCGTACCTGGGAATCGCCGAAGCCCTGCAGCAGGCCGTCGTGGACTACCTGTCGGCCTCGCCCCAGCGGACGGAATCGGCCGTCGTCCAGCGCAACGTCGGGCTGCTCGCCGCCCGCCTGCACGCGGCCCGCGCACTGGTCGAACGCGCGGGTGAAGCCGTCGATCTCGGACGCGGTGGTGTCAGGGCCAACACCCTGATCCACGCCGCCAAGTACACCGTGGGCGACCTCGGCGCGGAGCTCTCCCGCATCGTCGTCTCGATCTGCGGTTCAGCGGCCGTCAGCCGCTCCAGGCCGATCGAGCGGCTGCTGCGCGAACTCCAGTACGGGGCGGTGATGCCCGCCAAACCAGAAGAATGTCTGGAATACCTCGGCAAGGCCGCCTTTGGTGTCGACCTCCGCGACGAAAAATCATTCTCCTGGTGAAACAAACGAAGGCAGAGACTTCATGACACAGGACGACGCGGTGTTCGCGCACGCCGTCACGCCTCGCTTCTACGAGATCGACCGCCAGGGCGTCATGTTCAACATGTGGTACCTGGCACACGTCGACGAGGCGGTGGACGGCTTCTTCCTCGCGCGTGACCTGCCGTACGCCGCATGGTCCGAACTGGGCGTCGACGTACACGTCGCCCATGTCGAGATCGACTGGAAGGCGGCCATCAGGTACACCGATCGGCCGGAGGTGCTGGTCAGCACCGCACGGGTCGGGAAGAAGAGCTTCACACTCGATTTCGCCTTCCGCAGCGACGGTGCGGTCACCGCGACCGGCTGCATCGTCTATGTCGCGGTGGCCACTGATGGATCGGGCAGTACTCCGCTGCCCCCTCGGCTGATCGAGGCGCTGGACGGCGCATCGGTCGGCGGGAAATGAACCCGGCGGAAAATCAACCTCGTACTCAGGGGCAGGGATGACTAGATCGGTATTGGTGACCGGCGGGAACCGGGGCATCGGCCTCGCCATCGCCCGAGAAATGGCCGCCACCGGCGACGCCGTGGCTGTGACCTATCGGTCGGACAAGGCACCGGACGGACTGTTCGGCGTGAAGTGTGATGTCACGAAGACCACGGACGTGGACGCCGCCTTCGCCAAGGTCGAAGCGGAGCAGGGGCCCGTTGAGGTACTGGTCTCCAACGCCGGAATCACTCGGGACAAGCTCTTCGCGATGATGCGCGAAGAGGACTTCGACGCGGTGCTCGACACGAACCTGACGGGCGCATACCGAGTCGCGAAGCGTGCGGCGAAGAACATGATCCGCGCACGCGCCGGGAGGATCATCTTCATCTCCTCGGTGGTCGCGTTCTCCGGACAGATGGGTCAGGCCAATTACGCCGCGTCGAAGTCAGGACTGGTCGGACTGGCTCGCTCGCTCGCCCGTGAACTGGGTCCGCGGAACATCACCGTCAACGTGGTCGCACCCGGGTTCGTCGACACGGAGATGACTGCGGGACTCAGCGACCAGATCAAGGCGGCCGCCAAGGAGCGCACACCACTCGGCCGCATCGCCTCCCCGACGGAAGTCGCCAGGACCGTGCGGTTCCTGGCGAGCGCGGACGCCGGCTACGTCACCGGAGCCGTCATCCCGGTCGACGGCGGCCTGGCCATGGGACTTTGAGAGAGGAAGCCGCTCATGGGAATCCTTGAGGGGAAGAACATTCTGGTCACCGGAGTGCTCACCCAGCACTCCATAGCCTTCCACGTCGCGAAAATCGCGCAGGAAGAAGGGGCGCACGTCCTCCTTACCGCCTATCCCCGCCGCACGCTGACCGAGCGCATCGCCAAGCGGCTTCCGTCGGGACCGGACGCCTCGTTGCCCGTCATCGAACTCGACGTGACGAACGCGACGCAGTTGGAGGCACTGCCGGACCGGATACGCGAATTCGTACCCGGACTGGACGGCGTCGTGCACGCGATCGGAGCCGCTCCGCAGACGGCACTCGGCGGCAATTTCCTCAACGCCTCCTGGGAGGACGTGGGAGCGGCGATGCATGCCTCGACCTACTCCCTGAAGTCTCTGTCCGTGGCCTGCCTCCCCCTGATGAAGGACGGCGGCGGTTCCATCGTGGGCCTGGACTTCGACGCGTCCCAGGCGTGGCCGCTCTATGACTGGATGGGCGTCGCCAAGGCGGGACTCGAATCCTGCTCCCGCTACCTGGCGAGGTATGTCGGACCGCAGGGTGTCCGCGTCAACCTGGTGGCGGCCGGGCCACTGGACACTCCGGCCGCCCAGGGCATTCCCGGATTCCACGATGTGGCCGACGTCTGGGCCGAACGCGCCCCGCTGGGCTGGAACACCTCCGATCCCACTCCGGCGGCCAAGGCATGCGTAGCGCTCTTGTCGGACTGGTTTCCCGCGACCACCGGGGAAATCGTTCACGTCGACGGCGGCGTCAACGTGATCGGCGCTTGATTCATCGTCACGCAATACGAATAAGGAGATCGACATGGCAGAGATCACTGATGATGTTCGGGAACAGGTAGAGAAGATCGTCTACGACGTTCTGGAGGCCGAGCCCGGAGAACTGACGGAAAAGACGTTGTTCACCGAGGAGTTCGGCGCCGACTCGCTGGCGATCATCGAGATCATGACGGCCATCGAGGACAGTTGCGGCATCGCCATCGACCAGGCCGAGACCAAGCGCATGGTGAGCCTCGCCACCATCTACGAAGTCCTGGCCGAAGCATGACCGGTAGGCTCGAGCGGGTTGTCGTCACGGGCCGTGGCGTGGTGTCGAGCATCGGCATCGGCGTGGCGGAGTTCGCCGCGGGGCTGCGGGCCGGTCGAAACGAGGTCGCGCCCATCTCCGCGTTCGACACTGCGGGATTCGCCTACGCGAACGGATCCGAAGTCACGGGGTTCGATCCCGCTGACTGGATCACCCGGACCCCGGTGGAGACACTCGGCCGCGCGAGCGCCTTCGCCGTCGCCGCCGCCGGAATGGCCTTGGCCGACGCCGGACTGGCCGGCGAGGAGCTGCGGGACCGGCCGGGCCACATCGCCGTTGGCACCGCCGACGGCGAATCACAGGACATCGACACGCTCGCCGCCGAGACGGTCGCGCAGGGAGCGGATGCGGTGGACCCGGCGCTCGTCGAACGCGCCGGGACCCATCGGCTGTCCGCCTCCATCGCATGGGAGTTGGGGCTTGAGGACGTGGCCCCGATGACGTTCGCGACAGCCTGCTCGGCGGGCAACTATGCGATCGGAGACGGGTGCGACGCCATCCGGCTCGGCGACGCCGACTACGCCCTGGTCGGCGGCGCGGACGCCATCTGCCGCCGCTCGTTCGCCTCGTTCTACCGGCTGGGCATCATGTCCCCCGACCGGTGCCGCCCGTTCGACGCCGACCGCCAGGGCATCCTCAGCGGCGAAGGAGCGGGGATCCTGCTCCTGGAAAGCCTGACCTCGGCACGGGCGCGGGGAGCGCCCATCTACGCGGAGGTGCTCGGCTACGGGTTGAACTGCGACGCTCACCACGCGTTCGCTCCCGAGGAGAAGAGCATCCAGGCGTGTATGGAGAGCGCACTTCACGACGCCGGTGTGCGGCCCGGCGATGTGGACCTGATCTCGGCGCACGGGACCGGCACCAAGACCAACGATGTGACGGAGATTCGCGCGATCAAATCCGTCTATGGTGACCGGCCGCCACCCGTCATCTCACTGAAATCGATGCTCGGTCACACCATGGGCGCATCCAGCGCGCTCGGCGCGATCGCCTCTTCGATCGCCATTACCGAGGGCTTCATACCACCGACGGTCAACCACCGGACGCCGGACACGGAATGCGACATCAACTGCGTCCCCAATCAGTCGGTCTCCGCTGACCTGAGGATCGTGCAGAACAACGGCTTCGCCTTCAGCGGCAACAACGCCATCGTCCTGCTGGGCCGCTACGAGGAATCCCGATGATCATTACCGCTTGGTCGGCCATCTCTCCGCACGGCACGAACGACCGGGACTTCGCGCAGGGCACCGTGTCGGGCCGTCCGCTTCCCGACGGCCCCCGGCCGGTGCCGGACTTCGAACCGCGAGAGTTCCTTGGGCGTCAGGGCACCCGGACCATGAGCCGCGCCACGGCGCTCGCCGTAGCAACCGCCGCCCGTCTGCTCACCGATGACGACGATCCCGTACGTACAGGGCTGGTGCTGGGTACGACGCACGGCAGTGCGCAGAGCATTCTGGACGTCAACCGGGCCTCGCTGCTCCGCGGGAAGCCGTATCACATCCAGCCGTCCTCCATCCAGAACGCGGCCATGAACAGCATCGCCGGCCAAACCGCGATCTGGCACGGATTCCGGGGGCCGAACGCCACGCTCGCCGGGGGCAGGACAACCGGATTGCTGGCCCTCGGCTACTGCCGGCGCCTGCTGCTGACGGGCCGCGCGGACACCCTTCTCGCCGGTGCCGTCGAGGAGCTCACCGAAGCGCGTTCCTGGGTTCGTGACGACACCGCCCCGCTGGCGGAAGGCTGCGCCATGCTCCGTTTGGAGCGGAGTGCTCCCCACAGCTTGGCCAAAGTACTTGCCGTCACCTCATTGGTGGTGACGGACGGCGACACCGGTTCGGCGGTGCGCAAGGCAGCGAACAGGGTTCTGACCCGCACCTCGCCCGATCGCGTGTGGGCCGCTGTCAGCTCGGGAACGACGGATGACGTGGAGTCCAAGGCGCTGGCCACCGTGTGCCCGGAGGCGACGTTGCTGCCGCCGATCACGGAATCTCTTGGCCAGGTCCATTCCGCGTCAGGCTCCTTCCAGTTGGCGAGCGTCTTGAGCCATGCCGCCGCCTCAGGCCCCGCCGAACGCATCGCCTTGCTGACCTCGGTCGAACCCCAGGGCATCGCGGTCGCCGCTGTCCTTCGAATCAAGGGAGAAACCATTGTCACTTGAGACCGCCTTCGCCGTCACGCCGTCGAGCTCGGGCTTCCGAGGAACGGTCAGCGAAACATGGATATTCGCGGGTCGCGTCTTCGGCGGCTGCATAGCGGCGTTCGCGAGCGAGGTGGCCAGGGCCACCGCACCGCATCTCGTGCTGGCCGGAATCCAGGGCTCATATCCCCGAGCGGCATCACCCGGCCCCATCGAAGGCCGTGTCGAAACCGTCAGGAAGGGCAAGAGCAGCCAGCTGCTCCGCGTTGACCTGATCCAAGGGGACGAGCTGGTCTTCACTGCTGACGCCTGGATGCTCGACAGCCGGCTGGTACCGACGACCGACCAGACCGCCGGCGGCGCGGAACCCCCGGCATCGGCGCCCCTTGTGACGTGGCTGGAAGACGAGGTCGCCTTCTTCAAGAATCTTGAGGTCCGAGCGATCGACTACCCGCTCACCCCGGCCGGGCTGGGGGACGGTGTCCCCCGGTGCGAGGTCTGGGTAAGAGGCCGCCCGGACCTTATCGGTGAAGCGACGCACGGGGCCGCCGTCGACCTGCTGCTCTTTGACAGCTTCTTGCTGGAATGCGTGTTCCGCAGCGAAGGACTCGGCACCGTTCAGCCGATCACCCTGGATCTGGGAGTGCGCTGGACGCGGCACGTCCCCATACAGACGTGGCGTCGCCTCACCACGAAGGCGACCCTCACCGAGGGCCTCGCGCTGGCCGAGGGGACCAACCAGGCCGCCGACGGCACCGTTCTTTCGACGGCCACCACTCTGGGCAGGCTGCTCCGGCGAGCCGGCACCGAGGTGCCGTCATGACACCGTGGAGAACAGGGAATCTGATGCCGGTATGAAGGTGCGCATCGGTGTGGGGAACGTACCCGAGCGTGATGCGCCGCGCGGTGATGGCGATCTGGCCCGTCTGGTGACGGACCTGGAGACGCACGGGGTCGACTCGGTGTGGTTCTCGGACCTGGTCTCAGCGCCGGGCGTGATCGATCCGCTGGTCGGTGTCGCGTACGCGGCGGGTCTCACCGAGCGGCTGAAGCTGGGTATGAGCGTGCTGATCCTGCCCGGACGCAACCCGGCCGTGCTCGCGGCGCAACTCGCGAGCCTGGCAGCGCTCGCCCCGCGCCGCGTGCTGCCGGTCTTCGGCGTCCGCCCCGCCCGGCGCACCGACCGGACGATGTTCCCCGTGCCGGGTGGGCACCGTGCCGAGGTGTTCGAGGAGGCACTGTGCGTGGTACGGGCGCTGTTGACCGCGCCGGCCGTCACCCACCACGGCCGGTTCTTCCACCTGGACCAGGCCTCGGTCGAGCCGCTGCCCGCCAAGCCCCTGGACCTGTGGCTGAGCGGCCGGGTCCCTGCCGCCCTGGACCGGATCGGGCGGCTCGGTGACGGCTGGCTCGGCAGCAACATCACCCCGGCCGAGGCCGGGGACTGCCGCGCCTCGATCGTCCGCGCCGCCGACCGCGCGGACCGGACGATCGAGGAGGACCACTACGGCACCTACCTGACGATCGTCCAGGACGACGCCGACGAGCACGCCGTGGACGCCCTGCTGACCCGTCTGCGCCAGGACCGTCCCGACGTGGACGACCCGCGCGCCCTGCTCTGCTGGGGCTGGGACGACGCCCGCGACCACCTGCGCCGGTTCACCGACGCCGGCCTGTCGAAGTTCGTGGTGCGCCCGGCCGGCCCGGTCACATCCCGCCGCGCCTTCCTCGAAGCGTTCACGACCGAACTGATGCCACTCGAAAACCGGTGACACCGAACGGCGGCAGACACCCCGGATACCGGGCGGCGATCCCGTTCATGCCCCGTCGCCCGGCCCGACCACGCCCCTCGCGATCATCGACCGGACCGGACCGGACGGTCACTGCAGGACGTCGCGCAGAGCGTGGGCGAACGCTTCCACGTCGGCCGGGGAGTTGTAGTAGTGCGGAGAAACGCGCACGGCATGCTCAACGCCGACGGTGCGCATGTACAGGGGTGTGTGGTTGCCCTGGGCGATCCAGACGTTCACTCCCCGCTCGGCGAGCCCGGCGCGGATCTTGTCGGCGGGGACCCGTTCGTGGCAGAAGGTGATGATCCCGGCGCGTTCCTTCCCGGGGTCGACCAGCCGGGTTCCCGGCACCGTCTCGATGGCGGCGCGGACGGCCTCCCGCAGCGGCCGCGGGTCGGCGTCGTCGTCGCGCGCCAGGTGGTGGACGAGCGCGGCGTGCAGGCCGTAGAACGTCGCGTTGGAGCGCTCGGCCAGTTCGAAGCGGCGCGCACCCTCGGTCCGTACCTCGTAAGCGTCGTCGGACACCATGTCGGCGATGTGCAGGTCGTGGAAGGGCAGTTCGACGGCCGAGCGCAGCCGGGCGCCGATGGCGGCGAACCCGGTGCCGCGCGGCCCCCGCAGAAACTTGCGCCCCGCGCCGGTGAGCAGGTCGCAGCCGATGCCGGAGACGGAGACGGGCAGCTGCCCCACCGACTGGCAGGCGTCGACGGCGTAGAAGCACGGCCAAGGGGCGAGGATCTCGCCGATCGCGGCCACGGGATTGACGATGCCGCACCCGGAGGGCATGTGGGTCACCGACACCAGGGCGACGTCCTCGTCGATGGACCGGGACATCCAGTCGAGGTCGAGGTCACCGTCCGCCAGGGCCGGGACGACCTCGATCCGCAGGCCGTGGCGGCGGCGCAGCTCGGTGAGCATGATGAGGTTGCCGGCGTATTCGTACGGTGTGACCCAGACGCGTGCCCCGGGGCGGAACGGGAGGTTGGCGACGACCGAGGTCCAGGCGCGGGTGGCGCTGTCGAAGAGCGCCATGTCGTCCACAGGCGCGTCGAAGGTCCGGGCCAGGGCGGCGTACACACCGCTTTCGAGGACATCGGCGTGCCGCTGCTCGGTCTCGTACGCCCCGCCGCGCGCTTCTTCCTCCAGGTAGCCGGTCACCGCCTCCACCACCGGGGGTGGCATGAGACCGCTGCCTGCGGTGTTCAGGTGCACGGGCATGGAACGTTGCTCCTTCCGATTCTTCGTCACCGCGCCACGGGCGTGCCGCGAGGGTCCGTCGGCCGGGGCGGTCGCGGGGCCCGAGGGTGGGCCGGGCCCCGCGACCTTGACCGCGAAGGGTCAGTACTCCACGCCGAACCGGACGCGGTCCGGCTGGTGGAGGTCGGCGAGCGCCGTCAGGATCACGGGCGGGTATTCGGCGATCCGGTGCAGCACGTGCAGCCACCAGTTCACTCCGTACACGGTCGCCACACGGCACGCGATACCGCGGTCCTTGTACGACTTCAGGAGCGGGGGCTGGACCCCGTGGAGCATCTCTATCTCGTCCGCCCGCTCCAACAGGCCTCGCTGGTCGAGGAGTTCGAGGAGCGAGGGGTCCTGGCTCGCGACGGCCACCGGGTTGCCGTGGTCCAGGATGCGCTCGAGGAGGTGGGCGTAGCGCTCGTTGAGTTCCGGGCCGCGCGGCAGGGCGACGTCCGCGGCCTCGTTGTACACGCCCTTCACGAGGCGGACCTTCCGGCCGAGCGGCAGGATCCGGGCCAGGTCGCTCTCGGTGCGGTGGAGGTGGGCCTGGAGCGTCAGCGCCACGTTGTCGTGCTCCCGGGCCAGGCCCTCGAACACATCGAGGATGCCGTCGACCAACGACGAGCGCTCCATGCTGATGAGGATGCCGATGTTCTGGGGCCGGGCGGCGCGCAGCAGCGCGGCGGTGTTGTCGGCGGCCGTCTGCGCGGAGATGAGGGAGCCGACGTTCGACAGGTCGAAGCCGAGCTGCACGGGCTGCTGGGGGGCGGCCTTCTCGTGCCGGTCGATGAGCTGGAGGTACTCGTCGACGACCTCTTGCACCTCGGACGCGTCGCGGGCCTCCTCGCCGACGAACTCGGCGCCGGTCCGGTAGCCCTTGCCCTCCAGTACGGCGAGCCGTTCGAAGAGCTGATCCCGGTCGGGGGCCACGATGTAGCGGTTCGCGGCGGGGGCGAGCACGGAGGCCAGCAGCGGGTCGTCGACGAAGGCCGAGCGGAGCCGGGGGTCGGCGGCGAGCTGCTTGAGCCCGTTGGTGGCCTGCCGCAGGAGGTGCGGGTCCAGGGCGGCGGCTTGCGGATCGAGCGTGGATGTCATCCCGGTGAAGTCCTCTCAGGGAAGGTCACGTCAAAGGGTCGGTGCAGAAGGGGTGTTGCTCACATGGCGCGGGCCAGCGCGGCCGCCTCGGCGAAGGTGCCGCCGCCGTCGATCTGGGACGGGTCGCTGCCGCTGCGGCGCCATTCGCGGTACTTGGAGGCGTAGCTGATCAGCGTCTCCTGGTTCTGCCGGCCGCGGGTGCGGGTGAGGACACCGGCCCACAGCGCGTCCCAGCGGGCGTACGCGGAGTCCGTGAGCAGGACCTTGTGGGCGCGCTTCATGTTCCAGAAGGGAACCCCGGTGTTGAGGTGGTGCACCAGGTGGTAGTTGTCGTGGTGGCGGCCCAGCAGGTAGCGCTCGATGCCCCAGCCATGGCGGTTGCGGGTCATGAGGATCTGCTTGCTCTCGCTCTCCGGGAGCGGGTAGTGCTCGGCGAGTTCGGAGAGCCAGCCGATGGCGATGGCCACCGTGAACAGCGGCACGAACCAGAAGAGGAGCAGTTCGGGCAGCCAGCCGAACCAGGCGCACACGCCGATGATGGCGGCCCACTGCGCGGCCATGACGACCCGCTCGGTGGTGAGGCGGATGGGCATGGACACCGTGACGTCCTGCGGCTTGAAGAGGATGCGGTCCCGTATCACGTACCCGACGTACTCAAGGGTCCGGAACCCCAGCAGGGCCAGGGCGATGTTCTTCAGGAAGAACTTCTTGTCCGAGACCTCGTGGTCGTAGATCCCGATGCCCACGTGGAAGTTGTAGTCGGGGTCCTTCTCCGGATCACCGAGGAAGCGGTGGTGGAACCCTATGTGTGAGTTCCGGTAGGGGTTGTACATGTGCAGGACCAGGTATCCGGAGAAGAAGGTCCCGAGTGTCACGTTCAGGCGGCCGCTCTTGGTGAGCACCTTGTGCGAGGACTCATGGAGCAGATTGACGAACGCCCGCTGGGTCGACCCGATGAGGACAAGGGCGACCGGGTAGAACAGGTATGAGACGCCGACGCACAGGTATATGGACAGGGCCACGACGGCGTAGTCCGCCAGAATGGCGACCGGAGCGTGGTAGTTGTCGAGCTTGCACAGCTCTCTCAGTCGCTTGCGGACCTCGCGGTCCAATTTGGCGAAATCGAGCGTGGCGTTCTTCTCGATATTTCCTTCGGCGTACGCGGAAACAGACATGGTTCACCCATTTCAGTAGGGCTGTCCAATGAATTCTGAGCCGTACACGAAAGAGGACATGCGGATTCCGCAAAGGCGGACCATGAGGCGCGGAGACGCGCCTGCATGCACTCTGATAATGATCAATTACTTTTTGGCAGCCAGTCGATGAATGACGACATGCGAGAAGTGATCAATTCTCTTGGGCTGCCTTCCTAAGCCCTCCCCCGTTCGATCGAATGCAGTCAAACATGACCCATGGCCCCGATCAAGGGGAAATGAAACTGGCCAATGTCATCCCCGGCGAGGTGTGGCCAAATCTATCTTCCGGGATTACCGCAAAGCGTAAGAAATGTCCTATAACGCCGCCCCGTGAGCGGCCAGGATGGCTTGAAGCGGGCCCCTCGACGGCCGCACCGGGGTCCGCACGGCCGACCGGCAGCCTGGAACCGGTCAGGCCGACCGGGTTGCTCCGAAACGGCCAACTACACCTCTTGCCAACAGAGTTGCCCTCCGGATCGCGCCGAGGCACGGGCCGCATCGCGCCCCTCCGGGGCGGCCCGCCACGCGCCACCGGCCCACCGCGCCGCCGCGAGGAGGGCCACGCTGGCAAGTCGCCCCTCATCGCGCGCCATAAACGAAGGGGTTCGCCATAAAGGATGCTTATCCAGGGGACGGTTAAGCTCCACTTGTGACGATCACGCTTTCCGTATTACGGGCCTTCGTCGGGGTGGCCCGCACCGGCTCGTTCCAGAAGGCCGCAGAACTGCTCGGAGTCCGCCAGCCCGCCGTGAGCGACGCGATCCGCCGGCTGGAGGCCGAGGCCGGGGGACCCGTGTTCCACCGCGCCGCGACCGGCACTCTCCTCACCGACCTGGGATCGAGATTGCTCCCCGACGCGCTGGCCGCCGTGGACGCGGCGGACCAGGTGGACCGGCTGCTCCAGGGCTGCCACCAGCCCCTCACCATCGGCTTCATGGGGGAGGCCGCGGGTCGTCT
Organism: Streptomyces sp. NPDC028368; assembly: GCF_055565615.1. Lineage (NCBI taxonomy): Bacteria > Bacillati > Actinomycetota > Actinomycetes > Kitasatosporales > Streptomycetaceae > Streptomyces > Streptomyces sp. NPDC028368. The sequence continues at coordinate 154,690 of NZ_JBVHTY010000018.1, read as the reverse complement.
GACCACCGCGCTCCTGGAACTGGCCCAGGCCGAGACGGGCGCCGAGATCGTCCTGCGCCGCTACGACTACGCCGATCCCACCTGCGGTCTCGCCTCCGGCCAGACCGACCTCGCCATCGTCTGGCCCCCGCTGACCGCCCCCTCGCTCGGCATCCAGCAGCTGGGCAGCGACCGCCGGGCCGTCGCGGTGCCGGTCGGCGATCCGCTGGCACGGCACGCCCGGCTCGATCCCCGGACGGTCGCCGACCGCACCTGGATCGTCCCGCAATCAGCCGACCGCGTCTGGCGCCAGTTCCGCCACCCCCGGCAGGTGGGCGTGATCGACGTAGGCCTCACCGTGGCCTCGCGCTCCATCGAGGAGACCCTCGAACTGGTCGCCATGGGCAGGGGGATCGCCCTGGTGTCGGAGAGCACCGACCAGCACTACGCGCGCACCAACGTCGCCGTCGTGCCCCTCGCCGCGGGCCTGCGCTGTTCGACCGCGCTCGCGTGGCGGTCCGCCGATCGCCGGCCGGCCGTCGAACGGATCGTCCGCGTCTCCCATGCCCTGGCCGGTCCGGCGGCCGCCCACATTTCGTGACGCGGCCGGACGGGTGGCAGTGCAGGCAGGCGCGTTCGTTCGCCACCAAGGCGCACTTCACGGCAGAAAGAGCCACGCACTCCGGCCAAAACCTGTGGGGGTGGGGTGCGGGCCCGATCCGCGCCGGCACCGAATACCACCCGCCCCCGCGCGAAGCCCGTTACTGCAGGACCCCAACACAGCCAACTTGTCCGCCCGGATTCCCGCCCCTTACGGACCGAACCCGTGCGGGGAACGAACACACCACTCCCGTAAGGCGAATTCGCCGCGCCGGCGCACCCGCCCGGCCACCGCCCAGGAATCAGACGTTCCGCTAAATCCGAGTCAACCAGAACCTGTTGACTCGGATGGTCCCCTCGGAGATGCTGTACCGAGTGTGTCTGCCAAGTCCCGCCTCGACGCGTTCCCTTCGGAAGTGACGTACTGGATTCGCCAGTAGGTGCACCGGAGTTGTGAACACCCGGTCAACTTCCAGTAGTCGCATGCACGCTGTAACGACATGAGGAGTTTCCTTGTCCCCCACCACCCCTGTTGTCGCGATCGTCGACGGATACGCCTCCGGCAATTTCCTGCCGCCCGCGTTCGCCAAACTCGGCGCCCGCGTCGTGCATGTGCAGAGCACGCCCGAGCTGATGACTTCGATGCTGCTTCCGGACATGGCACAGTACGAGGCCAATATCGTTGGTGACGAGGACGAACTGGTCCGTCAGCTCGGAGAATTGAATCCGGTCGCGATTGTCGCCGGGCAGGAGCCTGGCGTCCCGATGGCAGACCGCCTGAGCGAGCGCCTTGGGGTGCCTTCCAACGGGTCGCGGCTGTCCCTGGCCCGCCGCGACAAGTACGAGATGATCGAGGCGCTTCGGGCCGCCGACGTCAACTGTGCCCAGCAGATGAAGAGTTCCTCCCCGCAGGCCCTGGTCGACTGGGCCGTGGAGCGCGGCGAGTACCCCGTGGTGGTGAAGCCGCTCAGCTCGGCCTCCACGGACAACGTTTACATTTGCGACGACGCCGATGCGGTGCGGACCGCCGCGGAGAAGGTGCTCGCCGCGCGCGACATCTTCAACCTCCCGAACGAGGAGGCGCTGATCCAGTCCTACCTGGACGGCGTCGAGTACGCGGTCGACACCGTGAGCCACGACGGCCACCGGTTCGTCGTCGCCGTGTGGCGGTACGAGAAGGACCTCGTCAACGGCAAGATGATCTACGACAAGGACGTTCTGGTACCGACCGACCAGTCTCCGATCCCCGAGCTGATCGCCTATGTCGACAGCGTGCACGAGGCCCTGAACATCCGGTACGGGCCGACGCACACCGAGGTGAAGATGACCTCCAACGGCCCCGCCCTGGTCGAGATCGGCGCCCGCATCAACGGCGGCCTCAACCCCGGCTTCCAGGACGAGTGCCTGGGGCACAACCAGGTCGACCTGTACGCGCTGTCGTACCTCGACCCGGAGAAGTTCCTCAAGGAGTACGGCGACCGGACCTACGAGTACCGGCAGCCCGCCACGCTGTTCACCTGCCCCACCTCGCTGACGGGGACCGTGGTAGCGATCAACCAGGAGGTCCTCCAGGAGATCAACTCGCTGCCTACGGTGTTCCTCAGCGTCGTCAAGGTCCAGCCGGGCGGGCGCGTACGCCGCACCACCGACCTGCTGTCCAGCCCGCTGCGGGTCTTCCTCACCGGAGACACCGAGAGCGCCATCCTTGAGGACTACGCCCGAGTGAAGGAACTCAAGGACAAGGTCTTCGAGCTTTGATACTGCGTGGCACCTTCGACACGGTTCGCCGGCTGAAGCCGGAGCTCAGGGTCCTGTTCATCACAACCCTGCTGTTCCGCACCGGCACGATGGCGTTCCCCTTCCTCGCGGCCTTTCTCGTGGGGCGTGGCGACTACTCCGGCAGCGAGATCGGCGTGATCGTCGCGGCCTACGGGGTGGGCGCGCTGGTCGCCGACCTGTCGGCGGGCCCGCTGCTGCGAGCCGTGTCCGGCCGCACCGTGATGATTGCCGGCCTGGTCGGCAACGCGTTGCTGGTGGCGGTCCTCCCCTTGGCGAACGAGGCGAGCCTGCTTATGGCCGCCTCGTTCGTCTGGGGCTTCTTGTACGAAGTGTTCACGCCGGCCTCGTACCAGGAGACCATCAGCCACTCCACCGAGGAGGAGCGCAAGGTCGCCTTCTCCTGCAACCGCCTCGCGATCAACCTTGGCGGCGGCGTCGGCCCGGCGGTCGGCGGCATCGTCTTCACCTGGCAGCCGACCGCGCTGTTCTTCATCAACGCTGCCGTCGTGCTCGTCGCAGCGGCGCATCTGGCCCTGCGCATGCGCGGCGGTTCGCGGCGCGCGGTGGCCGCGGCACAGCGCTCCGGCCGCGCCGGACTGATGTCGCAGTCGCTGAAGAACGAAACGCGCTTCTGGTCGGTCTTCGTGCTCGCCCTCCCGATCCATCTCGCGTTCGCGCTGCCTCCGACGTTCCTCAGTACGTACGTCATCAACGAACGTGGCATGTCGAGCATCTGGGCCGGCGTCATCTTCACGGTGAACGCCCTCTGCGTCGTGCTGTTCGAGGTACCGCTGAACACCGCGATGCGCGAGGTGAGCCACTTCTGGTCCCTGGCCTCCGGCTATCTGCTGGCGGCAGCGGGCTTCGTGCTGATGGGATTCGTGAACTCCGGGCCGGCACTCCTCGGCGCTACGCTGCTGTGGACGGCCGCGGAGATGATCGTCTTCCCGAGCCTCCTGCACTACGTGAGCTCGGTGTCCGAGCCCGCCGTCTCCGCCCGCAACATGGGTCTGTACGCGGCGGGCGTCAACGTGGGGCTCATCGCCGTCCCCCAGGTCAGCCTCCTGCTCGTCGCCCACGGCGGCGGCCAGAGCCCGTGGTACCTGTCCGGCGCCCTCGTCGGGGTGGCCCTGCTACTCATCGTGGCCATCCGCCGCAGCACCTACTTGTGGCTCCCCGAGACCACCTCCGACAGCACCAGCGAGGCCGCCCCTGTGACGTGATCCCGCATCCGTGGTCACCTCCTCGGCCCCGAGCCGGCCTCGGCGGGTGGGCCGAGGCAAGTGGACACGCTGCCGTCCTCCCAGCGAGCCACGCCCCGAGCCCCACCCGCTACACTGTCCGCGGTGGCGCAGGCCTTGGTGTCCGCGAGCACCACAACTCTGCCGGAAAAGAAACTGCACGGATGCGCCCACCTTCGGGGCATGTCCACCACACTTTCCGACAGGCCCGCCTCCGTAGCTCAGGGGATAGAGCACCGCTCTCCTAAAGCGGGTGTCGCAGGTTCGAATCCTGCCGGGGGCACACGGCTAAGGGCCAGTTCAGAGGCTTGATTCTCTCGAACTGGCCCTTAGGCATGATCACAGCCATGCCCTACCCGTGCCACAGAGGCCGCTAAGCGGCCGCATCACCCCGTGTGTGCCGGCCGCGCGGGGCGTGCTGCGGCCTCTGATCCGGTCGTCCCGAACGATGCTCCGCCACAGTCGACCACCTGGTGGCCAAGGAAGACGTGACCATCGGGGCAAGCAGGGGGCATTGCCGGCGCTCGGAGAGAGCCTGCCGAGCCTGCCCGCTAAACGGAAGACCGGAATCGATTTCGGTATTCCGTCGGTGTCGTATCGAGTTTCCGGCGGAAGGCGCGGATGAGGGTGTCGGTCGTGTTGAAGCCGCAGGTGGACGCGACGCGTTCGAGGGCGTCATCCGTGGATTCAAGTTGATTGCGCGCCACTTCGACGCGGGCTGATTCCACGTAGGCAGCTGGGGTCATGCCGAGTTCCGTCTTGAAGATTCTGGTGAGCTGTCGTTCGCTTACATGGGCTTGCCGGGCGAGATCGGCGACGGTGAGATATTCGGCGACGTTTCGCGTGATGTAGTGGCGGAGATCGTCCATGCGTCGCGTGGTCGAGACGGGCTCGAGCGGAACGCTGAACTGGCTTTGACCACTGGGCCGTTTCAGATACATCACGAGCTGCCGAGCGACGCAAAGCGCGACGGCCTCGCCGAAGTCATCGGCAACGAGGGCAAGTGACAGGTCAAGACAGGCACTGATGCCCGCGCCGGTCCACACGTCGTGATCACGAATGAAGATCGGGTCGGCGTCGACCTCGATCGACGGGTGATCGGCGGCGAGTTGCTGCGCGGTCGACCAGTGGGTCGTGGCGCGCTTGCCGTCCAATAGCCCGGCGGCAGCGAGGATATGTGCTCCCACGCAGACGGATGCGACGCGCCGTGTGCTGCCGGCGAGCTTCTTCACCCAGGCGACCACGGTGGGGTCGGTGAGGGCGTGAACGCGGCGTTGGTCGTCGACTTCGACCGAGCCGGGAACCATGAGGGTGTCGATACTCCTCCCCGATATCTCCTGGAAGGTGGCGTCAGGGAGGACGCGGACCCCGGCTGAGGTGATTACGGGGTCCATGGTTTCGGCGGCCAGAACGACGTGGTAACCCGTCGCGTCGCCCATCTCCCGTTGCAGCAGGGAGAACACCTCCGCGGGGCCGGTGACGTCCAGCAGGTCGACGCCGTCGAAGAGGATGACGACGATGAACCGTTGGATGCTGCTGCTCAATGGGGCTCCGTCCGGTCGGCGGCGCGTCATGTGGTGACTCGTCAGATGTCTGTATCTGCAAGTTACATGACATTGCGGCCACACGTGGCGGCTCTTAAGTTTGGAGACAGCCATCGAATGATGGCCCGGAACTTTCGACGATATGTAGCCCGGGAAGGTGCAGTAATGCCCACGACAACACTGCGTGAACTCAACGGTTTCGATCAGACTCCGGCATCGCTTGCCGATGCGACGCTGATACTGATCGACTACCAGAACACCTACACCGATGGCGTGATGGAATTGACGGGATGGAAGCCTGCCCTCGACTCTGCCGCCGAATTGCTGGCAAAAGCCAGGAACGTCGGCACGAAGGTCATCCACGTCATCAACGACGGCGGCGAGGGAACTCCGTACGATATCCGCGCTGAAATCGGCCAGATTCACCCGAGTGTGGCGCCCATCGACGGCGAACCGGTCGTCGTCAAGACCGTTCCCAATGCGTTCGTCGACACCGACCTGGGCGAACACCTCGATGCCGCCGGCAACAAGGACGTCATCATCGCCGGATTCATGACCAACATGTGCGTGGCCTTCACCGCATCAGGCGCGTTCCTGCGCGGCAACCGGTCCACCGTAATCGCCGATGCCTGCGCGACCCGGCCTCTGCAGACGGCGGTTGCTGACCTTTCCGCCGAGCAGATCCACCACAGCGCACTCGCAACAATCGCCGATCTCTACGGAGTCGTCGTCCCGTCCGGCTCATCCTTGAGCTGAGCGTCGGGTCGAATGGAATTGGCTGCGGAGAACGGCTGGGCAGCGGCACGATCGACATGGTCCGCGCGGCGATGTCTGGGGCGTTCCGTGGTCATATGGCACCCCTTACGCTGAGTTCATGATCGCGGAAGAGCCATACGTCGTTTGGTCCTTGGATGGCTTCAGCAGGCGGGACGAGTTCTTGGTCACGCAGCGCGTCATCAGCCGGGAGCACATCATCAAGCTTCGCGAGGTGATCATCCCGGATGCAGACGATCCTTGGATGATCTACTGCTACGACGTGCCTCTCGACATCTGGCCCACGGTGGAAGAGATCTTGCAATGCGGCCCGCTTGATCCATGCCTTGATTACCAGACCTCCGCCGGCGCTGCCGAATGACCGACGGATTCGGCAGTCACCGTGCTCCCGAATGTCGCATCCTGACCGAGCCCGAGCCCGAGCCGTTGGGGGCGGTCGTTTGCCTACGCCTGTCGGCGGCGGCGCAGCAGCAGCGTGGCCGTGGCTGCTGCGCCGCCGATGGCAACGGTGGCCGCTCCGGCGATAAGCCAGGCGGTGGCGGGGCCGCCGCCGACGGTGGCGGGGGCAGCGGTGGCGGGGGCGTCGATCCTGAAGGTGGCTTTCATTGTGGCCGTGCCGTTGTGGCTGACCACCTTGGCCTGCGCCCCGCCCGGCTGGGTGGTCCGGTTGAGCGCCCCCAGGCACCTTGGGAGTGTTCGGCGTTATGGCCGGGTACTCGGCCGGGGCCTCAGCCGAGGTCGAGCAGTTCCTCGTAGAAGCCGCCGAAGCCCCGTTCCGCGTCGATGAGATGGATCTCCTGGATCCAGTGGCAGCGCCGCCCTGCAGTGTCGGTGCGGCGCAGCGGGGTGTCGTTGCCCGGGGCGGTGTACGACTCGATGTCGGCGCCGTCGATCTTCTCGTGCGGGAACTCGCCGACCAGATGGCCCGCGTGCCAGCCGCCCAGGGTCCAGCCGGCGTCGGCCGCCAGGGCCTGGATCCGTCCGTAGAGCTGCTTGCCGGTGATGTCCGGGTCGGCCTCGAAGGCCTGCCGGCCGGCCGCGAAGACCTTCGGCAGATCGTTCCGCAGCCGGTGCTTGACCGGGTCGTCGCCCAGGACATAGGTGCGCCCGAAGTCGGCTTCGAACTCCTCGAAGACCGGGCCGAAGTCGGCAAACGCGATGTCGTCCGTGCCGATCGTCCTGTTGGGCGGATTCTCCCGGTACGGCATCAGCTCGGGCGGCCGGGTCGGCCGGCGGAATCAGCAGGGTTCGCCGGCCGTGTGGACCCGTCCCCCGTCCGGGGCCACCCACCCCTGGCGCCGCAGTACCCCCGGGACATCCGGGGCGCGGTAGTGGTCGCCCTTGAGGACCTTGCCGTCCGCCCGCCGGGCGACCTGACCGTCCGGTCCCCGCTTCGACAGGTTGGCCCGGTGGATCTCGGCGATCACCTCGTCCAGGTCGATGCCGTGCGTCAGCGCGGTGCCGTACGCCACGTAGACCAGGTCGGCCAATTCGTGCGCGAGACGGTCGAGCGGACCGTTCACCGACACTTCGGCGACCTCCTGGGCCTCTTCGACCAGCAGGTCACGGCGGTGAGCGGCCTGACCGGAGGAGATCTCGGTGGGCGTGGTGTGCACATCGAGCCCGAAGGCCCGGTGGAACTCGCGGACCAGGGCGGCGGGTGAAGGCTGCATATCCCGACCGTATCGGCTCGCACTGCTGCCTGCCGGGGCAGCGGCCGGTGCCCCGGAAGCCCCCGGCCATATCCTGGCCATGTCCGAGTTATCCACAGGCTCAGCGGGCGCACCCGCGAAGCTCGTACGCTTCTGGGATGGCACTGGCGGACGTGGAAGTGGTCGTGGACATGGATGCGGAAGGCGTTTCGGACGTGAGCGAGGCGGTGCAGGTACTGCGCCGGGTGTTCGGGTATGACGCGTTCCGTGGCAGTCAGCAGGAGATCATCGAGCACGTCATAGGGGGCGGGGACGCCGTTGTCCTGATGCCGACCGGCGGCGGCAAATCGCTGTGCTATCAGATTCCCTCGCTGGTCAGAAGCGGGGTGGGAGTCGTCATCTCGCCGCTGATCGCGTTGATGCAGGACCAGGTGGACGCGCTGCGGGCGCTGGGGGTGCGGGCCGGGTTCCTGAATTCGACGCAGGATCTGGAGGAGCGTCGGCTGGTCGAGGCCGAGTTTCTCGCCGGGGAGCTGGATCTGCTGTATCTGGCGCCGGAGCGGCTGCGGGTGGCGCAGACGCTGAGCCTGCTGGACCGGGGGAAGGTCTCGCTCTTCGCGATCGACGAGGCACACTGCGTTGCCCAGTGGGGGCACGACTTCCGGCCGGACTATCTGGCGCTGTCGATGCTGCACGAGCGCTGGCCGGAGGTGCCGCGGATCGCGCTGACCGCGACGGCGACGGACGCGACGCACAAGGAGATCACCTCCCGGCTGCGGATGGAGGGCGCCCGGCACTTCGTCGCGAGCTTCGACCGGCCCAATATCCAGTACCGGATCGCGGCGAAGAGCGAGCCGAAGAAGCAGCTGCTGGAGCTGCTGCGGAGCGAGCACGCCGGGGACGCGGGGATCGTGTACTGCCTCTCGCGGGCGTCGGTGGAGAAGACCGCGCAGTTCCTGGTGGACAGCGGGATTGCCGCGGTCCCGTATCACGCGGGGCTCGATTCCCGTACACGCGCGGAGAATCAGGCCCGGTTCCTGCGCGAGGACGGGCTGGTGGTCGTCGCCACCATCGCGTTCGGGATGGGGATCGACAAGCCGGATGTGCGGTTCGTGGCGCATCTGGATCTGCCGAAGTCGGTGGAGGGGTATTACCAGGAGACGGGGCGCGCGGGGCGGGACGGCCAACCGTCGACGGCCTGGTTGGCGTATGGGCTGCAGGATGTGGTGCAGCAGCGCAAGATGATCGACGGGTCGGAGGGGGACGACGCGCACCGCCGCCGGCTGGCCGTCCATCTCGATGCGATGCTCGCGCTCTGCGAGACGGTGCAGTGCCGGCGGGTCCGGCTGCTGGAGTACTTCGGGCAGGAGAGCGGCCCGTGCGGCAACTGCGACACCTGCCTCGCCCCGCCGCAGACCTGGGACGGCACGGTGCCGGCGCAGAAGCTGATGTCGACGATCGTGCGGTTGCAGCGCGAGCGGCGGCAGAAGTTCGGGGCGGGGCAGATCATCGACATCCTGATGGGGAAGAAGACCGCGAAGGTCATTCAGTTCGATCATGACGGGCTGAGCGTGTTCGGCGTGGGAGACGACCTCCGCGAGGCCGAATGGCGTGGTGTCGTACGCCAGTTGCTGGCACAGGGGCTGCTCGCCGTCGAGGGCGAGTACGGGACGCTGGTGCTGACGGAGGCGAGCGGCGAGGTGCTGCGCGGCGGGCGCGAGGTGCCGATGCGGCGGGAGCCGGAGAAGGCGGCGCGGGCGGCGAAGGCCAAGACGAAGGGCAAGCGGGCGCCGGTGGATCTGCCCGCGGAGGCGCTGGAGGTGTTCGAGGCGCTGCGGGCCTGGCGGGGCCGTACGGCCAAGGAGCAGGGCGTGCCCGCGTATGTGATCTTCCACGACGCCACCCTGCGGGAGATCGCGCTGGCCCGGCCGGCGACGACGGCTGCGCTGGGGACGGTCAACGGCGTCGGCGAGAACAAGCTCGCCAAGTACGGCGAACCGATTCTGGAGGTGTTGGCGGAAGGCGGCGAGGCACCGGCGGAGGCCGGATCCGTGGCGGCAGGTGGCACGGCGCGCGCGGACGAGCCGGCGTGGGAGGAGCCGCCGGTGGAGGACCGGGAGGCGCCCGAGCCGGACGCCGAGGAGTACGCGGAGATCGACTGGTGAGGCGGCGGGGATTGATGCGCGGATAGCGACTGGCGAGCGGCGAGCGGCGACGGGAGGGAGCCGAGGAGGGGCCGTCAGCGGCTGCCAGTGGCCGTCAGTGGCCGGGCCGGCAGTCGTCAGTGGCGTCAGTGGCTGTCCTGCGGGGTTCGCGGCAGGTGCAGCGTCGCGCGGGCACCGCCGTCGGGGACGTTGGCGAAGCGCAGGTCGATGCCGAGGACGGCGGCCTGGCCGACCGCGATGGTCAGGCCGAGGCCGTGGCCCTTGCCGCGGTCGGGGGCGTCGGTGCGAAAGCGCTGCGGGCCGTGATGGAGCAGCTCGTCGGGGTAGCCCGGACCGTGGTCGCGTACCTCCACGGTCGGGGTGCTGTCGGGGGGCGCGTGGACGGTGACCACGACGGGGGGCCGGCCGTGCCGGTGGGCATTGGTGACGAGGTTGCTGATGATGCGGTCGAGGCGGCGGCGGTCCGTCTCGACAACCGTGCCCGCGCCCGTGGTGTCCCCGGCCGTGGTGTCCCCGGCCGTGGTGTCCCCGGCCGTGGTGTCCCCGGCCGTGGTGTCCCCGGCCGTGGTGTCCCCGGCCGGGGTGACGGTGCCCGTGGGGACTGTGCCCTTCGGAACCGCGTCCGCGCCCGTGATGATCCGCACCGCGGTGTCGAGGCCGGTGGCGCGCACCGAGCGGGTGACCAGCGCGCCGAGTTCGCATGCGGCGAGGTCGGCGTGCTCGGCGCCGGAGTCCAGCCGGGAGATCTCCAGCAGGTCCTCGGTCAGACGGTGCAGCGCCCGCAGCCGGTCGTTGATCATCTCCTTCGGGCGCCCCTCCGGCAGCAGATCGGCCGAGGCGAGGATGCCGGTGAGGGGCGTACGGAGTTCATGGGCGACGTCGGCGGTGAAGCGCTGTTCGGCTTGGAGGCGGCTCTGCAGGGAACCGGCCACCGAGTCCAGCGCCGCAGCCACCGCCGCCACTTCGTCATGTCCCGCGGGACCGCGCCCCGGTTTCCAGCCCCGGCTGTCGCCGACCCGCGCGTCGAGATCGCCTGCGGTGATCCGGCGGGCCACCGCCGCGGTCGTGCCGAGCCGGCGGCTGATGCGGTGCGCGAGGAACAGCCCGGCGAGCGCGACGGCCGCGGCGGCAAGGACGGCCGAGCCGAGGATCGCCGTATCGAACTCCTCCAGGGAGCGCCGGGTGCTCCCGTACGGCGACCACACCGCCATGATGTGGTCGCCCGCGGGCGCCGCCGCCCACATCACCGACCGCCCGTGATACATCCCGACCATGCTGCCGCGTTGGCCACTGCGCACCAACTTGCCGAGTTCCGCCGGGAGTTCGGGGGGATCGATGACGGAGTTGATGCCTTCGCGCGAGGTGCCGTACTCGAAGAGGACGAGGGCGGTGTCGAGGTCCCTACGGGTCTCCTTGCGGACCTGACCGACGGTCTGATGGGCCACCGCGTTGTGGACGAGCACGCCGAGAACGGCGGCGACCGCACAGCACACCGCCGTGACGGTCAGCGCGATCTGCCAGCGGAGGGAGACCGACGGGCGCCTCACTGCCCGGCTCCGGGCGTCGGAACAGGCGACGTTGCCGTGGGAGTGGGAGTGGCCGTGGGCGTCGAAGTGGGCGTCAACGCGGCCGTGGGCGTCGGGTGCTGCGAGGGCGTCTGCGGCGTACGGGCATCGTCGAGGGTGAGGTCCCACAGCCCCATCTCGCCGTTGTCCCATGCGTAGTCGGTGACACTGACGTAGCGCGGGTCCTTGGTGGGCTCCCGGATGACGAGATGCCCCGCCGCCAGCTCGACACCGGCCAGCACCCCGCGCAGCACCAGCACCCGGGTCACGATCTGCTTCTGGACGCTGTAGACGCGCAGCTCGCTGTTCCGGCGGTCGAGGTCGACGGCCATGATCAGATCGGGCTTGCCGTCGCCGGTGAGGTCATGCAGGACGGGACGGCGGACCGCCTTCGCAGCGGGCGGGGCGGCGCCGCCTGCGGCGATGTCGGCGTCGAGGACGGTGAGCGGGTCCGCGGCCGCCATGGTGCCGCTGGGGATGTGCGCGAGACCCGGTACGGGCCGGCGCGCGGCCGGGTTCTCCTCCCGGCGGAGCGGTGCGGGTGAATACTCCGACCACAGGGCGACCGGCGCCTTCACGTCCCGCGCCTCCCCGTCGCTCTTGAGTCTCCCCAGGCCCGCACAGCCGGCGAGGAGGGTGAGCAGCGGCGCCAGTGCGGCGAGGGAGGTCAGGGCGGCGCGGGCCCGCCTCGGCAACCGCGGCATGTCACCACCACCCTTCGCCTCCACCTGCGACCGGATACGCCGGACAGCCGACACCCGGATCCGGTATATACCGGTCCATAGCGTGACCAAGCTACCCAACGCGGCGGGGCGAGGAATCTCCAGGAGGGCCATCTGTCGGCCGTTCCGTCACACGACCTACAGCAGAGATCTTGGTGACTGTTACACAACGTATGGGTCACCGTTAAGGACGCTCCGTAACGTGCTGCCTCAGGCCACATCCCCAGGGCGGCCCAGCCGCCCACGACGAGGAGTACCCATGCCGGCCCAGCGCCGCTCCGTGTTCCGCACCGCCGCCGTCGTGACCGGCGCGCTGACCGTCCTGGTGCTTCCCGCCGGGGCCGCCTTCGCCGCCGACTCCACCGCGCCCGCAGGCAGCCGGACCGAGATCATGCTGCCGGACGACGGGCTGGCCGGAGTCGCCACGAGGATCGGCCATCTGCCCAAGGCAGGGCTCATCGGCGGCGCGGGCGCGCTCGGCGCCGCGGGCGCGGGCATCGTCGCACTCCGCCGCCGCCACGAGGGCCACCCGGCCCGGACCGCCGGCGCACGACGGGCCGGCCGAGCACAGCGCGCCTGAGCGCCACCCCCGGTAGCGCCCCTCGGCCCCTCGGCCCCTCCCGGCTCCCCGCGCCCTCCCGCTCACGTCTTCCCCCTCACCTCTCCCCCATCAGCCGCTGCACCTCCGCATACCCCGGAACCCCGTCACCCGGCGGCCGCCCCGTAAGCACGGACTCCGCCGCCGCGAGGGTGGCTCCCAGGGCCGTACGGAAGAGCAGCGAGCCGGTGCTGATGCGGCGTACGCCGAGATCCGCCAGTCGGCTGACGGTGTGCCGCCCTGGGGCGAAGAGGATGTTCAGCGGGGCGGGGACGGCGGCCACCAGGGCCGACACCTCCCCGTCCGCCACGACGCCCGGTACGAAGATGCCGTCCGCGCCCGCGGCCAGATAGGTCTCGGCGCGGTCGAGCGTGACCGCCAGGGGTGGCGGGGAGTCGGCCGGCCAGTGGGTGTCGATCCGGGCGTTGAGGAACAGGTCCGGGGTGCGTTCCTTCACCGCGGCGATCAACTCGGCCTGACGCACCGGGAGTTGCAGCCCTTCGCCGCCGGGCAGCCCGTCCTCCAGGTTGATTCCGGCGGCTCCGGCGGCCGCCAGTTCCGCGGCCAGGCCGGCCACCCGGTCGGCCGCCCGGTCCCCTCCACCGCCGTATCCGCCCTCAATGTCGACGGTGTACGGGCACGGCAGCCGGCCCTCGAGCCGCCGCGCCAGGGCCGTCGTCGCGTCCCGCACCTCGGCGAGGCCCCGGCCGTCGGGGTATCCGTGAGCCGCGGCGATACCCAGGCTCGTGGTGCCGATCGCCGCGTATCCGGCGTCGGCGAGTGCGACGGCCGAGGCGACGTCCCAGGCGTTGGGCAGCAGCAGCGGCGCGTCGGCGTGGTGCAGGGCGCGGAAGGCGGCGGCGGACAAGGCGGCGGGGCTCGGGCGGCTGGTAGGGCTCATACCGCGACCGTAGGAGCGGATCGTTTCGGCGGGTGCCGAAGTATCGCGGCGGACAATGGATGACATGACCCCGATCCCGACTCCCGCTCCGGCGAACGGCTGCGACGGCCCCGCATACGGCGCCGAGCTCGCCCGGCTGGCCGCGCTGCTGGCGGACCGTACCCGGGCCGCGTTCTGCCTGGCGCTGCTCGACGGGCGGGCCTGGACGGCCGGTGAGCTGGCGGCATACGCCCAGGTCGCGCCCTCGACCGCGAGCGAACATCTGACCCGGCTGACGGAGGGCGGACTGCTGGTCGAGCGGCGTCAGGGCCGCCACCGGTACGTCCAGCTCGCGGGCCCGCGCGTCGCCGAACTCCTCGAATCCCTCACCGCCCACCTGGACCCGCCGACCGCCCCGCCCCGTGGGCTGCGCGCCGCCGGTGCGTCCGCGGCGCTGGCCCGGGGCCGCACCTGTTACGACCACCTGGCCGGGCGGCTCGGCGTGGCCATCACGGACGCCATGACGGAGCGCGGACTTCTCGACCAGGACGGCGGTTTCGCAATCACCGGCGCCGGACGGGACTGGCTCACCGACACCCTGGGGATCGAGGCGGCCGCCCTGCGCAGCGGGCGCCGCCCACAGGCCCGCGGCTGCCTGGACTGGACCGAGCGCCGCCCGCATCTCGCGGGCACGGCCGGCGCCCGCCTCTGCGACCGTCTGCTGGAACGCCGCTGGGTCCGCCGGATCGGCAGCGGCCGGGCGGTACGCCTCACCCCTGACGGCGCGGCCGCGCTGCACGACCTGCTCGGCATCGATGACGCGGCGGCGCGGCTGGTGTGAAAAGGGAGGGCCGGGACCCCGCGGCCCCCCGTACCGTACGGCCATGATCGCCACACCCGAGCCGCCCCGCCCCGAGGCCACCCCCGCCCACCGGGAGCCCGCCACCCCCTCAACGACGCCCTCCGGGCGGCCTGCGCCCACTCGCACTCTCTGGCGCCCCACCGGCCCCGAGGAGCTCGCCCTGGTCGAGGCGTCCGGCTGGCGCGCCTGGCCGCCGCGGCTGCCCGACCAGCCGATCTTCTATCCCGTACTGAACGAGGACTACGCGATACGGATCGCCCGCGACTGGAACGTCCCGGCCTCCGGGGTCGGCCATGTCACCCGCTTCGAGGTCGATGCGGCCTTCCTCGACCGCTATCCGGTACGCCAGGCGGGCGGCGAAACCATCCTCGAACTCTGGGTCCCTGCAGAGGAGTTGGAGGAGTTCAACCACCACATCGTCGGCCGTATCGAACTCGTCCGCAGCTTCCACCCGCCACAGCCGACGCACCGGCCGTGAGCGCCCCCGAACCGGCCCCCACTCTGCTGATCTCGGCGCAGCGCACCAGCACCGCCCTGCTGCTGACCGAGGCGGCCGCCCGGCGCGGCCTGGAGACGGCGGCGCTGACCGGCCCGGCCACCGTACGCGCGCTGACCGGGCGGACGGTGCACTGGTACGGCGGCCCCCGCCTCGCCGACCGCATCGCCGAGCCGCTGCGCCTGGGCCTGCTGGAGCCGCCCGACGACTGGCTGCCCCGCCTGCCCCGCCAACTCACGCACCGGCACATCGAGTTGACGACGTACGCGGAGGCGGCGCGGCGTCGCTCCGGCCGCCCGTTCTTCGCCAAGCCGCCGAGCGACAAGTCCTTCCCGCCAGGCGTGTATAGGGACGGAGCGCGGCTGCCCGCGGCCACGCCGCAGACCCCGGTCCTGGTCTCGGACGCCGTCTCCTTCACCGCCGAGTACCGGCTGTTCCTCCTGGACGGCGCCCTCGCCGCCGCCACCCGCTACGCCGTCCACGGCCGCCTGGACCCCGCGCCGCTCCACCAGGACCCGCATGCGTCCGGCGTCCACGCCTTCGCGGCCCGGCTGCTCGGCCTCGCCCCGCTGCCCACCGCGGCGGCGGTCGACGTGGGCCTGCTGGACGACGGTCGCTGGGCAGTGGTGGAGGCCAACATGCCCTGGTTCGCGCACAGTTACGCCGCCGATCCGAGCGCCGTACTGGACGTGGTGCTGCGCGCGGCAGGCCCGTACGACCGCCTACGGGACGGCGACCGCGGGTACCTGCGTCGCACCTGCCCGAGCCCGACAACCTCGGCACGCCCTGGCGGCGGAGCCGGGTGAGCCGGGCAATGTACGCCCAGGCAGAGCGCAGCCGCACGCGTCACCGCGCCCCGGCGCCCCGGCCACCGCCTCGCCCTCCCCGCACGCCCCCGGCCGCCGGTACAGCGAGATCCGGGCGCCGCGGACCTCGGTACTGGCGCACACCTCGAACGCCTCCCGCAGCGTGGCCCGTTTGGCGATTTCCTGGTCGTTGAGGTCGGCCGGCTGGCCGTCCGGGTCACCGGCGACGACGATCCGGCGAGTGGCGAGTATCCGGGCGCGGATGGTGTCGCCGGAGTGCTCGGTGCCGTAGAGGGTGTGCGAGGCCACCGGGCTCCTGGCCAGGGCGAGATCGTTCAGGCCGCGGAACTCGTGCGGATGCGGCGCGCTCCAGATCCGGCGCCGGGCGGGCATGAACAGCAGCCCGTCGCCGGGAACGGCCATCTCGCGTACGGCCCGGCCCGCCGCGGTGGCGTCGTCGACCCGGCTGTCCGGGCTGCGCAGATGGGCGTCGACGGGCAGCAGCGCCGCCACCACGAGCACCGGCACCGCCGTCCGCCGCAGCCACCGCGCGCGGGTCTGGCCGTCTTCGCCGACCGGCCGCAGCAACCGGGCCAGCGCGGCGCCGGCGAGCAGCGCGAAGCCGGCGACGTAGTAGAGGACGTAGCGGTCGACGTAGGCCGGTTCGGCGTAGGAGAGGAGGAAGAGGAAGAGGGTGGGCAGCAGAAGCAGGGGGATGCCGACGGCGCGCAGGCCGATCGGCCCGCGGGAGCGCACCCGGACCCGGGCGCAGCCGGCACCCAGCACCGCCAGCACCGCGAACGTCAGCAGCTGAACGGGGTCCGGCCACATGAGCCAGCCGATCTGCGCCGACTGCCGGGTGCTGAAGACCGCGAGCGGGGCGAGTCCGGCGAGAACGGTGACGGCGGCCAGGGCCCAGGCCCGCAGCACCCGGCGGGGCAGCCGCGCCAGGACGAGGGCGGCGCCGTGCGCGGGCAGCGCCAGCACGGCGAACTCGTGCAGCAGACCGGCGCACAGCATCAGTGCCGCATAGGCGCACCACAGCGTGCGGCGCGGGTGGGTGGCGGCCGACACCAGGACGTACGTCGCCCAGACGACCACGGCGCAGACCATCGCGTACGAGCGGCCCTCCTGCGCGTACTGCTGCACGACGGGGATCAGCGCGAAGGTGACGCCGGCGAACAGGCCCGCGCGGCGCCCCACCAGGCGCTGCCCCAGCAGCGCGACGCCGGCCGCGGCGGCGGTCATGGCGGTGACGGACGGCAGCCGCAGGCCGATCACCTCGCCGAGGGCGCCGTCGAGCATCGCGTCGTAGCCGGCGAACCAGAGGTGCATCAGCGCGTAGTAGAGGCCGTGTACGGCATCTACGTGCTGCAGCGTCAGCCACAGGTCGGCCAGGCTGCGGTGCGCCATGTCGTAAGTGGCCGCCTCGTCGCGCCAGATGGCGTCCTGTCGGCGGATGCCCCAGGCCCCCAGGAGCAGTATCAGCCCGGAGGGCGTCAGCACCACCGCCCGCTGCGCCGCCCGGTCACCACGGGCGGCCAGGGCGGACACGAACGTCGTCTTCTGTGCTTGCGCTGCGTCGATGACGGGCTCCGGTCATTCGTACGGACGCATGGGGGATGACGCCGCCGGGGCTCAAAAAGCGGCGGGGCCCCCGAATCTAGCAGCGCTAGATCCGGGAGCCCCGCTCCACACTCGCCTCAGCCGATGCGCGTCAGCTTCGACCCGAACGTCGGCTCGGTGAGGTCCTTCTGCAGGGCCACCGGAACCTTCTGCACGCTCGCGCCGTTGCCCACGGTCAACGTGCCGACCGTGGTCCCTGCCTTCGCGGTGTGCGGGACGGTCTTGCCGCCGTCGCCGATGCTCAACTTCAGCTTCTGGCCCGGAACTCCGGCCGCCTTGAGGTCCTTGGTGGCGACGACCGGCGTCTGCCCGCCCAGGCCGTCGTCGACGTAGCCTACGATCTGGCCCCTCTTCACCGCCGTGGCCGAGGTCAGCGCGTTGCGTACCGTCTCGATGACCTTCTTGCTGTTGTCCTTGACCATGGTGAGGCTGTTGGAGGCGTTGGGGTCCAGACCCTTGAAGTGCTGGTCCATCATCGTGCCGAGGATCATCCGGTCCTTGCCGTCCACGGTCTTGTAGGCCGCCCAGGACAGCGTGCCGCCGGCCGCTGTGCTGGAACCGGTCTTGATGCCCTTGATGCTCAGCCCGGCCAGCAGCAGATTGTCGTTGTTGTTGTTGATCCGCCCCGGCAGTCCGTGGATCTCGGCATTGGTCATGGCCACGATCGGCCGGAAGGCATCGAACTTCATGACGGCCTCGGCCAGCTTGAGCTGGTCGACGGCGGTGCTCACGGTCTTGGGGTCCAGGCCGCTGGGGTCGGTGTAGGTGGTCTTCTTCATGCCCAGGTCCTTGGCGGCATCGTTCATCTTCTTGACGAACGCCGCCACATTGTCGGACTTGCTGTCCCAACGGGCCAGCAGCCGGGCGATGTTGTTGCCGGACGGGATCATCAGCATCTTGAGCATGTCCTGCTCGCTGAACCGCTGTCCCGCCTTGAGCCCCTCGATCCGCGACTCGTCCGTGGAACCGCCCTCGGCCACCGCCGTGGCGTCGACCTCGATGTCCGGACCCTTGTCGTCCTTCTTGAGCGGGTGGCCCTTGAGGATGACGTAGGCCGTCATGATCTTGGCGACGCTCGCGGTCGGTACCGGCTTCTGCTCGCCGAACGACCCCAGCTCGCCGGAGCCCACAACCTTGACCGCCGCCTGCCCGTGCTCGGGCCACGGGATGGAGAGCTTGCCGCCCTCGAAGGTGAACGAGGACTTGGCGTCACCAAGGACCAGCGTCGGGTTGGGCAGCGGCCGCACCGCCTGGACGACCACGAAGATGATCGCCAGCAGCGCCGCCAGCGGCGTCCAGATCTTGAACCGGCGGACGACCGTGCGCAGCGTGGTCTCGGGCGGCGGCGGGGTGTTGGTGAGCTTGGCCAGGAGGTCGAGCGGCGGCAGCGGCTCCTGCCGGGTCCGCTCGGACTCGGGCAGCGCGCCGGGCTCGTGACGCGGTGGGGCGGGCGTGGCGGCCGGCGCGGCGGCCGGCGCCGCGGGGGCCTCGGGGGGCAGCTCGCCGGGGCCCTTCGCGGGGGCGGCCTTGTCGAGCGCCTTGCCGGGGGTACGGGCCGGGGTACGGTCCGCCGTCTTGCCGAGGGACTTCCCCGCCGCACCGTCGTCCGCCGACTTCAGCGCCACGAACTGACTGGTCCGCTCCGCGTCCCGCTCGTCGGACTTGCCCTTGGGCGCTTCCTTGCCCTTGGGGGCGGCCTTGCCGCCGTCCTTGCCGCCGTCCGTGCCCTTGGGCTCGCCCTCGCCCTTGCCCTTGCCCTCGCCCTTCGGCTTGCCCTTGTCCTTCGGCTTGTCCTCGTCCTGGGGCTTGTCCTTGCCGGGCGGCGTGATCTTGAACGCGGTGGTCGGCTGGTCGACGGTCTGACCGGCCGCGGCCTTCCCCTTGTTCTTCGCGATGGCAAACGTCCGGGTCGCCTCGTCGACGGGCGCCCCGTCGCCCCCGGCCTCGCCGCCGTCCGCCTTTCCGTCCTTCTTGCCGTCCGTCTCGACGCCCTTGCCGCCGCCCTTGCCGCCGCCCTTGCGCTTCTGGGGGCCGACCATCTTGAACACGGCCGTGGGCTGGTCGACGACCTTGGGCTTGCGCTCGGACTCGGCCTCAGGCTCGGCGTCGGCCTCGCACTTGGGGGCGTCGGCTTCCTTGGCGTCAGCGTCCTTCGCCTCAGGCTCGGCGTCGGCAGCGTCCTTCGCCTCAGGCTCAGCGTCGGCCTTAGCCGCAGGCTTGGCCTTGGCCGCAGGCTTGCCCTCCGCCTTCGCCTTCGCGTCGGCCTTCGCCGCAGGCTTGGCCTCGTCCGCGTCCGTCACGTCCGGCTTTGCTACCGACTTTGCGCCGTCGCCACCGCCGGCGTCCGCGACGTCACCCTCGGCGCCGTCATCGCCGTCATCGCCGTCATCGCCGTCATCGTCGTCATCGCCAGCGTCGTCGGCATCCGCATCGTCGTCCGCAGCGCCCTTGGCACCCGAGGCCTTCTCCGAGGCCTTCCCCGCGTCCCCGTCCGCGCCCCCGTCCTCATCGCCCGTCTCCGCGACCCAAGCCGCCACAGCGGCCCGCAGACGGTCATCGCCACCCCCGGCGTCCCCGTCCCCCGCCGCGGCCGCCTGTGCCGCCTCAGAGCCCTTCCCGGACGCAGGCTCCGCCTCCGGGTCCGACTCCGGGTCCGCCTCCGGCTCGGACTGCGCATCGGCCTCCGCGGCCGTCACCGACTCCGCCGCCTCGCCGGAAGGCTCCACCGAGGCCTCATCCGACGCCTCCGGCTCCGCCTTCTCCACGGCCGCGTCCGCCGCGTCCGATTCCCCGCGGAAGACCGACAGGCGCGGATCGCGTTCGCTCCGCGCCGTCTCCCCCGACGACTGCTTCTTGTCCGACTTGCCGGGGGACTCGCCCGCCACCGATGTCTCCTTCACTACGTCGCACCGCTCCACCACAGCCAGTGTTTCCAAGTCTCCTGTGTCCGCGCGGCGCCATCCCGCCGCCACGCGAACCAGCACGCGCCGCACCCCACGGAAGATGTCGCCGACGTGCTAGACGAGAACGACATACCTACCGGTTCCCTACCGAACCCCCCACGCACCCTCGACAGATGAATGTGAGAGGGGTCACCCTGTCATTCATCCACGCGGGGAGGCATGGATGGGCAGGAGCCGCAGAACAATTCCGGAGGAGCTTCTGCTGCTCGCTTTGGACCCGACCACGGGCACCACAGCGCAGCCGCAGTCGCTCGACCTCGGCCTGGCCGGGGCCCAGCTAGTAGAGCTGGCTCTGGCAGGACGGATAGCCCCAGACGGGGATCGTATCGCCGTGGTGATGCCACGGCCGACAGGAGATCCGACTCTGGACTCCGCGCTCGAACTGCTGCGCCGACGCGGCAGTCCGGTGCGTGCGGTCCATTGGATCGGCGGGCCCCGACTGGGGCTGCGCCAGACGTATCTCACGCATCTGGAACGGTGCGGCATGGTGCATGCCGTAGCAGGTCAGATGTGCGGGGTGCTGCCGACGACGCGCTACCAGGCGACGGAGTCGGCCGTCAGCCGGGAAATCAGGGTCCGGCTGGACAATGCGATCCGCACCGGCGTACCACCGGACCCGCGGACCGCGGCGCTCGCCGCGCTGGCCCATGCGGTCGGACTCGGCAAGCACCTCTACCCGGGGAACGAAGGGCGCTCATCACGCTCCCGTCTCCGGGATCTGATCCGGCACGACCCCATGGGCGGGCTGGTCGCACACGCCGTCATGGATGTGCAGAACGGTGCCGCGGTACAGCCCCGGCGGGCGCAGGCCGCAGGACCGGGAGCCGTACGGCAGCCGGCGGCCGGTGTGCCGGTGCAGTCGCGGCACGCTCACAGCAGCATGGCCCGCGTCGGCGCTCGCTGACGCGGCAGGGCAGTACCAGTACCCGCACTACTCGCATCACCCGCACCACCACCCCTCAACACCCACATCCCATATCCCGCAGAACCGTTCGGGAGCCGCAGCAGGAAGGCGTGGGGTGGCGGTCCGGCCGTTCTGGACGACGGCCCGACCGCCACCCCACGCGCATGCCCGCTCGCCTTCTGTGTCCATTCGACTGCGCGGCGTGGCATCGGAGTGGCACCCTGCTGGACAGAACACATCAGCAGTACGGAGCCGGAGGTGCACTACCCGTGGCGTCCACTATCAACCCCACCGTCAGGCGACGCCGGTTGGGCCAGGAGCTGCGCAGGCTGCGCGAGGAAAAGGGCATGACGGCCGAGCAGGTGGCCGAGCGGCTGTTGGTCTCCCAATCGAAGATCAGCAGACTCGAGAACGGCCGCCGCAGCATCAGCCAGCGCGATGTCCGCGATCTGTGCGGGGTCTACGAAGTGGACGATCACCGCATAGTCGATTCACTGATGCAGATGGCCAAGGATTCGCGCCAGCAAGGCTGGTGGCACGCCTTCGGTGACATCCCGTACAGCGTCTACATCGGTCTGGAGACCGAGGCGGCCTCGCTGCGGGTCTACGAATCGCTGCTGGTGCCCGGCCTGCTGCAGACGCCCGGCTATGCCGAGGCGGTGATTCCCGGCGCGGTTCCCGAGCTCGCGCCCGAGAATCTGGAGAAGCGCATCCAGGTGCGGATGCGCCGCCAGGAACGGGTCAACGACCCCAAGCGCCCGCTGCGACTGTGGGTGGTGCTGGACGAGAGCGCGCTGCGGCGGGTGGTCGGCAGCCATCTGATCATGCGCGAGCAGCTGGAGCACCTCGTCGAGATGAGCCATCTGCCGCATGTGACGGTGCAGGTGCTGCCGTACGACACGGGTGCGCACGCCGGCATGTCGGGGACGTTCTCCATCCTCGAATTCGACGACGCCTCCGATTCGAGTGTGGTGTACATCGAGGGCGTCACCAGTGATCTGTATCTGGAGAAAACCAACGATGTGCACAAATATACGATCATGTATGAGCACCTGCGTGCACAGGCGCTGAACGCCGACCAGAGCCGGGAGTTCATCGCCGCCGCGGCCAAGGAACACGCGGACGCCATGGGGTGAATGGGACGGGCGGGCACCAAGGGGGAAAGGGGGTCGCGAGGTGCGGAATATCGCATTCCGAATAACGGGATCGCACGGTACACCGGCACCCCTCACCATGAAAAGAGATCAAGGAATATGACATTCGGAAGGGTGAACGGCCTCTGCGGCTCGTGATGTTGGCGCGTAGCGTCAGCACTACCGAATCCGCGGTAACTCAGAGTGAGTTGGAGTGAAAATGGCTGTTCAGCCCAATTCCGCGTTCTCCTGGACGAAGTCCTCGTACTCCGGTGGCAACGGCGCCTGTGTGGAGATGGCCGTGCCGACCTCGGCAGCCATCGCGGTGCGCGACTCCAAGGACCCCGAGGGTCCGCGCCTCACGTTCGACAACTCCGCCTGGAGCAGCTTTGTGTCGGACGTGGCCGGCGGCTCGTTCGACCTGGCATGAGTTGAGCCTCATGCATCCCGGTCCGCACGAATACGCGCGGACACGAGCCCTCTCGACTGGATCGCCGTCCCGGCCGAGGGGGCTCGGCCATGCCCGGACAGCACGGGCACCGCAGGCAGACCCGGCAGCGCAGGTAGACCCGGCAGCGCAGGCGGACCCGCCGGCTCAGGTACCGGCGAACCGCCTCTCGTCTCAGCGCAGTTCGCTCACATACCGATCCGTCCCGGGGACGGTCGGAAGGAACGGCGCCACCAGCTCCACCCGGCCCAGCCCGGACTCCGCGACCGCCGCCTCCCGGTCGGCGAAGTGTGCCGCAAAGGCCGCACGCGGGTCCTCCTGGAGGAACCACAACAGCGTCAGCCGGGTGTCGACGCCCTCGACCTGCCGCACATACGACATCCGGTCACCCGGCAGCGGTGTCGGCCGGAAGACGGTGACCATCGCGGCCGGTGAGCCCGCCAGCCGCCGCGGCAGATGCCGGGTGCGCAGCCACTCCAGCAGCTCCGCCCGCCGCTCCGGGCCGTCCGCGTCAATCACCTCCAGGATCAGCCCGGCGTACGGGTGGTCCAGCGCATGGAAGTCGCGAGGGCCCGCCGCGCCGTCCCGGTAGACCGTCGCCGCGTGGTCCTGGAAGGCCGTAAAGACATGCGTGCGGTCCTGGTAGACGCGGCCGTCCCGGTTGAGGCGCCTGTTGATGCCGACGGTCCACTTCATGTGCTCGTCGTAGCGGCCTTCGGTGAGCCAGTACGTGGAGAGATAGCAGCCGGCGGTGACCGGCTGGGCGACGGCGGACTTCGCGGGGTAGCGCAGCAGTTGGAGTTCGCGGGTGGCGACCCAGCGGCGGCCGGCGAAGATCCAGGGCATCGCCATCGCGCCAGCGATGTAGTGGTCGTCCTCGTACCAGCGGTTGTAGGCGTATTCATGGCCCGGATGCGGTTCGACCATGGTGATCAGCGCATGTCCGGGGTGCACCCCGTAGGGGCCGACGGCGGCCAGTTCGGCGTAGGTCTCGTTCATGGTGGCGCGTGCGGCGTCCTCGACGGGCGCGACGGGTTCGATGTGCTCACTGTGTTCGCGGTCCTCGGTCATGACAGACAGGTGTAGCTGACGTTGCGTCAGAACGGGAGGGGCGGGGCAGGGCGCACAGCGATACGGCGGCATACCGGTCGAGCTGCCCACGATGCGGGCGGATCTGCGCACCGGCCACCCGGCCGCTTAAGCTCACCGCCCTCTGCAGCTAACGCCGGTTAACGCTGGGTACGGCGGCCGGCGCAGCCCGCGATCCGAGCGATTGGAGCCGTTATGCCGAACGCGATCCTTGCCGACGCCACCGCGCCCGTCCCCGCACTCGCCGCCCGCGTGGCGCGGACCGGCAGCTCCCCCGTACGCGACATCCTGGCGCTCACCGCCCGGCCCGAGGTCATCTCGTTCGCCGGCGGGCTGCCCGCGCCGGAGCTGTTCGACGCGACGGGCATATCGGCGGCCTTCCGGCATGTGCTGAGCGAGGAGCCGCGGCGGGCGCTGCAGTACTCCACCAGCGAGGGCGATCCGGCGCTGCGCGCGGCCGTCGCGGCGCGCACCACGGCGCGCGGGCTGCCCACGGATGCCGACGACCTGCTGGTGACCACCGGCTCCCAGCAGGGGCTGTCCCTGCTGGCCGGCGCCCTGCTGGAGCCGGGCGATGTGGTGCTGGTCGAGGACCCCTGCTATCTCGCGGCCCTGCAGATCTTCTCCCTCGCCGGGGCCCGGGTGGTGCCGGTGCCGACCGACGACGAGGGCCTGGACCCGGCCGCGCTGGACGAGATCGCCGCGCGCGAGAACCCCAAGCTGCTCTACGTCATCCCGACGTTCCAGAACCCGACGGGCCGCACCCTGTCCGCCGAGCGGCGGGCCGCGGTCGCGCAGGTCGCCGCCCGGCGCGGGCTGTGGCTCGCCGAGGACGACCCGTACGGCGAGCTGCGCTTCGAGGGCGAGCCGCAGCCGTGGGTGGCGTCGTTCCCGGGCGCCGAGGACCGTACGGTGCTGCTCGGCTCGTTCTCCAAGGTGATGGCGCCCGGCCTGCGGCTGGGCACACTGCGCGCCCCGGCGGCGCTGCGGCGCGCCTGCACCGTCGTCAAGCAGGCCGCCGATCTGCACACCTCGACGGTCGACCAGGCCGCCGCGGCACGGTACTTGACGGTCGCGGACCTGGACGCGCACCTGGCGCGGGTGCGCGGCGCCTACCGTGAGCGGCGGAACGCGCTGGTGGACGGGTTGTCCGCGGCGCTGCCGGAGGGATCGCGGTGGAACCGTCCGGCGGGCGGGATGTTCGTATGGGCGACGCTGCCTGCGGGGTATGACGCGACGGCGCTGCTGCCGGAGGTCGTCCGGCATGACGTGGCGTATGTCCCCGGGGCGCCGTTCTTCGCCGGGGCGCCGGACCCCGCGGCGGTCCGGCTGTCCTTCGTCACGCACTCACCGGAGGAGATCCGGGAGGGCCTGGCCCGGCTGCAGCAGGCGCTGGAGGGTGCGCGCCGGGACGGGTGAGGCACGATGCGGCGCCGTAGCTGACGGAACCGCCCCTCCCTTCTGGCCATTCCGGCTCCCCGGCCCTACCCTGACGACCTGCCTGACGCATCGTCAGGGATTGGCCCGGGGCCGGGAGGCGCGCATGCTGCTCCAGAACAAGACCGTCGTCGTCTCGGGCGTAGGGGCCGGGCTCGGCCATCAGGTCGCGGCGGCCTGCGTACGGGACGGGGCATCGGTGGTCCTGGGGGCCCGCACGGAGGAGAACCTCGCCAAATCGGCGGCGGACATCGACCCCTCGGGGGAGCGTACGGCCTGGCGGGCGACGGACATCGCCGACGAGGCACAGTGCGAGGCGCTGGCCGCGCTCGCCGTGGAGCGGTTCGGGGGCATCGACGCGGTGATCCACGTCGCCGCACTGGACTCGCTGTTCGGCGGCCTGAAGGACGCCGACTTCGACTCCTGGCGCCGCGTCGTCGACGTCAACCTCTTCGGCACCCTGCGGATGACCCGCGCCTGCCTGCCGTCGCTCACGGCGCGCGGCGGCGGGTCGGTGGTGATGATCGGCACCCAGTCGTCGGTCGCCGCGCCGTCGCAGGTGCAGCAGGCGGCGTACGCGGCATCCAAGGGCGGGCTGGTCTCGGCGATGTACTCGCTGGCGCGCGAGCTGGGGCCGGACCGGATACGGGTGAACACCGTGCAGCCGGGGTGGATGTGGGGCCCGCCGGTTCAGGCGTACGTACGGTTCACGGCGCACAACGAGGGCGTACCGGAGCCGGAGGTACTGGGCCGGCTCACCGAGCGGATGGCACTGCCCGAACTGGCGACGGACGCCGATGTTGCCGACACCGCGGTCTTCTTGGCCTCCGACCGGGCCCGCGCCATCACGGGCCAGTCGCTGCTGGTCAACGCGGGCGAGCTGATGCGCTAGGCGGCGACCGTCGCCCCCTCCCCTTCCCTGCTTCCTCCCCTTCCCTCCTTCCTCCCCTTCCCTGCTTCCTCCCCTTTCCGTTCCCGGTGACTGTTGTCGGACCGTGCGTTCGGGCAAGCGGCGCCCGGCGAAGTGTGCGTTCATCGTGTGTTCGGCAGCGCACCCGAGACAACGCCCCCAAAGGTCAAGGAGAAGTAAAATCGTTCTCTTTGTTGACCGTGGTTCACATTCATGACCATCGGTGCCCTTGACCGGTCCGCTCGCCGGACGGTTCAATCCCCCCAAGTCCCCGGCCTTGCGCGGAGACGCCGCCCCACAGGACGTCACGGCGAAGTGATCCCTGTTCACAAGGCGGACCCCTGGAGGGGGCATGAACAGTCTCGACTGGGCCGTACTCGTCGGCTACTTCGGCGTGATGGTCGCGATCGGCGTGTGGTCGCACAAGCGGGTGGACGACGTCAGCGACTTCTTCACCGCGGGCGGCAAGATGCCCTGGTGGCTGTCCGGCATCTCGCACCACATGTCCGGCTACAGCGCCGTGATGTTCACCGGGTACGCCGGCATCGCCTACCAGTACGGCGTCACCTCCTACGTCACCTGGTCCTTCCCCATCGCCATCGGCATCGCCATCGGGGCCCAGCTGTTCGCGGGGCGGCTCAACCGGCTGCGGTCGCGGCTCGGCGTCGCCTCACCGCTGGAATACCTCAAGAGCCGCTACAACCTGCCGACGCAGCAGGCGCTCGCCTGGTCCGGCGTCCTGCTCAAGATCGTGGACGTGGGCGCCAAGTGGGCCGCCATCGCCACCCTGCTGTCCGTCTTCACCGGCATGTCCCTCAACCAGGGCATTCTCATCACCGGCGTGATCACCGGCGTCTACTGCACGGTCGGCGGCCTGTGGGCGGATGCGCTCACCGAGCTGGGGCAGTTCGTCATCCAGCTGCTGGCCGGGGTCGCCATGCTGGTCACCGTCATGGACGAGCTGGGCGGCGTCAGCTCACTGTGGGCCGTATGGGACAAGCTGCCGGACAGCCACACCCAGCCGACCGTCGGCCCGTACACCCTCACCTTCCTGCTCGCCTACCTCTTCATCAAGACCTTCGAGTACAGCGGCGGCATGTGGAACCAGGCCCAGCGCTTCATGGCCACCCGCAACGCCCGGCAGGCCAAGCGCTCGGCACAGCTGTCGGCGGCGCTGTGGTTCGTCTGGCCCGCGGTCCTCTTCTTCCCGATGTGGGTCGCACCGCTGCTGGTCAAGGCCCAGAAGCCGGACGCCTCCGACTCGTACGCGCTGCTGACCGAACGGCTGCTGCCGCACGGGCTGTTGGGACTCGTCATCGTCGGCTTCTTCTCCCACACGATGGCCATGTGCTCGTCGGACGCCAACGCCATCTCTGCGGTCTTCACCCGCGATATCGCGCCTGCGATGTCGGTCAGGGCCCGGGGCTGGAGCCACCGGGCGGGGCTGCTGGCGGCGCGGCTGTCGACGGTGTCGTTCCTCGCGCTGTCGATGGCGATCGCGACACAGGTCAACTCGCCGGCGTTCAAGGACATCATCACCGTCGTCATCAAATGGGTGGCCGGGCTCGTCGGGCCGATCTCCATCCCGTTCCTGCTCGGCATGCTGCCGGTGTTCCGCAAGTCGGGCCCGACGGCGGCGCTCACGTCCTGGGCGGCGGGACTGTTCGCCTTCTGGCTGACGAACTACGGCGTGAGTGACGTGCAGTTGCAGGTGCAGATCGTGTCACCGGTCGCGACGTCGCTGGTGCTGTTCCTGGTGGTGGGACTCATCAGGCCGG
This sequence comes from Streptomyces sp. NPDC028368, assembly GCF_055565615.1. Lineage (NCBI taxonomy): Bacteria > Bacillati > Actinomycetota > Actinomycetes > Kitasatosporales > Streptomycetaceae > Streptomyces > Streptomyces sp. NPDC028368. Next base: position 126,739 of record NZ_JBVHTY010000018.1, on the reverse strand, counting down.
AGGGGACGGCGGAGCGGGATGCGCTGCTGGCGCGGATCAACTCGGGGGGCGACGGGGAGGCGGCCGCGCCGCTGCCGGTTCCGGAGCAAGGGATGCCGTATGCGGAGGAAGAAGCACCGCATACGGAGGAGGGGGACGCGCCCAGGTCCGTATGACGGTGGCCGTCAGAAGGCCCCGGGGCGGCCGGCGGCACCACGCACGCGGCGCACGGCACTACGCACGCGGATAGCGGGCGAGCCACCCCGGGGCCGAGCCCGCCGGCCCGTGCAGCGCGGGCCCCTGCGTCATCTCCATGGAGAAGTCGTCGGCCAGCTGGAGGATCGTCTCCCGGCCCTCCAGCTCGACCAGCAGGTCGGGCGGCAGCGCCGTCTCGCCGTGCAGGGTGCCCAGCAGGTTTCCGCAGAGGGCGCCGGTCGAGTCGCTGTCGCCGCCGTGGTTGACGGCGAGCAGCAGACCGTGCCGGATGTCCTCGGCCACCAGTGCGCAGTACACGCCGATCGCCAGCGCCTCCTCGGCCGTCCAGCCCTCCCCCAGCGCCTCCACCCGGGCGGGTGTCGGCATTCCCTGCCGTACGGCGCCGAGCGCGCGCTTGAGGGCGTCGGTGGTCTCCTCGTGGCCGGGGCGGGTGGCCAGATGGGCCAGGGCCTTTTGGACGGCGCCGTCGAGATCCTCGCCGCGGGCCAGCGAATGGCTGATGACGGCGAACGCGCCGGCCGCCAGATAGCCGGTGGGGTGCCCATGGGTCTGCGCCGCGCATTCGACGGCCAGCTGGAAGACCAGCTGCGGCTCCCAGCCCACCAGCAGCCCGAACGGCGCGGAGCGCATCACCGCGCCGCAGCCCTTGGAGTCGGGGTTCTTGGGCTTGTCCAGGGTGCCCATCACCTCGTCGCCGAGGCCGCTCAGGCAGGCCCGGCCGGGCGCCCGCCGGGAGTAGAGCCACTCCTCGCGGGCGAGCCAGCCGTCGTCCTTCTTGCGTTCGTCCGGGCCCCAGTCGCGCTGGGTGGCGGCCCAGCGCAGGTAGGCGCGGTGGACGTCGGTGGGCGGATGCCAGGCGCCGGTGTCGCGGCGCACCTGGGCCCGTATCAGGCCGTCCACCGTGAACAGGGTCATCTGGGTGTCATCGGTGACCGCGCCGCGCCGCCCGTAGGCGGACACGAAGTCCGTCACACCCTCCTGGCCGTGCGCCTCGCGGATCGTGTCCAGGGAATCGAATTCGATCCCCGCGCCGAGCGCATCGCCGATGGCGCCGCCGAGCAGGCAGCCACGCACCCGACTGCGGAAGTCCTGCTGTTCGGCGCGGCCCCAGATCGCGGTGCTGCCTGCCCCTGCACTCACGCCGAAACTCCCCCAACCCTCGGCCGGGGGGACCCCCACGCCCGCCCGGCCTCGCATGCGCGCGGCGCGCACCCTTCAGGGGCTCGCTCGCTGCGTTCGCTCACTGCGCCCCTCCAGAAAATCACTACGTCCAGGGGCCTTGCAGGCTCCCCGCCGCAGCACTGTAATCGACCAGGAATGATCAAATTAGGCCCGGGATCGTAATGTGAGCAGTCCCCCACGGCCGCTGTGACGGCTCACGGAGATTGCCAGGATTGCGCCCCCCACACGCCCCCGACCACGCCGGGAGAATCCCCGATGACTCCGCGCTGCGCCGTACTCGACGACTACCAGGGCGTCGCCCTCTCCATGGCCGACTGGACCCCACTGGACGGCATCGTGGACGTCCGTACGCTGCGCCGGCCCTTCGGCTCCGAGGACGAGGTGGTCGAGACGATCGCCGACTGCGAGATCGTCGTCGCGATGCGCGAACGCACCCCGTTCCCCGCCTCGCTCCTCGCCCGGCTGCCGCGCCTGCGGCTGCTGATCACGTCCGGAATGCGCAACGCCTCGATCGACCTGGCGGCCGCCGCCCGGCACGGCGTCACCGTCTGCGGTACGGCCAGCAACACCGAACCGCCCGTCGAGCTGACCTGGGCGCTGATCCTGGGCCTCGCCCGCAACGTCGTCACCGAGAACACCGCGATGCGCGCGGACGGCCCCTGGCAGAGCACGCTGGGCGCCGATCTGCACGGCCGCCGGCTGGGTCTGCTCGGCCTGGGCAAGATCGGCACCCGGGTCGCCCGGGTCGGCCAGGCCTTCGGCATGGACGTGGTCGCCTGGAGCCAGAACCTGACCGCGGAGCGCGCCGCGGAGGCCGGGGTACGCGCCACCGCCACCAAGGACGAACTCCTGGAGACCAGCGACTTCGTCTCCGTCCACCTCGTCCTCGGCGACCGTACCCGCGGCCTGATCGGCGCCCCCGAACTCCGCCGGATGCGCCGCACCGCCTACCTCATCAACACCTCCCGCGCCGCCATCGTCGACCAGCCCGCCCTGCTCGAGGCCCTCCGCGAGGAACGCATCGCCGGCGCCGGCCTCGACGTCTTCGACCACGAACCACTGCCCGCCGACCACCCGCTGCGCACCCTCCCGAACGTCCTCGCCCTGCCCCACCTCGGCTACGTCACCCGGCGCAACTACGCGGCGTACTTCCAGCAGGCGGTGGAGAACATCGTGGGGTTCGTGGACGGGAGGGTTCTGCGGGAGCTGAGGTGAGGCGGGCCGCTCCGGCCGCGGGCTCATCCGTTCGACCATGGCGGCGCCGCATGCTGGGCATGCTCCCCCCATGTCCGAGTACGAGTGGGATCGCACCACCATGGCCGTCGTCGCCTCCGCCCTCTCCGGCGACAGCGACGGCGCGGTGGAACTCCTCCGGCCGCTCCCCCAGCGCGACGTCTGCCATATCGCCGTACGGCTGGCCGCCATGGCCGCCGACGCGCTGATCGTCGCCGCCCAGGACACCGGAGGCGACCGCGAGGAGGCGCTGTCGCAATGGCAGCAGTGCATCCTGCAGCACGAGTCGGAGTACGACGGGGAGCAGTAAGGAGCAGTAAGACAGCTACTCCACCACCGGCAACAGCTCCGGCAGATGCCCGTCCGACGCCAGCGCCGCGGCCTGCCGCTCCTCCGTCACCGGGCCGTAGGTCGTCGTACGCGGCCTGGCCGGGCGTCCCGCGGCGTCGGCGATGGTGACCAGGTCCTGGATGGAGCGGTATGAGCCGTAACTCGAGCCCGCCATACGGGAGATGGTCTCCTCCATCAGGGTGCCGCCGAGGTCGTTGGCGCCCGAGCGGAGCATCTCGGCGGCGCCTTCGGTGCCGAGCTTGACCCAGCTGGTCTGGATGTTGGTGATGTGCGGGTGGAGGAGGACCCGGGCCATCGCCGTCACGGCGCGGTTGTCGCGGGTGGTGGGGCCGGGCCGGGCGATGCCGGCCAGATAGACGGGGGCGTTGGTGTGGATGAAGGGGAGGGTGACGAATTCGGTGAAGCCACCGGTCTCCTGCTGGATCTCGGCCAGGAGGCGGAGGTGGCCGAGCCAGTGGCGGGGCTGGTCGACATGGCCGTACATCATCGTCGACGAGGAGCGGATGCCCAGCTCATGGGCGGTCTTGATGACCTCGACCCAGGTGGCGGTGGGCAGCTTGCCCTTGGTCAGGACCCAGCGGACCTCGTCGTCGAGGATCTCGGCGGCGGTGCCGGGGATGGTGTCCAGGCCGGCGGCCTTGGCCTCGCTGAGCCACTCGCGGAGGGAGAGGCCCGTGCGCGTCGCTCCGTTGACGACTTCCATCGGCGAGAAGGCGTGCACATGCATGCCCGGGACGCGTTCCTTGACGGCGCGGGCGATGTCGAAATAGGCCGTACCGGGCAGGTCGGGGTGGATGCCGCCCTGCATGCAGACCTCCACCGCGCCGACGTCCCAGGCCTGTTGGGCACGGTCGGCCACCTGGGAGAGGGACAGGGTGTACGCGTCGGCGTCGGTGCGGCGCTGGGCGAAGGCGCAGAAGCGGCAGCCGGTGTAGCAGACGTTGGTGAAGTTGATGTTGCGCGTGACGATGTACGTGACGTCGTCGCCCACGGTGGCGCGGCGCAGGTCGTCGGCGATACGGCAGAGCGCGTCCAGAGCGGGCCCATCGGCGTGCAGCAGAGCCAGCGCCTCGGCGTCGGTGAGCCTGGTGGGGTCATCGGCGGCCTGCGACAGGGCCTGCCGTACGTCCGCGTCGATGCGGGAGGGCACCATCCCGGGGGCGGCGGCCTCGCGCAGCGCCTCCCAGTCGCCGTAGACCTCGTCGAAGTCGTCGCGGCGGTCGGCTGTGCGGCCTTCGGTGTCGATGGTGTGGTGCAGGTCCGTACGGCCCGAGGCGGCCATCGAGAAGCCTTCATCGGGCTCCTGCCAGGGCAGGCCGACCACGGGGGCGTCCTCGACGGCCAGGCCCGTCTCCGGGTCGGCGAGGGCCCGGACGTGCGGCAGCAGACGCGGGTCCAGCCAGGGCTCGCCCCGCTGGATGAACTCGGGGTAGATGGGCAGCCGTTCGCGCAGCGCGAAGCCGGAGGCGGCGCAGCGCTCGGTCAGCTCGTCGATCTGCGGCCAGGGGCGCTCGGGGTTGACGTGATCGAGGGTCAGCGGGGAGACCCCGCCCCAGTCGTCGATCCCGGCGTCGATGAGCATCGCGTACTCCCCGTCGACCAGATTGGGCGGCGCCTGGATCCGGGTCGAGGGGCCCATGATGTGCCGGGCCACCGCGATCGTCGCGGCCAGCTCTTCCAGTTCGGCGTCCGGCATTCCGCGCATGGCCGTGTCCGGCTTGGCGCGGAAGTTCTGCATGATCAGTTCCTGGATGCCGTGATACGCGCGCTGGACGCGGCGCAGCGCGAAGATCGACTCGGCGCGCTCCTCGTAGGTCTCGCCGATGCCGATCAGCAGTCCCGTGGTGAAGGGGACGTTGGAGCGGCCGGCGTCCTCCAGGACGCGCAGCCGGACGGCGGGCTCCTTGTCGGGCGAGCCGTAGTGCGGGCCGCCGGGCTCGCTCCACAGCCGCTCGGCGGTGGTCTCCAGCATCATGCCCAGGGACGGAGCCACGGGCTTGAGGCGCTGGAAGTCCGTCCAGGACAGCACTCCGGGGTTGAGGTGCGGCAGCAGGCCGGTCTCTTCCAGGACGCGGATGGCCATGGCCCGTACGTAGGAGAGCGTGTCGTCGTAGCCGTGCGCCTCCAGCCATTCGCGGGCCTCGGGCCAGCGGTCCTCCGGCTTGTCGCCGAGCGTGAACAGGGCTTCCTTGCAGCCCATTTCGGCACCGCGGCGGGCGATGTCGAGCACCTCGTCGGGCGACATGAACATCCCGTGGCCGTCGCGGCGCAGCTTGCCGGGGACGGTGACGAAGGTGCAGTAGTGGCATTTGTCCCGGCACAGGCGCGTCAGGGGGATGAACACACCGCGCGAGTAGGTGATGACGCCGGGGCGCCCGGCGGCCTCCAGGCCCGCGTCCCGCACCCGGGCCGCGGAGGCGCACAGGTCCCTGAGGTCCTCGCCGCGGGCCTGCAGCAGTACCGCCGCCTCGACGACATCCAGCGCCACGCCGTCGCGGGCCCGCTTGAGCGCGCGGCGCATGGCGTTCGCCGTCGGACGCTCCGGACGGCCCGCGGCGGCGCTCGTCGCCGTCGCCGTCACCCCGTCGACCGCTCGGTCGGATGCCTGGCCGTCTTGCCGGTCGGATCCCTGACGGTGCCGCTGGTCAGATCCCTGGTCAGGTCCCTGCGCGCTGGAAGTCATCCTCCGAGCATACGAGCGCCCGCTGACACTGCCGCCGCCCGACAACCGCCCGTTGATGTGCCGCTGATCACGTCAGACGGAGGTTCCCTCCGCGCGGGTGGGTTACAGACCGGCCAGCAGCTCGTCCGAATACGTCCGGGTCAGGAACTCCATGTTGTGGCCGTCGGGGTCGTCGAGGTACAGACCGCGGCCGCCGTCGTGGGTGTTGATCTGCTGTGCCCGGGTGTGCATGGGGTCGGCCCAGTACGAGAGATCCCGCTTCTCTATCCGCGCCAGGATGGCGTCGAACTCGCCCTCCGTCACCAGGAACGCGTAGTGCGTCGGAACGAACTCCTTGCCGGAAGCAACCGCCTCGGCGTAGTCGAGGGTCACCCCGTTGTCCATCTTGACGGCGGCGAACGGGCCGAACGCCTTGGGCTCCGGAGCGTCCAGGAGGCCGGCCAGGAAACGTGCGGAGGCGAAACGGTCGGTGCTGTGCACGATCGTGTGGTCGAGGCTGGGCATGTGCATCTCCTTGGACCGTTGATCTGCGAATACTGCTCTGTGGCAGGCCGGCCTGCAGAGGCTGCCACCGGTCCGTGGCGCTCTGCGGATCCGTCACCATCAACGCTACGACCGTCCGGAGCGGACGCGGATCGGTCTTCGGTACCGACCCGCGCCAGGTGGCCGTACTCCAATGGTCCTAGGCAGCCGCCCTTGGCCTCACAGAGCAGCCGCCCTTGGCCTCACAGATCTGGCCTCCCGGGTACGCCTCACAGGTACTGCGCGAAGTCGTCCAGTGTCCGCAGCACCTCCGCCTCCCCGGCCGGCGGCAGTTGCAGCACCACCTCCTGGAGGCCCAGCTCGCGGTAGTACGCCAGCTTCCCGGGCGAGGGGCGGACCGCGTACGGCACCACTACGGGCTCACCCGCGCGCCCGGCGTCCGCCCAGGCCTGACGCAGCACGGGAAGGGTTTCGGTCAGGCCCCGCCCGCCGATCGGCAGCCAGCCGTCCGCGTACTCGGCGATCTGCCCGAAGAGCTTGGGTCCGGCCGCCCCGCCGAGCAGGGTGCGTGGCGCACCGTTGGCCGGTTTGGGGTGTGCGAGGGATGCCCGTACGGACCCGAACTCGCCCTTGTAGGCGGTGGGCTCCTCGGCCCACAGTGCCCGCATCAGCGCCACCCGGTCGCGCGTCAGCTCGCGCCGGGTCGACCACTCCACGCCGTGGTCGGCGGCCTCCTCGACGTTCCAGCCGTAGCCGATGCCGAAGGTGAAACGACCGCCGGAGAGGAAGTCGAGCGTCGCGATCTGCTTGGCGAGGTCCACCGGGTCGTGCTGGGCGACCAGGGTGATGCCGGTGCCCAGGCCCAGCCGCTCGGTGACGGCTGCGGCCTGGCCGAGCGCGATGAACGGGTCGAAGGTGCGGCCGTATTCGCGGGGCAGTGGCTCGCCCATGGGGGCGGGGGTGTCGCGGCTGGCGGGGATGTGGGTGTGCTCGGGGAGATAGAGCCCGGCGAACCCGCGTTGTTCCAGCTCGCGGGCCAGCCGGTCGGGCCGGATCGTCTCGTCTGTCAGGAAGATCGTGGTCGCGATCCGCATGCTGGGACACCTCCGTCAGGCGGGTGGGTGACCGAATGTTGCCTTACCGCCCGCCGGTTATCCACAGCCCTTTCCCTTCGTGTCACACCCGCGTACAACAGTTTTCACACGGCGATACGCGGCGACAGCGAGCCGATATGCAGCGATACGGAGCGAGACGAAGCGGCATACGCAGCGATATGCGAAGCGGCGTCATGAGGCGGCACGGGGGGCGGGGATGGAACGACGCGATGTTCTGAGGCTTTCGGCGGTTGCGGGTGCGGCGGGCGCGCTTACGCTCGGCACTGTGAGCTTCGCCGACGCGGCGCCCGGGGCCGGGCGCACCGAGCGGGCCGATGGGGCCGCAGGGTCCGGTGGGCCCGATGGATCCGAGGGGGCCGAGCAGACGCGCCGGGTCACCGGGCATCTGCCCACCGGGGCGCCGGACTTCGTCTACCTCCCCGTGGAAGTCCCGCACGGTGTACGGGAGATCGCCGTCGCCTACCGCTACGACAAACCCACCGTCCCCGAAGGCACGGCCGGCAACGCCTGCGACATCGGCATTTTCGACGAGCACGGGACGGATCTCGGCGGCGCCGGATTCCGCGGCTGGTCGGGCGGGGCGCGTACGGAATTCTTCCTGCGCGCCGACGACGCCACCCCCGGCTACCTCCCGGGCCCCGTCAACGCCGGGACCTGGCATATCGCCCTCGGCCCGTACACCGTCGCCCCGCAGGGGCTGGCCTACGACGTCACCATCACCCTCCGGTACGGCGCCCCGGGCCACACGCCCGCCCCGGTCTACCCTCCCGAACGTGCCCGCGGCCGCGGCCGCGCCTGGTACCGAGGCGACAACCATCTGCACTCCGTCTACTCCGACGGCAAGCGCACACCGTCCGAGATCGCGGCGCTGGCCCGCGCCGCCGGGCTGGACTTCATCACCACCTCCGAGCACAACACCACCGCGGCGCACCGCGCCTGGGACGGCCTGTGGGGCGATGACCTGCTCATCCTGACCGGTGAGGAGATCACCACCCGCAATGGCCATGTGGTGGCGATGGGCACCGATCCCGGTGTCTTCATCGACTGGCGCTACCGCGCCCGCGACAACGCCTTCGGCAAGTACGCACGCGCCATCCGCCGGGCCGGCGGGCTGGTCATCCCGGCGCATCCGCACGCCACGTGCATCGGCTGCAACTGGAAGTTCGGCCTGAACGACGCCGATGCGGTGGAGGTCTGGAACGGCCCGTACACCCCCGATGACGAGGTCACCCTCGCCGAGTGGGACAACACCCTGGTCGCCCACACCCGCGGCCGCGCGGCCTGGCTCCCGGCCGTCGGCCACAGCGACGCGCACCGCGACCCGGACGTGGTGGGCCTGCCGCAGACCGTTGTCCTGGCCGAGGACCTTTCGCGGCGCGCCGTCCAGGACGGCATCCGGGCGGGCCGGGTCTGGATCGCCGAGTCCTCGAAGATCGACCTCGCCTTCACGGTCACCGGCGAACGAGGCGAACACGCCGGCATCGCCGACCGCCTGGAGGTCTCCCGCACGGCCAGGGTCACCGCCCGGCTGAAGGTCTCCGGCGCCCCAGGCTGCACGGTTTCCTTCGTCACCGACCAGGGGCGCCTGTACTCGTCCCCGCTCCCGCCCTCCGGCGCCGGGACCGTGAACTGGCAGACCACACCCGACTACGCCGCCTATATACGCGCCGAGGTCCGCCACCCGGCCACCACGGCGGGGCTTCCTGGGCCCATGGCGGCGATGACCAATCCGGTCTTCCTGGGGCGGGACTGAGGGGGTACAGAGGCGTGCGACTGGCGGCCGGCGGGGGAAGGCGGGGCGTGCGGACGGTGTCGGAATAACCGGAGTTACCAACCGGTTACGCAGCACAGTTCCCCCCGCACCGGCTCAGCCCTGCAGAGCCCCGTCAGAAGGAGCCTCCATGCGCGCCCTCGTCGTCGACCACTCCGCCCCCGGCCGTCTCGCCATCGGTACCGTCGCCGACCCGGTTCCCGGACCCGACGAGGTCCTGGTCAAGGTGGCCGCGGTTTCGCTCAATTACGGTGAGCTGCCCAAATCCGACGACGTGGCAGCCGGGACCGTACCGGGCTGGGACGCCGCCGGCGTGGTCGAGGTGGCCGCCGCCGGCGGCCGTGGACCCAAGGCGGGTGACCGCGTCGTCACCCGGGGCCGGGCCGCCGGCTGGGCCGAGCTGCGTGCCGTCCATGTCGACGAACTCGCCGTGCTGCCCGACACGGTGGACTTCACCACCGCCGCCGCGCTCCCCGTCGCGGGTCTGACGGCCCTGCTTGCGCTGCGTACGGCGGGCGTGCTGCCCGGACAGCGCGTCGCCATCACCGGCGCTTCCGGCGGCGTCGGACGCTTCGCGGTCCAGCTCGCCCATCAGGCGGGCGCCGAGGTATATGCGTTCGTCGGCAGCCAGGCACGCGGTGAAGGCCTGGCCGCGCTCGGCGCGGATCATGTGCTGACCGGGCCTGCCGATCTCGACGCCCCGGTGGACGTCGTCCTGGACAACGTCGGCGGCTCACTGCTCGCCGGGCTGCTCGGCCATACAGCCCCGGGCGGCAAGGTCATCTCCATCGGTGCCACGTCCGGCGAGCCGACCCCGATCCAGCCGTACGAGCTGGTCCTGAATCAGCTGACGCTCATCGGCTTCCGGATCGTCGGCAGCACCGGCGCCGATCTGGCCCATCTCGTACGCCTCGTCGCCGAGGGCCGCCTCCAGGCGAGCGTGGACCGGGTGGCCGACTGGGAGCTGGCCGGAGAGACCGCCACGGCCCTGGTGAACCGCGAGGTACGCGGCAAGGCGGTCCTGACGCTCAGCTGACCCGGCGAAGGCGAAGACGCCGGAGGCGAAGAGGAACCCGAAGACGAGGCGGCGGGCGAAGACGAGGGCGAGGGCGAGGGCCCGCGCAGAGCGTTGACGGCCGGGCTCGGAACCCCGGGCCCGGCCGTCAACAGCGGGCCCGGCCCGCAGTCGGCGAGCCCCCGCGGCTGTCTAAGGGCTGTCCCGTAATGCCTGGTGGATCAGCGCACGGCGTCAGATGCACTGCGTTCGCTGCGCTCACTACGTCTCGGCTCTCCCGTTGCCATACGGATGCCGAGCTGCATCGCAAGGCGGAGGGACGTCCGGATACTGGGCGTATCCGGATGTTCCGACAACGCGGCGAGGTGCCGTAGCTGTCGTCGTGCGCCCGCCAGGGATTACGGGACAGCCCTTAGTCCTCCACCACCATCGCCGGCGTCGCCTGCGTCAGCACCTCGCCGCGGAAGAACGCCGGGCTGCGGCGCTGCATCACCAGCATGACGACGACACCTATCAGCAGCAGGCCGACGCCGATGACGAAGACCGAGCCGATGCCGAAGACCGAGCTGCCGGAACCGTAGGACGGGTTCCACATGTCGATCAGCGTCTTGAAGAAGACTCCCGCGAGGAGGACGCCGCCGAGCACCGGGAAGACGCCCTTGAACAGCAGGTCGCGGACCGAGTGGCGCAGGTCGCGGCGGAAGAACCAGGCGCAGGCGAAGGCCGTGATCGAGTAGTAGAAGCAGATCATGAGGCCGAGCGCGTAGATGGTGTCGATGAGGACGTTCTCGCTCAGGAAGCTCATCACCGCGTAGAAGACGCCGGTGGCCGTGCCCGCCGCGATGGTCGCCTTGCCCGGGGAGCGGAACCGCGGGTGGATCTTGGCGAAGGAGGCCGGCAGGGCCTCGTACGTGCTCATCGCCAGGACGGTGCGGGCCACCGGGATGAAGGTGGTCTGGAGGCTGGCGGCGGCCGAGGCGAGGACGGCGACGAAGAGCAGTACGCCGAGCACGGTGCCCATGACGGGGTCGGCGAGAGCGGCGAAGACGTTGTCGGCGGTGCCGGGATTGCCCAGGCCCAGCCCCTTGTGGCCGACGCCGGAGAACATCTGCGAGGCGACGGCGGTCAGCAGGTAGGAGCCGATCAGCACGACCATGGCCAGCAGGGCGGCGCGGCCGGGGGTTTTCTCGCTGCCCGCGGTCTCCTCGTTCACGGTCAGGCAGGTGTCCCAGCCCCAGAACATGAAGATCGAGAGGGAGAGCCCGGCGGTGAAGGCGGAGAAGGACCGGACGGCGAACGGGTCGAGCCAGGTCCAGGAAAAGTGAAGGGAGCCGGCCAAGTCCCCGGACTGCGCCTTGACGACAGCCATCACGACGAAGACGGCGAGTACGGCGAGCTGCAGGCCGACCAGGGTGTACTGAACGCCCTTGGTGGCGGTCATCCCGCGGTAGCTGATGGCTGTTGCGGCGGCGATGAAGGCCAGACAGGTCAGGACGTGGGCGGCTTTGTTGCCGTCCAGGCCGGCGATGGTCTGGCTGCCGGTGAGTTCGCCGAGCAGGAGATAGAAGAACGAGGTGGCCACGCCGGCCAGGTTGGAGAGCACGATGATCGTCGCGATCACCAGTCCCCAGCCGCACATCCAGCCGACGCGCGGGCCGAAGGCCTTGACCGTCCAGGTGAAGGACGTGCCGCAGTCGGGGACCGCCTTGTTGAGCTCGCGGTAGGCGAAGGCGACGAGGAGCATCGGCAGGAAGCCCGCGAGGAAGACGGCGGGCATCTGCACACCGACCTCGCCGACGGTGGGGCCGAGTGTGGAGGTGAGGCAGTAGACGGGTGCGACGGTCGAAATGCCGATGACCGCGCTGCCGAGCAGGCCTACGGAGTTGCCACTGAGGCCTTTGCTGCGGGTGTCGCTGCCACTTCCGCCGACGCTCGTTACCGCGTCTCCGGTCTGTGGCCGGGGGTCTACCTGAACCATGAACAGGACGTTAAAGCCTTCTGTTTCCGTATCCGGAAGGCGATCCTCCGCCTCAGATGCCTTCACTGTGCAGGCACATGAGCACCAGAAGCCTGCCAATCCTAGGGAGATTGCGATGTTGCGCCTTCAACTTACTGGGCGTAACTCAACTCTTCCGCGATGCGGGAACCGCAGCAGTGTCCGTTTTAAGCTAATTCAAAATTTTCCCATCCGTTCTCTGGAAATTTTCCGCCGGTCGTGCAAGGGGGGCCGCACTTCGGCTCCACGACCGGCCTCCCGTCCCAGCCGTGTGAGCCGTCTCTCACCCCGGCCACACAATCGACTGCAGCTCGCTGTAGGCATGCAGTGCGTATGAGCCGACATCGCGGCCGATACCGCTGCGCTTGAAGCCGCCGAACGGCGCCTCCATGTTGCGGCCGACGGTGTTGATGCCGACGCCGCCCGCCCGCAGCCGCCCCGCGACCCGGAAGGCGCGGGCCACATCGCCGGACCAGACGTAGTCCAGCAGCCCGTAGTCGCTGTCGTTGGCCAGCGCGATGCCCTCCTCCTCGTCGCCGAAGGGGACGACCACGACCACCGGGCCGAAGATCTCCTCCCGCACCACCCGCATGTCGTTCGTACCGTCCGCGAACAGCGTCGGCGCCACATAGAACCCGCGCTCCATCGCCGGGCGCTCACCGCCGGCCACCAGCCGCGCGCCCTCCTTCACGCCCAGCTCGACATACGACTCGATCCGGTCGCGGTGCGCGGCGGAGATCACCGGGCCGACGACCGTGCCCGGGTCCGCCGGATCCCCGACCTTCAGCCGCCCGGCGTAGGCGGCCAGCCCGGCCACCAGGCGGTCGTGGATACCGCGCTGCGCCAGCACCCGCGTCGGTGCCGTACATATCTGACCGCTGTAGAAGGAGAAGGTGGTGCCGATACCGGCCACCGCGCTCTCCAGATCGGCGTCGTCGAAGACCAGCGCCGCGCCTTTGCCGCCCAGCTCCATCAGCTGCCGCTTCATGCCGCGGCCGCACTCCTCGGCGATCTTCCGGCCGACGGCCGTGGACCCGGTGAAACTGACCATGTCCACGCCGTCCGCCGCGACCGCCGCCGCGCCGACCTCCGGTCGCGCACCGGTGACGACATTGACCACGCCCGGCGGCACCCCGGCCTCCGCCAGCGCCTCGGCCATCCGGTACACCGACAGCGGATCCTGCGGCGCCGGCTTGATCACGACCGTGTTGCCCATCGCCAGTGCGGGTGCCACCTTGCCCGCCGGGTTCGCCCAGGGGTTGTTGTACGAGGTGATGCAGGTGACGACACCGACCGGGCGGCGCACCGCGAGCGCGCCGAAGATGCCCGCCTTGCCCATCGGCCCGGCGTCATTGACCTGCGGCGGCAGCCCGGTCTCCACCGGCTCCAGGGCGCCGCGCGCATAGCGCTTGAAGCGGGAGACCGAGACTCCTACCTGCATTCCGCGCGCGGTGCCGGTCGTCGCGCCGCTTTCCGCCTGCGCCAGCGCCGCGTACCCAACGAGCTCGCGGCGCATCACCCCGGCGGCCCGGTCCAGGATGGCCGAGCGCTCCTCGGGCGCGGTGCGCGACCAGCCCTCGAACGCCTCGCCGGCCGCCGCCACGGCCGCCTCCACCTGCGCCCGGCTCGCCTCCGGGGCCCGCCCGACGACGTCCTCGGTCGCCGGGTTGATCACGTCGTAGTGGCCACCGTCCGGCGCCACCCACTCCCCGCCGATGAACAGCCGCTCGGCGCCGCCCGCCCTCGCATCCGCTCCGCTCACTTGGTGCTCACCGTCCTCGTGTCCCGCCCCGACCGCAGCACCGTCCCCGGCACCGCCCCGGTCACCACGTCTTCCCGGATCGTCTCCACGCCATTGACCCGTACGCTCACCACCCCGATCGCCTTCGAGTCCAGTCGCGGGCTGTCCCCGGGCAGGTCGTGCACGAGCGTGGCGGGCCCGGCATCGATCCTTTCGGGGTCGAACAGCACCAGGTCGGCGTGGTAGCCCTCGGCTATCCGGCCCCGCTCGCGCAGCCCGAACAGCCGGGCCGGGTCATCGGTCAGCATCTGCACGGCCCGCTCCAGGCCGACGAGCTTGCGGCCGCGCAGACAGTCCCCGAGGAAGCGGGTGGTGTACGGGGCGCCGCACATCCGGTCCAGATGTGCGCCCGCGTCGGAGCCGCCCAGCATCACGTCCTCGTGCTGCCAGGTCTCCTGCCGCAGCGCCCAGCTGTCCGGGTCGTTGTCGGTCGGCATCGGCCACAGGACCGTTCGGAGAGCGTCGTTGGCGCAGATCTCCACCAGGCAGTGGAAGGCGTCCTGACCGCGCTCGGCGGCGATGTCCCGCACCACGCGGCCGCCGAGGCCCTCATTCGCCGCGGAGTAGGTATCCCCGATCACGTACCGCTCGAAGTTGGCCAGCCGGCGGAAGACCCCGGCCTCCTTGCTGTCCGCGCGGCGCAGCATCTCGGCCCGTACGTCCGCGTCGCGCAGCCGCGCGATCCGCTCGGGCACCGGCAGGCCGAGGATCTCGCCCCAGCCGGGGATGAGGTTGAGGGCGCAGAAGGTGCCCAGCGACATGTTCATGGGCGTGAGGATGGGCATCGTCAGTGCCACGATCCGGCCGCCGGCCTTACGGGCCCGTTCGCTGGGGATCAGCTGGCGGGGCACCCGCTCGGGCACGGCCGCGTCGATGGTGAGCACATTCCAGTTCAGCGGGCGTCCGGCGGCCGCCGACATCTCCACGAACAGATCGATCTCGTCGTCGTCGAACTGGTCGAGGCAGCCCGCGACGATGGCTTCCAGCTGGGTGCCCTCGTGGTCGGCCACCGCGCGGGAGAGGGCGAGCAGCTCGTCGGGGCGGGCGTGCCGCGAGGCGACCGGTTTGCCGTCGCCGTCCGTGTGGGTGGACGACTGGGTCGTGGACAGCCCCCAGGCACCGGCGTCCATCGCGTCGTGGAACAGCCGCAGCATGTCGGCCAGTTGCGCGGGAGTGGGCTGCCCGCCCACCGCGTCCGCGCCCATGACATGCCGCCGCAGCGCGCAATGGCCCACCATGAAGCCGGCGTTGACCGCGATGCGTCCCTCCAGCGCGTCCAGGTACTGCCCGAACGTGTGCCAGCTCCAGGGCGCGCCCTCCTCCAGCGCGACCAGCGACATGCCTTCGACCTTGCTCATCATCCGCCGGGTGTAGTCGGCGTCCTCGGGGCGGTCGGGGTGCAGCGGGGCGAGGGTGAATCCGCAGTTGCCGCCCGCGACGGTGGTCACGCCGTGGTTGAGCGAGGGTGTGGCGTACGGGTCCCAGAACAGCTGGGCGTCGTAGTGCGTATGCGGATCGACGAAACCGGGCGCGAGGACGAGCCCCTGGGCGTCCTCGCTCGTACGGGCCTCCTCGGTGACCGTCCCGCTTTCCGCGACGATCGCGATCCGGCCGTCCCGGATGCCGAGGTCGGCGACGCGTGAGGGCGCGCCGGTCCCGTCCACGACGGTCGCGCCCTTGATCAGGTGGTCGAGCATGGCGGGGATCCCTTTCTCGGTGCCGTCTCGGTGCGGTGCGGTGCGGTGCGGTGCGGTGCGGGCACGGTCCGGGGCGGGCTCGGAGCGGTCCGGCTGCGGCCCCGCTGCGGTCCGAGCCGCGTCCGGCTGTGCTCCGGCTGTGCTCCGGCTGTATTGGGGGCGAGCGGCGTCCGGCCGGGGAACGCCGCTCTCTCTCCAGGGCGGGTGGGCCCGGCTGCCTAGCTGCCCGCCGCCTGACGGAAACGCGTGGTCCGGTGTACCGGGTCGGTGTCGATCTTCGGGATGACGTGCTCGCCGATCAGCTTGATCGTGTTGAGCGTGTCCTCGGAGCTCACCCCGATCGGCAGCCCGAAGGAGAGCTGGTCGGCGCCCGCCTGCTCCCACCTCTTGCACTGCCGCAGCACCTCGTCCGGATCGCCGCAGATCATCAGCTCCTCGGCGATCAGCAGCTCGATGATCTCCTCGGTGTACTCGGGGAGGAGCTCGGGCCACTGCGGTATGCCTTCGGGCCGCGGGAAGGTGTCGTGGTAGCGGAAGAGCAGCGACTGCAGGTAGTTGAGCCCGCCGCCGACCGCGATCTCCACCGCCTTCTTGTGCGTCTCCGCGCAGATGGCCGTCGACGTCACCATGACGTTGTCGTTGACGAAGTCCCCGACCGCCTGCGCCTCCTTGACGGCCGTCTTGTACGACTCGACGACCCACTCCATGTCGGAGACCTTCTGCACGCTGAAGCCGAGCACGCCCAGCCCCTTCTTGCCCGCCATCTCGTACGAGGACGGCGACCCGGCGGCGTACCACATCGCCGGATGCGACTTCCCGTACGGCTTGGGCAGGATCTTGCGCGGCGGCAGCTCCCAGTGCTTGCCCTTGAAGCCGACGTACTCGTCCTGGAGCCACATCTTGGGGAATTCCGCGATGGTCTCTTCCCAGATTTCCTTGGTGTGGTTCATATCCGTCACGCCCGGCATGAACCCGAGTATTTCGTGGCTCCCGGCGCCCCGCCCGGAGCCGAACTCGAAGCGCCCGCTGGAGAGGTGGTCGAGCATGGCAACCTTCTCGGCGACCTTCACCGGGTGGTTGACCGGGGCGAGCGGGTTGAAGATGCCGGAGCCGAGGTGGATGCGCTCGGTGGCGTGCGCGAGGTAGCCCAGGAACACATCGTTCGCGGAGATGTGGGAGTACTCCTCCAGGAAGTGGTGCTCGGAGGCCCAGGCGTATTTGAAGCCGGACTTGTCCGCCTGGATGACGTACTCGGTCTCCTCCATCAGCGCGTGGTGCTCGGCCTCGGGGTCGACCTTTGCCCGCGCGGCGGGCACATATCCCTGCACAAAGAGCCCGAATTCCAAGGGAGTTCACTCCTTCGGGGTGCGGGGGTCGCCCCCCGGAAGATCACCGTCCGTCGATTACTTTTCCGTCGATTACGTTTTTCGTCGATCGCAGCCCGTCGATCGCAGCCCTCGATCGCAGCCCTCGATCGCAGTCCGTCGATCGCGCCCCACTGGCCACCCTCCGTCGACACGTCCATCACTTTCCGTGACGTCTTCGACGGTACTCCGCCCCTCTGACAATCACCCCGCCGAGCCGGCCGAGGCGACCAAGGCGGACGAGGCGGTCGAGGCGGCCAACCCGGCGAATGCGGGGCGACGCGCCGACCCCCAGACCAAATCTGACGGATCGTCAGTTCACGATCCCGACCGACTCTGGCACCGCCCGCACCCACCGTCAATACCTGACGCCACGTCAGCAAACACTCCCGGCCCTCAGAAGACCGAAACCCCCGCCAGCCATCCCCCGTCGATGACAAACGGCTGCCCGGTGATGTACGACGAGTCCTCGCACGACAGGAAAAGCGCCAGCCTGGCCACCTCTTCCGGCTGCCCGATCCGCCCCATCGGGACGACCTTCCCGTAGAACTCGTCCAGCGCCGCACTGCCGGCCGCATCGGCCGCCTTGGGCCCGCCGTCCGCCGCCACCCGGTCCGGGTTGGTCATCGGCGTATCGACCGCCCCCGGGCACATGGCATTGACCCGGATCCCCTTGCCCGCCAGCTCCATCGCCGCCACCCGCGTCATCCCGACGATGGCGGCCTTGGTCGCGGCGTACGACGTCAGGAACGCCATTCCGGTCAGCGCCGTGTACGAGGCGGTGTTCACGATCGTCCCGCCGCCGGCCGCCGCCAGCTCGGGCGTCACCGCCTTCATCCCCAGGAACGCCCCGACCTGGTTGACCTGCACCACCTGCTGGAACTCCGCCAGCGGCGTAGTGACCAGCTCGTTGAAGCGCAGGATCCCGGCGTTGTTGACCAGGCCGTCGACCTTCCCGTACGCCCCCTTCGCGACAGCGACCGCCGCCTCCCAGTCCGCCTCCTGGCCCACATCCAGATGGACGTACCGGGCCCGCTCCTCCCCCAGCTCCTTGGCCAGCGCCTCACCCGGCCCGTCCAGCACATCGCCGAGGACCACCCGCGCCCCTTCCGCCACAAAGAGCCGCGCCTCCTGCTCACCCTGCCCGCGCGCCGCGCCCGTGATGAGGACGACCCGGCCTGCCAGCTTTCCCATGCCCGCCTCCCAGCGTTCCCGTCCGGTGCGGCCATCCGTGCCGCACCGCCTCGGCCCTGCTCGCTCAGTCATCGAGATGCGTCGCGATCTCACTCGCGAACGCGGCCATCTGATCGGTCAGTTCGCTCCTGCTTCGGCTGCGGAACCGCACCTGTATCTGGGCCACACCCATCGCGCGGTACTCCCGCAGCGACTCCGCGAGCCGCTCCGGCGCCCCCGACAGGGTCCGCCGCCCGACGTCCCAGCCCGGCTCCCCCACGTACAACGGCTCGGCGATGGTCCCGATCGTGATCGGCTCCTCGATCCCGGCCGCTTCCCTGAGCGCGAGCAGCTTGGCTATCTGGCCGGGCAGTTGGTCCCGCCGGTCCCCCTGCGGCAGCCACCCGTCACCGCGGACCGCGGCCCGGCGCACGGCGGCCGGCGAGGAGCCCCCCACCCAGACCGGCGGCCGCGGTGTCTGGGCCGGCCGCGGCGCCTGCCCCAGCCCCGAGAACGCGAACCGCGCCCCCTTGAACTCGGCGAACTCCTCCGGTCCGAGCGCCACCTTGAGCGCGTCGATGGCCTCGTCCAGCACCGCACCCCGCTGCCCGAACTCCACCCCGAGCGCCTCGAACTCCTCCTGCACGTGCCCGGCGCCGACGCCGAGAATCAGTCGCCCGCCGGAGAGGTGGTCCAGCGTCGCGTACTGCTTTGCGCTGATCAGCGGGTGTTTGAGGCCGACCACCGCGACATGGCTGAGCAGCCGGACCCGCTCGGTGACGGCGGCGAGGTGCGCGAGGGTGGCCACCGGGTCGTACCAGATCGTGCCCATCGCGCCGGCCAGCCGCCGGGGAATCGCGATGTGCTCGCAGCAGGCGATATAGGCAAAGCCGTGCCGGTCGGCGGCTTGCGCGATCTCCACCAGGTCGGCGGGCCCGGCCGCCGCCTCCCAGCCTTCCGCGTAGAGGGTGCTCTGCGACTGCACCGGCAGCTGCATCCCGTACGCCAGTCGCCCCTCGGGCAGTATCCGCACCATCTGGACAGCTCCTTCCGGATGCCCGGTGTCCGGTGTCCGGCATGCATCCGACCCCTGGGTTTCCGACCCCTGGGTTTCCGACCCCTGAATTTCCGAGTCCTGAGATTCCGAGTCCTGAGTTTCCGAATGCCAAATCTGACGACCCGTCAATTCACGTCAGGCGCACATCGTCGTGGCTGACGCCTCATCAGACAAGAGGGCCGACGGCAGCCGGTCAGGCGCATCTCACGGCGGTCGGGGCGATGTTGGCGCTGCGCCGCGTCCTGGGCGCGGACGGTGCCGGCGCCCCGCACGGCGTCGTCTTCCCCGAGATGACGCCGGTCCCGGCGCAGGTCCCGGAGCTGCTCGCCGAGTACGGGGTGGCACTGGAGACCTCCGACGCCGACGCCCACACGACGAGAGCCGCATGACCGACACCCCCACCGGCGGGACCACCGCCGCCGGCGTGCGCCTGGGCCATCTCCAGTACTACTTCCCCGCCCGCGCCGACCTGGTGGCCGCCGTCCTGGACCGGGCCCTGTCGCGCTCCCTGGAACGCCTGCGTCCGCTCCTGTCCTCCCGGGAACAGGCCGCGAGCCATGAACAGGTCGTCCGCACGCTCCTGGCCGAGCAGGACGACCCGCGCCTGGTCCGCCTGTTCACCGAACTCTGGGCCCTGGCCGCCGTCGACGACTCCGTAGCCGCCGCCGTACGCGCCTTCTACCGTGACTACCAGGACCAGGTCGCCGCCTACCTCCAGGAACGGCAGCCCGGTCTGCCCGCCGCGTCGTGCCGGGCACGCGCGGGGGTCTTCACGATGCTGATCGAGGGGGCGGCCCTGTTCCGCTCCGGCATCGCGGACCACCGCACGGAGGAGACGGATGCGGAATTGGTGGCGACGGCGGTCGCGCTGCTGGACGGGGGCACGGGACGGCCGACGCCTCGCCGCACGGTGTGACCATCCGCCTGCGCGGCCTCCGGCGCGGCCGTAGCGTTGGCCACATCACCGGACGCCACCGCGTCATCCCCTCACCTCCTCCTCGATATCCCCGTCGGAGCACCTCATGAGCGGCGCCTACTCCCCCGTCCCGGAACTGAACCTGCTCCGGCAACTGCAAGAACGCATCGGCGGGGACAACATCTCGCCGGGGTTCGCCCTGGCGGAATTCGCGGCCCCCACCGGAATCGACATCTGGTCGAAAGACCCCGAATTCCTGGACCGCCTCCCGTCCTTCGCGTACGCCAACGACACCGGCTCCACATACGCCCTCTGGCGCATCGACGACCGCGCCGACCTGGCCACCTTGCCGATCGTGGTCTTCGGCGACGAAGGAGGGATCGGCGTCATCGCCCGCAACCTCCGGGAGTTTTTCCAGCAGCTCGCGTGCAACAGAGCGCTGTATGTCGGGGACTACGAGGCCGAATTCGACGACGAGGACGAAGAGCTGACGGACCTGTGCGAACGCCACCCGGAGTACCTCGCCTGGCTGCACCAGCACTTCGGCCTCGCTCCGGTCGCAGACCCCAACGACCTGGTCATAGCCGCGGAGAAGGAAGTGTCCGTGCCTTTCGCCCACTGGGTCGGGCGCTTCGTGGACGATGAGGATTTCGTGACGGAATTCCTCGACGCATACAGGGAGGCGCACGGCCGCGGAGAGTCATCCGACCAGGGCGGTGCGACGGCGTAAGCGCCGCTCCCCGTCCGGACCCGGGCGCCCGCCGGGCCTCAGTCAGCTCCGGTACCGGCGCCGTCGTCGCCGTAGGGCGCTCGCTCCGATCCGGGCCGACAGCACGAGTTCACGCCGGAGTGAAATCCGCCCTCCGGGAGACGTGAGCCGCTACCCCGCCGCCCAGAGCCCCTCCCCCGTCAGCCCCAGCAGTTCGATCGCATTCCCCCGCACGATCCGCTCCACCACGTCCGGCGCCAGATGGCCCATCTGCGACTCGCCGACCTCCTTCGACTTGGGCCAGGTCGAGTCCGAGTGCGGGTAGTCGGTCTCGTACAGGACGTTGCCCACCCCGATGGCGTCGAGGTTCTTCAGCCCGAAGGCGTCGTCGAAGAAGCACCCGTACACATGGTCCGCGAAGAGTTCGGACGGGGGGCGCAAGACCTTGTCGGCGACGCCGCCCCAGCCCCGGTTCTCCTCCCAGACGACATTCGCGCGCTCCAGGATGTACGGGATCCACCCGATCTGGCCCTCGGCATACATGATCCTGAGGTTCGGGAAGCGGTCGAACTTGCCGCTCATCAGCCAGTCGACCATCGAGAAGCAGCAGTTGGCGAAGGTGATGGTCGAGCCTACGGCGGGCGGGGCGTCGGCGGAGGTGGACGGCATCTTCGACGAGGAGCCGATGTGCATGGCGATGACCGTGCCCGTCTCGTCGCAGGCGCGCAGGAACGGGTCCCAGTAGTCGGTGTGGATGCTGGGCAGCCCCAGGTGCGGCGGGATCTCGCTGAAGCAGACCGCCCGGACGCCGCGGGCGGCGTTGCGCTGTACCTCGGCTGCGGCCAGCTCCGCGTCCCAGAGAGGGATGAGGGTGAGCGGGATCAGCCGGCCCTTCGCCTGGGGGCCGCACCACTCCTCCACCATCCAGTCGTTGTACGCGCGCACCCCCAGCAGCCCCAGCTCACGGTCCTTGGCCTCGGTGAAGGTCTGGCCGCAGAAGCGGGGGAAGGTGGGGAAACAGAGGGCGGACTGGACATGATTGACGTCCATGTCGGCCAATCGGTCCGGCACACTGAAGGAGCCGGGACGCATCTGCTCGTAGGTGATGCCCTCGAGCTTGATGTCGTCGCGGGAGTAGCCGACGGCGGTGTCGAGGCGGGTCAGCGGCCGGTGCAGATCCTCATAGACCCACCAGTCGGCTATCGGGCCGTCATCCCCCGGGGCGCCCATCTTCGGGGCGAATTTGCCGCCCACGAACGTCATTTCCTTCAGGGGTGCCCGGACGATGCGCGGGCCGATGCCGTGGTATTTCGACGGGAGCCGGTCCCGCCAGACGTGGGGCGGTTCCACCGTGTGGTCGTCCACCGAGATGATCTTCGGGAAGGTCTCCATGGTCTCCATGTCCGTCACGGTAGCGTTGATCTGACGATCCGTCAGCAATGTGCGGGAAGGTGACCGGAGCGGGCCGGACGGCGACCGGGCGTAACAATCGTGGTACAGAGGGCGCACGGAACTCGGCTCTCCACGCCCCTTCATGCGCCCCTCCATGCACCTCCCCACCGGCGCCTACCGGCACCCGAGGAGGCTTTGTGCACGCTCCCGACCCCTACTGACGTAAGGGGCCTCGGCAAGGCAGACTGGCCGTTGCGCATGCGGAATGGTGCGAGCGGATGGTGCGGATGGCGCGTACGGACGGCACAGGGCAGGGGGAGACCATGGACGACGGTACGGGGCGGGGGCAGGGGCGGCTCCGCTTCACCGTGCTCGGTCCCGTACGGGCCTGGCGCGGCAGCACGCCGCTGGCAGCGGGCTCCCCGCAGCAGCGCGCGCTGCTCGCCGCACTGCTGCTGCGCGGCGGCCGCACCGCCACCGCCGCCGAGCTCGTCGACGACCTGTGGGGCGATGAGCCGCCGCACGCCGCGCTCGCCGCGCTGCGGACGTACGCCTCCCGGATCCGCAAGGCGCTGGGTGACGACGCCGCCGCCCTGGTCAGCGAGTCCGGCGGCTATGCGATCCGGTCGGTGGACGGCCTCCCTCTCGACCTGGACCACGACCACGCCGAGGAATTCGCCGCCGAGGCGGAGAAGGCCAAGGCCGCCGGCGAACGCGGCCGCGCCCGCGAACTCCTCGACAGCGCACTGGCCCTGTGGGCCGGCGAACCGCTGGCCCGCCTCGCCGGCCCCTACGCCGACAATCAGCGCACCCGCCTCAACGAGTGGCGGCTCTCCCTCCTGGAGACCCGCCTCGAACTCGAGCTGGAACTGGGCTGCCACGCCGAGACGGTCTCCGAACTGACCGCCCTCACCGCCGCCCACCCCCTGCGCGAGCGGCTGCGCGAACTGCTGATGCTGGCCCTGTACCGCAGCGGGCGGCAGGCCGAGGCGCTCGCGGTGTACACCGATACGCGCAAGCTGCTCGACGACGAACTGGGCGTCGCCCCCTGTGCCTCGCTCTCCGACCTCCAGCAGCGGATCCTGCGCGCCGACAGCGATCTGGACGCGCCGCCCGTCGTCCCCGACGGCCCGGACGCGGCCGACCACACCGTCGTACGGCCCCAGCAACTGCCCGCCAGCGTCGCCGACTTCACCGGCCGCGCCGCCTTCGTCGCCGAACTCGGCGACCAGCTCGCCACCGCCGAGGGCAGCGTGATGGCGGTCTCCGCGCTCACCGGGATCGGCGGCGTCGGCAAGACGACCCTGGCCGTGCATGTCGCCCACGCCGCCCGCGAGCACTTCCCCGACGGACAGCTCTACGTCGACCTTCAGGGCGCCGGTCACACCCCCGCCGAGCCCGAAGCGGTCCTCGGTGCCTTCCTCCGTTCCCTGGGCACCCCGGACTCCTCCATCCCCGACGGCCTCGAGGAACGCTCCGCCCTCTACCGCTCCACTCTTGCGGGCCGCCGCGTCCTGGCCCTCCTGGACAACGCCCGCGACGCCGCACAGATCCGGCCGCTGCTCCCCGGTACGGAGGGCTGCGCCGCCCTGATCACCAGCCGCGCCCGTATGATCGACCTGGCCGGCGCGCACCTGATCGACCTCGACGTCATGAGCCCCGAGGAGGCCCTCGCCCTCTTCACCCGGATCGTCGGCGAGGAACGCGTCACCTCCGAACGCCAGGCCGCCATGGCCGTCGTCGGCGCCTGCGGCTTCCTGCCCCTGGCCATCCGCATCGCCGCCTCCCGCCTGGCCGCCCGCCGTACGTGGACCGTCTCCATCCTGGCCCGCAAACTCGCCGACGAACGCCGCCGGCTGGACGAGCTGCGCGCCGGCGACCTGGCCGTCAAGGCCACGTTCGAGCTGGGCTACGGCCAGCTGGAGCCGCAGCAGGCTCGGGCGTTCCGGCTCCTGGGGCTGGCGGACGGTCCGGATATCTCGCTGGCGGCGGCCGCGGCGCTGCTCGGCATGGACATCGAGTCCGCCGAAGACCTCGTCGAGTCCCTCGTGGACGCCAGCCTGCTGGAATCCGCCGCACCCGGCCGCTACCGCTTCCACGACCTGGTGCGGCTGTATGCGCGGGCGTGCGCGGAGCGGGATGAGCATCCCCCGACGGAGCGGGCCGCCGCCTTGTCACGACTGCTGGACTTCTATCTGGCGACGGCCGCCCGGATGTACGCCCTGGAGCGGCCGGGCGACCGGCTGGTGGACCACATGGAGTCCACCGTCCATCCCGGCCTGCCCTTCGAGGACCGCACGACGGCGCTGGACTGGCTCTTCGGGGAAGCGGGCTGCCTGCTCGCCTGTGCCCAGCAGTCGACCGGCGAGGGGTCCTTGCGGCGCGCGGTCGACCTCCTCCTCCTGACGCGGGACCTGGCCGAATCGGGTGCCGCCGCGCGCCAGTACGAGCAGGTGAACATGACGATGCTCGCCGCCGCACGGGAGACCGGGGACCAGCACGCCGAGGCACGGGTGCACACCGCGCTCACCAATCTGCACACCCTCGCGGGGCGCCTCGACGTCGCGGACGAACACGCCAAGTCGGCCATGCTGCTCGGGCTCGCCACACGCGACCCGTTCTCGTCCTCCTACGCTCCCAACGACCGCGCCATCATCGCCGGGGAGCAGCAACGCCACGCCGACGCCGAGGCGTATCTGGGGCAGGCCCTCACCGCGTTCCGCGACGACGACAACAAGCAGGCGGAAGCCAGCGCGCTGTGCAATCTCTCCCGGGTACACCTGGACACGGGCCGCGTGGACAGCGCCATCGGACTCGCGGAACAGGGCATCGCCATATACCGCCAACTCGGTGCGACCCGGCGCTTGGCCAACGGCATGTACGCGCTCGGCCTGGCGTTCACACTCGCCGGGCGGCTCGACGATGCCGCGCAGCAGCTGACCGAGGCCCTGCTCATCTTCCAGGACAGCCGCCAGCGCTTCTGGGAGGGCATGACGTACTTCCGGCTGGCGGAGGTGGACCTCGCCGCCGATCGCCCCGCCAACGCCGCCAATCATGCGGAGCAGGCGCTCGCCGTGCTGCGCGGTATCGGCGGTGAGTGGTGGCGTGCCAATGCGCTGACGGCGCTGGGACGGGCCCTCCACAAGATCGGACACACCGGCAGGGCACGGGTGTGCTGGCAGGAAGCTCTGTCCACTTACGAGCGTCTGGGATCTGTGGAGAGCGTCAAGGTCCAGCGGCTCCTCGTGCCGGCCGGCGCGGCATAGCCGCAGGTCACGGGCGCCACGAGCGGACGTTTATCGATCGTTCATCACCACCCGGCACTGTCTTCCTTACACCGATCCGCCGCCTCGGGGGGCAAGCGGCTCGGTCACGAGGCCCCACCGTATGGTGTTCGGCCCCGGTCCACCCGTCCGGCGACCCACGGGGGAGTTGCCGGCCGGGCGGACCACCAAGCGCCTACATACAGGGAGTTGAACATGGCGAACATCGAGAACAAGCCCAAGCGCCTCGGTGAGAAGGACATTGTCAAGCCGCTGGACAACCACCGTCCCGTCATCGGCACCGAGGTGACGCCGCAGGACCACCAGCTGCCCGTCGCGCCGGCACAGCCGGAGCCCACGGTGGCGGCGCCGGACAACCACCGTCCGATCGCCGACCCGAAGTAAGGGGCGGATTCAACCCGTCGGGGGGCGGGAAACTCGGGGGATCGCAGGGGCCGGTCTCGATGGCATGGAGGGGAGCCATCGATACCGGCCCCTGCGGCATGTTCAGGGCGGGTTCGGCTTCCCGCCATCCCCCACCGCGTTCCGGCCACACAGTCGAACAGACGTCTTGTCGTCACTACCCTTTTTGGTCAGCAGCCCATTCACGTTCACCGAGGAGTCGCTATGTCCCGTAGCAAAAAAGCCCTGGCCCTCATCGCGCTCACGGTCGCGATCGCCGGCGCCGTGGCCGCACCGGCGTCGGCCGACCAGCACCGCCCCCTGTCCGGCAACGCCACCACCTCGGACCACCATGCGCCCGTCACCGAGGGCATCGCCGGCGGGGACAGCCATCGGCCCTGAACCGATCGCCACCACAGTACTGACGGTCCGTCAGATCGACTGCTAGAGTCGCGGTCCCGGCCCAGCCGAAGCCCTCTCACGCACCGCTCCCCGCACAGCCAGGAGGCGCGCCGTGTTCGAACTCTCCCGTATCCGCACGCTCTGGGAACTGGTCGAGTACCGGGCCAAGGTCTCGCGCGGGGCGCCGATGTTCTTTGACGGGGACGGGCGGACCGTCACCTTTGACGAGGTGCGGGACGAGGCGGTGCGGGTCGCCGCCGGGTTCCGGACGCTGGGGATCGGGGCCGGGACGCGGGTGGCATGGCAGTTGCCGACGCGGGTGGAGACGGTGGTGGCGTCGTTGGCGCTGGCACGGATCGGCGCCGTGCAGACGCCCGTCATTCCGTTGCACCGGGAGCGGGAAGTCGGGTTCATTCTCGCGGAGTCGGCGGCCGAGTTCGTGCTCGTACCGGGAGTGTGGCGGGGGTTCGACCACGGCGCGATGGTGCGGAATCTGGCCGGGGACGACGTGCGGGTGGTGTCGCTGGAGGGCGGCCTGCCGACGGGGGATCCCGCCGGCGAGCCGGAGCCGGCGGGCGGGGCGGGCGGCCGCACCACCTGGATCTACTACACCTCCGGGACGACCTCCGCCCCCAAGGGCGTCGAACACACCGATGCCTCGCTGATCGCCGGCGGGGTGGGGCTGGCGACCGCGCTGGGGATGTCGGGGGACGACATCGGGTCGATCGCGTTTCCGTACGCACATATCGCCGGGCCGGATTACGTCATCGCCATGCTGGTCAGCGGCTTTCCGGCGGTGGTGCTCGACACGTTCGAGGCGGGGCGGGCGGCGGCCGTCTACCGGCGGCTCGGGGTGACGATGGCCGGCGGGAGTACGGCGTTCTATCAGGCGTTTCTGGAGGAGTCGCGCCGGTACCGGAGCCAGTCCCCGACGGCCGGGCGGCTGATTCCCTCGCTGCGGCTGCTGTCCGGAGGCGGGGCGCCGATGCCGCCGGAACTGTACGCGGCGGCCGGGCCGGAGCTGGACTGCGCGATCGTGCACGGGTACGGGATGACGGAGTGCCCGATGATCGCGATGGGCACGCCGTATGACAGCGACGAACAGCTGGCACGGACGGTGGGCCGTCCGGTGACCGGGGCCCGGGTGCGGATTGTGCGGGCGGACGGGAGCGAGGCCGGGGCGGGGGAGCCGGGTGAGGTCACGCTCAAGGGAGCGATGCTGTTCCGGCGGTATACGGATGCGGCGCTGACGGCCGAGGTGTTCGACGACGACGGCTACTTCCACACCGGTGACCTGGGGCATCTGCGGGAGGACGGGCATCTCGTCCTGACCGGGCGGCTCAAGGACATCATCATCCGCAAGGGCGAGAACATCTCGGCCCAGGAGATCGAGGACCTGGTGCGGACGCATCCGGCGGTGGCGGACGTCGCGGTCATCGGGCTGCCGGACCGGGAGCGGGGGGAGCGGGTGTGTGCGGTGGTCACGCCCACCGGACCGGCCGCCCCTACCGACCCCGCCCCTGCCGATCCCGCCGCCGGCGATACCGCCGCCGCGCCGCTGACCCTGGCCGGGATCACCGCCCATCTGCGGGCCGCCGGGCTGATGACGCAGAAGCTGCCGGAGCAGCTGGAGGTCACCGATGTGCTGCCGCGTGGCGGGCCGCTGAACAAGGTGCTGAAGGCGGCGCTGCGGGAACGCTACGCCGGGCCGGGGAGCGAAGCGGTGTAGCGGGCAGCCGTAGAAGCGGTGTAGCGGGCAGCCGTAGAAGCGGTGTGGCGGCTAGCCGTACCGAGGGAAGTCGCAGGGACGGAAGCCGTACAGCGGTGTGGCGATGAGTTCCGGGGGCCGCAGGAGTCTTCACTGGGAGGAGCGCGGTGGTCGGGGCGGGCGGTGGCCCGCCCCGGGCGGACGCCGCGCGGGCAGTGCTTCCCCGGCAGGACGGAAGGAACCGGACCATGACCGAGACGATCGACTTCGGCGCGCAGACCCAGCTGGTGGCGCAGTTGGCAGAACACACCGCCG
The DNA here is from genome assembly GCF_055565615.1 of Streptomyces sp. NPDC028368. NCBI lineage: Bacteria > Bacillati > Actinomycetota > Actinomycetes > Kitasatosporales > Streptomycetaceae > Streptomyces > Streptomyces sp. NPDC028368. The sequence goes on along the minus strand of NZ_JBVHTY010000018.1, from coordinate 98,516 downwards.
AGGAGCAGATGGACGCGCCCACGGCGTGCGAGGGATACGCCGTACGCCATCTCCTGGGTCATCTCGTCGGCCTGACCGGCGCGTTCCGGGACGCGGCGCGCAAGGACCTCGGGCCGACGACCAACACACCGCCGGACACCTCCGTACCGGACGTGACGCCCGGCTGGCGGGCCGACCTGGACCGGAATCTGGCCGAGATGGCGGCGGCCTGGCGCACGCCGGAGGCCTGGACCGGCGACACCCAGGCGGGCGGCGTCGCCCTCCCCGCCCCCGTCGCGGGCCGGGTCGCGCTCAATGAGCTGGTGCTGCACGGCTGGGACCTGGCGCGCGCCACGGGCCAGGCGTACGCGCCCGACCCGGCCGACCTCGGCGTCTCCTACGCGCTGCTCACGGCCTGGGCCGACGAATCGGGGGGCGCCTCCGGGCCCATGTTCGCCTCGCCCGTCGCGGTGGCGGAGGGCGCCTCGCTGCTCGACCGGGTGGTGGCGCTCAGCGGCCGCCGGCCGGACTGGACGCCCCCGAAGCCGTAGCTCCCGGCCGTTCGACGCCTGCCGAGGCTCGGCGACGCTTGACCCTGACACCCGTGTCAGGGCGTAGAAAGGGGACCGGAAGCGGGGCCAGAGGTGGGGCGTCGAGCTGGGGAGGGACCGTGGCGGGGATCGAGGGCGACGGGGCGCGGATGCGGCTGCATGTCGTGAAGGGGTGTCCGGCGGCCGGGTCACACAGGCGCGTCCCGCAGCCTCCTCTTGACCACCTTTCCGCTCGCGTTGCGCGGCAGTTCCGCGACGAACGCCACCTCCCTGGGCACCTTGTAATTGGCCATTTCGCGGCGTGACCAGGCGATCAGGTCGTCGGCGGTGAGGGCGGAGCCCGGGCGGCGGACCGCGTAGGCCTTGCCAACCTCGCCCAGCCGGGGGTCGGGGATGCCGATGACGGCGGCATCGGTGATGTCCGGGTGGCGGATGAGGAGTTGTTCTATTTCGGCGGGATAGGCGTTGAAGCCGCCCACGATGAACATGTCCTTGATGCGGTCGGTGATGCGGAGGTTGCCGTCGGCGTCGAGGATGCCGACGTCGCCGGTGCGCAGCCAGCCGTCGGGGGTGAGGGCGCGGTCCGTGCCGTCCGGGTCCTCGAAGTAGCCGGACATCACGTGATAGCCGCGGACCAGGACCTCGCCGGGGTCGCCGGGCGCCATCGGGCGGCCCGCGGCGTCGACGATACGGATCTCGGTGTCCGGTATGGCGCGGCCGGACGTCGAGGCGATGACCTCGGGCGGGTCGCCGCGGCGGCACATGGTGACGATGCCGGAGCTCTCCGAAAGGCCGTATGCCGTCAGGACGGTGGAGATCTTCAGCTCGGTGCGCAGCCGCTCGACCAGCTCCAGAGGGACGGCTGCCGCGCCGGTGACGACGAGGCGGAGCGCGGAGAGGTCGTGCTGGGCGCGGGCGGGGTGATCGAGGATCTGCTGATGGAGGGTGGGCGGGCCGGGGAGTACGGAGATCCGCTCGGCGGCGATATTGGCGAGCGCGGTCTCCACCCCGAAGACCGGCTGGGGGATCATCGTCGCGCCGCGCAGCAGGCAGGCGATGATGCCGGCCTTGTAGCCGAAGGTGTGGAAGAAGGGGTTGACGATCAGATAGCGGTCGCCTTGCCGGAGGCCGGCCAGTTCGCTCCAGACGGCGTAGGCGCGCAGGGTCTGGGCGTGGGTGATCACCGCGCCTTTGGGGTGGCCGGTGGTGCCCGAGGTGAAGACGATGTCGGAGGGGGCGTCCGGGCGGAGGCTGCCGGCGCGGGTGGTGACCTTCGCGGCGGGGACGTCGGCGCCGGCGGCGAGGAAGTCCTTCCAGGAGGTGAAGTCGGCGGGGGCGTCGCCGGAGAGGACCACGACCTTTTCCAGGTGCGGGAGTCCCGGCAGCGGGCCGGCGCCGTCGCCTTCCTGGGCGGCGCGGCGCAGTGAGGCGACATACGACGTGCCGAGAAAGGTGCCGGTGATGAAGAGGAGCCTGGCGCGGGTGCGGCGCAGGACATAGGCGGTCTCGGCGCCCTTGAAGCGGGTGTTGACGGGGACGAGGACGGCGCCGGCCGTGACGGCTCCGAGGGCGGAGACGATCCAGTCGAGGGTGTTGGGCGCCCAGACGGCGACGCGGTCGCCGGGCGCGACGCCGGAGGCGATACAGGCGGCCGCCGCCCGCTCGACCCGCTCGCCCAGCTCGGCGTACGAGAGCCGGGTGCGGCCCTCGACCACGGCCTCCTGGGGGCCGTACCGCTCGGCGGCCGCGCGCACCAGATGAGAGATGGAGCCGTATTGCAGGTCCGCCCGCAGTTCCAGGTCACCGTGCATCGCACTGCCTCCCGCGAAAGAGCCGGCCCAAGAGCCGACTTCTCCATAGCTGACGATGTTCCGATAGCTGACTGGTCGTCAGATTAGCGGTAGCCTCCTCGGCTGTCAGCACTGACGGCCGACCACGGAGGTGGCGATGGGGGCGACCCTCAAGGACGCTACGGCGATAGCCGGCATCGGACAGACTCCTTTTGCCAAACAACTCCCGGAATCCGAGAAGGCCTTGGCCTGCCGGGCGATCGTGGCGGCGCTGGACGACGCCGGGATCGCCGCCTCCGAGGTGGATGCGTTCGCCTCGTACACCATGGAGGAGACGGACGAGGTCGAGATCGCCAAGGCCATCGGCGCGGGCGATGTCACCCACTTCTCCAAGGTCGGCTACGGCGGCGGCGGATCGTGTGCGACGGTGGCCCATCTGGCCGCCGCCATCGCCACCGGCCAGGCGAGCGTCGGCGTCGCCTGGCGCTCGCGCAAACGCGGCTCGGGACCGCGGCCCTGGAAGAACACCCAGGTCCAGCTGCCGACCCCGGGGCAGTGGACCCGCCCCTTCGGACTGCTGCGCCCCGCCGACGAGATCGGCATGCTGGCCCGCCGGTACATGCACGAATACGGCGCCACCCGCGACCACCTCTTCAACGTCGCGCTCGCCTGCCGCAACCGGGCCAACCAGAACCCGGCCGCGGTCATGTACGACCGCCCGCTGACCCGCGAGATGTATATGACCGCACGCTGGATCAGCGAACCGCTCTGCCTCTTCGACAACTGCCTGGAAACGGACGGTGCGCTGGCCTGCGTCGTCGTCTCCGCCGAGCGCGCCCGCGACTGCCGGCAGCGGCCCGTCTACGTCCACTCCGCCGCCCAGGGCCTGCCCGCCCAGCACCACGGCATGGTCAACTACTGGAACGACGACCCGCTCACCGGGCCCGCCTGGACCGCCGCCCGCCATCTGTGGAAGGGCGCCGACCTCGGCCCGCAGGACGTCGACGTGGCCCAGATCTATGACGCCTTCACCCCCCTGATTCCCCTCTCCCTCGAGGGCTACGGCTTCTGCGGGCGCGGCGAGGGTGCGGCGTTCACCGAGGGCGGCGCGCTGGAGATCGGCGGCCGGCTCCCCCTCAACACCGGCGGCGGGGGCCTGTCCGAGGCGTACGTGCACGGTTTCAACCTCATCAACGAAGGCGTCAAGCAGCTGCGCGGCACCAGCACCGCACAGGTCCCCGACGCCGCCACCTGTCTGGTCACCGCGGGCGAGGGAGTCCCCACCTCGGCCCTGCTGCTGAGGAGTTGACGGCCCATGAGCACATCCATGTCCTCAAGCGTGGCACCCGCCACTGACAATCGCTCCGGCACCGACGACGACCTGCTGCTCCCCCTCCCCGACGACGACGGCGCACCTTTCTGGGAGTACACCGCCCGCGGCGAACTGCGCATCCAGGCCTGCTCCGACTGCGACGAGCTGCGCTTCCCGCCCCGCCCCTGCTGCCCGCACTGCCAGTCCTTCACCGCCCACTGGCAGAAGATGAGCGGCCGCGGCCGCATCTGGTCCTACGTCCTGCCGCACCCGCCGCTGCTGCCCGCGTACGCCGGCCGGCCCGGCTACAACGCGATCATCGTGGAGCTGGCCGAGGCCCCGCGCATCCGCCTCGTCGGCAACCTCGTCACCGCCGCCGACGCCCCCCTCAACTCCGTCGACCCGGCGCGGCTGCGCATCGGCGCCCCCGTGAAGGTCGCCTTCCACACCATGACCGGGGGCGTGACCGTACCCCGCTGGCTCCTGGAGCGGCCGTGAGCATCCGCATCGAGTTCCCCGGGGCCGACGGGGTCGCTCTGGTGACCATCGACCGGCCGGACCGGCACAACGCGATCGGCCTGGAGACGGCCGCGGAACTGGCGGCCACCTGGCGGGCGGTGCGCAGCGACGACGGGATCCGGGCCGTGGTCCTCACCGGGGCGGGCGACCGGGCCTTCTGCACCGGAATCGACCGGTCGGTCAGCGTGCCCCAGCCGTCGTCCCCGTACGCCATCGACGATCCGCTGCTGACCATCGGCCCGAAGGCCAACGACCTGTGGAAGCCGGTGATCGCCGCCGTCAACGGCATGGCCTGCGGCGGCGCGTTCTATCTGCTGGGCGAGTGCGAGTTCCTTGTTGCCACCGAGTCGGCCACCTTCTTCGATCCGCATACGACATACGGAATGGTCAGCGCGTACGAGGCGATCGGGATGGCGCAGCGGATGCCGTTCGGCGAGGTCGCGCGGATGTCGCTGATGGGGACGGCGGAGCGGCTCTCGGCCGCGCGGGCGTACGAGATCGGCCTGGTGTCGGAGGTCGTCCCGGACGGCGGCGCGGCACGGGCGGCGCTGCGGGCGGCCGCGGTCATCGCCGCCTACCCGACGGCGGCCGTCCAGGGGACCGTACGGGCGGTGTGGTCGGCGCGCGAGGCGGCGCGGACGCAGGCGATGGCGGGCGCGCCGCAGCTGATCACCCTGGGGAATGCGCCGCCGGAGCAGCAGGCGGAGCTGTTCGCGGCCCGGAAACGCGACCATCGGGTGCGGTGACCGGATACGGCGCAGCCGCGATCACGCCCGGGACTTGACGACCGAGTGGAAGTTGCACTTGAACCAGAACTGATTCCAGCTGGACATATTGATGGTGTACTCGGCGTCGTAGGTCTTTGTGTCGCCGGGCCCCACGGTGACGGAGCGCCGGTGCGAGCCGTAGTTGTTCCCGTCGGCCGGCTTGTCCTTCAGCCAAACGACGGTGATGTCGTAGGAGTACGTGTCCGTCAGCGACGGGTTGGTGACGCGGACCGTGTACGTGAGCGTGCGGCGCGACTCGGAGAAGTCGCAGCCGGTGCCATCGACATCGGCGCTGCCGTCCGGGTCGTAGGTCTCCTCGGTCGGCGAGGGCGAGGGCGAGTACGTGTCGTACGAGGAGTCCGAGGACGGGGTCGGGTCGTTCGGGTTGTAGCCGCTGTCCGTGGGGCTCGGGGGCGCGGTCGGCCCGGTGACGCGGGGGCCACCGAAGGCGCAGCCGCCTAGCGTCGCGATCGTGGCCAGTGCGAGCCCGGCCGCAGCGGCCGCTCGGGTGCCCTGGCGCCTGCCTATGCGTGTGCCCGTGCGCTGCTTCATGCCCTTTGTCCATCCCCCTGAAGGCGTCCTCGCCGCGCCATGCGTGAGCTGACGCGTGCACGGCAGACTAGCAAGCGTGGGTGACAACGCCGACGGGGCCCGGAAGCACCGGAGAAATCGCGGGTGACAGCGGTCAGGCGTAGCGTCGGGGTCGGAGGACCTCAGGACGACTCGAAGCGAGGCGACGCCAGTGGTGCGCAACGTCATCGGATCCCTGATCGCCCTCATCGGAGCGACGGCCGCCGTCTGGAGCCCCTTCCGTCCCTGGTACGACGGCCGTCACGGAAGCGACTTCCGTATCGAGGACGTCTTCCGCAACATCACCGACAACGGTGCCTCGCTCTTCAGCTCCGTCTTCCTGCCCATGGCCGTCGCCGGCCTGCTGACCCTCTTCGGCATCGCGCTGCGCTCGCGGCTGCTCGTCGCGCTCGCCGGCCTGATCGTGCTGGGCTTCACCATCTTGTGGATGGTCCGCCAGGGACAGTCTGCGGGCGAACTCACGACGGGCGTCCACGGCCTCGGGGTGGGCGTGCCCAATGCCCTCGGTGGCGGGGCGCTGCTGCTGCTCGGCGCCCTGGTGATGAGAGGCCGGACCGGCCGGGTGCGCGGCCGCGAGGCGGAGCGGCGGTACGACGACGGACATCGGTACGACGACGCATATCGGTACGACGATGCATATCGGTACGACGACGGGTACGGGCGGGACGAAGAGCGCGCCCCCGCTCGCCCGGTGGCGCCCGCCCCGTGGGACCGGGGCCGCCCGGTGACCCACGATCCGGCGGCCCAGGAGTGGACTCCGGAGCAGTACGCCAATGAGGAGCCGTACAGCGGTGAGGAGCCGTACGGCGGTGCGAGCGGGCCGCCCGATGAAGGGCCCGCCACCCGTCCGCTGACCCGCCCCGGATTCGGCCCGGAGGGCGGTGGACAGGGGCCCCGGCAGCCGCCCACCGAACCGTGGCCGCACCCGACGGCACCGCCTCCGCCACCACCGCCGCCACCGACCCAGGCGGCGCGGCCGCAGCCGCCCACGCCTCCGGTGGAGTGGGGCAAGGAGCACCGGCCTCGGGGCCGCCAACAGCCCCCGGAGGACCAGGAGTAGGCGAGACCGGGAACAGACGGGCAGGCGTTACGGCCGCCGGGCCTGCCCCGTCCCCTTTGCCGCGTCCAGCGCGTAGACACAGCGGTCCTTGCTGCACGCGTAGACCACGCCGCCGACCGCGACCAGCGACCCGGTGATCTCGCCGCCGGTCTCCAGCTTCCAGCGCAGCTGACCGCCCATCGCATCCAGCGTGTACAGACAGTGGTCGGCGGAGCCGAAGTGCACCCGGCCCTCGGCGACGACCGGAGCACCGACCACGTCCGCGCCGGCCTGGAACCGCCAGCGCGGCGTGCCGGTCACGGCGTCCAGGGTGTAGAGCGCCTTGCCGCTGCCCAGATGGACGGCGCCGTGGGCAACCAGCACCGGCTCGGTGGACTGGCGTGCCTCGGTGGCGATCCGCCAGCGGTCGCGGCCGTCCGCCGCGTCCAGGGCGTAGACCGTACCGAGGTAGTCGGCCAGATAGACGCCGCCGCCGGTGACCGCCGGGCCGGGGGCGAAGGCGGGCGGGCTCAGGAACACCGCGGGCGCCTCGAAGTGCCAGCGCACCTCGCCACGCGCGATATCGATCGCCATCACTCGCGTACCGGCCACGACGTAGACCACGCCGTCGGGAGCCGGCAGCAGCCGCATGGGCACCCCGCCGCAGGACGCCGCGTCGCCCACCGGATACGACCAGCGCTCGGCGCCGGTACGCGCCTCCAGCGCCTTCAGCCGCGCCTCGTCCCAGACGAACACCGTGCCGTCGTGCACCACGGGCCCGGCCTCGGCCGTCTCGAAGTCGGTCTGGACGCGATCGATCCGCCACAGCAGCTCGCCGTTGGCGGCCTCCCATGCCTGGACGCCGCCACCGCGCGTACTGGTGATGACCGTGCCGCGGTCGACGGTGAGGGCGTAGACCCAGCCGTCGGTGTTCAGCCGCCAGAGCTCGGTGCCGTCGTCGGCGTCCAGGGCGTACAGGCTCGGGCCGTCCGAGGCGTGGATGCGGCCGTCGGCGACGGCCATCGCCCACGCCACATCGCGGGTTTTGAACTTCCGCCGCCCGCTGGCCACATCGAGGGCATGCACCTCGAAGGACGTGACGTAGAGCAGGTCGCCGGAGACGGCGGGGGTGCCCCACACATCGTTCGACATCCGGAACCGCCAGGGGCGCCAGCGGCCCGGCTCGGCGGGCGGCGCCTCGGGCGGCGGGGGCGGGGTGGCCTCCGCCGGGACGCCACCCGCGCCGCCCTGCTGCTGCGGCACACCGGCGGCCGGTCCGCCACCGGGCGGCCGTACCCAGTTCGTGCCGGCGCCGGCCTGCCCGCGCGGCTGGGGTTCGCGCGCGTCGGCGGCGCGCGGCCCCGGCCCTATGGGGGCGGGCGAGCCACCGAGGCGTACCGGACCGCCCTCCGGCGGCGCGGCGGGCGGCGGGGCCGCGGAGACCGGGGTCACCCGGGCCGTCGAGGCGTCCGGGCCCAGCGCGGCGGGCTGCGGCATCGGGCCGGGGCCGCCGGAGCGCGGGTCGCCGCCGCGGTGTGCGCCGGGGCCCGCACCGACCCGGCCGGGCCAGCCGGACTCGGGCGCGGCGCCGCCCACCGGTGCGCTCTCGGGCCGCGGCGGCTGTACGGGCGGGGCCGGCGGCGCGGCGGGCGCCTGACGGCCGGAGCTCCGGCCGGAGGAGGCGCGCTGGGAGCTCTTGGGGAGGGTGGCACGGCCACCGCGCCGCTGTTCGATGAGCGCCACCGCGCCGGGCGGCAGCCAGGCCGAGGCCGTACCGCTGTCGTCGCTGCCGGAGCCGAACAGATGGGGCGCCAGCTGGGACTGCAGATCGGCGGGGGACGGCCGGTGGGCCGCCTCCATCTGCATACAGGACTCCATCAGCGGCCGCAGCTCGTCGGGCAGTCCGGCCAGGTCGGGGCCTTCGCGCAGCAGCATGAAGACCGTCTCCACGGGGTTGGCGCCATGGAACGGCGCGTGCCCGGTGGCGGCGAAGACCAGCGTCGAGCCGAGGGAGAAGACGTCGCTGGCGCCCGTGACACTGCGGGAGTCGCGGGCCTGCTCGGGCGACATGTAGGCCGGGGTCCCCACGGCCACATTGGTCATCGTCAGCCGAGTGTTGGACACCCCGGAGGCGATACCGAAGTCGATGACCCGGGGGCCGTCCTCGACCACCAGGACGTTCGACGGCTTCAGGTCGCGGTGCACCAGGCCCGCGCCGTGGATGGACTGCAGCGCTTCGGCGATGCCGGCCGCCAGCCAGCGCACCGCCTGGGCCGGCAGCGGCCCGCACTCATTGACTATTTCCTCGAGGGAGGGAGCGGGCACGTAGGCCGTCGCCAGCCACGGCACCGCCGCCCGCGGGTCGGCGTCCACCACCGCCGCGGTGTAGAAGCCGCTGACCGCGCGGGCCGCCTCGACCTCGCGTGTGAAGCGGACCCGGAACAGCTGGTCCTCGGCGAGCTCGGTCCGCACGGTTTTGATCGCCACGCGCCGGCCGGACGCCGAACGCGCCAGATAGACCAGTCCCATGCCGCCGGCCCCGAGACGGCCGAGCACCTCGAACGGGCCGATCCGCCGGGGATCGTGCTGCGTCAGCTGCTTCAGCTGCTCCACCACTTGCCTGCCACCTCCCCGTGGGGCGTAAAAAAAGAGACTCTCAAGAGCCACGAGCCGCCGAGAGCCACTGCCCCGTGCAGCGTCTCACCGCCTGGCCGAAACGGCCGTACGCGTGGTGATTCTTCCTGGCCGGGCCGATCGTTGCGAACCCGGGGCCCATGCGTCGTGTCACGGATCACGCCTCGTCACGCACGGCGCGCCCGTTACCAGGCGTAACCCACGCCCGCCTGACGTGCTCCGATACGTCCGGCGAAGAGGGGTTGCCGTGGGGTTACCGGTCGGTTTCCCGCGCGCCCGTCCCCGGTATCGCACCCGTCCCGCGTATCCCGTGCCGCAGCGGACCGCCGGCCGTCCCCGCCCGTCGCTCCGCCGCCGTCGTGCCGCGCGCCCGTCCCCTACCCGTCATACCGTCCGCCCCGTCCCCGGTCCCCGGCCTCGCCGCCGCCCCGTGCACACCGTGCAGCACTGCGCCCACCCCGCGTATTCCCCCGCACTGCCACCCTGTCGACCTCCGTGAAAAGTCTCGTCGCCGGCCCAATTCTGTGGCCCCTCGGGCCATTTCAGCCCTATGACGCCGAAGGTGGCCCCTTGGTTGTCACGGAAGACCGCAAACGGACCGTCGGGGATCCACTTCGGGCCGGACAGTCGCCATGACCGCTCACCCCGGCCGGGAGGGGCGGTCAGCATGACGCCGTTCCGCCGGGTGGCGTGACGTCCGCCCGGCGGGAAGCACCGTCCGCGAATGCAGTCATACGGCAACGCTAGCGGCGGTACCGGCGCCCCGCCCGGCAGGCACTCGAACGTGTGGTCGATTCACTCTCGGGTTGACGCAGGTCATCCGGGGGCCGACGCGCAACAGGCCACACCTTGCGCGCACTTGCCATCGCCGTTCCGTGCACTTGTCCACGAAAGTTGTCCACAGCCTGTTGATAAGACCATTCACCGGTTCGGATCAAGCACTGCCCTGCGGATTCGGAGTCGGGTACGAGGCCGCATTCAAGGCGGCAACCCGGATCAGGCGCCCCTAACTCCCCCATCCCCATTTGCAGGCAGCCAAATCGCGCTCCGATCACCCGTCGGTAAGCTGACGGCATGACAGGACAAGTGCGAACCGTCGACGGCAGAGTTGCCGGCCGCCGCGGACAGGCGACGCGGCAGAAGCTGCTCGACTGCCTCAGCGAAATGCTCAGTTCGTCCCCCTACCGGGACGTCAAAGTCATCGATGTGGCCCGAAAAGCGGGGACTTCACCCGCAACGTTCTATCAGTACTTCCCGGACGTAGAGGGCGCCGTCCTCGAAATCGCCGAGGAGATGGCCAAAGAAGGCGCAAGTCTGACCGGTCTTGTCGCGGGACGCTCCTGGGTGGGCAAGTCCGGGTGGCAGACGGCGGAGGAGCTGGTCGACGGCTTTCTCTCCTTCTGGCGCAAGCACGACGCCATTCTGCGCGTCGTGGATCTTGGCGCGGCCGAGGGCGACAAGCGGTTCTACAAGATCCGCATGAAGATCCTCAACGCCGTCACCAACTCCCTTACGGACTCCATCCAGGAGCTCCAGAGCAAGAACAAGGTCGACAAGGACGTGAGCCCGGCGGCAATGGCCGGCTCCATCGTCGCGATGCTGGCCGCGGTCGCCGGGCACCAGAAGGGCTTCCAGAGCTGGGGCGTCAAACAGACCGAGCTCAAGCCCAATCTGTCGCTGCTGGTGCACCTCGGCGTCACCGGCAAGAAGCCGACGAAGTAACCGGCGAACGACCGGCGAAACGACCGGCGAAGAATCCGGCGAACGACCGGCGAAGAAACAACCGGTGAGGTAACTGGTGAAGTAACTGGAGGAGTAACCGGCGAACCCGCCGACGAAGCAGCCGTCGGTCCCGTTCGCGTCCGGTCCTGCATCCGTCCTGCATCCGTCCTGCCATAGCGGTAAAGCTGCACAGACAGCGGGTGCCGTAGGGCCCTCAGGGGTTCATACGGCACCCGCTGTCTGTGTACTCAGCGCCGCTCGAGCCGGAACAGCCGGATCTCCCGCTCCACCCGCGCCTGATAGGTCGCGTACGGCGGCCAGAAAGCCAGCACCGACTGCCACGCCCGCTCCCGTTCCGCCCCCGCGAGCAGCCGGGCCCGTACGGGAATGTCCGCGCCCCGCCAACTGACCTCCGCCTCCGGATGCTTGAGCAAATTCCCGGTCCAGGCCGGATGTCCCGGCCGTCCGAAGTTGCTACCGATCAGCAGCCAGCCGCCCTCCTCCGGCATGCACGCCAGCGGGGTACGCCGTGGCTGTCCGCTTCGCGCACCGGTCGCGGTCAGGATCACGCCGGGTAGCATCTGCGCGCTGAGCAGGACCTTTCCCCGGGTCAGCCGGTGTACCGCACGGTCCAGTGCGGGGATGAAATGCGGGGCGATCCGCGCGAACGTACGGGTCGAGGAGACCTTCTGCAGCAGCCGCTCACCAGGTGGCATCACGCATCGACCGCCTCTCGCGTGCCGAGCACCCCGGCGGGGCAGTTCCCGGCCGCATCGTTCCCGGCCGCGAACAGCCCGGCCACCTCGGCGGCCCGCGCCCGCAGCCGGTGCACGGGCCCCAGCAGCAGTTCGTCGCAGGCCGCGCGCTTGAAGTAGAGGTGCGCGTCGTGCTCCCAGGTGAAGCCGATGCCGCCGTGCAGCTGCACCGCCTCGGCGGCCACCTTGCGCAGCGCCTCCAGCGCCTGCGCGAGCGCCAGCGCAGCCGCCCCCGGCTCGGCCGTGTGGCGCCCCCCGGACCGGGCTCCGCCCGCCGACCAGGCCGCGTAGTACGCCGCCGAGCGGGCCGCCTGCACCGCCACGTACAGATCGGCGAGGCGGTGCTGCACCGCCTGGAAGGAGCCGATGGGCCGGCCGAACTGCTCGCGCGCTCCGACGTATTCGACGGTACGGGTCAGCGCGGCGTCGGCCGCGCCGACCGCCTCGGCGGCCAGCGCCGCGGCCGCCTCGGCCCCGGTGGCGGCGAGCGCGTCCATGACGGCCTCCTCCGCGCCCTCCTCCCCCAGCAACTCGGCCGCCACATCGCGCAGTTCGAGGCGCGCCTGGGGACGGGTCTCGTCCATGACGGTCTGCCGCGTCCGGAGCAGCCCGGAGGCGTCCGCCCGTACGAGAAAGATCAGGGTGCGGCTGTGCGCGAAGCCGCCGGTGTGCGCGGCCACCAGGAGGACGTCCGCGGTGTGCCCGTCCAGGACCTGCGCGGCCTCCCCGTACAGCCGCCACTGCCCGGCCTGCAGCCGCGCCTGAACGCCGCCCGCGCGGCCACCGCCCGCCCAGTCCCCGTCGTTCGGCCCGGTCAGCGCCAGCGCGGTGGCCAGCCGGCCGCCCGGTACGGCGAGGGTCGCGGTCAGCTCCCCGGCGGCGAGGGCCGGCAGCAGTTCGGCCCGCTGCGGCTCGGTGCCCAGCGCCAGGATCAGCGGTACGGCGAGCGCGGCGGTGGCGATCAACGGCGAGGGGAGCAGCACACGGCCGGTCTCCTCGCAGGCCAGGGCGAGTTCGGTGGGCCCGCAGTCCGCGCCGCCGTACGCCGCGGGCAGGGCGAGCCCCGGCAGCCCGAGCTGCCGGGCGAGCTGCCGCCACAGCGCCTCGTCGTATCCGGGCGGGGTGAGTACCGCCGACTTGACCTCGTCCGGGCCGCAGCGCTTGTGCAGCAGCTCGCGCAGAGTACGGCGGATCTCGTCCTGCTCCTCGGTGAACGCGGCATCCATCGGCGGGCTCCTCCCGGCCGTGCGACAGCGCCCATCGGGTCCGACGGGCCCCGGCATGCGATCTGACGGGCCGTCATAGTAGGGACGGGGGCACGACTTTCCTAGGGTCGCGCCCCACCGCTGCCCCAGCACTCGAACCTCCAGCCCCGGCCCCGACCTCGGTCCGCCGCGTCCTTGACCGCACCATGCCCACTTCCAAATATCTGATGTACCGTCAGATTCATGCCCTCGCCCTCGCCCTCGCCCATACCCTCGCCCGGACCGGCCCCCAGCCCCACGCCCCTCCCCATGACGTCCGGGACCCCTTCCGGACATGGACCCGGATATCGATATCGCCCTCGCAAGGTCGCCGTCGCCGGGGTTGCGCTGTCCGACTGCGGCCGCGTGGACGAGGCCACCCCCTACGCCCTGCACGCCCAGGCCGCGCGCCGGGCGCTCGCCGACAGCGGCCTGGACCGGTCGGCGATCGACGGCTTCGCCTCGGCCGGCCTGGGCACCCTGGCGCCCGTGGAGGTCGCGGAATACCTGGGCCTGCGCCCCACCTGGGTCGACTCCACCTCCGTCGGCGGCTCCACCTGGGAAGTCATGGCCGCCCACGCCGCCGACGCCATCGCCGCGGGTCACGCCAACGCCGTACTCCTCGTCTACGGCTCCACCGCCCGCGCCGACATCAAGGCCGGGCGCCGCACCGCCAACCTCTCCTTCGGCGCCCGCGGCCCGCTCCAGTTCGAGGTCCCCTACGGGCACACCCTGATAGCCAAATACGCCATGGCGGCCCGTCGCCATATGCACGAATACGGCACGACCCTGGAGCAGTTGGCCGAGATCGCCGTCCAGGCTCGGGCCAACGCGGTGACCAACCCGGACGCCATGTACCGCACCCCGATCACCGTCGACGAGGTGCTCTCCGGCCCGATGATCGCCGACCCGTTCACCAAACTGCACTGCTGCATCCGCTCCGACGGCGGCTGTGCGGTGCTGCTGGTCGCCGAGGACTATGCGCCCGACCTCACCAAACCCCCGGTGTGGGTGCTCGGTTCGGGCACCGCGGTCTCGCACACCACCATGTCCCAGTGGGACGACTTCACCGTCTCACCCGCCGCGGTCTCCGGCCGCCTCGCCTTCGAACGCGCCGGCGTCCGGCCGTCGGAGATCGACCTCGCCGAGATCTACGACGCCTTCACCTACATGACCCTGGTGACGCTGGAGGACCTGGGATTCTGCGCCAAGGGCGAGGGCGGCGCGTTCGTGGAAAAGGGGCGGCTGCTGCGGGACGGCGAGCTCCCGGTCAACACCGACGGCGGCGGTCTGGCCGCCTGCCATCCGGGGATGCGGGGCCTGTTCCTGCTGGTCGAGGCCGTACGGCAACTCCGCGGCGAGGCCGGGCCGGGCCGTCAGGTCCGCAAACCCGACGGCCGGCTCCCGCAGCTCGCCGTCGCCTCCGGCACGGGCGGCTGGTTCTGCTCGTCTGGGACGGTGGTGCTGGGGAGGGGGTAGGGCCTGCCCCGGCGGCACCGGCGGTCTCAGCCCCGCAGGGGATTCACCCCAGCCGCTCCTCGATGAGGTCCGCGGCCCGGTGGGTGCCGCCTTCGGCGCGCGCCGCGGCGCGGAGTTCGGCCGAGCGGGCGGCGACCCGCGCATCGGTGGTGAGTTCGCCCAGCGCCGTACGCAACACCTCCGCCGTGGCATCCGCCGCCGAACAGCGCGTGGAAGTCCTCCTGGCCCCCTCCCGGCCCACATACGTCGGTGACAGCTGGACGATGTCGCGGGCCTGCGCCTCGGCCGGCGCGCGGGCGGCGTAGGAGCCGAAGTCGTAGAGATGAACATCGGCGGGATCGTGGTCGTACGCGGCGTGCAGCTGGGGCAGCACCGCCATGGCGTCGTCGAGGAAGAGCGAGGACGCGGCGACCGGGTCCTGCGGCCAGGCGTTGTCGTGAGGCCCTCGTCGGTCGTGTCAGCCGTAGATCTGGTGGAAGTGCATGGGAAGACCGTAACGACGGGCCCGCGGGCCGATCGAAGGGTTTTTGGCGTCGCCGATCCTGAGGAATGCGCCCCTGACGAATGCGCCCCTGAGGAAGAGGAAGGCGATCACGGAGACGGCCTGCGGGTGGCGGCGGGGCGCGTGATGACGCTGAAGGTGGTGCCGAAGGGGTCGTTGATCTGTGCCAAGCGGCCGTACGGGGCGTCGACGGGCGTGGCCGCCGTACCGCCCGCGGCGACCGCGCGCGCCGCCAGGTCGTCGGTGTCCGCCACCTCGAACAGGGTCTGCCAACGGGATGCCGGGGCACCCGGGTCGCCCAAGATGCCGCCGATCTCATGGCCGTCCGGGCGGCGCAGGAAGGTGAAGTCGGCGTCCGGGAGGTCCTCGTTGCCGTCGAGCGTGAAGCCGAAGACGTCCGCGTAGAAGCGGCGGGCCGGGGCGGGGGACGGGCCGACGAGGTCGTTACGGACCAGGGTGCCGGGCTCGTTGACGAGCTCGCAGCCGGGGAAGGTGCGCCCCTGCCAGAGGCTGAAGCGGGCGCCTACGGCGTCCTCGACGATGACCTTCCGGCCCAGTCCGGCGACGTCCACGGTCGGTGAGAGCAGCCTTCCGCCGCCGTCGGCGATCCGCTTGGCCGTCGCGTCACAGTCGTCCGTCGCGAGGTAGACGTGCCACCAGGACTCGCCCTCTCGGTCCGCGGCGGAGCGGGGGCGCAGTGCCGCCACCCGCCGCCCGCCCAGCAGACAGAAGATGTAGCGGCCGGTCGCCGCCGACGACCGTTCCTCGTACTCCCAGCCGAACAGTGCGCGGTAGAACGCCTTCGCACGGTCGAGGTTGAGGTCGAGGTTGGGGTCGAGGTTGGGGTCGAGGTTGGGGTCGAATTCGAGGTCGGAGTTGGCGTCTCGGCCGCGGTCACTGCCGCGGTCGCTGCCGCAGGCCGGGATCCCGAGGTCGATCCAAGTGGGTGTGCCGATCGGCTGGTTGGTGGTGACGGCGCTCATCGCGTATCCCCTGCGCTTCCCTGTGTCATTGATGGGCCTGCGCGGGTGACGTTAGGGGCGATGAAGGACGGCTCGCGTCCTATTACGTCGCAGCGAGACGGTCCACAAGGAGGGCGAGGCGCTGCTCCTGGTGGCCGCCGCGGAGGCGGCCGTCGCGGGCGAGCGTGACCAGGCCGTGCAACGCGCTCCAGCCCACCTCGGTGAAGGTCTCCGGGTCGCCTTTCTTGCCCGCCAACGGTCCGAATACCGCGAGGAGTTCGACGAAGGCGGCCTTGAGCGGCTCGGGGGCTTCGGCGCTGCCGAAGGGCAGGTCGGTGGCGAGCGAGAACATTGCGTCGTAGAGGGCCGGGTTGGCCGTGGCGAATGCGGTGTACGCGCGGGCCACGGCGAGCAGCGCCTCCGTGCTGCCGGGGGCCGGCGCTTCGGTGCTGCCGCCGGTCGCTTCTTCTCGCGCGGCGCGGGTCGCCACCACGAGTTCGGCGAAGCCTTCCAGCGCTACGGCGTTGACGATCGCCCCCTTGCCCGCGAAGTGGCTGTAGAGGACGGGCTGGCTGTACTCGATCCGCTCGGCCAGCCGGCGGGTGGTGACCGCACTCCATCCCTCGGCCTCGGCGAGCTCGCGCGCCACCTCGACGATCCGCTGATGCCGCTGCGCCCGTTCGCGCTCACGTCGCTTCTGAGTGGAAGTCATGCTCGAAATTCTAGCGCTGCTAGCCAATCAAGCACTGACAATGCTAGCGTCGCTCAAAGAGCTAGCAGCGCTAGCTTTCTCGCTAACTGCGCTACCACCCAACGCACTTGAGGAGTGACTCCGTCATGTCGTCGAACAGCCCGCTGAAGAAATCCGCATCCGGCCCCTTGGGGCACGTCGCCACCGCGCTCACCGTGCTCGTCGCCGTCGGCATCGCCTACGTCGGCGTGAGATTCCTCGTCGACCCGGCCGGCGCGGCCCCCACCTTCGGCCTCCCCGCCTGGCCACACGGCGACGCCACGGCGTTCCTCAACATCAAGGGCGTACGCGACCTCGTCACCGGCATCGTCTGCCTCGCCCTGCTGCTCACCCGACAGCGACGAGCACTCGGCACGGTCATGCTCACCTTCGCCCTCATCCCGCTCGGCGACGCGACCGTGATACTGAGCCACGGCGGCTCGGCCGCCCTTGCCTACTCGGTGCACGGCACCACGGCCGTGGTCGTCGCAGCGACCGGGTTCACCCTGCTCCGCACCAGCGCACACCCCGACCGCGCCGGAGCGGGGTCCGAATCCGGGGCCGGGGCCTGAGCCGGGGCCCGAACCGGGAAGCGGGGCCCGCCCCCGGCGGCCGCGGTTCGCCCCCCGTACGCTGCCTGACATGGCCGAACACGCTGCCCACCAGGACACCCCCGATGCCCCGGAAGACGCCCCGGACGCCCCGGATGCCCCGGACGAGCCCACCGCCGACGCCCGCGCCTTCCGGGAACTACTGCGCGGGCTGCGCGTCTGGGAAAACGAACTTCCCTCGTTCGACCCGACGCAGGCGCCGACCGAGCCGCTGCCGCTCTTCCGGCAGTGGCTGCGGGAGGCCGCCGAGGCCGGAGTGCCTGAGCCGCACACCATGACGCTCGCCACGGCGGATGCGGCCGGCGACCCCTCCGTACGGACCCTGATGCTGCACGACGCCGACGAGCACGGCTGGCATTTCGCCTCGCACCGCGGCAGCCGTAAGGGCCGCGAGCTGGCCGCCCGGCCCCGGGCCGCACTCGGCTTCTACTGGGCGGCGGTCGGGCGCCAGATCCGTATCCGGGGATCGGTGACCACAGCGGGCCCCGAGGAGAGCGCGGCCGATCTGCACCGCCGTTCGCCGGGGGCGCTGGCCGCGGCGCTGGTCGGGCGGCAGAGCGAGGTTCTCGGCTCCACCGAGGAGCTGGCCCGCGCGTCGGAGGCCGCCTGGGAACGGGCCGAGCGCGAGCCGGACGCCCCGGTCCCCAGCTGGACGCTGTACGTACTGCGGGCCGAGGAGGTCGAGTTCTTCCAGGGGGATGCGCGACGCCGCCACGTACGCCTCAATTACCGTTGTACGGAGGGACGTTGGGAGAGGGAACTGCTCTGGCCGTAACGGCGTTACAGGCGCCCGGCTCACAACTGCTGATACATGATGTGGAACCCCACATAGCCCTTGGTGGGGTGCCGGAATCCCTCGGGAATGGTGGTCATGATCGTGAATCCGAGGGACTTCCAGAGCGCGACGGCGGCGGTGTTGGTCTCGACGACGGAGTTGAACTGGATCCCGCGGTACCCCTCGGCGCGGGCCCAGGCCAGCACATATTCACCCAGCGCCCGTCCGGCGCCGCGCCGGCTGTGCCGCGGATCGACCATGAAACTGGCGCTGGCGATATGCGAGCCGCCGCCCATCTGGTTGGGGTTCATCTTGGCCGAGCCCAGCACCGTACCGTCCTCATCGACGGC
This sequence comes from Streptomyces sp. NPDC028368, assembly GCF_055565615.1. NCBI lineage: Bacteria > Bacillati > Actinomycetota > Actinomycetes > Kitasatosporales > Streptomycetaceae > Streptomyces > Streptomyces sp. NPDC028368. The sequence continues at coordinate 80,204 of NZ_JBVHTY010000018.1, read as the reverse complement.
GACGACCGTATGGCCCGGCGGCCGGAGCAGCCACATCTCCCGGCCGGCCGACGCGTCGAGGTCGGCCGGGTAGGGGTAGGTCTCCCCGGCCGCGACGATGTCATGGAAGAACGGCCAGATAGCGGGCCAGTCGGCCGCGGTCGCTTCTCGAATCAGCACCAGGTCAGGATGGCGCGCGGAGGTGCGGCGTGCCACCGGATTCCGTACGGGTGTGGCCCGGATTCCGTACGGATGTGGTCCGGATGCCGTACGAGTGTGGTCCGGATTCCGTGTCGGTGTGGTCCGGATTCCGTGTGGGTGTGGTGGGTTCACGCGGGCCGGAAGACAGGTATGGCGACCATGCCCCCGCCGTTCCCGCCCCCGCCGTTTCCGACACCCCCGCCGTTTCCGACACCCCCGCCGTTTCCGACACCCCCGCCGTTTCCGACACCCCCGCCGTTGCCGTCACCGTCACCGTCACCGTCCGCGAGGGTTCCCTCCTCCCGGAAGTGCACCATCAGCGGCATCCCGATCCGCAGATCCCGCTCCGCGCACTCGACGACCTCGGTCATCATCCGGGGCCCCTCCGCGAGGTCCACCACGGCCGCGACATACGGCACCCGGCCACCGAAGGGCGGAAGGTCGTTACGGTGCACCACGGACCAGGTGTAGAGGGTGGCATGGCCACTGGCCGGCTCCCACCCGACGCTCTCGCCCCAGCAGTACGGGCAGAACTCGCGCGGGTAGTGATGCACCGCCCCGCACCCGCCGTCCTCCGCGCGGCAGCGGCGCAGCAGCAGCCGCCCTTCCGCGGCCGCGTCCCAGTACGGCCGGGTGAAGGCATCCACCTCCGGCAGATCATCACGCGGCGCAGCACGGCCCGCTCCGAACCCCGCCATCACGCCGGCCACTCGGCCCCGCCGAGCCAGATCGTCCGCATCCGTATGCCCCTCCTGCCGATGATTTGCAGCACCACACACTTCTGACGGTACGTCAGTTGAACGGATGGGGGGAGGGGTACGCAAGGGGCCGTACGGCATCGACCGGCGGAGCGCACGAGCGGTACCGGAGGCGGGGCAGGAGGCGAGGCAGGGCGGGCCGGGGTCGTCCCCACGGTCCGCCACCCGCCACCCGCACACCCGCCGCGCCGAAGCTTTACCATGCAGCCCCATTCCTGACATGCCGTCAGTTCAGTAATCTGACTACGCGTCAGGTAATGCGTCAGGCAATGAGAGCCGTCACACAGGAGCGGGCGTCTGCGATGCTTGGATCGACTCACGGCACCCTCACCACTCACTCCCGCCCGGCCCGCGTCGTGGCCTGTGGGGAGCAACCACCACACACCGTCCACGGCGTGCCCGAAGCGCGCGGTGGCAGCGGCGGGCAGCGTGCCGGCGGCTCGGTCGACCGGGATGTCAGCGGGCGGCCGCTGCACGCTCCGGTGCCCGACCTGGACCGCTTCTTCCGGCCCGAGTCCGTGGCCGTGATCGGTGCCTCGGACAGCGAGGGCCGTCCGAACACCGGCATCACCCGACAGCTGATCGCCTGGGCGGAGCGGGTCGGCGCGCGGCTCCATCCCGTCAACCCGGGGCGTAAGCAGGTCTTCGGACGCCCCTGTCACGCCACCGTCGCCGACCTCCCCGAGCCGGTGGACCTCGCCGTTCTGCTGGTCGGCGACCCCGTCCCGGTTATCGAGCAACTGGGCGACGCCAAGGTGAAGTTCGCCGTGGCCTTCGCTTCCGGGTTCGCCGAGACAGGGGCGGATGGTGCGGCGGCGCAGGCGCGGCTGGCCGAAGTCGTCGAGCGTTCCGGGCTGCGGCTGCTCGGGCCGAACACCAACCTCAACGCCTTCGAGAAGTTCCGCGAGGACCTGGACGGGCCGGCCATCGCCCTCATCACACAGTCAGGCCACCAGGGCCGCCCCGTCTTCACCCTTCAGGAACTGGGTATCCGCCTCTCTCACTGGGCCCCCACCGGCAACGAGGCCGATCTGGAAACCGCCGACTTCATCTCCTACTTCGCCTCCCGCCCCGAGGTCGGCGCCATCGCCGCCTATGTGGAGGGCCTCAAGGACGGCCGCAGCTTCCTGCTTGCCGCCGACCGCGCCGCCCGTAACAAGGTGCCGGTCGTCGCCGTCAAGGTCGGCCGTACCGAGACCGGCGCCCGGATGGCCGCCTCGCACACCGGCAAGCTCACCGGCGCGGACGAGGTCGTGGATGCCGCGATGCGGCAGTTCGGCGTGATCCGGGTGGACGGGCTCGACGAGCTGCAGGACACCGCTGCGTTGCTGGCCCGCGCCAAGCGGCCCACGTCCGAGGGCGTCGCTGTGTATTCGATCTCCGGCGGCACCGGGGCGCACTTCTCGGATCTGGCAACCGCGGCGGGACTGCGGCTGCCCACCCTCGACGACACCAAGCAGGCCGAGCTGCACCAGTGGATACCGGACTACCTCAATGTCGCCAACCCCATCGACAACGGCGGGCACCCGGTCGGTGACTGGCGTGGCCGCAAGATCATCGATGCCCTCCTCGCCGACCCGTCGATAGGGGTACTCATCTGCCCGATCACCGGCCCCTTCCCGCCGATGAGCGACAAGCTCGCGCAGGATCTGGTGGACGCGGCGGAGCGCACGGACAAGCTGGTGTGTGTGGTGTGGGGGTCGCCGGTCGGCACCGAGGACGCCTACCGGCACACCCTCCTGGGCTCCTCGCGCGTGGCGACCTTCCGCACCTTCGCCAACTGCATCACCGCCGTCCGCGCCTATCTCGACCACCACCGGTTTGCCGCCGGCTACCGCTCGCCGTTCGACGATGCCCCGCGCGTCCTCTCCCCCTCCGCCCGCAAGGCGCAGGCCCTGATGCGTCCGGGCCAGCAGCTCAGCGAGCACGCGGCCAAGCAGCTGCTGCGCGCCTACGGCATCCGCGTACCGCGCGAACAGCTGGTGACCAGCGCGGCGGCGGCCGTACGGGCGGCGAGTCAGGTCGGCTATCCGGTGGTCATGAAGGCCTCCGGGCCGCAACTGGCCCACAAGAGCGAACTCGGTCTGGTCCAGGTCGGCTTGACCTCCGCCAGCCAGGTGCGGGACGCCTACCGTGAACTCACCGACATCGCCCGCTACGAGGACATCCCGCTGGACGGTGTGCTGGTCTGCCAGATGATCGAGCGGGGCGTGGAGATGGTCGTCGGGGTCACCCACGACAGTCTCTTCGGGCCGACGGTGACGGTCGGGCTGGGCGGGGTCCTCGTGGAGGTGCTGCGGGATGTCGCGGTGGGCGTGCCGCCCTTCGGGGAGGACCAGGCGCGCACGATGCTCGGCGAACTGCGCGGCCGCGCTCTCCTGGAAGGTGTGCGGGGCGCGCCGCCCGCGGATGTGGACGCGCTGGTCGAGGTCGTCCTGCGGGTGCAGCGGATGGCGCTCGAACTGGGTGAGGACCTGGCCGAGTTGGATATCAATCCGCTGGTGGTCCTGCCGCGCGGGGAGGGCGCCGTGGCCCTCGACGCGCTCGCCGTATGCCATGGCCCCGGCGGGGTCCGCGCTCCGTAGCCGACGGCGCAGGCACCGCGGGCCCCTCAGGCCGGGCAAGCGGGGCAGCCGACACCGCAGACCGGGTAAACGGAGCAGCCGACCCCGCACCGAGCGCCCCCGCAGCAGCACCGCCACCACCCGCACGCACACCCACCGCACCCACCGCACCCACTGGAGCCACTCCCCCATGACGCCCTCCCCCACGACACCCTCGCCCGGACCCGCCAACGCCTCCGAAGCCTCATCACCTTCCGTTGATTCATTGATACTCCACGCCACTGACAACGGCGTCTCGTGGATCACCCTCAACCGGCCCGCGGCAAGGAACGCCCTCACCTGGGACCAGCGCGAACGCATCATCGAGCGGCTCGCGGAGGCCTCGGCCGACCCGGAGGTACGGGCCGTGGTGATCACCGCGACCGGCAAGGGTTTCTGCGCCGGCGCCGATCTGCGCGGATCGCCGGCGGCGGACGGTGAGCGGGTCGCGGGCGATGTCGCCCGGATGATCCGACGTGGCGCGCAGCGCTTCATCGGCGCCGTACTGGACTGTGAGAAGCCGGTGATCGCCGCCGTCAACGGCACCGCGGCGGGGATCGGCGCCCATCTCGCGCTCGCCTGTGATCTCGTACTGGCCGCCGAATCGGCCCGCTTCATCGAGGTGTTCGTACGCCGCGGGCTGGTCCCGGACGGCGGCGGCGCCTACCTCCTGCCGCGGCTGATCGGCCCGCAGCGTGCAAAGGAGCTGATGTTCTTCGGCGACGCCGTACCGGCCGCCGAGGCCGAGCGGCTGGGCCTGGTCAACCGGGTGGTCCCGGATAGCGAGTTGGCCAAGACGGCACGGGAGTGGGCCGAACGGCTGGCGGCCGGCCCGACCCGGGCCCTGGCGCTGACCAAACAGCTGGTCAACGCCTCGCTCGACACCGACCGGGCCGCGGCCTTCGCCGCCGAGGCCGCCGCCCAGGAGATCAACATGACCACGGCGGACGCCCAGGAAGGGGTCGCCTCCTTCGTGGAGCGCCGCAGCCCGACGTACCGGGGCCGGTAGCGGGGCCGCGGGTCATACGGGGCGCCACCCGCCCCACGGGCCAGGGGCGGCGGTCGGCCGCGCTGACGTCCGGGTCGCGCCCCGCCGCGACACCCTCGGCGCCCCCGTCCTTCTTCGCCCCGGCCTGGCACCCCGTGACCGCACCCGCCGCCCACAGCAGCCCGGCCGCGAGCAGCCCGGCCCACACGGCACCGCCGAGCCTGTTGCCTACCGTCGTCATCGCCGACTCCCTGCGCGCCCGTACGGCCGGCCCCTCAGCCAACCCTTCACTCGGCACACGGGCGGCGCCCCCGCCCTCCATGACACCGCATGGCGTGATCTAGATCACGCCATGCGGGCAGTCCGGCACCTCGCGCGTATTACGGGTGCGCACCCCCGGCAGCCAGCCCGGCACGCCGTTCTTACCGGTCACCAGATACCAGCGGCTGGACGTCACACCCGCCTCGTCACGCACCAACCGCCCGTCGATGACCACACAGTGCGCGGCCAGTACGTCGCCGTGCCAGACCCGGCCCGCGGAATTGCCCCGCGTGGCATACCTGGCGTACGGATTCCTGGCCAGTCGCAGCGCGCACTCCAGCGTATGGATCCGACGGCAGGCCGACTCGCTGTTGTAGACCGTGAGCGGCACCGCGCGGACACCGGCGGCAGGCTGCGACCCGCCGGCGTCCGGACCCACCAGCCACCACACCCCGAGCGCCACCGCGGCCACCGCGGCCGCGACCGTGAGCGCGAGGGCGTAGGCCTTCCGGCGCGAGGCCGCAAGCCCTACGGAGACCACAGGCGCCACGGACGCCACGGGCACCCCGGACACCGCAGGAACCTCAGACGCGACGGGCTCCGATTCAGGGCCGGACCGCTGGACACGGATGCGGGCCCACAGCCCGGCCGGCAGCTCGATCCGCTCGTCCGCGCACCGCAGCCGCTCACGCAGCAGCGCCTCGGCATCGTCGCCCGCACCGCCACCCGCACCGCCGCCCCCGGTGTCGAACCCCCGGCCGGCGCCGCCCCCCGAGCCGCTCGGGGAGCCGCCGCCGTCCGCTCCGTCCTCGTATCCGGGCCCCGCGCCCACGGTGCCGCTCACCGCCCGGCCCGCCCGCGTTCCGAGGCAACGAGGTAGGCGCGGAGCCTGTCCAGCGCGCGTGCACGGTGCCGGGCCGCGGTGCCGCGGTGCACCTTCATGATCTTCGCGGCCTGGTCGATGGTGTAGCCGTCGAGGTCGACGAGGATGACGATCCCGGCCTGGCGGCGCGACAACCGCCCCAGCAGGCGGACCGCTTCGAGCTCCGCATGCCGCCGCTCCACCCCGCCGTCCCAGCCACCGCCGGCCCCGCCGAGGCCCGCCCCGCAGCCCCCGCCGCCGTCAACCCCGCCCGCACCGGCTTCCCCGACGCCCTCGATCGCCTCGACCAGCACCTGGCGCCGGTCCTTGCGGTACACGTCGCGGACGACGTTGAGCACCGCGGTGAAGGCATAGGCGTACGGCTCCGGATGCGCGAGGAAGCGCTGCGGGCGGGCGGCGAGCTTGAGGTACGCCTCATGCACCACGTCCTCCGCGGACTGTCTCGGTCCGGCCAGCATCACCGCCCGCCGGTAGAGCCGGGGCAACAGCCCGCAGAAGACCTCATCGAAGGTGGGTGACGCGGCAGGCAACGGTGACGACGGCATCGCATCGGCCATGTACTGGAACTCCCCGCGCTGGGCTACGGGCGGCGGCCGAGAAGGAAGCTACCCGTGCAGCCGGTAGCCAATCAGGTGCCACCCCCCGATCTCCCCTGATTCCCCACTACATCGCCCCCGAGTTGGAGCAAACCACCCCTAAGGGTGGCCTCCCCGGCGCCCCTTGGTGTCCCCCGGCACCCCCTGGCACCCCCTGGCACCCCCTGGCACCCCCTCCCCCTGGCACCCCGGCGGCGCCTGAAGGCCCGTGGACTCCGCCGGATCCCTCTTCCGGGGGCTTTCCATCTGACGCAGCATCAGATTCAATGAAGACATGATGGGACACGCGGGAATGGCGGCCACGGCGGTGCGATATCTGCGCTCGGTCGGCGCACCGACCACTGCTTCCCCACCCGCCACAGCCACCGCAGGCACCCCGGCCGCCGCCCTCCCCCGCCCCACGCTGCGCGCCGTACGGGAGGACGAACGCGCCCCTCTGGACCCGGCCGAATTCCGCTCCGTCCTGGGGCACTTCGCCAGTGGCGTCACGATCATCACGGCACCGGGGGAAGAGGGCCCGGCCGGCTTCGCCTGTCAGTCGTTCGCGTCGCTCTCCCTCGACCCGCCGCTGGTCACGTTCATGGTGGCGCGTACGTCGACCACCTGGCCGCGGATCGCCCGCGCCGGAGTCTTCTGCGTCAACATCCTCGGTGCCGAACAGGGCGAACTGTGCCGAGGGTTCGCGGTCAGCGGGGGCGACAAGTTCGCGGGGGTCTCCTACGTGGCGGCTCCGGCGACCGGTTCGCCGCGGCTGGCGGACGTCCCCGCCTGGATCGACTGCACGATCCAGGCCGTGCACACCGGTGGCGACCATCTGATCGTGGTCGGCCGGGTGGAGGCCCTCGCCGCGGACCCGTCCGCCGCCGGGGGCGGCCCGTTGCTCTTCCACCGGGGCGCCTTCGGCAGCTTCAGCGGCTGACGGCGGCCGTCCGCCTCACCGCCGGGCCGCGGCCTGCCGGGTCAGCACCTGCCGCTCCCCCTCGTCCGGATCGCCCACGTAGACGTAGAGGGTGGGCTTCCGCTGCGTACCGCCGACGCTCCAGTCCGACGCGCAGATGTCGCCGTACAGCCGCAACGTCTGCTCGCCGTCCGTCTCCAGCGACCACGTGCCGGTCCCCTCACAGCGTTCCCCGTCCTCGGACAGCCGGGACGCGCGCGCGACCCCGTCGGAGCGCAGCCGCAGCGTGCCACCGGAGCCGTCCTCCCAGACGCCGGTGAGCGCGGCGCGGTCCAGGTGCGGTGGCCGGTATTCGTGCATCAGCCCGGTGGCGAAGGCGCCCACGAACAGCGCAACCACCGTGAGTGCGGCTCCGATTCCGCCGCACACGACGGTGACGGTCAGCCGTACGGCACGCCGCGCATCGCGGTCCCGGGCGGCGTACGCGGCCAGCAGGGCGGCGGGTACGGCGGCCGCCGTGAGCGCCAGCCAGAGCACCAGATACGCCATCGGCGGCCCCACGGCACGGTCGAGCAGCGCGGCGATCACCCCGTGCGCCAGGAGCGCGCCGAACGCCGAGAAGGGCGCCGCGGCCGCCGTCCACCACCAGGCCGGCCGCCCCGGCAGCCCGGCCCGCCGCGCCGCCCAACCCGCCAGCCAAAGGGTCGGCAGGATCAGAGTGACCGTCACCACGAAGCCGGGGACGCTACCGACGACAATCGCGAAGGGCAGCAGGAACAGTGCCAGGAACACATTGCCGACGTCCCCCTCCTGGGTGAAGCCGTACATCCCCAGCCCGGCCCCCGCGACCAGCACCTCGCCCAGCAGCGCGGCCATCGAAACCGCCACGGCCGGCCAGCTCCAGAACACCGCGCCGGAAGTCCCACCCCTGGTCATGCTCATCCCGCATCACCCCTCTCATCGGGATGATGCACCCGCCGGCCGGCCACCCCGCCACCAGGGTGTCCTTCAAACGGCCCTCCGCCGCCGGATGACCAGCGCCATCAGTGCCGCGACCGCGCACAGCGCCCCGGAGGTGTACCAGACCGGGTTGTACGTACCGAAGGCGTCCCGCGCCAGGCCGCCCAGGAAGGCGATCAGGGCGGCGCCCACCTGATGGGCGGCCAGCACCCAGCCGAAGACGATCGCGCTGTCCTCGCCGTAGTGCTCGCGGCACAGGGCGATGGTCGGCGGGACGGTCGCGACCCAGTCCAGGCCGTAGAAGACGATGAAGAAGATCATGGGCGGGTGGACGGTGTCCGCGAGCAGCAGCGGCAGGAACATCAGCGACACACCGCGCAGGCCGTAGTACACGGAGAGCAGCCGACGGGTGTCGAAGCGGTCGGTGAACCAGCCCGAGGCGACGGTCCCGGCGATGTCGAAGACGCCGATCACCGCGAGGAGCGAGGCGGCGGCGGTCATCGGCATCCCGTGATCGTGTGCGGCGGGCACGAAGTGCGTCTTGACCAGGCCGTTCGTCGTGGCGCCGCAGATCGCGAAGGTGCCCGCCAGCAGCCAGAACGGGCCCGTTCGGGCCGCCGCGAGCAGCGCCCGCACCGCGCGCCGGGCCGCGCCGGGCTGTGGCGGCGGCTTGGGTACGAACTCCGTTGCCCCATAGGGCGCGAGGCCCACGTCCGCCGGATGGTCGCGCAGCAGCAGCCACACCAGGGGGACGACGGCGAGCGCGGCGAGCGCCACGGTGACGGCGGCGGGCCGCCAGCCGTGCCGGTCGACGATCCAGGACAGCAGTGGGAGAAAGACCAGCTGCCCCGAGGCGCCGGCCGCGGTGAGGATGCCGGTGACCAGCCCGCGCCGCTCGACGAACCAGCGGCCGGTGACCGTAGCGGCGAAGGCCAGCGCCATCGATCCGCTGCCCAGGCCGACCAGCACGCCCCACAGGAGGACGAGTTGCGTGCTGTTCGTCATGAAGACGGTCAGCCCGGCGCCGACCGCGATCAGCGTCAGGGCCACGGCGACCACTCGGCGGATACCGAAGCGGTCCATCAGGGCGGCGGCGAACGGCGCGGTCAGCCCGTACAGCGCGAGGTTCACGGACACCGCGAAGCCGATGGTGCCGCGCGACCAGTGGAACTCGGCGTGCAACGGATCGATGAGCAGTCCGGGCAGGGAGGCGAAGCCGGCCGCGCCGATGATGGTGAGGAAGGTGACGGCGGCGACGGACCAGGCCCGGTGGGGGCGGCGTCGGCGAGGAGGCGCGGGGGCGGGGTCCGTGGCAGGCGGGGGCGGTTCGGTTATCTGGCTCACCCGAGCAGCATCATCGTCGCGGCCGAACGGAACGAGTGGCCGGAGGGCCAGCCTTCACCAGGATCGGGCCACCGCCACCGTTTCCCGGCCCCTCCCGCTATCCGAACGTCAAAACCCCCCGGGCCACCCGCCCATGATGCGCATCGTCGGCGGCCTTCGCGAAGTCCTCCACCGGATACGTCTCGCTCACCAACTCGTCCAGCAGCAGCCGCCCTTGCCCGTACATCCGCGCGTACAGCGCAATATCCCGCTGCGGCCGCGACGACCCGTACCGGCATCCCAGGATCGACTTGTCCAGGTACATCGACGACACCAGGAACGACGCCTCCGCGCCGGCCGGCGGTACCCCGAGCAGCACCGCCTGGCCGTGCCGGTCCAGCAGATCGATCGCCTGCCGGATCAGCCGGGTACTGCCCACACACTCGAAGGCATGGTCGGCGCCGGCCGGCAGGATCTCCTTCACCGCCTTGACGCTGTCCGCCACCGCCGAGGCATCGAGGAAATGCGTCGCCCCGAACTGCCGCGCCACCGCCTCCTTGGCCGGATTGGCATCCACGGCCACGATGGTCGAGGCCCCCGCGATCCGCGCCCCCTGCAGCACGTTGAGCCCGATGCCGCCGGCGCCGATCACCACCACCGAATCCCCGCGATCCACCTTCGCCCGGTTGAGCGCGGCCCCGACACCCGTCAGCACCCCGCACCCGATCAGCGCGGCGGAGGTCATCGGAATCTCCTTGGGGATCTTCACGGCCTGTACCGCCTTGACGACCGTACGCTCCGCAAATGCCGAGTTCGACGCGAAGTTGAACAGCTCCGCGCCCCCTCGCCGGAACGGCTTCCCGGGCATCCCGATGGCCTTGCGGCACATCGTCGGCCGTCCCCGGTCGCACTCCGCGCACGCCCCGCAATTGGCCAGTGTCGACAGGGCAACGTGATCACCGGGCGCCACATGCTCAACACCCGCCCCCACGGCCTCGACCACCCCGGCCCCCTCGTGCCCCAGCACCACCGGCACCGGAAACGGAATGGTCCCGTCGATGACCGACAGATCGCTGTGACACAGCCCGGCGGCCCGGATCCCGACCAGCACCTCGCCCGGCCCCGGATCCCGTACCACCAGATCGTCCACGACCCGGGTCTGCTCGCCGTCGAAAATGACGCCTCTCATCACCGCTCCCTTCTGGGCAGGCCGAGCACACGCTCGGCGATGATGTTGCGCTGGATCTCGTCCGAACCGCCGTAGACGGTGTCGGCCCGGGTGAACAGGAACAGCCGCTGCAGCGCGTCCAGTTCGTACGGCGCCCGCGCGGACCAGTCGACGGGCCCCAGCCCGGCCGCTGCCCCGCGCACCCGCATCGCCAGCTCCCCCAGCCGCTGATGCCACCCGCCCCACAACAGCTTCGCCACACTGGGCGCGCCCGCGTCCCCAACGGCACCCAGGGTCCGCAGCGCATTCCACCGCATGACCTTCAACTCGGCCCACTGACCGACTAGTTGATCGCGCAGCACAGGATCACGCACCGCCCCGCGAGCGACCGCCTCCCCCACCACCGCACCCAGCTCACTCGCGAACCCGATCTGCTGGACCAGCGTCGACACGCCCCGCTCCCACGCCAGCAGCCCCATCGCCACCCGCCAGCCGGCTCCTTCCCCGCCCACCACATGCCCGGCCCGCGCCACCGCCCCGTCGAAGAACACCTCGTTGAATTCCGCGGTCCCCGACATCTGCCGGATCGGCCGCACCTCAATGCGGCCCGGCTGATCCATCGGCACCAGCAGAAAGGACAGCCCCCGATGCCGCCGCTCCCCGGGATCCGTCCTGGCCAGCACAAAGCACCAATCGGCCTCGCGCGCCAGTGAGGTCCAGACTTTCTGCCCGCTGATCCGGTATTCGTCCCCGTCCCGTACGGCCACCGTCCGCACCCCCGCCAGATCCGACCCCGCATCCGGCTCGCTGTATCCCTGGCACCACAATTCCTCCCCCCGCGCGATACCCGGCAAAAACCGCTCCCGCTGCGCCTCGTCCCCATAAGAGATCAGCGTCGGTGCCAGCAGATTTTCCCCGATATGCCCAACCCGCCCCGGTGCTCCGGCCCGCGCATATTCCTCGGCCCATACCACCTGCTGCGTCAGCGTCGCCGGACGATGCGCGTATCCCTCGCCCCAGCCAAGACCGATCCAGCCGCCGGCCCCGAGCTCCCGCTCCCACGCCCTGCGCACCGAGGCCCTTTCGTGCTCACTTCCGGGCCCGCCCCGCTCCGACAACTCGGCGTATTCCCCTACGAGATGCTCCGACAGCCAAGCCCGAGCCTCTCGCCGGAATTCCTCCTCCGCATTCCCGAACTCAAAGTCCATACCCACCTCCCACGGTACGGAGCAACACCTACTGGTTGGGCCCCGCCCCGCCCCGCGCCGCCTCGGCCATCGCCGACAGCTGCGCCAGCATCGGCATCGGATCGGTACCCACCGACCCCGCCACCACATCGGCGACTTTCTCCGGCGTCCACGCCCCGTCGACATAGGCGGAACGCAATTCCCTCGGCTGCGCCCACACCGCGACCTTCGGCCCGGCAACCGTATAAACCTGCCCCGTGATCTCCCGCGCCCGCTCGCTCAGCAGATACACCACGAACGCCGCGACGTCCTCCGGCTCCCCGATCTCCTTGAGCTCCATCGGCACATTCGCCGACATCCGCGTCCGCGCGACCGGCGCCACCGCATTGGCCGTCACCCCGTATTTGTGCAGCCCCAGCGCCGCACTCCGTACCAGCGAAATGATCCCGCCCTTGGCGGACGAGTAATTGGCCTGCGATACGGAGCCCTGGTGATTGCCGCTGGTAAAGCCGACAAGGGTCCCCGACCCCTGCCGCCGCATCACGGCTGCCGCCGCCCGGAACACCGTGAACGTCCCCTTGAGATGAGTGGCAACCACCGGATCCCACTCCTCCTCGGACATATTGAAGAGCATCCGCTCCCGCAGAATCCCGGCCACACACACCACGCCATCGATCCGCCCGTACTGCGCCAGCGCGGTGTCCACGATCCGCTGGCCACCGGCCATGGTGGACACATCGTCGGCGACCGCGGTGGCGACACCACCCCCGGCTTCGATCTCCTTCACCACCGACTCGGCGACCTCGCTGCTCGGCTCGCCGCCCGCGATGGAGACCCCGTAGTCGTTGACGACCACCTTCGCGCCCTGTTCCGCGCAGGCGAGCGCGACCGCCCGCCCGATACCGCGCCCGGCCCCGGTGACGGCGACCACCTTGCCGGCCAAGAAGTTCCCCGCGTTTCCCATGCCGCGCCCCTTCCCGCAGTTTCTGACGGACCGTTAGATTTTTGAGCACACGCGGTACGAACACAACCCCCCGGCCGAACCCAAGGAGGCCCCATGTCCCTGCCGCAGGAGTTCCACGACATCGCCAAACGCGTGAACAACTGGGGCCGCTGGGGGGCCGACGACGAGATCGGCACCCTCAACCTGATCACCGACCGGGTCGTACGCGAGGCCGCCGCCGCCCTCCGCACCGGCCTGCGCATCCCTCTCGCGCTGCCGCTCCGGCAGGACGGCGTACAGACCGGCATGATCCCCGGCCGGGTCAACCCGCTGCACACCATGGTCGCGATAAACCAGGAGATCTTCGGGCCCGGTACGGTCGCCACCTCGGACGACGCGGTCACCATGGGCCTCCAGGCCGCCACTCACTGGGACGGCCTGACCCACGTCTCGCACTCCGGGCGGCTCTACAACAACCGTCCCGCCGACTCCGTCACCGCCCACGCCGGCGCCACCAGCCTCGGCATCGAGAAAGCCACCCCGATCGTCTCCCGCGGCGTCCTCCTGGACGTGGCCCGCGCACACGGCACCGACCGGCTGCCGGGCGGACACGCCGTCACGCCCGAAGACCTGGACGCCGCCGAGGAGTTGGCGGGCACCAAGGTCCGGTCCGGCGACATCGTCCTGATCCGGACCGGGCAGATGCAGCACTACCTGGCCGGCGACCGGCAGGCGTACGCCTTCCCGTCACCGGGGCTCTCGCTGCGCACCCCCGAGTGGTTTCACGCCCGCGACGTCGCCGCGGTCGCCAACGACACCCTGACCTTCGAGATCTTCCCGCCGGAGATCGAGGACCTGTGGCTTCCGGTGCACGCCCTCGACCTGGTGGAGATGGGCATGCTGCAGGGCCAGAACTGGAATCTGGAGGAGCTGAGCGCGGCCTGCGCGGCGGCGGGGCGTCATACGTTCCTGCTGTCGGCGATGGCCGAGCCGTTCGTCGGCGGGACCGGGACGCCAGTGGCACCCGTGGCGATCCTCTGAAGGTCCGGCCCGGTCCCCGGCCGGCCCGGCCAGGTGGCGGTGCGCCCATGCGCGCCCCGAGCGCGGCACCGCGGACCGCCACCTTCCCCGGCTTCCACCGGGGGACCCCCAACCAGGCCGCGACCCGCACTCGTCAAGGCCCCGGACCGGAATCCCGGCTCCCCCCACGACCTCGGCGTCCCCTCGCGGCGAATCGCTCCACCCAAGAGTGATCAACACGGCACGCCACGTCAACACCTGGTCTGGACTAATTCCGCTGCGCCCGATTGACCCCGGCCCGCTTCCCCCACACGGGATTCACTCGCACAGGATTCACTTGCGCGGGACTTACTCGCGCAGGACCCACTCGCGCAGGACTCACTTGCGCAGGACTCACTTGCGCGCAATGCGGATACACGGGATTCGGTGACGCGGGATTCGGTTGCGCAGGATTCGGTTGCGCGGGACTCACTTGCGCGCGATGCGCTGATGCAGGATCCAGTTGCGCGGGATGCGGTTGCGCCGGACGCGGTTGCGCCGGATCCGCTTACGCCCGATGGGGTACGGCGCAGTGGGGTTCGTACGCCCCCAGTTCGCCACCCGCCGCCATCAACAGCGACTGGCAGCGGTCCACCTCGCACCAGATCCGCTTGCCGGCGCCTTCCTGCTGCCAGCCCCAGCGGTCCGCGAGGCCGTCGACCAGTTCCAGGCCGCGACCGTTGGTGTCCTCGCCGTCTGCGTGCCGCTGGCGCGGCGGGCGGGCGCTGGCATCCACCACTTCGACCCGTACGGTCCCCACCACCGCGCCCGATCCCGAGAAGCACATCCGCAGTTTGGCCGCCGAGCCGGTATGCACCACGGCATTGGTGACGAGCTCGGAGATCAACAAGATCAACGTCTCGGCCAGCGGCTCATCGACCCCTATGCCGGACCCCATCAGCCGCGATCGGGCCCATTGCCTGGCCCGCCCCACCTCTGCAGGGTCGGGCCGTACCTCCAACTGAACCTGAAGCACCTGCACCGCTCACACCATCCGAACCGGCGGAAACATCGCCTCGCGCCTCCACAGGATCACGGTGCGTGACCCCGGTGAAGCACAGCATGGTTGACGTTCAGTCACCCCAACAAGCGCTTCGGGCATATTCCAGCGCAAGGGAGTATGCGTGCTGCATACTGTGCGACGCACTTTGCGGGGAGTCGAACAAGGGGGGTTCTCGGGCCCCCGCCCGAGGCGAGCGGCGCGCAGTCCGTACCCCGGAGCCGCCATTTCGACGGCACCGCGACCGTTGCGCCACAGAACCACTCGCACCCAAGGGAGCGTACCCGAGCGGAACGCCGACTCCCGCCTGTGACGAGTCACGCCTAGGACACAACCCGATATCGACCCTCCGTGACCACTTATGCATGCGGTTTCCGACATTTCGCACACGGGATGCCAGAGTCTGACATTACGGCCCACGGGACACCCCATCACCTCAACTCCCGTCAGGCGATCAAGCCCTCCGCCAGCGCTTCTTCCGCCGCGCCGGCCCGGCCCCAGCACTCGGCGCGCAACCAGGCCCGCTTGAGATGCAGATGCACATCCGCCTCCCATGTGAACCCCATGCCGCCGTGAACCTGCAGGCAGTCCCGGGCGTTACGCACAGCAGCCTCGTCGGCGAGCAGTTTCGCGCTCGTCACGTCGAGAACACCCTCTGTGACCGACGCCGCATACACCGCACTTCGGGCCATTTCGGCTCGTACGAGCATCTGCGCGCACAGATGCTTGACCGCTTGGAAGGATCCGATCGGGGCGCCGAATTGCTCCCGTTCGCCCGCATGCGCGACCGCCATTTCCATCGTGCGGGCCGCGCTGCCCAGTTGTTGGGCGGCGGTGAGCAGGGCCGCCTCGCGGCGCAGGCGGGAGGCGTCGAGGGGCAAGGGGGTCTTGCGCGGGATATCCGTCAGACGGGCGAGCGGGGTGAGGGGGTCAACTGAGGCGAACGGGGCGCAGGCGACATGGGTGGCCGCGCTTCCGTACGCCCCTGCTTCGCGCCCCTGGTGCACCTGATCCGCCCCCTGCGCGCCCCCCAGCAAGATCAACGCGTCGCAGTCGGCCGGGTGTTCCCACAGCACCGGGTCGGCCGTCGCGTCGGCCAGCGCGACGATCCGCTCGCCGGTCGCGACACCGTCCACCACGCCGGCCAGCAGCTGGCAGGCGGCCAGCGGTCCCGGCAGCAGCGCCCGCCCGGCCTCCTCGAAGACCAGCACCGCCTCGGGCAGTCCGAGCCCCACCCCGCCGTCCGACTCCGGCAGCCGCAGCGCAAAGAACCCGGCCTCGGCCAGTTCCCGCCACAGCGCACGGTCCAGTGCGGGATCGTCCAGCGCCGCCCGCAGCCGCTCCCGCCCGAACCGCCCCGCCAGCAGCTGCCGCGTACCGTCCTTCAACGCCCGCTGTTCGTCGCCGAGTTGGAAGTCCACCGGCCGGTCACCGCCCCTTCGGCAGGCCGAGGATGCGCTCGGCGACGATGTTCTGCTGGATCTGGGAGGTGCCCGCGGCGATCGTGTACGAGAGGGCGGACAGCCGGTCCGCGACCCATTCCTGGCCGGCGTCCAGCGCACCCGCGCCCAGCACCTCCGCCGCCGCGTCGTACAGCTCCTGGCGGGCGTGCGAATAGCGCAACTTGAAGACCGAGCCGCCGGCCCCCGGGACGCCCCCGCTCCTTTGTGCCTCGCTGACATTCCACTGGGTCAGCCGCCACAGCGCCGCGAACTCCGCGCTCAGCCGGCCGAGCCTGCGCCGCAGTACGGCATCGTCCCAGCGGCCGTTGGCCCGCGCCGTACGGGCGAGCGCGCCGAGCACCCGGCGGCAGGCCACCACCTCGCCGACGAAGGCGGTGCCGCGCTCGAAGGAGAGGGTCACCATGGTCACCCGCCAGCCGTCGTTCTCCGCCCCGACGCGGTTGCCGACCGGCACCCGTACCTCGTCGAGAAACATCTCGGCGAACTCCGTCGACCCGGCAAGGGTGCGCAGCGGCCGTACCGTGACGCCCGGCGCGTCCATGGGCATGGCGAGCCAGCTGATCCCGCGGTGCCGGGGCGCCTGCGTGTCGGTGCGGACCAGCAGCTCGCACCAGTCGGCGACCTCGGCGTGCGAGGTCCAGATCTTGGAGCCGGTCACGACATACGCGTCGCCGTCCCGTACCGCCTTCGTCCGCAGCGCGGCGAGGTCCGACCCGGCGTCCGGTTCACTGAAGCCCTGGCACCAGATCTCCTCGCCGCGCAGGATCGGCGGCAGCCAGCGGGCCCGCTGTCCGGCGGTGCCCTCGGCGGCGATGGTCGGCCCGGCGTGCAGCAGCCCGACGAAGCCCGCGCCGACGTAGGGCGCGCCGGCCAGCTCCGTCTCCTCCAGGAAGATCAGGTGCTGGGTGGGGGTGGCGCCCTGCCCGCCGGCGTCCCGCGGCCAGTGCAGGCCCGCGTATCCGGCGTCGTACAGCATCCGCTGCCAGGCCACGTCGTAGGCCCGGCGGCCCGGCCAGTCGGTCGCGGCGGGCTTGGCGGGGAGCTTCGGCAGCACCTCGCCGAGCCAGGTGCGCAGCCGCGCCCGGAACTCTTCCTCTTCCTCGGTGTACGTGAGGTCCATGGCGCGGCGACTACTTGTCGCGGCCGAGGACGCGGCCGGGACCGGGACCGAGGCCGAGGCCGAGCATGCGGATCGGGTTGCGCCGCATGAGCTGGTGGCCGGTCTCGTCGTCCAGGCCCCGCACATGGAGCTCTCTCGGGTTCCCCATCGTTTCCCCTCGCCCTGTGTCCGGTCGTGCCGGTCTCTCGTGTCGGTCTCTCGTACTCGATCTCCGTACTCGGCCTCTCACGTACCTGATGGGCCGTCAGAAAAGGCTAACCTCCGATCCTCTGGACCGACAAGGCGCCGACCTCTACCCTCGCCAGGAAATCTGACGCTGCGTCAGTCAGGGTGGGTATCTGGAGGTACCGATGGCCGGCGAGACGTTCTGGGACCTTCTCGCATGGCGCGCCGCCCGTACCCCCGATGCGCCCGCGCTCATCCAGGGCACCCGGTCCGCCCGGCACGAGCGGCGGAGCACCTTCGGGGCGCTGCGCCGGCGGGCGGAACGGGTCGCCGCCGGCCTGTACGAGCTGGGCGTACGGCCCGGCAGCCGGGTCGTCTGGCAGCTGCCGACCCGCATCGAGACCGTGCTGTTCAGCCTCGCGCTGGCCCGGATCGGCGCCGTCCAGAGCCCGGTCATCCCGCTCTACCGCGACCACGAGGCCGGCCAGGTGCTGCGCCGCACCCGCGCCGCCTTCTTCGCCGTGCCCGGCACCTGGCGCGGCTTCGACCACACCGCGATGGCCCACCGCCTGGCCGCCGCGCTGCCCGGCCCGCTCACCGTCATCGAGGTGTACGACGAGGCGTCCGGCACCCTCCCGGACGGCGACCCGGCCGTGCTGCCGCCACCCCCCGCCGACCCCGACGAGACGCGCTGGATCTACTGGACGTCGGGGACCACCGCCGGCCCCAAGGGCGTCCTGCACACCGACCGCAGCCTGCTGGCGGCGGGCCGCTGCCTGGCCGCCGCGCTGCGCCTCGGCCCGTCCGACATCGGCTCGATGGCCTTCCCGTACGCCCATGTCGCCGGGCCCGACTACACCGTCATGCTCCTGCGGCTCGGCATCCCCGCCGTCCTGGTGGAGCACTTCGCGCTACCGGAAAGCCTGGCCGCCTACCGCCGCCACCACGTGACCCTCGCGGGCGGCTCCACCGCCTTCTACGCCGCCTTCCTCGCCGAACAGCGCAAACTGCCGCCCGGCCGCCAACTGCTTCCCTCTCTGCGCCTGTTGGCGGGCGGCGGCGCCCCCAAACCTCCCTCGCTCCACCACGAGGTCACCGCCGAACTGGGCTGTCAGCTCACCCACGGCTACGCCATGACAGAGGCCCCGATGGTCACCATGGGCGATCCGTACGACACCCCCGAGCACCTCGCCACGACCGACGGCCGGCCGCCCACCGAGATGGAGATCCGTATCGCCCCCGGGAGCGGGGAGATACTGCTCCGCGGCCCGGCCGTCTGCCGTGGCTACCTCGGCGAGCCGTCCCCCTTCGACGCCGACGGCTTCCTCCCCACCGGCGACCTCGGCCACCTCACCCCCACCGGCCACCTCGTCATCACCGGCCGCCTCAAGGACATCATCATCCGCAAGGGCGAGAACATCTCCGCCCAGGAGATCGAGGGGCTGCTCTACCGGCACCCGGACGTGGCCGATGCGGCGGTCATCGGGCTGCCGGACCGGGAGCGGGGCGAGCGGGTCTGTGCCGTCGTGGAACAGCCGCCGAACGCACGGGAGCTGACGCTCGCCGACGCCGTCGCCTATCTCCGGTCGCAGGGACTGGCGCCGCACAAGCTGCCCGAGCAGCTGGAGGTGCTGGCCGCGCTGCCGCGCGGGGCGACGCTCCGGAAAGTGCTGAAGGGAGAGCTGAGGGAACGGTTCGGGCGCGCGGAGGGGCTCAGCGTGTAGGACACCGGCCGTCCTACCCACCCCGTACGGTCACCGCATGAGCCACCCCCGCCCCCGTACGGTCGCCCCATGAGCGCCACCCGCCCCCGTATCGACACCGCCGGACGCCGGGCCCGCCTCGGACGGCGCCATCTGCTGGCGCCGGCGTACCGGTCGGCCCGTACCGAAGAGGTCGCCGATGCGCTCGTAGCGCTGCATGCCTCCGACGCGGCCACCGTGCACCTGGCCGCCTGCGCCCGGCTGGCCGCACCCGGCCCCGCGGATGTGGAACGCGCGCTCTACGACGAGCATGCGCTGGTCCGGCTGCTGTGCATGCGCCGTACCCTCTTCGCGGTCGGTGCCGCGCTCGCGCCGGTGGTGAGTGCGTCGACGGGGCAAGCCATCGCCGCCAAGGAACGGCGCGACATGACCCGATGGCTGATCGGCGGCGCCCCGGGGTGGGACGAGCGGCGGCTGGCGGAGGTGGAGGCGAGGACGCTCACCGCGCTGGCCGGACGCGGCGAGGCGACGGCCGCCGATCTGGCCGCCGAGGTGCCCGACCTGCGCGACACCATCGTGAACTCCCCCGGCAAGCCGTACGAGGCCAAGGTCGCCGTCTCCAGCCGGATTCTGCGGGTACTGGCCGCCGAGGGGCGGATCCGGCGCGGGCGGCCGCGCGGCGGCTGGACCAGCAGCTCCTTCCGGTGGACGCCCGGCACCGCGTTCGCCGACCTGTCCGCGCCCCCGGCCGCCGAGGCACGCACCGACCTCGCCCGCCGCTGGCTCGCCGCGTACGGCCCGGCGACCGTCGAGGACCTCAAGTGGTGGACGGGCTGGACGCTGACCGACACCCGGCGCGCGGTGGCCGCGACGGATGCGGTCGAGGTGGTCCTGGACGGCGGCGTGGACGGCCTGGCCCTGCCGGAGGACCTCGGGCCGGTCGCCGCACCCGAACCCTGGGCGGCCCTGCTGCCCGGCCTCGACCCCACCTCCATGGGCTGGAAAGCCCGCGACTGGTACCTCGACCCGGACCACGTACCGCACCTCTTCGACCGCAGCGGCAACATCGGGCCGACGGTGTGGTGGAACGGCAAGATCATCGGCGGCTGGGCCCAGCGCGCGGACGGCGAGATCGTGTGGCGGCTGCTGACGGACGAGGGCGGGAGCGAGGCCGGCAAGGCCGTGACGGCGGAGGCGGCGCGGCTCGCGGGATGGGTGGGCGCGGTCCGGATCACACCGCGCTTCCGGACGCCGCTGGAGCGGGAGTTGAGCGCCTAGGAACTCCGCAGTGGCGGAGCGCGCGGGCACGGGCCGGGTCGGCCGGGCCTATGCTCCGCGCTTGCCCCGGTCCCCTCAAGGGGCGAGGTACCTGCGGAGAAACGGCCGGAGACCAGCCGCCATTGCCGGGCGCGCCGGCAAGCGCGACACGGGATCGCACCTTGGCCCCAATATCTCTCTGCAGGGTCCCTGGGCAGTGGAGGGTGGGGAGGACGGGGCGCCGATGAGGTGTGGAGACGCCTGTTCTGTCCGAGATTCTGCATGGAGTGTTCACCGTTGAAAGCACTGCTTCTGACGCATGGTTCCCGGGGCGATGTGCAACCGTTTGTTGCGCTGGCCCGTGGTTTGGCGTCCGCCGGCCATGAGGTGTCGCTGGTCGGTCCGCGGTCGGTCTCCGAGGTGGCGCGGACCGCCGGTGTGCCCTACGTTCCGATCGCTGACGGGCCGCTGAAACTGCTGCGGGATCCTGCCGTCGTCAAGGCGAACCAGTCGCGGGGGCGGGGACTGCAGGGGCCTGCGCTGGCCGTGCAGTGGCTGCTGCGGAACCGGCCGCTTTACGTGGAAGTCCTGGAGGACCTGGTCACCACGGTCCGGGCTCAGGAGCGTCCCGATGTCGTGGTCTTCCAGTCGTGGCTGCCGGCGCATCACCTCGCCGAGAGCCTCGGCGTGCCGGCCGTGCCGGTGTGTCTCCAGCCCGGCTGGGTGCCCACGCCGGACTTGCCCAATCCACTCTTCCCCGGGCGCCTCCCAAGGATGGCGAACACCATGTCGTACACCGGCACGCCGGTGATCACCCGGTTGTTGTACGGGCGGGCGGTGGAGCGGATGCGCGACGACCTGCGGCTGCCGCGTCGGCGGGGACGGCACAACGTGCTGATGGGTCCCGACCGGCAACCGGCCACCGTCCTGCAGGCCTTCGGCGGCCATGTGCTCCCCGGCGCACCGCGCTACCCGGCGACCGCCCACACCACGGGCTTCTGGCACCTGGCGACGCGCTCCGACTGGCGGATGTCGCCGCCTCTCAGCGCGTTCCTCGATGCCGGCCCGCCACCGGTGTACGTCGGATTCGGGAGCCTGCCCGGAAGGGACCCCGCGCAGACGACCCGGACGGTGGTCGAGGCGATCCGAGCGGCAAAGGTCCGCGCCGTCGTAGCCACCGGCTGGGGCAGCATGACCGCGCACCAGCGCATGGCGAACGCCGACGACGTGTTCTTCGTGGAGGAGGCGCCCCACGACCGGCTGTTCCCGCGGATGTCCTCGATCGTCCACCACGGTGGTGCCGGGACCACTGCCGCCGCGCTGATGGCCGGACGGCCCCAGGTAGTCTGCCCGCTCGCCTTCGACCAGCCGTTCTGGGCCCAGCGTATGCACGCATGCGGCGTCGCGCCGCCGCCCCTGCCCCAACACCGGCTGACCGCCGAGCGGCTGGCAACCGCCATCCGGAGGTCCGTGCACACCCCCGCGCTGGTCCGGCGGGCGGCGCAGCTGGGCCGGCAGACCCGGGCCCAGGACGGAGTGGGCAACGCCGTCAAGGTCCTCGCGGCGCCGGCCGGAGCGGGCCCCGCTTAGATCGACTCCAAACGGGCCATGGAATGATCTTGGCAGGTCTCGCCGTACCTGACCGAGCGCATCCGCCGCTTCGGCGAATACTCCACCCACGAGCTCGCCGAGGGCCGGATGCCTGAGGTGGGATGGCACGTAGTAGAGCGCCTCACCCCTGGCACCGCGGAGCCCTGGCACCGCGTCCGAGGGCTGAACCCGGGGACCGGGTTGAGGTCACAGCAATCGGTCGACCAGCCCGTCGACGTAGTCCGGGGTGAGCGGGCCCATGCCGAACAAGACGCGGATATACATCGGGGCCAGGATGTGGTCCAGCACGCCGAACGCGTCGGGTGCGTGCTCGCCACGTTCGCGGGCGCGATCGAGCATGGACTGCAGTTGCCGGGTGCGTTCGTCGCGGAGGTCGTCACGCGCCTGCAGGCCCTGCTGACCGTTGCTCGACAGGGCGACGGCCAGGCGCACCACCGCCAGACCGTCGGGTCCGGTGATCTCGCGGGCCACGTTGGCCGCGTAAGTGCGCAGGTCGCCGGCCAGGCTCCCGGTGTCGGGCATCGGCGACCGCGCGTTGAGGCGGGTGAGCGCCACGTCGGTGAGCAGGGTTTCCAGGCTGCCCCACCGGCGGTAGATGCTGCTGTCGGCCACGCCCGCGCGGTCTGCGACCTCGCCGACGGTGAAGTTGCCGTAGCCGCGCTCGCTGATCAGGTCGGTGACGGCCTGGTGCACCTCCGCGCCGACGCGGGCGCTGCGCCCGCCGGGCCGCCGGGCTCGCTGTCGCTCGTTCATGCCCCCACCTTAACGCAGTCGTGACTTGCGTTTGCGAGGCAACCCTCCTTACAGTCGCCTAACGCAGCCACTGACTGCTTTAGAGCGCCCAGAGGCTGACCGCGTCGGCCGTGGAGAGGCGCAACCAACGATCGAGAGGAATCCCCATGGCTGCATCGCCTGCGGCCGTAGGCAGTCGACCAAACCAGGCCGTGCTGCTCACGGTGACCTGCCTAGGCCAATTCATGGTCCTGCTCGACAACACGATTGTTGGAGCAGCGCTGCCCGATATGCAGCACCGGCTGCACACTCAGCTGACCGGTCTGCAATGGATCGTCGACGCGTACGTACTGCTGGTCGCCATGCTGCTGCTGTCCGGCGGTGTCTTCGCCGACCGGTTCGGCCGCAAGCGGGTGTACCTGACCGGCGTGGCGGTGTTCACCGCCGCGTCGGTGCTGTGCAGCCTCGCGCCCTCGGTCGGCTGGCTGATCGCCGGCCGGGTGCTGCAGGGCATCGGGGCCGCGGCGCTGAGCCCTGCCTCGCTGGCCCTGCTCGCCGCCGCCTATCCCGTGCCGCAAGAACGAATCAAGGCGATCGGGCTGTGGGCCGGATTCAGCGGAATCGGTCTGGCCGCAGGCCCCGTGGCCGGCGGCGTGCTGACGGATGCCTTCGGCTGGCCCGCCATCTTCCTGGTCAATCTGCCCATCGGCGTGGTCCTTCTGCTGGTCGGTCTGCGCAGCCTTGAAGAGGCCCGCAATCCGAGCGCCCCCGCGATCGATATCCCGGGGACGGTGCTGTCCGTTCTGGGGGTGGGGGCGCTGACCTACGGGCTGATCGAGGGTGGTGCCCGCGGCTGGACGTCGCCGGTGATCCTGGGCAGCTTCACCGCCGCGGTGATCCTCCTCGCCGCCTTCGTCGCCGTCGAAGCGCGTCGTTCCGCTCCGCTGCTGCCGCTGCGGCTGTTCCGGCAGCGGCTGTTCACCGTGTCCAACACCGCCATGGTCGTGGTGGGGTTCGCGCTCATGGGTTCGTCGTTCTTCTTCTCCCAGTTCTTCGTGTACGTCCAGGGCAGCTCGATCCTGCGCGCCGGCCTGCAGACCCTGCCGGCATCCCTCGCCATGGTGATCGTCAGCCCGTACGCGGGCCGGCTCGCCGCCCGGTACGGCTTCCGCATCGTGGTTACCACCGGCCTGGCCCTGGCCGGCCTGGGACTGCTGGCGCTCGGCATGGTGCACGCCGACACCGGCTACGGGAACGTGTGGTGGCGGCTGGGAGTCGTCGGCATCGGCTTCGCCCTGACCATGTCCCCACTGACGGGAGCCGCCATCCAAGCAGTCAGCCCGCAGGAAGGCGGCCTCGCGTCAGGCATCAGCAGCACCACCCGACAGATCGGCGCGGTGCTCGGCGTGGCGGTACTCGGAGCCATCGTCCGCACCCGGCAATCCGGCGGCGCCTCCTTCGAGACCGGCCTCAACAGCGCCTTCCTCGCTGCCGGCACCGTCACTTTGGCCACCGCCGTGTTCACCGGCCTGTGGCTGGCGAGGTCCAAGCCCGCGGAAGGCTCCGCGGCGCCGCAACGTTCCACCGATCCAGATGCGGTCACCACCTCGAACGAGGTGTCCGCGAACAGCCGTTGACGGCGACACCGACCTTGGCCGGGAGACGTCCCGCCGGATGATCCTCGCCCGACACCGACGTGGACGACGTCATCGACATCCTCTTCGGGCCACTCATCTTCCGCAGGCTCACCGGCCACTACGACCTCACGGACGAGCACGTCGAGAAGCTCGCGCGCACTGCGCTCGACGGGCTTATGCGCTCCACCGTCTGACACTTCCGATTCCAACGGAGAGACACATGCCCCGCACGTTTCTCATCACCGGCGTGAGCAGCGGCCTCGGCCGCGCCTTCGCCACCGCCGCCCTCGAGGCCGGCCATACCGTCATCGGCACCGTTCGGAACCCGGACCAGATCGCCGCCTTCGAGCAGTTCGCTCCGGGCCGCGCTCACGCCCGCGTGCTGGACGTCACCGACACCGATGCCATCGCGTCGACCGTCGCAGCGGTCGAGGGCAAGGTGGGCCCCATCGACGTACTCGTCAACAACGCCGGCTACGGCGTCGAGGGCACCTTCGAGGAAACCCCGCCCGACACCTTCCGCCACCAGTTCGACGTCAACGTCTTCGGCGTCATCGCGGTCACTCAAGCCGTTCTGCCCCGCATGCGCGAGCGCCGTGCCGGGCACATCCTGTTCGTGACCTCCATGGGCGGTCTGCGCGCGTTCCCCGGCCTGGCCGCCTATCACGGCTCCAAGTTCGCCGTCGAGGGCATTGCGGCCACGCTCGCCGCAGAGGTCGCACCGTTCGGCATTCACGTCACGGCGATCGAGCCCGGCTCCTTCCGCACCGACTGGGCCGGCCGCTCCATGCACCGCGTGGAAAGCACCATCGCCGACTACGACCCGGTCTTCGCCCCGATCCGCGAACGCCGCCTCGACATGCGCGGTCAGCAGCTCGGCGATCCCGCCCGAGCCGGCCACGCCCTGCTCGCCATCGTGGAGGCCGAAAAGCCGCCGACCCACCTCATCCTCGGCAGCGACGCCCTCCGCCTCGTCGCCGACGCCCGCTCCGCCTTCGATGCGGAGACAGCCGCCTGGAACGAGCTGTCGAAGTCCACCGACCACCCCGACGGGGAACAGATCCCGTGAGAGCCACTGGGCGACTCTGACGCGTAAATAACTGCAGGTAGAGGCGGTTCCGGGCAAGACTGTTGGCCCGGTCGGGACCATGCCCGCCGGGTGAAGTAGTCGCCGCCCAGGTCGTGGTAGGGCAGGTGGTTTGTCCCGCCGAGGGGAACCGGGCCATGTCGCCCACGGTCTCGGCCACGATCACCTCGGCCACCGCCCGGTTGATCCCGGGGATGATGGCCGGCAGGCCCCAGCCGACCGGACTACCTGGGGCTGTAGGTGCTCGTCGCCTGCTCGTACAGCCGGTCCACCTCGCGGCGGCCGGTGTCGGGGCCGATGACCAGGACCAGGTGATAGCGGCCGTTGTGGATCATCGCGAGGTTGCGTACGTACACCTGGCGGCCGCTGTCGTCCTTCCAGGTGAACGTGCCCTCGGCCATCGCCGTCTTCCCGACGTCGATCCGGCGCAGGCCGGAGGACGAGGACCAGTCGGAGCCGCGGTACGGGGACAGCTCGCCCTCCTTGTCCTGCTGGTAGGCCATCGGGTCCGTGCCGAAGTGGGCGGTGGTGTCGCGGCCGGGGACGATCAGGAGCTCGTAGTCGCCGCCGAGGTAATGGACTTGGCCCTGGGCGTTCTTGCCGCGCCGCTGCCAGCCCTCATGGACCGCGACCTGGAAACCCTCGGGGTCATTGCGGAGCTGGTAGCCCTTGGCGAGGTTCGCGGGCGGGGTCGGCTGCGGCGCCCGGGTGCCCCCGGAACCGCCGTCCTGGCCCTCGCTCTGCCCCTGGCCCCGTCCGCCGTCCTGACCGTCGGTGGGTGCGGGGCTGCCGCCGGACACCGCGCCCGTCACGCCCGTACCCTCCGTGCCTCCCGGCCCGTCCTGGGCCTGCTCGCCGGACTTCGGCAGGAACATCACCGCGTAGACGACCGCGCCCACCAGCAGCAGCAGAATCGCGGCGAGCAGCAGGCGGCCGAGGTGGCGCGGGCCGCGGCCGCGCGGCGCCCGCTCGGCGTCGTGGTCCCATGCCGTCCGCGACCGCCGGGGCGCCGCGTCCAGACCGACCTCCACCAGCAGCTGCTGCTCGTCATGCCGCTCGGCGGCCGAGGGGCCCAAGCCGCGGGCGGGCTTGGCCGCTCGGGCCGTTCTGGGCTGCCGGAGCGGCTTGGGCTGCTTCGGGGGGCGGGGCGGGCGGGGCACGGGGACCACCGGCGGCGCCGGCTCGGCCCCCAGTGGCACCGTGGCGGCCGACGCCCGCTGCGGCTGCCGCTCCCCGCGGGCCCGGTCCTTCTTGTGCCGCCCCTTGCGGACGAGCTCGCCGCGGCGCCGCAGGATCGGCAGCCGCCGGGGATCCGTGCCCTGCTCCAGCGCCGGGACCGTGACCAGCCGACGGCCGATCTCCGGCTCCGGTGCCGTACGGATCAGCGCGCGCAGCCGACCGCGCAGCTCCTCGAAGTCCGGCCGCTGGGCGGGGTCCTGGCAGAGCAGGGATTCGACGAGGGGCCGCAGCTCTTCGCCGCATTCCCCGGCGGGTGCGGGCGGTTGCGAGCGGACCAGCTCGGCCAGTTCGGCAGCGTTCTCCTCGGGGAAGGGGGGATGGCCCTGCACCGTACGGAAGAGCAGCGCGCCGACGGCCCAGAGGTCGGTGGCCGGACCGAGCCGGGCCGTCAACTGCCCGTCTTCCAGGGGCGGTTCGGCCTGTTCCGGTGCCCAGCGCTCGGCGACCGGGCCGACGACCTGGAGCCGCGCCTGCCGGGCCCGCTCGGCGGCGAGCGCGGCGGAGGGGCGGCCGTATCCGGGCGACGAGGGGGACGAGGCCGGGACCGGGGCCGGGGGCGTCTTGGTGAGCCGGACCTTGGCGTCTTCGGCGGCCGGCTCGCGGCGCGGCGCGGGCAGCTCGCCCGAGTCGATGTGATCGCCATACGGGGTGAACCGCGCCCCGGCGGCCGCCTCTTGGCGGACCTCGGGAACCGCGACCGGCTCGGGGCGGGCCTCCATGGCCGCCTCTTCCGACACCCCCGCCTCCTCCGGCACCGCGTCATACCCGCACAGCGCCTCCTGGGCCGCGCCCACCGCCAGGCCCGTCAGAACGGCCCGGCCGTCGTCGCAGACCAGGACCGTGCGGGCGGTGATATTGCGGTGGAGCCGGCCGTGTGCGTGCAGGGCGCGCAGGGCGGTGAGGATGTCGGCGGCGATTTCCGCGGCGCGGTGCGGGGTGAGGGGGCGTTCGGCGAGGAGTGCGGACAGCGGGCGGGCGGGGATCAGCTCGCCGACGATCCACAGGCCGCCGTCCTGCGCGAAGACGTCGAAGACCTGGTCCAGGAGGGGGTGGTCGGGGACCTGCGCGGCCGCCGTCGCGGCGTCCAGTGCGCGTCGTACGGCCGGGTCCCGGGGGCTGCGCTCGGCCACTCCCGGAACCGCACCCGCGGGCCCGCCACCGACGGACCCGGGGACGCCGACGACCTCCGCCTCCACCACCTCCGGCAGCGGCACCTGACGGAGCAGCACCTCCTGCCCGCTGTAGGTGTCGAACGCCCGGGACTCGGTGAAGTCGTCATCACCCGCGGGCCGCAGCGGCAGGCGGTATCGCTCGGCGAGCACTCTCCCCGCGTACTCGTCCACGACGCCTCCCCGCAGCGCAGCTCACTGCCGTCCACGCTGATCTCCGCAGCACACCGGCCCGCTTGTGGCTCTTTACGGCCTGCGAACACTCACGATACGTGGCCGCACGTCCGTGCGCCGCGTCCCGGGCGCACATTCGTCCGGGCAGCCTTACCGCAATGATCATCAGCCCAATATGATGGTACTCGCCATGAATCGCTAACGATCAGATGAGTTTCCTGGGGGGACAGTGAACACACTCAAGAAGTCCGCGATGGCTCTTGGTGCCGCAGCCCTGGCGGTGGCCGGCACCACGCTGAGCGCCACGCCGGCCACCGCGGCCGACACCGGCACCTGCTACACCAGCAAGCCGTGCATGTATTTCTTCTACAACACCCACTTCAAGGGCGCCTACTTCATCGCGTCGAGCAATATCTCCAACCTCGGGGATTTCAACTTCAACTACGGCACCACGGGCAAGGGGAAGTCCGTCAAGAACCACGCCGCTTCGGCGAAGTTCCGGGCACACAACAGCTCGCAGCCCAGCAGCGGCGCCATCTTCGCCAACAGCGGTTACTCCGGTCCGTGCGATCTTTTCGGCTCGTCGGAGAACCACTGGGCGACGGCACCGAAGCTGGGCAAGACCTACAACAACAACGCCTCCGTACGCTTCTACCCGAAGGTGCTCGAACAGCTCCCTTCGGGCTGCAAGAAGTGGTACTGACGCACCCGGCGGTACCGGCAGGGCGCTGACCCCGCCCGCCACCTACCGACACAGCACATGCGGAGCCCTTGCGCCACACCGGCGCAAGGGCTCTACGCCGCGCGTCGGTATCTCAGGGCCGCGCCCCTTCCTTCTTGAGTACGGTGAGCGCATACCGGACCTCACGGCGCTGCCGTTCCTTCAATTTCCCCAGGTCTGCGGCATTTTGCTTGATCGCGGCGCGCTGCAGCCGGGATTCTCCGGCCACCCAGCGCTCGATCAGCCCCGTCCGTGCCTTGCAGGCGACATCCGCCTTCGCCGTCTCCCGCTCCGCCTCGGACGCCGACTCGCCGCCGAAGCGCCGGTCACCGACCGACTCCAACGGACTGGCGTACTCATCACCACGGTCCGCCATGCACTGTGACCATTCCCCGAGCGCCGCCTTGACCTTCGGTTCGTCCATCGAAGCGCGGAAGCTCTGCACGTCGATTCCGCCGGCGATTCCACTGAGCTCTTTGGAGGCGAAGTCTTCCCGGGCCTTTTGCCGTGCCTCACCCAGGCATCCCCCTGCAGGCAGCCGCACGCCCCGGAAGCGTTCAACCCGAGCGCCATCGACCGACTGGCCGGAAAGCACCACCTGCTGGCTGTGGGACAGATGCGACTCGGAGTCCTTCGGGTCCGGCGGCAGGTGGTACCCATACGCGGCCGCGAGCTTCGCATCGACCACCCCGTAGCGCCGGTCCTCGTCCCGGGCCACGGCGCCCTTGCCCTCCGGGCCGGGCGGCTCGTATGCCACGGAGAACCTCTTCGCGCAGGCCCGTGTCAGCCGCTGTTCCGCCTTGGCTACCAGAGCGTCTTCTTCCGCGCTCAAGGCGTACGCGGTGATGGGCAGCGCCTTGCTCGGCTGTTGCGTACGGGGCGCCTGCACGGACCCGGTGCCACCGTCCACGGAATTCCCGCCGCCGTCAGCCTGCTGCGCGCAACCGCTCAACAACACCAATGCGAGCGCGTATCCCTGGGCACGCCGCGAAGAAGAAACGCGCCGGTAGGACGACGCCTCCCGTGCATCAGCCGGCGGCTTCCTGCTCTTCGTGCTGTTCATCGACTCGGGATACCGCCGTCAGGAAGCGGGATTGAAGCTGTCGGTGAACATCTTCCAGGCGTCCCGACTCTGCTTCCCGTCCCATTCGTCGGCCTGCGCGGTGTACATCAGCCCATAACCGAGGTGATCATTCACCACGGTTCCCCGGTCTGTGGAGCGCAGTCGCTTTCCGCCGTCGGAATAGGTGAATTCCCAGTCCGCGGTGGGCCAGCCCCGGAACTCAACGTCCTTTATGGCGATGCGATGGTAAGAGGCCCGGACCATGGAACCTTCTTGCTTCTTCCAGTCCGCGACGGGATCGCCCTTCGGCGTCTTCGTCCACCCCACGAGGAGCTTCTGGCCCTCAGGGCCCTTGAAGCGGGCACCCGCCTCATCGGTGGAGAGATACTTCCAGCCGTCAGGGAGATTGATGGAGAAGCCCTGATCGTGCTTGTACGGGGTTCCTGCGGAGGGCTTCGGGGAAGATTTCGGCGGCTGCTGGGCCGGCTTTTGAGCTTTCTCCTTCGCCTGCTCCTCGCCCGTAGCGGCTGATTCCTTGGCGCCGGCCGACTCCTTCGAGGGCTTGCCGTGGTTCGCGGACGCCTTGTTGTCCGTACCGGACGCCTTGCCGCCCTTGCCGTCCGAGGAGCCGTTCGTCGTGTCGCCGCCGCTGAGCGCGAAGCCCAGGATCGTGCCCAGCACCACCAGTGCCACGACCACGGCCGCGATGATCAGCGTGCGGCGCGGCACGACATCGGTCACCGAGGCGCGCGGGGCGGGCCGGCTCCCGTCGCCGGGTCTGGACTCGCTACGGGCCGCGGCGGCGGCGTTGCGTACGGACTGCAGGGCGCCGCGCATCCGCTCCTTGGCGGCCTCGGCGTCGAAGCCGGGGCGGGTCGCGGAGCGGGCGGCGGCCGGGGTGGCCGTATCCGCGGCGGCGGCTTCCGGGCGGGCCCTGTCCGCTTCCGTACGGACCGATCCGGCCGGTGTCGCGGCGCGGCCGGCCTTCTCCGGCGCGCTCGCCGAAGCCGAGACCGACGCTGCGGCGGAGGCGGCGGAGCTGGAGGCGGAGGTGGAGGCGGTACCCGCCGCCTTCCCGCCGACCGCGGCAGGCTCGGCCCCGGCCGCGGGCTTCGCCTTCGGCTTGCGCGACGCCTTCGGCCTGGGCGCGGCCTTGGGCTTCGGTTCCGCCTTGGACTTGGCCGACGTCCGCTCCTGCGGCACCGGGGGGAGCTGTATCGCCCGCGTCGCGTCCATGGGCGGCTCGGGCTCGGTGTCCTTGGGGCCGTTGACGATGTCCTGCAGCAGCGCCCGCGCGCCCGCGTCGTCCAGGCGGCCCGCCGGGTCCTTCACCAGCAGGCCGTAGATGACCTCTTCCAGCGCACCGGCGCTCTTCGGGGGCTCGACCGGCTCGGTCATCACCGCCGTCAGGGTGGCGATCGCCGAACCCTTGTCGTACGGCGGGTGGCCCTCGACGCAGGCGTACAGCAGGCCGCCCAGCGACCACATGTCGGCCGGCGGGCCCGGCTTCTGGCCGCGGGCCCGCTCCGGGGAGATGTAGGAGGGGGCGCCGACGAGCATGCCGGTCGAGGTCACGGAGGGGTCGCCCTCGACCTGGGCGATGCCGAAGTCGGTGAGCACGACGCGGCCGTCGTCGGACATCAGGACGTTGGACGGCTTCACATCGCGGTGCAGGATGCCCTCGCGGTGGGCGGCGCGCAGCACGTCCAGTACGGCGAGGCCGACCTCGGCGGCGCGGTGCGGGGTGAGCGCGCCGTCGTCCCGTACGACCTCGGCGAGCGAGCGGCCCTCGACCAGCTCCATCACGATCCACGGCCGGTCGTCCTCGTCGACCACGTCGAAGACCGTCACCGCGCCGTTGTTACGGATCCGGGCGATCGCCTTGGCCTCGCGCAGCGTACGGGTGATCAGACGGCGCTTCTCGTCCTCCTCGACCCCGCCGGGGAAGCGCAGTTCCTTGACTGCGACCGTACGGCCCAGCACCTCGTCGCGTGCCCGCCAGACGGTGCCCATGCCGCCCCGGCCGAGAACATCGGCGAGCCGGTACCGGCCGGCGAGCAGCCTGCCCTCCTTGCCGTCCATCTCGACCTTCTCGCCCACGGAAACCCCTCTGCAATCCAGCCGAGTTGGCACCGCGATCCCATGGCGACCTCGTGTCGAACCCATGTCGATCGCCAAACTGGCCCAACTCGGACAACCCACCCTGGCGGAGCCTTCATTCTCTCTCATCCGCGGCCATGGGGAAGGCCCAGGGTCGTTCCCCATGGACACCGCGTACCCGCCATGATGGCCCTGACGAACGGGAGTCCCGATGACGATGCGCTCGCCCCACCGAGCCGCGCTGGCCGCCCTGCTCGCCCTGACCGTGGCGGTCCTGACGGCGTGTACCGGTCAGACGCGTAGCGCACCGCTCCCACCTGCGAAAGTCAGCCAACCGCCCGCCACGACAGTGGGCGCGCTGCACCGCCTGGTGGCTGACGGGGCTCCCGGCGCCGCCTCCCTGATCACCCGCGACGGCCGTTTCTGGGGCTCGCGGTTCTCCACGGCCGGCGTCGGAGATCTGCGCACCGGCCACAGGATGGACCGGCTCGACCACTTCCGGGCCGGCGGTCTCACCAAGACTCTGGTCGCGACGGTGATCCTGCAACTCGTCGCCGAGCGGGAACTGACCCTGCACGACACCGCGGCCGCGCATCTGCCGGCGGGCGTGCCGGTCAAGGGGACGGGTGCGGGCAGTGATCTGCGAAAGGTGACCATCCACCAGCTGCTCGACCATACGAGTGGTTTGTTCAACTACACCCAGGACCCGAGGCTCGCGCGGCAGCTGTCCGGCAACGGCTTCGGCGCCCACCGCTACGACACCCACACCGCCGTCCAGCTGCTGAAGACCGCCCTGCGCCACCGCCCGGTGGCCGCGCCGGGCGCCCGGTATACGTACGCCGACACCAACTACCTGGTGCTGGGCCTGGTCATCCAGGGGGTGACCGGCCGCTCGTACGCCACGGAGATCCGCCGCCGCATCATCATCCCGGCCGGGCTCAACGACACCTCCTTTCCCGGCACCGCCCCGACGCTGCCGCGGCCGCACGGCCGTGCGTATACGCAGATCGGCGGCCGACGGGTGGACGCCACGTCCCTGGACCCCAGCCGGGCCGGCGCGTCGGGCGAGATGATCAGCACCCTCGGCGATCTCAACCGGTTCTTCTCCGCGCTGCTCAGCGGCGCGTTCCTGGCGCCGCGCCAGATGGCCCAGCTGCGCGGCGAGAAGGCCGCCGACGGCGCCCACGGCCTCGGCCTGTACGCGACCGAGCTGCCCTGTGGCGTCACGGTCTGGGGCCACAGCGGCGCCATCAACGGCTCGTTCGCCGA
Source organism: Streptomyces sp. NPDC028368 (assembly GCF_055565615.1). Lineage (NCBI taxonomy): Bacteria > Bacillati > Actinomycetota > Actinomycetes > Kitasatosporales > Streptomycetaceae > Streptomyces > Streptomyces sp. NPDC028368. The sequence continues at coordinate 46,887 of NZ_JBVHTY010000018.1, read as the reverse complement.
GACCGCGGGCACCGCCGACGGCAGGCATCTCGTCAGCTACCGGATGAACACCGACGCGCCGGGCCCGCGGGCGCACGGGGCGGCCGTGCCGGCGGCGGAATTCTGCCCCGGGCACCCGGCCTAGGGGCTGTCCCGTAGGCACGGGACAGCGCACCGGGCCGGACGCCGGGCCGGGCACCGGCTACAGCGGCACGATGTCCGGCGCCCCCAGGCGGGCCGCATCGGCCGTCAGATCGTCCGGCTGCCGCTGCGATTCGCGCTCCGCCTCGACCCGCTTCTCGTAGTGCGCGATCTCCTTCTCGATCTGGGCGCTGTCCCAGCCCAGCGCGGGCGCGATCAGTTCGGCGACCTCGCGGGCGCTGCGGGTGCCGCGGTCGAAGGTCTCGATGGAGATGCGGGTACGGCGGGTCAGGACGTCGTCGAGATGCCGGGCGCCCTCGTGGGTGCAGGCGTAGACGGCCTCGGCCCGCAGATAGTCGTCCGCGGCGGCGAGCGGTTCGCCCAGTGAGGGATCGGCGACCACCAGTTCCAGCAGCTCCTCGGTCAGCGAGCCGTAGCGGTTCAAGAGGTGCTCGATACGGGCCACATGGAGGCCGGTACGCGCCGCGATCCGGGCCCGCGCGTTCCACAGCGCCTTGTAGCCCTCGGCGCCGACCAGCGGCACATCCTCGGTGACACACTCCGCGACCCTCTGGTCCAGCCCGTGCACCGCCTCGTCCACGGCGTCCTTGGCCATCACCCGGTACGTCGTGTACTTGCCGCCGGCCACCACGACCAGCCCCGGCACCGGGTGCGCGACGGTGTGCTCGCGCGAGAGCTTGCTGGTCGCATCCGACTCCCCGGCCAGCAACGGCCGCAGGCCGGCGTACACGCCCTCCACATCGTCCCTGGTCAGCGGTATGGCGAGGACGGAGTTCACATGCTCGAGCAGATAGTCGATATCGGCGCTGGAGGCCGCGGGATGCGCCTTGTCCAGGTCCCAGTCGGTGTCCGTCGTCCCGATGATCCAGTGCCGTCCCCACGGGATGACGAAGAGCACGCTCTTCTCCGTCCGCAGGATCAGTCCCGTCGTCGAATGGATCCGGTCCTTCGGAACCACCAGGTGGATCCCCTTCGACGCGCGGACATGGAACTGCCCGCGCTCGCCGATGAGCGCCTGGGTGTCATCGGTCCACACCCCGGTGGCGTTGACGATCTGCCGCGCCCGGATCTCGTATTCGCGCCCGTCCTCGACGTCCTGCACCCGCGCGCCGACCACCCGCTCGCCCTCGCGGAGAAATCCCACCACCCGCGCCCGGTTGGCGACCTGCGCGCCGTATGCGGCGGCGGTGCGGACCATCGTCGCCACATAGCGCGCGTCGTCCATCTGCGCGTCGTAGTACTGCAGCGCGCCGACCAGCGCGTCCTTCTTCAGGCAGGGCGCCACCCGCAGGGCCCGCTGGTGGGAGAGGTGGCGGTGTACGGGCAGCCCGCGGCCGTGGCCCGAGGAGATGGACATGCCGTCATAGAGCGCGACGCCGGAGCCCGCGTACCAGCGCTCCCAGCCCTTGTGCTGCAGGGGGTAGAGGAACGGCACCGGCTTCACCAGATGCGGCGCGAGCCGCTGCAGCAGCAGCCCCCGCTCCTTCAGCGCTTCCCGCACCAGCGCGAAGTCCAGCATCTCCAGATACCGCAGACCGCCGTGGATGAGCTTGCTCGACCGGCTCGAGGTGCCCGAGGCCCAGTCGCGCGCCTCGACCAGCCCGGTGGCGAGCCCGCGCGTCGCCGCGTCCAGTGCCGTACCGGCGCCGACGACTCCGCCGCCGACCACCAGAATGTCCAACTCCCGCTCCGCCATTCGAGCGAGCGCCTCGGCACGCTGCGCCGGTCCCAGTGTCGCTGTCTTCACCAGTGCCTCCCGCTGTGATCGGTGCCACGCCAACGATCCGTCGTTTCTGGCCGCGCTACATGCCGGTATCCCCGCTCCGTCCTCTTGGGCAACACCCCGCCACCTTGATCCATCAATCCCTATTCTGGGTCAAATGTCGGCTTAGTCTACTTATGCGCCATCCGGAATCGCTCGGGAAGGACGGCAGCAGCCATGCCCGCAGACCTGGCCGTCATCGGACTCGGTCACCTCGGCCTCCCTCTCGCCCAAGCCGCCACCGCCGCCGGCATCAGCACCATCGGCTACGACCCCGACCCGCACGCCGCCGCCCCCTCCGGCGCCGACGGGCCGCTGTCCGCGACCGAGATCCGCCGCCTGCTCGCGGCCGGCTTCCGCACCACCGCCGACCCCGCCGCCCTCGGCAAGGTCCGTACGGCCGTGATCTGCGCGGCCACCCCGCTCGGCGAGGACCACGCCCTGGACCTGACCGGCATCGCCGACGCGGCCCGCGCGCTCGCCGCGCGGCTGCGCCCGCACACCACCGTCATCCTCGAATCGACCGCCTACCCGGGCACCACCGAGGAATTCCTGCGCCCCCTCCTCGAGGAGGGCTCCGGACTGACCGCAGGACGCGACTTCCACCTCGCCTGCTCCCCCAGCCGGCACGACCCCGGCAACCGCACCCACCGCTACCGCAACACCCCCAAGGTCATCGGCGGCCTCACCCCCGCCTGCACCGAGGCCGCCGCGGCGTTCTACGGCCGGATCACCGACAAGGTCGTACGGGCCCGCGGCCCCCGCGAGGCCGAGACGGCCAAACTGCTGGAGACCAACTACCGCCACATCAACATCGCCCTGATGAACGAGATGGCGGTCTTCTGCCACGACATCGGCGTCGACCTGTGGGACGTCATCCGCTGCGCCGAGACCAAACCGTTCGGCTTCCAGGCCTTCCGCCCCGGCCCGGGCGTCGGCGGCCACGCCACCCCCGTCGGCCCCAACTACCTTTCCTACAAAGGACGTTCACTGGGCTACCCGCTCCGCATGGTCGAACTCGCCCAAGAGGTCAACGGCCGGATGCCCCGTTACGTCATCCAGCGCTGCGCCACCCTCCTCAACGAACACGGCAAGTCCGCCCGCGGCGCGCGCATCCTGCTCCTCGGCGTCACCTACAAGCCGGACATCGGCGACCAGGAGGCGGCCCCCGCCCGCGAAATCGCCTCCCGCCTCATGGAACTGGGCGCGCATCTCACCTACCACGACCCCTACGTCCCCCAGTGGAACGTCCTCGACCGCCCCGTCCCCCGCGCCGACTCCCTCTACGAAGCCGCGGCCGCCGCCGACCTGACGGTCCTGCTCCAGCCGCACCGCACCTACGACCTCCAGGGCCTGTCGGTGAAGGCGCAGCTCCTGCTGGACACCCGGGGGGCCACGCCTACGGGGGCGGCGCACCGGCTGTAGTCCCGCGGCGTTCCGGCATCGAACAGGTCACGGTCCATAAAGCCGCTGTGAACATGCCAGATCACGCTGCTACTTTGGCCCCTCATTCACGCTTTCTTCCTCGGGGGACCACTATGAGCCAGTCCATGCCGCCATCACCTCAGCAGCCCCAGCAGCCCCAGCAGCCGTACGGCGCACCGCAGCCCCAGTACGGCGCGCCCGCTCCGGGCGGCTTCCCGCCGCCGGCGCCGGCCCGCACCGGAAACGCGGGGCTCGCCGTCATCGCGGGCATCGTCGTGGCGCTGATCGTGGCGGGCATCTACGGCGCGATCCTCAAAGCCACCGACGGTGCCACCATCGGCTACGCGGGCCTGATCGTCGGCGCGCTGATCGGCGCCACGGTCGGCAAGCTCGGCGGCCGCAGCGCGGCCCTGCCGGTGATCGCCGCCATCCTCGGCCTGCTGGGCTTCTACCTCGGCCAGATCTTCGGCATGGCCCTGGTGATCGGCAGCGTCTTGCACGCCTCCGTCTTCGAGGCCGTCTTCCAGCACTTCGACGCCGTCAACACGCTCTGGAAGGCATACCTCGAACCGATCGACGCGGTCTTCTACATCCTGGCCGCCGTCGGCGGCTTCAGCAGCGCCAAGAAGATGGCCGTCTGACGGGCCCCGTACGACCCGGTACACCCCGGCACAACCCGAAGGGCCCGGACCGCCTCCGCGATCCGGGCCCTTCGGCCTGTCTGCTGCCCCGCGTCAGCGGTTGTCGTGCTGCGACGGCGCGACCGTGACCTCCACCCGCTGGAACTCCTTCAGTTCGGAGTACCCGGTGGTGGCCATCGCCCGGCGCAGCGCGCCAAAGAAGTTCATCGAACCGTCGGGCCTGGTCGAGGGGCCACAGAGGATCTCCTCCGTCGTGCCGACCGCACCCAGGTCCATCCGCTTGCCGCGCGGCACGTCCTCGTGGACGGCCTCCATGCCCCAGTGGTGACCGCGGCCCGGCGCGTCCGTCGCGCGGGCGAGCGGCGAGCCCATCATCACCGCATCCGCACCGCACGCGATCGCCTTGGGCAGGTCACCGGACCAGCCCACGCCACCGTCGGCGATGACGTGAACGTACCGGCCGCCGGACTCGTCCATGTAGTCCCGGCGCGCGGCCGCGACGTCGGCGACCGCGGTCGCCATCGGCACCTGGATGCCGAGCACGTTGCGGGTGGTGTGCGCGGCGCCGCCGCCGAAGCCGACCAGGACACCGGCCGCACCCGTACGCATCAGGTGCAGCGCCGCGGTGTAGGTGGCGCAGCCGCCGACGATGACCGGGACGTCCAGCTCGTAGATGAACTGCTTGAGGTTCAGCGGCTCGGCGGCCGACGAGACGTGCTCGGCGGAGACGGTCGTCCCGCGGATCACGAAGATGTCGACGCCGGCGTCCACGACCGCCTTGGAGAACTGGGCGGTGCGCTGCGGCGACAGCGCGGCGGCGGTGACGACACCCGAGTCGCGCACCTCCTTGATCCGCTGCCCGATCAGCTCTTCCTTGATCGGCGCGGCGTAGATCTCCTGCAGCCGCTTGGTGGCCGTCGCGCCGTCCAGCTCCGCGATCTCCGCGAGCAGCGGCTCCGGGTCCTCGTAACGGGTCCAGAGACCTTCCAGGTTGAGGACGCCCAGGCCGCCCAGTTCGCCGATGCGGATCGCGGTCTGCGGGGAGACCACCGAGTCCATGGGAGCCGCCAGGAACGGCAGCTCGAAGCGGTAGGCGTCGATCTGCCAGGCGATCGAGACCTCCTTCGGGTCGCGGGTGCGGCGACTCGGTACGACGGCAATGTCGTCGAAGGCATACGCCCGGCGGCCGCGCTTGCCGCGTCCGATCTCGATCTCAGTCACTGTGATTGACCCTTCCTACGGAATACGCCCCCCAGTATCCCTGACGCGACAGGACCCGCGACCGCCCGGTCGCGGGTCCCTGGAATCCCCCGGTCAGCGCTGTCAGCCGCGCGCGTAGTTCGGCGCCTCGGTGATCATCTGGACGTCGTGCGGGTGGCTCTCCTTCAGGCCCGCCGTCGTGATGCGCACGAAGCGGCCCTTCTCCTTGAGCTCGGGGATGTCGGCGGAGCCGACGTAGCCCATGGAGGCGCGCAGGCCGCCGACGAGCTGGTGGGCGACCGAGGCCAGCGGGCCGCGGTAGGGAACCTGGCCCTCGATGCCCTCGGGGACCAGCTTGTCCTCGGAGAGGACGTTGTCCTGGAAGTAGCGGTCCTTGGAGAAGGACCGCGCCTGGCCGCGGGACTGCATCGCGCCGAGCGAGCCCATGCCGCGGTAGGACTTGAACTGCTTGCCGTTGATGAAGACCATCTCGCCCGGCGACTCCTCGCAGCCGGCCAGCAGCGAGCCCAGCATCACGGTGTCCGCACCGGCCGCGATGGCCTTCGCGATGTCGCCGGAGTACTGCAGTCCGCCGTCGCCGATCAGCGGTACGCCCGCGGCGTGCGCGGCCTGCGCCGCCTCGTAGATCGCGGTGACCTGCGGCACGCCGACACCGGCGACGACGCGCGTGGTGCAGATGGAGCCGGGGCCGACGCCGACCTTGATGCCGTCCACGCCGGCGTCGATCAGCGCCTGCGCACCGTCCCGGGTGGCGACGTTGCCGCCCACCACATCCACCGTGATGTTGGACTTGACCTTCGCGATCATGTCGAGGATGCCGCGGCTGTGGCCGTGCGCGCTGTCGATGACGAGGAAGTCGGCACCGGCCTCGACCAGCGCCTGCGCCCGGTCGTACGCCGCGTCGCCGACGCCCACCGCGGCACCGACGACCAGCCGGCCCTCGGCGTCCTTGGCGGCGTTCGGGTACTTCTCCGCCTTGACGAAGTCCTTGACGGTGATCAGGCCCTTGAGCACGCCCGCGTCATCGACCAGCGGCAGCTTCTCGATCTTGTGGCGGCGCAGCAGCTCGATGGCGTCCTCACCGGAGATCCCCACCTTGCCGGTGACCAGCGGCATCGGCGTCATGACCTCACGGACCTGACGGGCGCGGTCCATCTCGAAGGCCATGTCGCGGTTGGTGACGATGCCCAGCAGCTTGCCGGCCGCATCGGTCACCGGGACACCGCTGATCCGGAACTTGGCGCACAGCGCGTCCGCCTCGGCGAGCGTGGCGTCCGGGCGGACCGTGATCGGGTCGGTGACCATGCCGGACTCGGAGCGCTTGACCAGGTCGACCTGGTTGGCCTGGTCCTCGATGGAGAGGTTGCGGTGCAGGACACCGGCGCCGCCCTGACGCGCCATGGCGATGGCCATCCGCGCCTCGGTGACCTTGTCCATCGCGGCGGACAGCAGCGGGATGTTGACCGTGACGTTCCGCGAGACCCGGGAGGCGGTGCTCACCGCGTTCGGGAGCACCTCCGACGCGCCGGGCAGCAGCAGGACATCGTCGTATGTCAGCCCGAGCATGGCGAATTTGGCGGGCATACCGTCGACGTTGTCACTCATGACACCTTCCCCAATGCTCTTGCCTCAGCGCGGACTCCCATGCTAACGGCCTGGAGGGGTGTCCCAATCCACAGCCGATGAGGGCCTCATCACTTGTGGGTTTCTACGGCGACATCCCGCCGCGGCGAGCCGGGAGCCTTACTGCTCGGCGAGGGCCCGCAGCCGGCTCAGCGCCCGATGCTGGGCAACGCGCACCGCACCGGGCGACATTCCCAGCATCTGACCGGTCTCCTCGGCGGTAAGCCCGACGGCGACCCGCAGCAGGACCAGCTCCCGCTGGTTCTCCGGCAGATTCGCCAGCAGCTTCTTGGCCCACTCGGCATCGCTGCTCAGCAGCGCCCGCTCCTCGGGGCCGAGGGAATTGTCCGGCTGCTCGGGCATCTCGTCGGACGGCACGGCCGTACTGCCCGGATGCCGCATCGCGGCCCGCTGCAGATCGGCGACCTTGTGGCCGGCGATGGCGAAGACGAACGCCTCGAAGGGCTTTCCGGTGTCGCGGTAGCGCGGCAGCGCGCAGAGCACCGCGACACAGACTTCCTGCGCCAGGTCCTCGACGAAGTGCCGGGCATCCCCCGGCAGCCTCGACAGCCGGGTGCGGCAGTAGCGCAGGGCGAGGGGGTGGACATGAGCCAGGAGGTCGTGGGTGGCCCGCTGGTCCCCCTCTACGGCGCGTGCGACGAGATCGCCGATCTCCTGATTCCCGTCATCGCGCATCGGTCCATGGTGCCTTGGTGCCGGACGATCTGTGGCACCACCCCCGTCGTTGTGCCCCGAACCGTTACGAGCGGTCGCGCTAGCACTCACGTTCCACGCCTCCCCCGATCGGGTTGTGCCCATGCCGACCGTGAGCCCTCGTCGGTAGCTTGTCTCCATGCCGTACGGCATCGGGCAGGGCTTATCCGTCATGAGGTCTCTTCTGGCCGAGTGAGAAGCCCCGGCCTCCGCCGGGGAGGAGTCACACCTCCAGGATGCGGTATCGCGGGAGGTTTCGGCGCCGGGCGTCGACGCGGCGGGGTTACGACGATCGCTACCCGGTCAGCGGGCGGGCGTCGTAACCCCGTTTGCACAGCAGGTCAGCGGACCAGTCCCCAGCGGAAACCCAGCGCCACCGCATGTGCGCGGTCCGAGGCGCCGAGCTTCTTGAAAAGCCGCCGGGCGTGGGTCTTGACCGTGTCCTCGGAGAGGAACAGCTCACGGCCGATCTCGGCGTTGGAGCGGCCGTGACTCATGCCTTCCAGCACCTGGATCTCGCGTGCGGTCAGCGTCGGGGCGGCGCCCATCTCGGCGGACCGCAGCCGGCGCGGGGCGAGCCGCCACGTCGGATCGGCCAGCGCCTGGGTCACCGTCGCCCGCAGCTCGGCGCGCGAGGCGTCCTTGTGCAGATAGCCGCGGGCACCGGCGGCGACCGCGAGCGCGACACCGTCGAGGTCCTCGGCCACCGTGAGCATGATGATCCGGGCGCCGGGGTCGGCGGACAGCAGCCGGCGCACGGTCTCGACACCGCCGAGTCCGGGCATCCGTACGTCCATCAAAATCAGGTCCGAGCGATCGGCGCCCCAGCGGCGGAGGACTTCCTCGCCGTTGGCCGCGGTCGTCACACGCTCGACGCCGGGCACGGTCGCAACCGCCCGTCGGAGCGCCTCTCGGGCAAGCGGGGAGTCGTCGCAGACGAGGACGGATGTCATGGCCGTCCTCCGCAGCTGATGCGCGTCACCTTGAGCCTCCAGGCTGGGTACGTATCGTCACCTGAGCGATTGACGGGCCTCGGACACCTGCCCGAGGACTACCTCTGTCAACCGCCTCCGCACACTCAACGACGGTCACTCGAAAGAGTTACGGGTTCGATGACCGTCTTCAGCACGCTCCGTAAGGAGCCGGATACGCAGACGGCACATCAGGCGACCGGCATCCGCGCGTGCACCCTATGCCCTATTTGGCTCTCTTGCTTCCATTTTTGTGGAGTCTGCGACTAGATTCGCAATGAGTCATATTTACATCTACTTCGACAGTAGATGTACGTTCTTGAGCACCGAGCCCGAATCAGCATCGCTTCGAGGGGACAAGCAATGGCAGATTTCTCCCGCCTCCCGGGCCCGAACGCAGACCTCTGGGACTGGCAGCTCCTCGCCGCCTGCCGCGGCGTGGACAGTTCGCTCTTCTTCCACCCCGAAGGTGAGCGCGGAGCGGCCCGCAGCGCGCGTGAGACATCGGCGAAGGAGGTATGCATGCGCTGCCCGGTGCGGGCCGAGTGCGCGGCGCATGCCCTGGCGGTCCGCGAGCCCTACGGGGTCTGGGGCGGACTGACCGAGGACGAACGCGAGGAACTCATGGGACGAGCGCGTCACCGACTGATCCCCGCGACCTCACTGACCAGCCAAGCAGGCATGAGCGGCGCCTGATCGTCCGGAGCGGATCACCTTCGAGGAAACGTTCCTGCAGAGACCCGGGACCACCGACTGAACCGACGGACCGTGCGCCGTCGGGTTGACCGCTGCGCACCTGCGGCCGCGCGGCCCGTCGGCGCCCGTCCGTCAGCGCCCGCCCGCCGCGGCGTCCACGAGCTGATCCAGCATCGCCCCGACCGCCGGGACCCGCGCCAGATCCGGCAGCGTGAGCGCCACGATCTCCCGGTGCACGGCCGGCTCCATCCGTACCCGCGTGGCCCCCTTGGGACGTACCGACGCCAGGGTGAGCTCGGGCAGCGCGGCGACCCCCAGCCCCGCGCCCACCAGACCGATCACCGCCGGATAGTCGTCCGTCGCGAAGTCGATACGGGGCGTGAAGCCCGCGCCCTCACAGACCTCGACGAGATGCCGGCGGCAGCGCGGGCAGCCCGCGATCCACGGCTCGCCGGCCAGCTCCGCGAACCCCGCCACCCCGGCCTTCGCCAGCCGGTGGCCGTCCGGGACCAGCCCGATCAGTCGGTCCTGGAGGATCGGCCGGACCACCAGGTCGTCCCACTCCGCCCCGGCCGCCGGGTCCGCGCCGCGCACTTCCGGGTAGCGGAAGGCCAGCGCGATCTCGCAGTCGCCGTTGCGCAGCATCTCGATGGAGCGCGGCGGCTCGGCCTCGACCAGCGAGACGCGGGTACCGGGGTGCGCGGCGCGCATCTTGGCCAGCGCGGTCGGCACCAGCGTCGAGCTGCCGGACGGGAACGACACCAGCCGCACCCGCCCCGCCCGCAGGCCCGCGATGGCCGCGACCTCCTCTTCCGCGGCGGTGAGCCCGGCCAGGATGCCGACGGCGTGCCGTACCAGTGCCTCACCCGCCTGCGTCAGCCGCGTCTCGCGGCCCGTACGGATCAGGAGGGGGGTGCCGGCGGCCTGTTCCAGGGCCTTCATCTGCTGGCTGACGGCGGGCTGGGTGCAGCCCAGTTCGCGCGCGGCGGCGGAGAAGGAGCCGGTCCTGGCGACGGCGCGCAGCACACGGAGATGACGGGCCTCGATCATGTTTCGAGCATAAGCGAATCTTGGATAGATCGTGAAAAATCGGAGCTACGGTTTGAGGGAGGTGCCGGGGCGCCGGACGGGCTCCGGTCGGTACTCGGGGAGGCGCGGTGGCTGTGGCGACGGCTTGGCGGCACGATGTTGACCATGGACGTGGCGTCGTAGGGAGCGCGATGTGCAGCTGCTGACCGTGAATCTGGGACGGGCCCTGCCGTCCGCGCACACTCACACCGGCGGAACGGGCATCGACAAACGGCCGGTGGACGGCCCGGTGGCGGTCGATGCCCCGGGGCCGAAGGGCATCGGTGCGAGCGGGCTCGCGGGCGATGCGGTGGTCAATGTCCGCCATCACGGCGGGAACGACCAGGCCGTGTACGCCTACGCCCGCGAGGACCTGGACGGCTGGGAGCGGCAGTTGGGCCGCACCCTGGCCAACGGCGCCTTCGGGGAGAACCTCACCACCTCCGGCGTCGAGATCACCGGGGCCCGCATCGGCGAACGCTGGCGGATCGGGCCGCGGCTGCTGCTGGAGGTGACCTCGCCGCGCATCCCGTGCCGGACGTTCCAGGAGTGGCTCGGCGAACACGGCTGGATCAAGCGGTTCACGCAGGCCGCGGTCCCCGGCGCGTATCTGCGGGTGCTCGAACCGGGCGAGATCCGCGCCGGGGACGCCGTCCAGGTGGCGCACCGCCCGGATCACGAGGTGACCGTCGCGCTGATGTTCCGGGCCCTGACCACGCGGCCGGAGCTGCTGCCGCGACTGCTGGACGCGGGCGGGGCGCTGCATCCGGAGGCGCACGCCAAGGCGTTGAAGCAGGTGGGCCGGGCAGCGAATTGAGCACCTGTTCGGGGTGGGGTCCGTGCGGTCCGGGCGGATAGCGTGCCCGTATGACGACTGCATTGATCACGGGAGCGACGGCGGGCATCGGGGCGGCGTTCGCCCGGCGGCTCGCGAGCGACGGCCACAACCTGGTGCTGGTGGCGCGCGACGAGAAGCGGCTGCGCGAGCACGCCACGGAGCTGCACGACCGGCACGGCATCGAGGCGGAGGTGCTGGTCGCCGACCTGGCGACCGAGGACGGCATCGCGGCCGTCGAGGCGCGCCTCGGGGAGTCCAAGCACCCGGTGGATGTCCTGGTGAACAACGCGGGCTTCGGCAACAAGGGCGAGTACCTCGAAGTGTCGATGGCCGACGAACTGACGATGCTGAAGGTGCACTGCGAGGCGGTGCTGCGGCTCACCTCGGCAGCGGTACGCGGGATGCGCGACCGGCGGCGGGGCGCGGTGGTCAATGTGGCCTCGGTGGCCGCGTTCGTGCCACGCGGGACGTACGGGGCGAGCAAGGCGTGGGTGGTGCAGTTCACGCAGGGCGCGGCGCGGGATCTGGCGGGGAGCGGGGTGCGGCTGATGGCGCTGTGCCCCGGGTTCGTACGGACCGAGTTCCATCAGCGGGCCGGGATGGGGACGGACAACATCCCCTCGTGGATGTGGCTGGATGCGGACAAGCTGGTGGACGCGGCGATGAAGGATCTGACGCGGGGGAAGTCGCTGTCGATTCCGGATCCGCGGTACAAGGCGCTCATGGGGGCCGTGAAGTTGGCGCCTCGGGGGGTGCTGGGGGGACTTACGTCGCGTACGGGACGGAAGTACGGGCCTCGGTAGGCCGGTTCGCTGCGCTTTGCACGGGCCGTGCGGGGTGTGGTGCGGCGCCAGGTCGCCTGCGGCGGGAGGTGCCGGGCCTACACGGCTTCGCCGCTACGGCCCGGCACCTCCCGTGGGTGGGTGGGGAAGGGGAGGTGGGTGGTGGTTCCGTCGTTGTGCCAGGTGATGTGGATGGTGTCGTCCGTGATGGTTGTTGTTGCCTGGGTGTGTACGGGCGCGGGGTCCGGGTCTCCTGTTAGTGAGGCCAGGGATACGAAGAGGGTGCCCTGAGGGGCTGATGTGGTGGTGCCGTCCAGGACGGTGGTGTGGGTGCGGGGGCCGAACGCGGTGCTTCCGGTGGTGGTTTCGCGGGGTGCGGTCTCGTAGCCGCGGACGGGGTGGAGTTGCGCGGTGGGGCCGGTGGGGGTGGTGGCCCAGCCGGTCTGGCGTACGGGGGTGCCGGGGGCGGCGCCGGTGACCAGGTGGGCACGGAGTTCGGTGCGGTCGTGGACGGCGGTGGCGGACAGGATCCGGATGCCGGGGAGTTCGGTGCCGTCCGCGGTGCGCGGGATGTGGGTGGAGGCGGCCCAGTTGGGGCCCGCGCTGTGGGGTGTGGCGGGGCCGCGGGTGGTGGGGTGCCCGTCGACGAGCAGGGCGAAGTGGTTGTCGGGGAGGGGCGGTTCGGCGGGGGTGGGCGGTCCGGCGGGGCCGGCCGGCTTGTCGGTCGTGGGGCCGGTGCGGGTGGAGTAGGCGAAGCGGGCGTAGTACGGGTCGGGGGTGGTGTGGGCGGGGTTGCTGCCGTGGTTGTGGAGGCGGACCAGGCCGTCGGATGCGGTGGACTGGAGGAGCAGGCCGGTGGAGCCCAGGGGCTTGGCGGCGTTTTCGGTCTCGGTGGGCAGGGGTTCCTCGGCGGCCGTCCACGCCGAGTGGTCGGGGGGTAGGAGCAGGCCGAGGAATCCCTTGGATGCCCAGTAGGGCGAGGCCGGGCCCGAGTAGCTCTGGAGCATGGGGGTGTACGGGCCGTACCAGCCGAGTGGCAGCAGGCCGTCCTTCGTTACGGCGCCGCGGTCGAGGAAGTGGCGCAGCGTGCCGGAGGCCAGGCGGCGGGTGGCGCCGGGGGTGAGCGGGGTGTGGCCGGTGAGGGCACCCAGCCAGGGGGCGGCGGTGGCGGCGAAGCGGTAGGTGAGGGAGCGGCCGAAGGGGAGCGGCGCGCCGTTGGCATCGAAGAGGTGGGTGTAATCGTCCAGTTGGGCGCGCAGGCGGTTGCCGTAGGTGGTCAGGAGGGTGGCGTCAGCACTGAGATGGGCGTGCAGGACGGGGTAGAAGTGCAGGGCCCAGGCGTTGTAGTGGTCGAAGGCGCGGTTGTCGCCGTCGGAGTACCAGCCGTCGCCCAGATACCAGTCCTCGATACGGGTCAGCGCACGGTCGATTGCCGCCTGGGCACGTACGGGCTCGATGCCCGCGTCGCTGAGGAAGCCGGCGACGGTGAGACCGAAGAGCCACCAGTTGTTGTCCACGGGGGACGGGGTGAGCGCGGGCAGCAGCCAGTCGGCGAGGCGGGTACGGACCCGCTCGTCGAGGGTGTCCCAGAGCCAGGGGCGGGTCAGGCGCAGGCCCAGGGCGAGGGAGGCGGCCTCGACGCGGGCCTGGCGGATGGTGTCGATGCGGGGCCAGGAATCGGGGTCGGTGGGCGTCAGCTCGCCGTTGGTGGTGGGGTTTTCGGTGCCTGCGGCGAGGCCTTCGGCGTAGTGGGCGAGGTGGGTTCGGGCGGCGCGGCCGTTGCTGCCGGCTGCGCGCAGGGCGGCGAGCAGGAAGGTGCGGGCGAAGCCTTCGAGGGCGTCCGAGCGGGGGCCGGAGGAGCTGGGGCGGGCGCCGGGGAGGGCGATCAGCGCGTGGCGCGGAGAGGCGTAGGGGGCGGTGGCGCGCAGCAGGGCATCGGCCGTGGCCTCCCAGTGCGCGCGGGTCCAGCCGGTGTACGGGCTGCGGTGGCGGTCCTCGGGCGGGAGGGGGAAGGGGGCGCGGCGGGTCGTCGGGTCGGGCATGGGCTTCCCCTGGGGCGGTGGGCGGCGGCCGGGCGACGCGGGAATCGTTCAACCGCGGGCGATCGATCGTCAAGAGATCGGGCGCGAAGAGGACGCGATCGGGCGATCGGATGATTGTTTGTTGTGCGAATGATCGGTTGGGGCTGGCTGGCTGCGGGCCGCTCCTCTAGGCTCGGCCGCCATCCGGCCACCGTCCGGGCCGCCGGGCCGCCTTGGCCGCCATACGCGAGGGGGAATGCCGCCGTGCGCGAGAGTGCAGCGCAACGCCACGACCGCCTGCTGACGTTGGTACGGGAAGGCGGCACGGCCCGGATCAGCGACCTCGCCGACCGGCTCGGGGTGTCCCCGGTGACCGTACGGCGGGATGTCGAGACGCTGACCCGCACGGGGCGCCTCGAGCGGGCGCACGGGTCGGTGTCCTGGCCCCGGCCGCGGAGCGGCGCGGGGCCGTCCGGTGGCGCGGCCCCGGTGCTGGGTCTGCTCGCGCCGTCGGCCACGTACTACTTCTCCGAGGTCATCCATGGCGCGCACGAAGCGGCGGCGCGGGCCGGGGCGCGGCTGGTGCTGCGGATCTCCGACTACCGGCCCGCGGAGGACCGGGCCCGCGCCGAGGGGCTGCTGGCGGCCGGCGCCGAGGGGCTGCTGATCGCGCCGGGCTGGCGCGGCCGCGCGGATCCGGCGGAGCACGGCGGCTGGATCGCCGAACTCCCGGTCCCCGTCGTCCTGTTGGAGCGCGAAGCGGATCCGGGCGGCCCGCTGGCGGGGCTGGACCGGGTGTCGTCCGACCATGCGCACGGGGTGCTGCTGGCGCTGCGGCATCTGGTCGGGCAGGGCCATCCGGCGCCGCTCCTGGTGGCGCGTACGGACAGTCCGACGGCGCTGGCGGTACGCGCCGGCTATGACCGGGCGCTGCGCGCCCTGGGCCTGGAGCGGCCGCATCCGGTGATCGACGCGCCGGCCAACCGTGACCCGGAAGGGTTCGAGCGCGGCGTCCAGGCGCTGTGGACGGCGGTGACGTCGGGGCGGGCGTCGGCGGCGCTGGTGCACAACGACGTGGACGCGATCCAGTTGGTGCAGCGGCTGGCCGAGCTGGGCGTACGGGTGCCCGGGGAGCTGGCCCTGATCGCGTACGACGACGAGGTGGCGGCGCTGGCGGACACCCCGCTGACGGCGGTGGCTCCGCCCAAGCGCGAAGTGGGTCGGCTGGCCGCCGAGTTGCTGCTGGAGCGGCTGGGTCGGGGGGCGGGCGCGGCGGCGGGCGACGGGGCTGAGCCCGCGCCGCGGCGGCATGTCACCCTGCTTCCCCGGTTGCGCGTGCGCGCCTCCTGCGGGGCGGCCGCAAGCGCCGAAGCCGTCGGCCACGGCCATGATCACGGTCACGATCGCTCTTAGTTTGTTCTTTTTTCGATCATTCAGTCAATCGCTCTTGACTTCGCTCATGACGGGCCCAAGGATCGCCGCCATCGCTTCGCGCTTCCCTTCCGCCTGTCAGGTCGTCCACCCAGGAGCCTTGCCATGAGCCTCAGTTGGAGCAGAACCACCGTCGCGACCGCCGCCGCCACCGCCGCCCTCGCCCTGCTGGTGGCCTGCGGCGGAGGGACCGGTGACGACGCGGGTGGCGGCGGGCCGGTCACGATCACGTACTGGGGCTGGACCAAGGGCACCCAGCAGACCGTGGACGCATTCAACGCCACCCATCACGACATCAAGGTGAAGTACGAGGAGATCCCCTCGGGCAACGCCGGCGGCTACGCGAAGATCTCCAACGCAGTCAAGGCGGGCAACGCCCCCGACCTGGTCAGCATCGAATACCCGTCGCTGCCCGAATTCGTCAGTCAGGGCGCGCTGCGGGACATCAGCGCGTATGTCACCGGCAGCCTGAAGAAGCAGCTGCTGCCGCAGGCCGTGGAGCTGACCACGCTCGGCGGCAAGAACTGGGCGGTGCCCTTCGACGCCGCACCGCAGACGTACTACTACCGCAAGGACTTCTTCGACCGGCACAAGATCAAGGTGCCGAAGACCTGGGGTGAGTTCCGGGCCGCGGCCGCGGCGGCCAAGAAGGCCGATCCGAAGGCCCGTATCGGCACGTTCTTCCCGGACGACCCGACCACCTTCGAGGCGATGGCCTGGCAGGCGGGCGGACGGTGGTTCGCCACCCGGGGCGACGCCTGGAAGGTCGATACCGCCGACCCCGCGACCAAGAAGGTCACCGCCTACTGGCAGGGCCTGCTGGACGACGGCCTGGTCAACAGCGCCACCTCCTTCAGCCCCGCCTGGACCGGCGCCCTCAAGAAAGGCGACACCGTCGGCTACCTCGGCGCCTCCTGGGGCGCGGGCGTACTGAAGGGACTCGTACCCGACCAGAGCGGGAAGTGGGCGGCCGCCCCGATGCCCACCTGGGACGGGAAGCCGGCCAGCGGCATGCTCGGCGGCTCCACCTGGGCGGTCACCAAGGACAGCCGGCATGCCGAGGCGGCGGTGAAGTTCGCGGCCTGGATGTCCACCTCGCCCCAGGCCATCAAGGCCCGGCTCTCCTCCGGTGAGTCCAGCGCGTACCCGGCCGCCGAGCCGCTCCGCCCGGTGGCCAAGAAGGCCTTCGACACCCGCTTCTACGGCGGGCAGGACGTCTACCAACTCTTCGACGGCGCCGCCGCGTCCATCAAGCAGCACTGGGCCTGGGGCCCGACCGGCGGCACCACCAACGCCACGCTCAAGGACGCGTTCGGCAAGGCCGCGGACGGCAGCGGCACCCTCGCCGAGGCCGTACGTGCCGCCCAGGACGCGACGGTGCAGGAGCTGCGCAAGCGCGGCCTGAAGGTCGCCGGACAGTGAGCGCCAAGACCCGCGCCGTCTCCGCTCTGCTGACGCCGTTCTTCGCGCTGTTCACCGTGGTGATGGTGCTGCCGATCGGCTACGCGCTCTGGCTCAGCCTCTTCACCGAACAGCAGTCGGGGCTCGGCTTCGGCGGTACGCAGACGGTCTTCACCGGCCTCGGCAACTACCTCTCCGCACTGGGCGACCACGCCTTCCGCGACGGATTCCTCGTCCTGGCCGGCTACTGCGCCTGCTATATCCCGCTGCTGCTGGCGGGCGGGCTGGCGCTGGCGCTGCTGCTGGACTCGGCGCTGGCGCGGGCCCGGCGCTTCTTCCAGCTGGCGCTCTTCCTGCCGCACGCCGTGCCCGGCATCATCGCCGCGCTCGTCTGGGTCTACCTCTACACCCCGCAACTCAGCCCGGTGGTCGATGCGCTGCGGTCCGGCGGTCTGGACTTCTCCTTCCTGACGCCCTCCGGCGCCCTGCCCGGCGTCGTCAATATCGCGCTGTGGGAGTGGCTCGGCTACAACATGGTGATCTTCTACGCCGCCCTTCAGGCCATCGACCGGTCCGTGATCGAGGCCGCGACGGTGGACGGTGCGGGCGCCTGGCGGATCGCGACCGGTATCAAGATCCCGCTGATCCGGCCCTCGGTCGTGATGGTCGCCCTCTTCACCATGATCGGCTCGCTCCAGCTCTTCACCGAACCGCTGATCATCAACCAGGCCTCCTCCGCCGCGCTCAGCTCCTCCTGGACCCCGAACATGTACGCCTACGCCGCGGCCTTCACCCGTAACGACTACGGCCTGGCGGCCGCCGCCTCGGTGCTCCTCGCCCTCGCCGCGGCGGCCCTGTCCTTCGCCGTCACCCGCTTCTCCCGGAAGGGCAGGACGACGTAATGGCCCCCACCCTGACGGACCGCACCCGGACTCGCCCGGCACCCCGCGGCATCGCCCGCGCCGCCGCCCGGCCACCCCGCAGCCGCTGGCTCTCCAAGGCCGCCGTCAACGGCACCCTCGTCCTCGCCGCCCTCTACACGCTCTTCCCCCTCGTCTGGCTGCTCACCGCCGCCACCAAGGACGCCGGCGGCCTGCTGGCCGGCGACGCGCTCTCCTTCGACGGCTTCGACCTGGACGGCAACCTCTCCCGGCTGGCGTCGTTCCACGACGGGATCTACTTCCGCTGGTACGCCAACAGCCTGCTCTACGCGGGCGGCGGCGCCCTGCTCTCCGCGCTGGTGTCCGTGGCCGCCGGTTACGCCTTCGCCACCTACGAATTCCGCGGCAAAGAGCGGCTGTTCGGCGTCGTCCTGCTGGGCGTACTCGTCCCCACCACGGCGCTCGCCCTGCCCCTCTATCTGCTCGCCGGCAAGACCGGCCTGGTCAACACCTACTGGGCGGTCCTGATACCCGTCCTCGCGCACCCCTTCGGGGTCTATCTCGCACGGGTCTTCAGCGCCGGCTACATACCGGGCGAGGCCATCGAGGCCGCCCGTATGGACGGCGCGGGCGAGCTCCGGATCTTCTGGTCCATCGGCCTGCGCATGGTCATGCCGGGCTTTGTGACCATCTTCCTCTTCCAGTTCACCGCCATCTGGAACAACTTCTTCCTCCCCCTGGTCATGCTTTCCGACCAGCACCTCTTCCCGCTGAGCCTCGGCCTGTACGCATGGAACAGCAACA
Source organism: Streptomyces sp. NPDC028368 (assembly GCF_055565615.1). Taxonomy (NCBI): domain Bacteria; kingdom Bacillati; phylum Actinomycetota; class Actinomycetes; order Kitasatosporales; family Streptomycetaceae; genus Streptomyces; species Streptomyces sp. NPDC028368. The sequence continues at coordinate 28,467 of NZ_JBVHTY010000018.1, read as the reverse complement.
CCCGTGCCGAGCCGTCCTACTACCCCCTCGTCGTCACCGGCTCGCTCCTCGCCGTCATCCCGCTGATCGTCGCCTTCGTCGCCCTCCAGCGGCACTGGAAGGCCGGTCTCACCGCCGGCAGCGTCACATAACCAGCGATGACGAGCGACGACGGGCGACCGCGAAGGAGCACCGTTCCTCACTATGCATCCCACCACTGACAATCCCCCCGGACCTGCGGATATGCCGCCCACCCGGCCCGCGTTGCTGCTGTCGATGGGCCCCGGCATCGCCGGCCGGCTGCTCACCGCCCGCCATCACACCCGTCTCGCGGCCCTCGCCCGTACCGACCCCCGCCATATCGCGCACGACCTTGCCGACCCCCCGCCCGAGATCAGCGCCGCCCTCGCCCACGCCGAGGTGCTCCTCACCTGCTGGGGCGCCCCGCCGCTCACCGACCGGGTGCTGGCCGCGGCGCCCCGCCTGCGCGCCGTCATCCACGCCGCCGGCTCCGTCAAGCACCACATCACCGACGCCTGTTGGCAGCGTGGCATCGCCGTCACCTCGGCCGCCGCCGCCAACGCGCTGCCCGTCGCCGAATACACCCTCGCCGCGATCCTCTTCGCCAACAAGCGCGTCCTGCAGACCGCGCACCGCTACCGCACCCTGCGCGCCCCGCACGACTGGCAGCACGAGCTGACCGCCGCCGGCAACTACGGCCGCACCATCGGCGTCATCGGCGCCTCCCGCATCGGCCGCCGCCTCATCGAGCTCCTGCGCCCCTTCGACCTACGGGTCCTCCTCCACGACCCGTACGTGAACGCCACCGAGGCCGCCCGCCTGGGTGCGCACGCGGCGCCCCTCGACGCCCTGTGCGCCGAGAGCGACATCGTCACCGTCCACGCGCCCCAACTGCCCGCCACCCGCCATATGCTCGGCCCCCGCGAACTGGCCCTGATGCCGGACGGGGCGACCCTGATCAACACCGCCCGCGGCTCCCTCGTGGACGAGCGGGCCCTCCTCCCCGAGCTGCTGACCGGCCGACTGAACGCCGTCCTCGACGTCACCGACCCCGAACTCCCGCCCCCCTCCTCCCCGTTGTACGACCTGCCCAACGTCCTGCTGACCCCGCACATCGCCGGCTCCCTCGGCGACGAACTCCACCGGATGGCCGACCTGGCGCTGGACGAGCTGGAGCGCTACACCAAGGGGCTCCCCTTCCGCGACCCGGTGCGGCCGGAGGGGCTGGGGCGCTCCGCATAGGCCGCGGATTCCTCGGCGGCCACCGGCCGCCGGTGGCCGCCGGTGGCCGCACACGACCGAGGCCCGGCCCCCGCATCAGCGGGGACCGGGCCTCGAAGCCGTACCGGACTACTGCACAGGTCAGTGCGAGTGGCCGTGGCCGTGACCGGCCTCGGCCTCTTCCTCCGCCGGCTTCTCGACGACCAGGGTCTCGGTCGTCAGGAGCAGCGAAGCGATGGAGGCGGCGTTCTCCAGGGCGGAGCGGGTGACCTTGACCGGGTCGATGACGCCGGCCTTGACCAGGTCGCCGTACTCGCCGGTGGCGGCGTTGAAGCCGTTGCCCTTGTCCAGCTCGGCGACCTTGGAGGTGATCACGTAGCCCTCGAGGCCGGCGTTCTCGGCGATCCAGCGCAGCGGCTCGACGGCGGCGCGGCGGACGACGGCGACACCGGTGGCCTCGTCGCCCTCCTTGCCGAGGTTGCCCTCCAGCACCTTGACGGCGTGGACCAGAGCGGAGCCACCACCGGAGACGATGCCCTCCTCGACCGCGGCGCGGGTCGCGGAGATGGCGTCCTCCAGACGGTGCTTCTTCTCCTTGAGCTCGACCTCGGTGGCCGCACCCACGCGGATGACGCAGACGCCACCGGCGAGCTTGGCGAGGCGCTCCTGGAGCTTCTCGCGGTCCCAGTCCGAGTCGGTGGACTCGATCTCGGCCTTGATCTGGTTGACGCGGCCGACGACGTCCTCGTGGTTGCCGCCGCCGTCGACGATGGTGGTGTCGTCCTTGGTGACGGTCACGCGGCGGGCGGAGCCCAGCACGTCCAGACCGGCCTGGTCGAGCTTGAGGCCGACCTCCTCGGCGATGACGGTGGCACCGGTGAGGGTGGCCATGTCGCCGAGCATCGCCTTGCGGCGGTCACCGAAGCCGGGGGCCTTGACGGCCACTGCGTTGAAGGTGCCACGGATCTTGTTGACGACGAGGGTCGACAGGGCCTCGCCCTCGACGTCCTCGGCGATGATCAGCAGCGGCTTCGAGCCACCCGCCTGGATGACCTTCTCCAGCAGCGGCAGCAGGTCCTGGATGGAGGCGATCTTGCCCTGGTGGATGAGGATGTACGGGTCCTCGAGGACGGCCTCCATCCGCTCCTGGTCGGTGACCATGTACGGCGAGAGGTAGCCCTTGTCGAAGGCCATGCCCTCGGTGAAGTCCAGCTCCAGGCCGAAGGTGTTGGACTCCTCGACGGTGATCACACCGTCCTTGCCGACCTTGTCCATCGCCTCGGCGATGAGCTCGCCGACCTGCTTGTCCTGCGCGGACAGGCCGGCCACGGCGGCGATGTCGGACTTGTCCTCGATCGGACGGGCGGTGGCGAGGAGCTCCTCGGACACGGCCTTGACCGCGGCGTCGATGCCCTTCTTCAGGGCGGCCGGGGAAGCGCCCGCGGCAACGTTGCGCAGGCCCTCGCGGACCAGCGCCTGGGCCAGCACGGTGGCGGTGGTGGTGCCGTCACCCGCGATGTCGTTGGTCTTGGTCGCCACCTCCTTCACGAGCTGGGCGCCCAGGTTCTCGTACGGGTCCTCGACCTCGACCTCGCGGGCGATGGTGACGCCGTCGTTGGTGATGGTCGGGGCGCCGAACTTCTTGTCGATGACGACGTTGCGGCCCCTGGGGCCGATCGTCACCTTGACCGTGTCGGCAAGCTTGTTGACGCCGCGCTCGAGGGCGCGACGGGCGTCCTCGTCGAACTTCAGGATCTTCGCCATGAGTTGCTTCAAGTCCTCTCGTTGCGATCGTCGGCCTCGCCGCCGTGACCGCTGTCGCTCAAACGAACTGCGCCCCTGCCCCCGGGTTGTTTAGACGCGGGAACCAGGGGCGCAGATCAAGGCAAAACTGGGTGACTTACTTCTCGACGATCGCGAGAACGTCGCGAGCCGAGAGGACGAGGTACTCCTCGCCGTTGTACTTCACCTCGGTGCCGCCGTACTTGCTGTAGAGCACGACGTCGCCGACGGTGACGTCGAGCGGAAGACGGTTGCCGTCCTCGAAGCGGCCCGGACCCACGGCCAGGACGACGCCCTCCTGGGGCTTCTCCTTGGCAGTGTCCGGAATGACCAGGCCCGAAGCCGTGGTCTGCTCGGCGTCGAGCGGCTGGACCACAATGCGGTCCTCAAGCGGCTTGATGGCAACCTTGGAGCTGGCGGTCGTCACGATCCGACCTCCCCCTTCGGAGATCTCACGGGGTTAACTGTCTGAGGTGGCGACCAGGTGGATCCGTCGTCGCGGGTGCCGGACCTGCCCGTTCGCGCACAGTTGGCACTCGCCGGTGGAGAGTGCCAACGCCGAGACTATGACGCGGTTAGCACTCGGTCAAGCGGAGTGCCAATCGAGACTCCGGCCTGTCGCCGGTGATCCGCCGGATGCGCGGGAATTCGGACACACCTCTCGCATCGGCCGCAACCGTACCCCCCGCTCCCCCGTCTACTTCCCCGACTGCCGAACCGGCGGCCGGGCCCTGCCACCAGCCCCGCGGCCCGTGCCGGCCGATGGGCGAACCGATGGACGAACCTTCCCCGTGGTCGTGAGGACCAGGGGAGACCCCGAGGCGGAGGACTCACGTGCGTGGACCGACCAGCGCTTCCCGCGCGGCCCCGAAGCGGGAGAGCGACGCCGAACGCACGATGACGTTCGCCGCCCTCGCCCAGGCTCCGGACCGCCGCCGGACGGAGGCCTGGCTGCTCGCCCTCGCCGTCCTGATAGCCGTCTTCGGTTACGCCTGTACGGGCCTGTCGATGACCGGCCGGCTGCCGGACAGCCTCGCCGGATTCACCGCCGTCATGTTTTCCATGGCGTGGCTCCCGCATCTGGTGCTGCGCCGCTTCGCGGCCCGCGCCGATCCGCTGATCCTGCCGCTCACGACGCTGCTGACCGGGCTCGGGCTGGTGCTGCTGAGCCGCCTGGACATCACCTACGCCGCCCAGCCCCGCCTCAAGATGCCGCAGGCGGCTCCGGGGCAGCTGGTGTGGACCGGGATCGGGGTGGCGGTCTGCATCGGGGTGCTGATGCTGCTGCGCGACCACCGGCTGATGCAGCGCTACATCTATCTGACGATGGCGGTCGCGCTGGTGATGCTGATGGCACCGGCGTTCTTTCCCGGTGACACCTTCGGCGCCAAACGCTGGATCTACCTCGGGCCGCTGTCGCTCCAGCCCGGCGAGTTCGTCAAGATCGTGATCGCGGTCTTCTTCGCCGGCTATCTGACGGTCAACCGGCAGGTCCTGGCGCTGACCGGCCGGCGCGTCCTGGGATTCCAGCTGCCGCCGGGACGTCAGCTCGCACCGATCTTCACCATATGGGTCGTCAGCCTCCTGGTCCTCGTCTTCGAACGGGACCTCGGCACCTCGCTGATCTTCTTCGGCGTGTTCGTGATCATGCTGTACGTGGCGACCGAGCGCACCGGCTGGGTGCTCTGCGGGCTGCTGATGGCCGTGGTGGGCGCGGCGACCGTGGGCTCCATCGAGCCGCATGTCCACGGCCGGGTCACCGCCTGGCTCGACCCCATGGCCGCGTTCACCCGGGCGGGAAACGAGGCCGGTCTGTCCACCCAGCTCGGCGAGGCGCTCTTCAGCTTCGGCACCGGGGGGATCAGCGGCACGGGGCTGGGACAGGGCCATCCCGAGCTGGTCGGCTTCGCGGGCAACAGCGACTTCATCCTCACCACCGTCGGCGAGGAACTGGGCCTGGCCGGGGTGATGGCCGTGCTGCTGCTGTACGTACTGCTCGCGCAGCGCGGGCTGCGGGTGGGCCTGACCTCCCGCGATCCGTTCGGGAAACTGCTGGCGGTCGGGCTCTCCAGCGCGCTGCTCCTCCAGGTCTTCGTCGTCTCCGGCGGGGTCACCGGCCTGATCCCGCTCACCGGCAAGGCGCTGCCGTTCCTCGCCAAGGGCGGCTCGTCCCTCGTCGCGAACTGGGTGATGGTCGGGCTGCTGCTGCGGATCAGCGACACCGCACAGCGCCGCCGCGAGCCGGTGGGGCCTCGCCCCCGCCCGTAGCCTCCGCAGCCCGCCTCACACGTCATCCTCCGGCTCTCACACGTAATCCTCCAGCCACCCGATGGCGAAGCCCTGTTCGCGGGCGGTGCGCAGCGCCCCGCGCGCCGCTTCGGACAGCGCCCCGTGCCGGTCCCGGCGGGCGTCGAGGTGGATCAGGACGATGTCGCCGGGGTGCAGCCGGCGGTCCCGGGCGCGGTAGTCCATCCGGCCGGGCAACGCCTCCTCGCTCCACAGCGGTACGGCCTTGACGTCGCAGGCGGCCGCGATCCGCAGCGTGTCCAGGGTGTAGGCGCCGAGGGGCGGCCGGAAGAGCCGCGGCCGCTGTCCGGTCTCGCGCTGCAGTGCGTCCTGCTGACCGCAGATCTGCGCGCGCTGCCCGGCCGGGCCCAGCTGCGGCAGCGGGCGGTGATGCGGTGCGCGGAACGTGCTGTAGGGCACGTCGAGTTCGCGCATCATCCGCGCGAACTCCGGGTCCTTCGCCTCCCCGTCATCGAGCGTCAGGAACACGACCCTGGCACGGGTCGGCACCCGGGAGATCACGGCCGGCAGACCCGCGCCGGCGCCACGGGAGAGCTGCGGCTCGGTGGTCAGGAACGGTTTGAAGGCCGGCGGCTGCGGGGGGCTGAGCGGCACCCCGGCCAGCCCGTACCGCTTGGCCGCCGCCATCTGCCGCGCCTGCGCCCGCTGAAGCATCCGGGCCTGCGAGGCCAGCGCGCCGGCGTCGGGGGCGGCGACGGGGGGCCCGGCCGGCTCGTTGTCCAGCAGGTCCTCGGCACGCACCACGCCGCAGCCGGCGGCCAGCAGCCCGAGTACGGAGAGGGCTGCCAGGCCCCGAGCCCTGGCGGCGGGCCCCGAACCCGCACCCTCATCCCGTACTCGGCCAGATCGGAAAAATCTGACAATCTGCATAACTCGGATCTTGACAGCGATCCACCGCCTCGCCACGGCGACACAACCCACCACGCCGAAGCGGTCAGCCGTCTGGCCCACAATGGGGCAGGTGACCGACCTCGACACCTTCTCCGCGCTGCTCACCCCCGAGGGACAGGAGCTGCTGGCCGCACTGCGGGACCACGATCCGGCCGACGATCTGGCGGCCGCGACCCGGCTGCGCCGTACCCATCCCGCGCCACTGGTTTCCGCCGCGCTCGGGCAGGCGCAGCTGCGCCGGCGCGCGGCGGCGAAGTTCGGGGCGGACGCCCGGCGGATGTACTTCACGCCGAACGGGGTCGAGCAGTCCACCCGCGCCACGGTGGCCACCCATCGCGCCGTCCGGCTCGCCGCGCTGGGCGTCCGCACCCTGGCGGATCTCTGCTCCGGGATCGGCGGCGACGCCCTCGCGCTGGCCCGCGCCGGGATCTCGGTCCTCGCGGTCGACCGCGACCCGCTGGCCTGCGCCGCCGCGCGGGCGAACGCCGACGCGCTGGGGCTGACGGACCTGATCGAGGTGCGCTGCGCGGACGTGACGGAGGTGGACACGGCCGGGTATGACGCGGTGTTCGTGGACCCGGCGCGGCGGACCAAGGCCCGCGGGGGCCGGATTTTCGACCCGGAGGCCTATTCGCCGCCGCTGTCGTGGGCGGTCGAGGCGGCCCGTAAGGCACCCTGCGCGGCGCTGAAGATCGCGCCCGGTGTGCCGCACGACGCGCTGCCCGACGACGCCGAGACGGAGTGGATCTCCGACGGGGGCGACGTGAAGGAAGCCGTGGTGTGGTTCGGCGGCTCCGCGGCGCCTGGTGGCCGCCGGGCCACCCTCCTCCCCGGCGGCGCCTCGCTCCTCGGCGCCGGCCTGCCCGACCCCGAGCCGGGACCGGTCGGCGACTGGCTGTACGAGCCGGACGGCGCCGTCATCCGGGCGCATCTGGTGGCGGACGTCGCACAGCGGGTCGGCGGCCGGCTGATCGACCCGACGATCGCGTATGTGACGGCGGACGAGCTGGTCGAGACGCCGTACGCCACCGCCTACGAGATCACCGACGTCCTGCCCTTCAACGTCAAGAAGCTGCGGGCGCTGCTGCGCGAACGCGAGGTCGGCATCGCGGTGATCAAGAAGCGCGGCTCGGCGGTCTCGCCGGAGGAGCTGCGCAAGAAGCTGAAGCTGGGCGGCGGCTCACGGTCCTGCACGATCTTCCTCACCCGGGTCGCGGGCGCGCCCACCATGCTGCTGGGACGGCCGGCCGGCGCCCCCTGACGGCGGGCGTTCACGCCAGGTCGGTGAGGTCCTCCGCGTAGATCTGGGAGAGCGGCTGCGGGCCGACGTACTGCTGGCAGGTGCACTGCCCGGCTTCGTACTGCACCGGCCGGTGCTCCTCGTCCCAGACCACCGCCACCTCGACCCGCTCATGGCACTTGCCCTGCTTGTCATGCTTGGCGAGGTGGTGGGTGCAGCCGCACACCGGCTCCGGGGCCTTCTGCGCGGCGACCAGCTCCTGGCGCTCCTGGCGGGCGGTCTCCAGCCGCTCCATCTTGCGCTCGTGCCGGGTGCGCAGTGCTCTACGGGTGGCGTCGGCGACCTTCGCGAAGCCGCCCGCCATGAAGAAGATGAATACCCACCAGAACCAGTCCACAGCCTGCCGCCTCCCCACGCCCACGGGCACACTCCGCCGCTACGGGCACACTCCGCCGCTAAGAGTAAGACGTTCCGGCGGGCGGGGGTCAGGGCCCCTCAAGAGTTGCGCACCTCATGAGCACGCGCCGCACGCGCACGCGCCCGAGGAGTACCCGCCTCAGGAGTAGAGGTTCTGCTTGCTCAGCTCATGGACGTGGTCGTGATCATGGCCGTGACCGTGATCGTGGCCGTGGGCGGGCACCTCGCCGGGGACATGCGGCTCGGTGACCGGCAGGGACGAGTCCGCGGACAGGCCCCAGTCGGAAGCCGGCCGGTTGCGGGCCACCATCTCGGCGCCCAGCGCCGCCACCATCGCCCCGTTGTCGGTGCACAGCTTGGGCCGCGGCACCCGCAGCGTTATTCCGGCGTCCTCGCAGCGCCGCGCGGCCAGCGCCCGCAGCCGGGAGTTGGCCGCGACCCCGCCGCCGATCATCAGGTGGTCGACGCCGTTGTCCTTGCAGGCCCGCACGGCCTTACGGGTCAGCACATCCACCACGGCCTCCTGGAAGGACGCCGAGACATCGGCCACCGGGACGTCCTCGCCGGCCGCCCGCTTGGCTTCGATCCAGCGCGCGACCGCCGTCTTCAGCCCCGAGAAGGAGAAGTCGTAGGCCGGGTCGCGGGGACCGGTCAGCCCGCGCGGGAAGCGGATCGCGTCGGGGTTGCCCTCGCGTGCGTAGCGGTCGATGACCGGGCCGCCCGGGAAGCCGAGCTGCAGCACCCGCGCGATCTTGTCGAACGCCTCGCCCGCCGCATCGTCGATGGTCGAGCCCAGCGGCCGTACGTCCGAGGTGATGTCGGGCGCGAGCAGCAGGGAGGAGTGGCCGCCGGACACCAGCAGCGCCATCGTCGGCTCCGGCAGCGCACCGTGTTCCAGCTGGTCGACGCAGATGTGCGAGGCCAGGTGGTTGACGCCGTAGAGCGGCTTGCCGAGGGCGTAGGCGTACGCCTTCGCGGCCGAGACGCCGACCAGGAGGGCGCCCGCGAGGCCGGGTCCGGCGGTGACCGCGATGCCGTCGAGGTCGCTCGCCGCAACCCCGGCGTCCTTCAGGGCGCGCTGGATGGTGGGGACCATCGCCTCCAGGTGCGCGCGCGAGGCGACCTCCGGGACGACGCCGCCGAAGCGGGCGTGCTCATCGACGCTGGAGGCGACCGCGTCGGCCAGCAGCGTGTGGCCGCGGACGATGCCGACTCCGGTCTCGTCGCAGGAGGTCTCGATACCGAGGACGAGCGGTTCGTCAGCCATGGGTCCGGTTTCCTTGTACGGGAGATGCGGGTGAGGGGGATTCGGTGGTGAGGCGCATGACCAGCGCGTCGACGTTGCCGGGCTGGTAGTAGCCGCGCCGGAATCCGATCGGCTCGAAGCCGAAGCGCTCGTACAGGCGCTGGGCGCGGAGGTTGTCGACCCGCACCTCCAGCAGCACCTCGCGGCACTCGAAGGCGGTGGCGGCCGAGAGCAGTTCGGTCAGCAGGCGGGCGCCCAGGCCGGTGCCCCACTGGTCGCGGGCGGTGGCGATGGTCTGGATGTCGCCGGTGGCGTCGATGGCGCACAGGCCGCCGTAGCCGACGAGGCGGCCGTCGGCTTCGGCGACGAGATAGCGGCGGGTGGCGCCCGCGCCGCGCGCATGGGCCAGCTCGGACCAGAACATCCCCGCCGACCAGGCGTCCTCGGGGAACAGCTCGCGCTCCAGCACCAGCACCGGCTCTATGTCCCACCAGCGCATCTCGCGCAATGCAACGACGTGGGCCGTCACTTGGGGGTGACCACCTTGTAGTTGGCCGGGACCTGGGCGTCGGGGCGGCGCAGATACAGCGGCTGCGGAAGCAGGAACTCCTCCCCGGCCGCGAGCTTCTCGGCGGCCAGCGAGGCGAGCGCGCCCGCGGACTGGTGCTCGGGACCCTCGCGCCGTACGCCGGTGAACACCGCGTCGTACAGCAGCGCACCCGCGCCCACGGCCGGCACCCCGGCCACCTGGTCGGCGATGTCAGCGGGCCGGTCGACGGCGGGCTCGGTCAGCCGCGTCCGCGCGTTCGCGTAGCGGGCCCAGTAGACCTCCTTGCGGCGGGCGTCCGTCGCCACCACGAAGGGCTCCTCCAGGCCACTGGCGTAGGCGAGCCCGTCCAGCGAGCACAGGCCGTGCACCGGGACACCCAGCACGGAAGCGAAGGTCGCCGCCGTGACCAGTCCCACGCGCAGTCCGGTGTACGGGCCGGGGCCGACGCCGACCACGATGTCGCTGACCGCGTCGAGCTTGCGGCCGGCCTCGGTCAGCACCTGGTCGACGGCGGGCAGCAGCAGTTCGCCGTGCCTGCGGGCGTCCACCTGGCGGGACTCGGCGAGGACGCGGGAACCGTCGTGCAGGGCGACGGTGACGGCGGGGGTGGCGGTGTCAAGAGCTAGCAGCAGCACGCCTCAAGACTACGGCTCGGCCGGTGGTGCCCGGTGCGGTGCTACCGTCGGCCGTCAGCAGCCAGGAATCTCCACACAGCCCAGCACAGCGGAAAGGTGGCACAGCGGTGCCCGCTAAGAGCAGCACGATCGTCACCGCTCTGACCGCGGCCGCCCTGGTCGCGGTCGGCGTGCTCGGCTACCAGGCCTCGGCGTCCGCCCCGGATCACCTCGCGGCCCGCGGCGAGAGCCACCCCGCCAAGCACACCGCGCACCCCGGCCGGCCCGCGAAGAAGGACAAGGCGCCGAGCCCCACCGAGATCCCCGCGGCATCCGGCACCGGCAAGCGGGTGGTCTACTCCCTCGGCGCCAAGCGGGTCTGGCTGGTCGACGCGCAGGGCAAGGCGCTGCGTACGTACCAGGTCGCGCCGAGCGCGGTCAGCCCGGTGGCGGGCACCCATCAGGTCACCCAGCGGTGGGTGAGCGTGACCGGCTCCGACGGCATCGCGATCGAGCATGTCGTGCTGTTCAGCAGCGTCAACAGTGTCGTGGTCGGGTTCAGCGCGGCGGTCGACGGCTCCGCGCCGAAGCCGGGCCCGGTGAAGAAGAAGACCGGCGGCATCCGGGAGTCGCGGGAGAACGGCAAGGCGATGTGGGACTTCGCGCTGGTCGGCACGAAGGTCGTCGTCGTCAGCTGACGCCGGGCCCCGAAGGCCAGGATTCGCCCCTACGGGCTACGCCGCGTCGCACCCCTCGGTGGACGCGGCGCGCGCTTTCTCGGCCGGACGGTCTCCCCTGGCTTCCGCGGTGACGTCCGGGGGCGTGGAGACGGCGCTGGCCGCGGCGCACGCCGCCAGCAACTGGGTCATCGTCGGCGGCTGCTCGGGCGCATCGTGCCCGGCGCGCCGGGGCGCCGCTACGGGGGCGCCCTCGCGCTCTTCAGGCGTGGGGGAAGGCTGGTGGGCCGACATGGACGCCTCCCGGGCTCCTGGGACAAGCGGCTGAGGCCAGGCCGCATACTTAGGCTGACCTAACCGGGGCTCTCCCCACCCATGTGACCACGCGCGGCACCGCGGGCGCAACATCTTCCCGACGCCTTGTCGGAAACTACGGGGAGAGTGCGGCGCCGTAAGGAGCAGGCGGGGACCACCGGACCCGTCAGCCGTTCGCCAGCCGGTCGAGTCCCGCGTCCGCCCAGCGCGGGCCCAGCCCGGTGACCGTCACCTCGCGTACGTCGTCCGTATCGCCGTGCAGCGCGCCCTCCAGGACGGCGTCCGCGTCGCCCCCTCCCACGGCCCGGCCGATCACGACATGCAGCCGGTCCTCGGCGAGGTCCTCGACCTTGCCGTCGCCCCACTCCACGACCACCACCGACTCCGGCAGCGAGACGTCGAGGTCCAGGTCCTCCATCTCGTCGAGGCCGCCGCCCAGGCGGTAGGCGTCGACATGCACCAGGGCGGGACCGCCGGTCAGGGACGGGTGCACCCGGGCGATGACGAAGGTGGGGGAGGTCACGGCACCGCGTACGCCCAGTCCCTCGCCCAGGCCGCGGGTCAGCGTGGTCTTGCCGGCACCCAGCTCACCGGTGAGCAGCACCAGGTCGCCGGGGCGCAGCAGGCCGGACAGCCTGAGGCCCAACTCCTGCATCTGTTCGGGGGACTTGACGGTGACATGGGCGATCGCGCCGGTGGTGCTCATGCCGCAAATGGTACGGCCCGGACGGCCCCCGACGGCCGCCCGCCGCCTCAGGCCCTGGCCGAGCGCGAGCCGCGGGCCGCCGCGCTGGCCCGTTCCACCAGCGACACCAGCTGGTCATTGACCAGCTCGGGCCGCTCCAGCATCACCAGGTGCCCGGCGCCGGGGACGCACAGCAGATCGGCATGCGGCAGCAGCTCGGCGATCGTCCGGCTGTGGTCGGCGGGGGTGATCAGGTCCTTCTCCCCGGCGAGCACCAGCGCCGGCTTCGCGTCGTACGCCGCCACCGCCTCCGTCTTGTCGTGCACCGCGAAGGCCGGATAGAACTCGGCGACCACATCGATCGGGGTCGCCTCGATCAGCCGCTCCGCGAACCGCGCGATGCCCGAGTCGACGTCCTCCGGCGTGCCGAACGAATACCGCTTGATCAGTCCCGCGAACAGATCGGCGGTGGCCCGCCGCCCCCGCTCGACGATCTCGCTCTGCGAGCCCAGCGCCTTGAGCAGCCCCGGCGCGACGGCATGGAACGCCTTCACGCCCATCGACGGCAGCCCGAAGGCGACCTCGCTGAGCCTGCCCGCCGAGGTGCCGATCAGCGCCACCCCGACCACCCGCTCCGCGACGTACTCGGGGAACTGGTCGGCCAGCGCCATCACCGTCATCCCGCCCATCGAGTGCCCGACCAGCACGATCGGCCCCTCGGGCACGGCGGCGTCCAGCACCGCCTTCAGGTCCCGGCCCAGCAGGTCGATGGTGACCGGGTCCGTACCGTCGATCTGGCCGTGGCCGCGCGCCGAGCGGCCGTGGCTGCGCTGGTCCCAGTGGACGGTCCGCACGATGCCGCGCAGCGCGGCCCGCTGGAAGTGCCAGGAGTCCTGGCTGAGGCAGTAGCCGTGGCTGAAGACGACGGTGGGGGCCACGGAGCGGCGGCCCAGGGCCGCCAGCAGTCTTTTGCGGACGCCCTGCGGGACCTGCCCGTCCAGCGCGGCCCGGACGTCCTTGCTCTCCTTGGTGCCCTTGCCGTTCTTGGCCGCCTTGGCGCCCTTCGCCGCCTTGCCGCCATTGCTGCTCGCCGGCGGCTCCCCCGGCTCGTCCACCTCGTAATACAGCTCGGTGCCGTCCTCGGCGATCGCCGCGCCCGGAGTGCCGCGCAGCGTGCCATACGGGCCCTCGGCGTCCAGCGCCAGCCGGGCCCGGCGTCGCATACCGCGGCCGACCGTCATCCGCTCTATCGCCACGCCGGCCGCCGCGCCCGCCGCGATCACCCCGATCGCGGCGCCCGCGACCCCGGCATGCCGGCCGGCCCGCGCCCAGTTGTTGACCGAGTCGGCCGCCGTCTCGAGCGCCTTCGCGGCCACGTCCTGGCCCTCGCTCATACCGCACCCCCCGTGTGCGTCCGCTCCACGTCTGTGACCTCGCTGTCCACATAGACGCGCGGCACCCGCGTCCCGATCCGCGTGACGATTTCGTACCCGATGGTTCCGGCCGCCACCGCCCAGTCCTCCGCGGTCGGCTCGCCGTGGTCGCCGGGCCCGAACAGCACGGCCGGATCGCCCGGCTGTGCGCCGTCCCCGCCCAGGTCGACCACGAACTGGTCCATCGCGATCCGCCCGGCGACCGTCCGCCACTTGCCCGCCACCAGCACCGGGCCGCTGCCGGAGGCGTGCCGCGGGATGCCGTCGGCGTAGCCGAGCGGGACCAGCGCGAGGGTGGTGTCACCAGGTGTTGTGTAGTGATGCCCGTACGAGACGCCATGGCCGCCCGGGGCGTGCTTGACGGACGCCAGCGACGCCTCGAGGGTCATCGCCGGCCGCAGCCCGAAGTCCTGGGACGTGCCGACCTCGGGGGCGGGCGAGATGCCGTAGATGCCGATACCGGTACGCACCAGGTCGAAGTGCGCCTCGGGGAGGGTGAGCAGCGCCGGGGTGTTGGCGATATGCCGTACCTCGGGGCGCAGTCCGGCCGCTCCGGCGACCGCCAGCGCCTCGTCGAAGGCGGCCAGCTGCCGCGGGATCGAGGGGTGTCCGGGCTCGTCGGCGCAGGCGAGGTGTGACCACAGGCCGGTGACCTTGATGACGCCGTCGACCTCGGCCTTGCGGGCCGCGGCGGTCAGCTCCGGCCAGTCGGCGGGCTGGCAGCCGTTGCGGCCGAGACCGGTGTCGATCTTGAGCTGGACCCGGGCCGTACGGCCGCACGCCCGCGCCGCCTCGCTCACCTCACGCAGCGCCCACAGCCCGCTCACCGAGACGTCGATGTCCTGCTCGACGGCCTTGCGCCAGGGCCCGCCCGGCACCCACAGCCAGCACAGCAGCCGCCCGGTGTCACCGGCCGCGCGCAGCGCGAAGGCCTCCTCGGGCAGCGCCGTGCCCAGCCAGCTCGCGCCGGCCGCACGGGCGGCGCGGGCGCAGGGCACCGCGCCGTGTCCGTACCCGTCGGACTTGACCACGGCCATCAGTTCTGCCCGGGGTGCGCGGTCTCGCAGCGCGCGCACGTTCGACCGCACGGCGGCGACGTCGATCGTGGCGCGGGCGCGCTTCGCTGTCTCGTTCATCCCCCTCAGTGTCGCAGGCGGGGCCGCGCCACCCCGGGGCACCGGTGGGAAAAGCGTCCTCACACGCCGGTCTTACGGCCCCAGACGTACACGATGTCGTTCTTCTGCAGCACGTTCCACAGTCTCTGCGCGTCTTCCCAGGAGAGGTTGACGCAGCCGTGCGAGCCGGGCGGGTAGTAGAGGTCGTCGTAGACGCCGTGCAGCGCCTCGCCGCCGTCGAAGAACTGCGCGAACGGCATCGGCGAGTGGTAGAGGTTCGAGACGTGGTTCTTGTGCTTCCAGTAGACCCGGAACGAACCGGTACGGGTGTCCATCAGCGGCCGGCCGGAGCGCATCGCCACCGGGTGGAAGATCACTCTCCCGCCCTGCTGCACCCACACGATCTGCCGGGACAGATCCACACAGGCCACCCGCTCGGCACGGTCGGGGCACTGCCCTTCCCGGTTCGGGTCCTCCTGGGCCTGCAGCAGCCGCACCACGGCGCCGGTCACCGGCCCCGCGAACCCGGTCGCGGGCTCGATGCGGTGCTTCCGCTGGAAGGACTGGATCGCGCGGCAGTCCTCGGCCGACTGCCGGCCGTCCACCTCCCGCTCCAGGAACTCCTCGACCGCCTCCTGGGCGGGGCCGGTGGACTTGCTGCAGCGCAGCGGCGCGTGCGGGTCGCGCTGCACCTCGGACCGCGGCACATCCTCGATGTGCCGGACGGGCTCGGTGGGCCGCGCCGGCTCCGGCTCCGCGGCCGTGCGGCCGTGGTGCGGAATGTTCGGCGGCAGGATGAGGTCGGGCAGCTGCTGTTGCTCCTGCCGCCACCGGTCCGGGTCGTGGTGGGCGATGCCGGGGACCAGATCGATCGCCGCGCGCACATGGGGGCGGGGCTTGTGCTTGGCGGCGAGCCCGTCCGGGAGGGGCTGCGCCCAGGGGACGGGCCAGCGTGCCGCGGACAGCGTGGCGGCGGCCGGGTTCGTGACAGGGACCGGTCGGGCGGCGGCCGCGGGCACTCCGACGAAGGCGAACAGCGAGGCGCCGATCAGCAGCGCCGGGAGGGTGCGATTCATGCACTCACCCATGCCGTGACCGGGCCGCCGCACCGCCCGCCGCCCGGCAGGTTCGCCCTGCTGGCCCGAGGCGTTCCCTCGCGGGGCGTAACGGCGCGCCCCGCTTCTCGTGTCAGTCCACCACCTCGCGCCAGGCGTCGCCCAGGTGGTCGGCGACCTCCGTGGCCAGAATCGGCGCCCCGCGCGGCCCGGCCGCCCGACGCGCCGCCAGCCCGTGCAGATACGCCCCCACGGACCCGGCGTCGCGCGGTGACAGCCCGGCGGCCAGCAGCGACCCCGTCACCCCCGAGAGCACATCCCCGCTGCCCGCCGTGGCGAGCCAGCCGGTCCCGGTGGCGTTGACCCGCACCGGCCCGGTCGCGTCCGCGACCAGCGTCGTCGACCCCTTGAGCAGCACCGTCGCCCCGTACCGCCCGGCCAGCTCCCGTACGGACCGCAGCCGCGCCGCCTCGATCTCCTCCCGTCCCCGCCCCAGCAGCGCCGCGGCCTCCCCGGCGTGCGGCGTGAGCAGGGTCCCGGCAGTACGGGAGCGCACCCGCTCCGGCGTCAGAAACCGCAGACCGTCCGCATCCACCAGCACCGGCACCTCTGCCGCCAGCACCTCCTCCAGCGCGCCGGCCTCGTCCCCGATGCCCGGCCCGATCACCCACGACTGCACCCGCCCCGCCTTGTCCGGCGGCCCCGCGTGCACCAGCGTCTCCGGGAACCGCGCCAGCACCGCGTCCGCCGCCGGCCCGACGTACCGCACGGCGCCCGCCCCGCCCCGCAGGGCACCGGCCACCGCCAGCACCGCCGCCCCCGGATACCGCGCCGACCCGGCGACGACGCCCACCACCCCCCGCCGGTACTTGTCGCTCTCGGCCGCCGGACGCGGCAGCAGCTCCGCCACATCCGCATGCTGCAACGCCTCCACCTCGGCGTCCCGCGGCAGTTCGAGCCCGATCTCCACCAGCCGCAGCGCCCCCGCCCGCTCCCGCGCCGGATCGATCAACAACCCCGGCTTGTACGCCCCGAACGTCACCGTCGCATCGGCGTCCACGGCGTCCCCGCTCACCTCGCCGCTGTCGGCATCGACACCGCTGGGCAGATCGACCGCCACCACGATCGCCGACTCCCGTGCCTGGCCGATGAGTTGGGCGGCCGCCGGACGCAGCCCGCCGCGGCCCCCGATCCCCACGATCCCGTCCACCACCAGATCGGCCCATGCCACGTCCCGCCGCGCATCGTCCGAGACCCGGCCGCCGGCCGCCCGCAGCGCGGCCAGTCCCCCCGCATGCGCCCGCTCGGGCGACAGCAGTACGGCGACCACCCCCGCGCCGCGCCGCGCCAGCCGCGCCCCCGCGTACAACGCGTCCCCGCCGTTGTCGCCACTGCCCACCAGCAGCGTCACCCGGCTGCCGGACACCCGCCCCAACAACTCCGCGCAGGCCACGGCCAGTCCGGCCGCCGCCCGCCGCATCAGGGCCCCCTCCGGCAGCCGCGCCATCAACTCCCGCTCGGCGGCCCGTACGGTCTCCACGCTGTAGGCAGTCCTCATGGGGCCAGTCTCACACCGGAGCGGCGGCGGGGGCCCCGCCACACGCGAGACCCCGCCGCACGGCCGAGGCAGGGCCGACAGGCCCTAGCCCTCGGCGATCACCACCGCGGAGGCGACGCCCGCGTCATGACTGAGCGACACATGCCAGGCCCGCACCCCGAGTTCCGCCGCCCGCGCCGCGACCGTGCCGCGCACCCGCAGCCGCGGCCGCCCGCTGTCCTCGACGTACACCTCCGCGTCCGTCCAGTGCAGCCCGCCCGGCGCACCCAGCGCCTTGGCCACCGCCTCCTTGGCCGCGAACCGCGCCGCCAGGGAGGCGGTTCCCCGCCGCTCCCCGCTGGGCAGCGTCAGCTCCGTCTCGATGAACAGCCGGTGCGCCAGCTCCGGCGTACGCTCCAGCGCCGCCCCGAACCGCTCGATCTCGGCCACATCAATCCCAACCCCAATGATCACCGGATCACTCCACCGTCACCGACTTGGCGAGGTTACGAGGCTGATCGACCTCATTCCCGCGGGCCGTGGCCAGCTCGCACGCAAAAACCTGCAACGGCACGGCGGAAACCAGCGGCTGCAGCAGCACCGGTGTCTGCGGAATCCGTACGAGGTGATCGGCATACGGCACCACCGCCTCGTCACCCTCCTCCGCAATCACAATGGTCCGCGCCCCACGGGCCCGGATCTCCTGAATATTCGACACAATCTTGTCGTGCAGTACGGACCGCCCACGCGGCGACGGCACCACCACAACCACCGGCACATCGTTCTCGATCAACGCGATCGGGCCGTGCTTGAGCTCCCCCGCCGCGAATCCCTCCGCATGCATATACGCGAGCTCTTTGAGCTTCAGCGCGCCTTCCAGCGCCACCGGATACCCGACATGCCGCCCGAGGAACAGCACGGTGTTCTTGTCGGCCAGCCCACGCGCCAGCTCCCGCACCGGCTCCATCGTCCCCAGCACCCGCTGCACCTGGGTCCCCATGGCCGCCAGCTCGCGCACCACGTCCTGGATCTCATCCCCCCACTTGGTCCCCCGCACCTGCGCGAGATACAGCGCGACGAGATAGCACGCCACCAACTGCGTCAAAAACGCCTTCGTCGACGCCACCGCCACCTCGGGCCCGGCATGCGTATACAACACCGCATCCGATTCCCGTGGAATCGTCGACCCATTCGTATTGCAGATGGCGAGCACTTTGGCGCCCTGCTCCCGCGCATGCCGCAACGCCATCAGCGTATCCATCGTCTCGCCGGACTGGCTGATGGCGATAACCAGCGTCCGCCGGTCCAGAATCGGGTCCCGGTACCGGAATTCGCTCGCCAATTCCGTCTCGCAAGGAACGCGCGTCCAGTGCTCGATGGCGTACTTGGCGATCATCCCCGCGTGATAGGCCGTCCCGCACGCCACAATGACGACCTTGTCGACCTCGCGCAGCACTTCCTCGGGAATCCGCACCTCGTCGAGGGACAGCACCCCCGAACCGTCGATCCGCCCCAGCAACGTATCGGCGACGGCCTTGGGCTGCTCCGCGATCTCCTTCAGCATGAAGTAGTCGTAGCCGTCCTTCTCGGCGGCCGACACGTCCCAGTCGACGTGATACGCCCGCACCGGCGCCGGCGCCCCCTCGAAGTCCGTGACCGTGACACCGTCCCGGCGCAGCTCGACGACCTGGTCCTGGCCGAGCTCGATGGCCTCCCGGGTATGCGCGATGAACGCCGCCACATCCGACGCGAGGAACGCCTCGTCCTCGCCGATCCCCACCACCAACGGCGAATTACGACGCGCCCCCACCACCAGATCCGGCGCATCCGCATGCACCGCAACCAGCGTGAACGCCCCCTCGAGCCGCCGGCACACCTGCCGCATCGACTCCGGCAGTTCACCGCACGACGAATAGGCCTCGGCAATCAGATGCGCGACGACCTCGGTATCCGTCTCGGACACCAACTCATGTCCCCGGTCGGTGAGTTCGGCCCGCAGCGCGGCAAAGTTCTCGATGATCCCGTTGTGCACGACGGATACCCGCCCCGCGTTGTCCAGATGCGGATGCGCATTCTCATCCGTCGGCCCACCGTGCGTGGCCCACCGCGTATGCCCGATCCCCGTCGTCCCCGTGGGCAGCGGCCGGTCCGCCAGCTCCTTCTCCAGGTTGGCCAGCTTCCCCGCCTTCTTCGCCGCCGCCAGTCCCCCATCGGCCAGTACGGCAACCCCCGCGGAGTCATATCCGCGGTACTCCAGCCGCTTCAGGCCCGCCACCACAACATCAAGGGCGGACTGCCCGCCCACATAGCCCACGATTCCGCACATGAGGGCAGCCTACGACGCACGCCGCACCGAACCTCCGTATGGCCCGCAGAAAGGGCCACCGGCCGCCCTCGGGCTCGGGGCGCGGCCTGGTCAAGGCCCCCCGGGTCCCCCTGCCGCCCCTCAATACCCCCGCTCTATCCTCTCCAGCGCCTCCCGCACCGTCTCCAGGAACTCCTCGTCCTCATCCTCGTCCGTACCGGGCCTGCTGCCCCGTTCGTAGGTCGCCAGGATGTCGGCGAGGTCCTCGCTCAGATCGTCCTCGGGCAGGTCCTCGGCCAGCTCCGCGCGCACGCGGGCGGCGAAGTCCGGCGCGGGGATCTCGTCCGCCGCGCCCGCCTGGCGCTCCTCATCGGCTTGCCGGCGCAGCAGTCCCCACAGGCGCGCTCGCACGCCCACCCCCTGTCTCACCTGTCTCATCCTTCGGCCCGTCGCCGACCGTACCGGCCAATATCCACCAGGTACAGACGCTCAGGACGAACCACCCCCAACTCCGCCGCGACGCCCCGATGCGGCCCCCCGAGAGGAGCCGTCCGGCGCGGCTGCGCACAATGGGCGCGTGCCCCTCACGACGGATCCGCAGCAACGACGCCGCGACAGTTCCCCGTACGTCGATCTGACGCGCGCTCAGTGGAGTGCCCTGCGGGAGAAGACCCCGCTGCCCCTGACGGCCGATGAGGTCGAACGGCTGCGCGGCCTGGGCGATGTCATCGACCTGGACGAGGTCCGCGATGTCTACCTCCCGCTCTCCCGCCTCCTCAACCTCTACGTCGGCGCGACCAGCAACCTGCGCGGCGCCCTGAACACCTTTCTGGGCGATGCGGGCGGCGGCCAAGGCGCCCAGCCCGGAACCCCGTTCGTCATAGGGGTCGCGGGCAGTGTGGCGGTCGGCAAGTCCACCACCGCGCGGCTGCTGCAGGCCCTGCTGGCCCGCTGGCCCGAGCATCCACGGGTCGAGCTGGTGACCACCGACGGGTTCCTCTTCCCGAACGCGGAACTGCACCGGCGCGGCCTGATGTCCCGTAAGGGCTTCCCGGAGTCGTACGACCGCCGGGCGCTGACCCGCTTCGTGGCGGATGTGAAGTCGGGGAAGGCGGAGGTGACCGCACCGGTCTACTCCCACCTCATCTACGACATCGTGCCGGCCGAACGGCTGACCGTGCACCGCCCGGACATCCTCATCGTCGAGGGGCTGAACGTGCTGCAGCCGGCCCTCCCCGGCAAGGACGGCCGCACCCGGCTCGGACTCGCCGACTTCTTCGACTTCTCCGTCTACGTGGACGCACGCACGGAAGACATCGAGAAGTGGTACCTGGGCCGGTTCCGCAAGCTGCGCGAGACCGCCTTCCAGAACCCGTTCTCCTACTTCCGCAAGTACACCCAGGTCTCCGAGGACGAGGCGCTGGACTACGCCCGGATGATGTGGCGCACCATCAACAAGCCCAACCTCCAGCAGAACGTCGCCCCGACCCGCGGCCGCGCCAACCTGGTGCTGCGCAAGGGGCCCGACCACAAGGTGCAGCGCCTGTCGCTGCGCAAGCTCTAGGGCAACGAAGTACGGGCACCAGGCACCGTACGGCGCCGGCGTTGCCGCCGCGCGGTACGGGCCCTGGTGCCCGCCACTGAACCGGCCCGTCTGCCGGCTACGTCAACTCGCCTATCCCAGCGCGGACTTGACCACATCCGCGAGCCGTCCGGCCACGGCTCGCGCCTGCTCGATGTCGGCGGCCTCGACCATCACCCGTACGAGCGGCTCGGTGCCGGACGGACGGAGCAGTACGCGGCCGGTGACGCCCAGGTCGCGCTCCGCCTCGCCGACCGCGGCGGTCAGCTCGGGCGAGGTGGCGACGCGGGACTTGTCGACGTCGGGGACGTTGATGAGGATCTGCGGCAGGCGCTCCATGACGCCGGCCAGGTCGGCGAGCGAACGGCCGGTGGCGGCGACCCGCGCCGCCAGCATCAGGCCGGTCAGCGTGCCGTCACCGGTCGTGGCGTGGTCCAGCACGATGACGTGCCCGGACTGCTCACCGCCCAGCGCGAAGCCGTGCGCCTTCATCTCCTCCAGGACGTAACGGTCGCCGACCGCCGTCTGGACGAACTCGATGCCCTCGCGCTCCATGGCCAGCTTGAAGCCCAGGTTGGACATGACGGTGGCGACGACGGTGTTCTCGCGCAGCGCCCCCGCGTCGCGCATACCGAGCGCGAGGACGGCCAGGATCTGGTCGCCGTCGACCTCGTTGCCGTCGCCGTCCACGGCCAGGCAGCGGTCCGCGTCGCCGTCGTGCGCGACACCCAGGTCGGCACCGTGCTCGACGACCGCCGCGCGCAGCAGCGACAGGTGCGTGGAGCCGCAGCCGTCGTTGATGTTCAGGCCGTCGGGGTCGGTGCCGATGGTGATGATGTCTGCGCCGGCCCGCGCGAACGCCTCGGGCGAGACCCGTGCCGCCGCGCCGTGCGCGCCGTCGATGACGATCTTCAGCCCGTCCAGACGGTTGGGCAGGACGCCGACGAGATGCGCGACGTAGTTGTCGAAGCCCTCGTCGTAGACGGTGACCCGCCCCACGCCGTCACCGGTCGGCCGCTCCCACGGCTCGCCAGTGCGGTGTGCGCGGTAGGTCCGCTCGATACGGTCCTCCAGCTCGTCGGCGAGCTTGTGGCCGCCGCGGGCGAAGAACTTGATGCCGTTGTCGGGCATCGGGTTGTGGCTGGCGGAGAGCATCACGCCGAGATCCGCGCCGAGCGAGCCGGTCAGATACGCGACCGCCGGGGTCGGGAGCACGCCCACCCGCAGGACGTCCACACCGGCGCTGGCCAGCCCGGCGACGACCGCGGCCTCCAGGAACTCCCCGGACGCCCGTGGATCGCGTCCGACGACCGCCACGGGCCGATGCCCTTCGAAGGTGCCGGCTTCCGCAAGCACATGCGCCGCGGCGACCGACAGACCGAGCGCGAGCTCCGCCGTCAGGTCCGCATTGGCGACGCCGCGCACACCGTCCGTGCCGAAGAGTCGTCCCACTGGTGTCCTCCGAGTGTCTGAGCTTGGACCAGAGCCTTACGTCCAGGTATACGTACACATTTACAGATCAGGTACACGCCCCTGGCCTCAGGTATACGCGTCCGGTCCCGGATAGCCGAACGCCCCGGCAGCACGGAAGTGCCACCGGGGCGTTCGCCAAGTGCTGCATGATGCAGCGGGCGCGATTAGCGCTTGCTGTACTGCGGCGCCTTACGGGCCTTCTTCAGACCGGCCTTCTTGCGCTCGACCGCACGGTCGTCACGCTTGAGGAATCCGGCCTTCTTCAGCGGGGCGCGGTTGTTGTCCACGTCCGCCTCGTTCAGCGCACGGGCGACACCCAGACGCAGCGCACCGGCCTGGCCGGAGATGCCGCCGCCGGAGATGCGAGCGACAACGTCGTAGCGGTTGTCGAGCTCGAGCACCTTGAAGGGCTCGTTGACTTCCTGCTGGTGCACCTTGTTGGGGAAGTAGCCCTCAAGGGTGCGACCGTTGATCTTCCACTGGCCGGTGCCCGGAACGATCCGGACGCGGGCAATGGCGTTCTTGCGACGGCCCAGGCCGGCGGCCGGCTGCGGGTCGCCGAAGCGGGAGGCGAGGGACTCGGAGGTGTACTCCGACTCCACGACCTCGGTCTCGGTGGTGTACTCCTCGACGGCCGTCTCTTCTTCGATGACGGGGGTCTCGGCGGTGGTCTCGGCCACGATGCTCCTCAGATTCTCTGTCGTCTTAGGGGGTGGCCGGACTTACTGCGCGACCTGGGTGATCTCGAACGGGACCGGCTGCTGCGCAGCGTGCGGGTGCTCGGCGCCCGCGTAGACCTTCAGCTTCGAGAGCATCTGACGGCCGAGGGTGTTCTTGGGGAGCATGCCCTTGATGGCCTTCTCGACGGCCTTCTCGGGGTTCTTGTCCAGCAGCTCGTCGTAACGGACCGAGCGCAGACCACCCGGGAAACCGGAGTGGCGGTAGGCCAGCTTCTGGGTCCGCTTGTTGCCGGACAGGTGCACCTTGTCGGCGTTGATGATGATGACGAAGTCACCGGTGTCAACGTGAGGCGCGTAAACCGGCTTGTGCTTGCCCCGCAGGAGGGACGCGGCCTGAGAGGCCAGACGGCCCAGGACAACGTCCTGCGCGTCAATGATGTGCCACTGGCGCTGAACATCGCCGGGCTTGGGGCTGTACGTACGCACGTCTTAGCCTTCGCTTCGTGAGTTGGGTATCCCCTGGCCATGAAGACCCTGGGGAAGGGTCCTGTACTGGTCACCCGAACTGATCACACAGCAGGGCGGCACTACGGGTGACGCAACCCGATCGTCCGCCGCTGGTCATCGGTCCGGTGGACCGGCGTAAGGGCCCCTCACGTGAGATAGAGCAAGCCAATACGCATAACGAACTGGCAGAATACCGGCCCGGCACCGGTGGGGTCAAAACGCACCCCGAACCAGCGTACGACCGCGGTCCCCCTTACCGCTCGCGCTCCACCCGTCGCTCGTCCCACACCGGCTCCGCGGTCTCCCGCACCACACCGTCCGACCCGAAGACCAGGTACCGGTCGAAGGACTTCGCGAACCACCGGTCGTGCGTCACCGCCAGCACCGTCCCCTCGTATGCCTCCAGCCCCTCCTGCAGCGCCTCTGCCGACTCCAGGTCCAGGTTGTCGGTCGGCTCGTCCAGGAACAGCGCCGTCGTGCCGGACAGCTCCAGCAGCAGGATCTGGAAGCGGGCCTGCTGCCCGCCCGACAGCCGCTCGAAGCGCTGCTCGGCCTGCTTCTCCAGCTCGTAGCGGCGCAGCGCGGACATCGCCTGGCCCTTGTTCTTGGCGTGCTCGGTCCACAGGATGTCGAGCAGGGTGCGGCCCATCAGCTCGGGGTGGGCATGGGTCTGCGCGAAATGGCCGGGGACGACGCGGGCACCCAGCTTCCACTGCCCGGCATGCGCCACGGACTCCCCCGCCAGCAGCCGCAGGAAGTGCGACTTCCCGGAACCGTTCGATCCCAGTACGGCCACCCGCTCGCCGTAGAAGACCTCCAGGTCGAACGGGCGCATCAGCCCGGTCAGCTCCAGGCCCTCGCAGGTGATCGCCCGTACGCCGGTGCGCCCGCCGCGCAGCCGCATCGTGATCTCCTGCTCGCGCGGCGGCTCGGGCGGCGGCCCGGCCTCCTCGAACTTCCGCAACCGGGTCTGCGCGGCGGCGTAGCGCGAGGCCATCTCATGGCTGACCGACGCCGCCTGCCGCAGTGAGATCACCAGCTTCTTGAGCTGGGCGTGCTTCTCGTCCCAGCGCCGCCGCAGCTCCTCGAAGCGGGCGAAGCGTTCCTTGCGGGCCTCGTGGTACGTGCCGAAGCCGCCGCCGTGCACCCAGACGTCGGACCCCGCCGGCCCCGGCTCGACGCTGATGATCTTCTCCGCGGCGCAGGACAGCAGCTCCCGGTCGTGCGAGACGAACAGCACCGTCTTACGGGTCTCCCGCAGCTGCTCCTCCAGCCACCGTTTGCCCGGCACGTCCAGATAGTTGTCCGGCTCGTCCAGCAGCAGCACCTCGTCCGTGCCGCGCAGCAGCGACTCCAGCACCAGCCGCTTCTGCTCGCCCCCGGAGAGCGTGCGCACCTGCCGCCACTGCGCCTTCTCGTACGGCACCCCCAGCGCCGCCGTCGTGCACATGTCCCAGGCCGTCTCGGCCTCGTACCCGCGCGCCTCCGCCCAGTCGCTGAGCGCCTGCGCATAAGCCATCTGCGCGGCTTCGTCGTCATCGGCGGTCATCAGCGCGAGCTCGGCCGCGTCGACCGCCGCGGCCGCCTCCCGGATCCGCGGCTGCGCTACGGAGACCAGCAGGTCACGCACCGTACGGTCGTCCCGTACCGACCCGACGAACTGCGGCATCACGCCCAGCCCCCCGCTGACCGTCACCGCCCCGCCGTGCGGCTGCAGCTCCCCCGCGATCAGTCGCAGCAGCGTCGTCTTCCCGGCACCGTTGGCGCCCACCAGCGCGACCGAGGCCCCTTCCCCCACCCGGAAGGAGACATCCCCCAGCAGGGCCCTCCCGTCCGGCAGGTAGTACTCGAGATGCCCGGCTTCCAGATGTCCCATGGGCTGGATTGTCACGGCCCGCCGCGTATTCCACCAATCGGTTTATGAAAGGGCCACCGGAGCGCCGCCTTCCCGTGCCCTACGGGTCGTTAGGATGCGCGGCATGAGCTTTGGGCAAGGAGGGCCGTTCGACGGCCCCGGGGGATCGGGTACTCCGGACTGGGACGCGCTCGCCACAGAGAGCGAGGCGGCCGGCCGTCGTAAACGCTGGATGGTGATCGGCGGCGGCGCGCTCGCCGCGCTCGCGGTGGCCGGCATCGTCACCGCCGCCGTCGTCAACAGCGGCGGCGGCTCGGCGGACGGCAAGCCGACGGCCCAGCCCACGGCATCGGGCCAGGTCACCGAGCCGGACGACAAGCCGTCCTTCCCCGACGTCTCGCTGCCGCCGCCGCCGAATCCGCGGGACTACATCACCGACCCCAAGAAGGACAAGGCCCCGCTCACCCCCGCCACGCTCTTCCCCGACAAGACCATGGTCATCGGCGAGCACAGCTACCCGCGGACGAGCACCTCCACCACCGGTGACTGCACCTCCGCCACCCAGGGCGCGCTCGGCTCCCTGCTCGCCCACAACGGCTGCACCAAGCTGCTGCGCGCCACCTACTCCAAGGGCGGCGTCTCCACCACGGTCGGCGTCGCGGTCTTCGCCTCCCCGGCCAAGGCCACCAAGGTCATGAACCAGTGGAAGGGAGGCAACATCGCCCCGCTCGCCGGCGGCGGTGTCCCGTCCACGTTCTGCCAGGCCACCCGGTGCCGTACGACGGCCAACACCACCGGCCGCTACGCCTACTTCACCATCGCCGGCTACAACAACGGCAAGGCGACCGATACCGCCGAGACCAAGGCCCGGCAGATCGGCCGGGACGGCGGCTCGTACGCCTTCACCCGGATCACCCAGCGCGGCAAGGACCAGGCCCAGAAGGCCGCCGAGGAGCAGGCCAAGGAAGCCCGCCGCAAGGCGCAGCAGCAGTCCTGACGCCCACGGTGGCGCCGCCCGGCCCGGCGGCGCCACCGTCAAGCACCCTCAGCAGCAGCCGGCCCCGGGCAGCGACCGCTTGTTCCTGGCCTCCTTGTTACGGGCCATGAGCAGCTCGTCCGCCGGATAGCCGACCTCTTCCAGCGTCAGCCCGTGCGGCCGCACCACATGCACCGCGGAGTCCCGCACGCCCGCCGCCAGCACCTTTCCGGGCCACTCCACCGGCCGGTGCCCGTCACCGACGAACAGCATCGCGCCGACCAGCGACCGCACCATGTTGTGACAGAACGCATCGGCCCTGACGGTCGCGGTGATGATCCCGTCCGCCCCCCGCACCCAGCTCAGCTCCTGCAGCGTACGAATCGTCGTCGCGCCCTCGCGCCGCTTGCAGTACGCCGCGAAGTCGTGCTCCCCCAGCAGCGGCCGCGACGCGGCGTTCATCGCGTCGACGTCCAACTCCCAGTCGTGCCAGAGCACATGGCCCCGCAGCAGCGGGTCAACGCCACCATGGTGATCGGTCACCCGGTACGCGTACCGCCGCCAGATCGCCGAGAAGCGCGCGTTGAACCCGTACGCCGCCTCCGCCAGCCGCCACACCCGCACATCCTTCGGCAACCGCCCGGCCAGCCGCCGCAACAGCTTGTCCTGATGCTCGGCCCACACCTCCGCCGGCAGATCCACATGCGCCACCTGCCCCCGCGCATGCACCCCCGCATCCGTCCGCCCCGCGACGGTGAGCTCATATGTCTCACCCGACCGCGTCACCGTCCGCAGCGCATCCTCGATCTCCGCCTGAACGGTCCGCCGGCCGCCGGCCTGCTTGGCCCAGCCGGAGAATTCCCTGCCGTCGTACGACAGGTCCATCCGCACCCGTACGAAACCGGGCTCTACCTCATCACTCACGCCAGCAATCCTCCCTCACCCTGCGGCAACGCGAAGCGGGCCCGCCCCCGAAGGGAACGGACCCGCTCACAGTCGTCCGGCGCCTCAGGCGTCCTTCGACTCCTCGGCCGGAGCCTCGGTGGCCTCAGCGGCCTTCGCCTCGGCGTCCTTGGCGGCACGCTTCGTCGCCGCCTCGGCCTCACCGGTGGCCTGCTGGGCCACGGTCAGCGCCTCCACCAGCTCGATGACGGCCATGGGCGCGTTGTCGCCACGGCGGTTACCGATCTTGGTGATGCGGGTGTAGCCACCCGGACGGTTCTCGAACCGCGGGGCGATCTCGGTGAAGAGCGTGTGGACGACGCTCTTGTCCGAGATCAGCTGCATGACCTGGCGGCGGTTGTGCAGGTCCGCCTTCTTCGCCTTGGTCACCAGACGCTCGGCGTACGGACGCAGACGACGGGCCTTGGCCTCGGTCGTCGTGATGCGGCCGTGCTCGAACAGCGCGGTGGCCAGGTTGCGCAGCATCAGACGCTCGTGCGCAGCGCTGCCGCCCAGACGGGCACCCTTGGCGGGCTTCGGCATGGTGTATCTCCTTCATTGCTGCACCGGCCGTATCAGGTACCGGTGTCAGTTCCCACGAGGCGGCCGCCCCGCGGAAGTTTTCACACGGCTGGGGCCCGGGGCGTGGCCCCGGACCCCAGCCGGACGAACTCAGTACTGCTCGGTCTCCACGAACCCGGCGTCCGCGTCGTCGTCGGCGCCGAAGGCGTCGGCGGCGGCGGTCGGGTCGAATCCGGGCGGGCTGTCCTTGAGCGCCAGGCCCATGCCGGCCAGCTTCGCCTTGACCTCGTCGATCGACTTCGCACCGAAGTTACGGATGTCGAGCAGGTCGGCCTCGGAGCGCGCCACGAGCTCACCCACGGAGTGGATGCCCTCACGCTTGAGGCAGTTGTAGGAGCGGACCGTGAGCTCCAGCTCCTCGATCGGCAGCGCCAGGTCGGCGGCCAGGGCGGCGTCCGTCGGGGACGGGCCCATGTCGATGCCCTCGGCGTCGATGTTGAGCTCACGCGCCAGACCGAACAGCTCGACCAGGGTCTTACC
>NZ_JBVHTY010000017.1:0-187810 GCF_055565615.1 Streptomyces sp. NPDC028368 | reverse complement strand
CAGGTCCACCTGATTCTCGACAACTACGCGACCCACAAGACGCCGGAGATCAAGAAGTGGCTGCTGACACACCCACGCTTCCACCTGCACTTCACACCCACCAGTGCATCCTGGCTGAACCTGGTGGAACGGTGGTTCGCCGAACTCACACAGAAGAAACTCAAACGCGGAGTCCACCGCTCCGTCCAGGCCCTCGAACGCGACATCCGGTCCTGGCTCACCAACTGGAACGAACAACCCAGACCCTTCACCTGGACGAAAACAGCCGACGAAATCCTCGACAAAATCGCCGCCTACTGCCACCGAATCTCTGACTCAGGTCACTAGCCGTGTCATCTCCTCGCTCACTCCCCAGTTCCCGCTGGACCCGGACACGGTCGAGGCCGTCGTAGACCGCCTGAGGCATGACCGGCACCCGGCAGGCGAGCGTTACTGTCCGGCGGCAGGGCCGCCGCCTCATCGGCGGCGCGAAGCCGCTGGCCGAGGTTTCCATTTCCTCTTGACTCAGCCTGAACTGGGAGGACACTGGTTAATACACCAGACAACCGGAGAGCCGCACCGCTGGCAGAGACGTTTGCCGACAGGAGACCCTTAGCGTGGCTCTGGCTAGGCCCCCGGAGCCCCTCGACGCCGGAGACTCAGCGACGACTGAGACAGATGACGACGACGTGGGCTACCGGGGACTGTGTTTGCGAACACGCACCGCTTCCTATGGAGCGCGGTGCGTGTTTGCCGTGCGTGTGCCAGCCCGAGGTGCGTCGGGGTGATCCTCGCGGCCCACGGTAGCCGGTCGCCCTGACCCGTACGGTCCATCCAGGCTTCCGCAACGATCCTGTAGGCCTCGGCATCCTGCGCAAGGGCCGCGGCACCACCCAGTCGCCCCCCCCCGCACCTGCGGCGATGCGGGATCCGAACGGTGTTTCCGCACCCGTCCGAGCAGATAGCGGAGCCGTCCGAGCAGGTAGCGGAGCCGTCCGAGCCGATAGCGAGCGCAATCGTCGACGAGACCACCACCATCTACCAGGCCGTAGCACCCGCCTCGTAGTCATCATGCTCTGGTCAGCTCGATGATCCGGCAGAAGGGTCTGGTCCCGGCGCGAGCTCACCATGGCCAATGCGAACGACGGGTCGTATTTACCAGCAGATCTCGCCGGTGGAATCGAAAAGCCGCCCGCTTGGCCCGTTAACTGACAGGGCCAGCCGCACGATCGTCCCGTCGCTCTGCGCGGGAGTGCCGGTGTCTGTGTGATTGTTCAGCGCGGTCGCGGTGAAGCCCGGATCAAGGGCATTGACCAGGAAGTCCGGCAAGGCGCGGGCGTATTGGTAAGTCAGCATATTGAGAGCCGTCTTCGATACGGGGTAGACCAGTTCCTGCAGTCGCGACTCGATGCGCTCCGGGTCGCCGATCCGCCGTGCTACGGCATCGACGTGCGACTGGTCCGTCACGTCGAGTTGAACGAACCGCACATCGGCTCCGTCTCCCGACAGATCACGCGCGGCCGTGCGCCCCCGTTCACCCTCTCGTGCAGCGAGATAGACAGTCATTCCCTCGGCGGCCAGCAGTCTGACAGTCTGACGACTTCCCGCCCGATCCCTTGATTGGCACCTGTCACTACGGCTATCTCTGGACTGATCCTGGCTCAGGATGATTCCGCCGTGGTGGCGTTCAAGTCCACTCGGAATGACACGGTCGATTTCGGTTGCTTCGCGGGTGAGAGCAGTCCCCCGAAATTTGACAATCATCGTCCTGCACCAAGTGGGAGTGCTTGGTGTGCCTGGCTGTCCGATGTGTTTGTCGACTTCGCAGGTGAATATGCCCAGAATGAGAATGTCAAGCGCTCCGTTACGGCAGAACTCCATAAAGAGGCTCAGCTACCTACATGCTCCCGGCATGCTCCCGACCCATGGCACCCGGGGAACTCCCTTCGCCTCTGCCAGGCCATTCCCGACGACTCACCTTCGGTGCGCTCCCGGCGGCGCCCTCGCCCCCCACCCCCCACCCTCTCCCCGACCTGAAGGCCCGCGCCGTGGCCTTCTCTCTCCAGGAGCAAAGTTCATGAACCCGCAGCAAGCCCGCGACCTCGTCCATACCGTCTTTGGTGGCCAGGTCCATGCCGAGGTGACCGGCTTCCCCGGTGGCAACCTGTCCATCACTGTCATCGGCAGCCAGCATTCCGCCACCATCGACGGACACCCCGACACCGGCTGGGCCTACACCATCGACCCTGCCGAAGACGACGGATTCACCGGCCATGACAAGGCCGCCGACACCCTCGACGCAGCGCTCCGCGACATTCACCAACAGCTCGCCGGCTGAGTGGAGACCGGGAAGACTCCTCCACGAGGGCTTTCCCTGCGGTCGCGACTTGCCCCCCGAGATCGCCACCTGCTGCGGCCCGCCGCCCGGTACGTCGCCGCGAACGCGCCCGCCTTGGACCGCCCTCCTGGGGCGCCGTCACTACCGGGGCGTCTGTCGTCGGTCGGCGCCGGCATGCGAGGGCCGGTGGCGGGGCGACGGCTTCAGCGTCCGCAACAAAACCTGAACCCGGCCAGGCGGCGCATCCGTGCGCCCTGATTTGCGGACGCTTATCGCAAATCCGCTCAACGTGTGGCCCTGTGTCCGGGATAATCCGGCTACCGCCCGTGACGCGTCATGGTGCCGCTGTTGCTTTCGTGCACCCGATGAACTGCCTTTCCGCTTTCGTGACGGATGCGTCGCTCTCCGTGCATGTAAGGGGTTAAGGTCGGCATGCGAAAGGGCCCCGAGGCGGCGTCCAACCATCCCGCAGGGCCCTTCCGTTCATCTGTAGCCGCGAAGCAAAAAGGAGATGCACATGCCTCTTCGTCCGCGTCCTGCAGGTCAGCCGCTTGCAGTGCTGACCAGCGGGTTCAAAATTAGCATGCGCCATGTTTGCCACCGGCAAACATCGCGTGCTGTCGACACGACTGTCAGGATCGGCGCCGGCGCCTTCGTCGCGGCATATTCGCTGGGCATCGTGTTGATCTACGGGCCGGCCGCGGCGCCCGCCGTGGCGCTGACGGTGCCGCTTGCGGTCGCCGCAGATCGCTCCTACCTCCTCCATCGCACGGTGCGCCTGCGGTAGTTGGGATTCCGCCCCCGGTCTCCGCAGCCGTCCCGGGCGGCAGGCGGGCCGGGCTTCGCCATCCTCCCGCCGTATCCCGCACGGCCGACGCCCTGACGGTTTCGTTCCACACGATGCCAACAGCGCTCGCCGCCACGCGACGAAAGCCACCGTGCGACGAAAGCACCGCACGATGAAAGCCACCGTGCGACGAAAGCCGCCACGCGACGAAAGCCGCGCGCCGGTGACCCCGCGGTAGCCGTTCACGCCACGCAACCCTGTTCGCCCACACGGAACTTCAATGACGAAGAACAAGCCGCACCTGATCTGCGGCCACTGCAGCCGTACCTTCGAACGCCCCAAGCCCACCGGCCGCACACCGCGGTACTGCAGCCAAAAGTGCCGCAGCGCCTCGTACCGCGGCCGTACCGCCGCCCCGGCCGCGCCGCGCAGCTACGACGACGATGTCGTACGTCTGGGCCGCGCCCTGCTCACCAGGGCCCAGGCCCTGGACCACAGCGCTCGCCACCGGGTGCCGGCCCTGCCCCTGGAAGTCGTCGAATGCTGCGTCGCACTACGCCGCGACCTGGACGACATCACCGCCGTGGCCACCCGCCACGCCCACGCCCACGGAGCCACCTGGCCACAGATCGCCAAGGTCATGACCACCTCGGAGAGCACCCTCAAGGGCAATTACTCCGTGGAGAAGGTCGACAAGATCCTGGCCAAGCGGGCGGACCGGGGCCCTGCCCGGCTGCGGCGGCCGGCCACCCTCCAGAACGGCACGCGCATGCCCACCATCTCTCGGGCCAGCCCTCTGCTGCCCGGCCAGCCCGGCTACGCCCTGTCGTGCGCCCTGTCGTATCTGGGCCGTACCGGCGGGAGCCCGACGGTCCGGGAGCTGGCGGTCAGCACCGGCGTGTCGACGTCGTACATCTACCGGATCATGTCGGGGGAGCGCACTCCCACCTGGGACGTCGCGGCCGCCTTCGCCCGCGCCTGTGATGCGGACCCGGACGACCTGATGTTCCTGTGGAATGCGGCTCACGCGCTCGCCGCACCGCCACCCGCCGGCGGGCAGACATCCCCGGAAGCCGTCCGCGCCCTCCAGGCCGCACTGCGCGGTCTCCGTCTGGCCGCGGCCAACCCCGAGATACCCACCCTGCTGCGCCGCGGTACGGCGCCGCTGACCGCGAGTTCCGCCGCTGCCCTGCTGGGCTACGAGCTGCCCGCGCCCGGTTTCCTGGACTGGCCGGTGGTCAAGGCCCTCACCACCGCCCTGCAAGGGGACCCGGACACGATCCGGCCGCTGTGGGAATGCCTCGACGCACTCGCTTCCACGGCCCACGACACGCCCAACGGCCACTCCTTGCCGGCGGAAGCCTTCGGCTGACCGACGCCGAACGCGGCCACCGCACATCCCAGCACCCACGCACCCACGCACCCACGCGACCAAACGCACCTACGCATCCACGCACCTACGCATCCACGTACGACGACCACCCCTCGGGGGACCCATGCCGCCCGCACCACCCACCGCCGCCGGCACCACGCCGCACACCACCCCCGTGCGCCCGAAGCTCGGCGAGGCAGCCATCACCGTGGTCCTGCCCGCCGACTTCACCGCCTTCTGCCAGCTGCACCACGGCGTCTACCAGCAGTACGCCCAGCAGCTGATCGCCGACCACGACACGGCGGTGCTCGCCGTCCAGCACGCCCTTGGTGATCTCGCGGCCTCCTGGGCGCAGGCTCTCGCAGGCCACCGCACCACCGCCATCGCCTGGAACGCCCTCACCCGCCGCGTCCACCACGCAGCGCGTACGCCCTACCGGACGCCTGCCGGCGCCCTCCATGAGCTCGTACCGGCCGCCGAGGCCGACGCGGCCCTGCTGCATCACCTCCTCGGCCTCGGTACGGCCACCACCGCGGACACCCTCGGCGCGGAACCCGCCACCGTCACCTCACTCCTGCACACCTTCGACCGCCGGCTCAAGGACACCGGTGAGATTGCGCTGCGGGCTTGTTGGGCGGCGGCTATGGCGCCGCGGCACGACCGGCGTGCCGAATGATCAGTGCGGGGTGGGCGTCGGCCACTGCCGGGGTACTGCCTTCGTCACCCCAGCGCCCGATCGAGGTTGAACGCGGCGCTGATGAGCGCAAGATGCGTGAATGCCTGCGGAAAATTGCCTATCTGCTCGCCGGTGTGACCGATCTCTTCGGCGAACAGCCCCAGGTGATTGGCGTAGGTGAGCATTTTCTCGAAGGCGAGCCGGGCTTCGTCGATACGGCCGGCGCGGGAGAGCGCTTCTACGTACCAGAACGAGCAGATGGAGAAGGTGCCTTCCTCTCCCCGTAGTCCGTCCGGGCTGTTTCGCGGGTCGTAACGGTAGACCAGGGAATCGGAGACCAGTTCCTCACCCAGCGCGTCCAACGTGGAGAGCCATTTCGGATCGGTGGGAGAGATGAACTTGGCCAGGGGCATCATCAAAACCGAAGCGTCCAGTACATCGTCGCCTTCGTGCTGGACGAATGCCTTGCGCTCGGCGGACCAGCCGCGCTGCATGATCCGCCGGTAGATCGCATCGCGGGTCTGTGACCAGCGGAGCATGTCCGCCGGCAGGCCACGGTGGGTGGCGATCCGCATCGCCCGCTCGATTGCGACCCAGCACATCAACTGTGAGTACAGGAAATTCTGGATCTTGCCGCGGGTCTCCCATATGCCCTCGTCCGGCTGATCCCAGTTGGCGCAGACCCAGTCGACCAGCCTGCTGATGGTGTCCCAGTGATCGCTGGAGAGTGGCTGTCCCCATTTATCGTAGAGATAGAGGGAGTCGATAAGGGCACCGTAGATGTCGAGTTGGAGCTGATTGACGGCGTTGTTGCCGATCCGGACGGGCGCGGAGCCGAGGTGCCCTTCCAGGTGGAGGAGTTCTTCCTCGGGGAGTTCGCTGCGGCCGTCGATGCCGTACATGATCTGCAACGGCCCGCCGGAAGTCTGGCTCAGACAGATTTTCTCGGACAGGAAGTGCACAAAGGCCTCGGCCTCGTCGGTGAAGCCGAGCCTGAGCAGCGCGTAAATACAAAAGGCGGCGTCTCTTACCCAGACATAGCGGTAGTCCCAGTTGCGCTCGCCGCCGACCTGTTCGGGGAGGCTGGTGGTGGGAGCGGCCACGATGGCGCCGCTCGGGGCGTAGGTGAGGAGTTTGAGCGTGAGTGCGGAGCGGTGCACCATCTCCCGCCAGCGTCCGCGATAGCGCGACTGGGACAGCCACGAGCGCCAGTACCGCACCGTGGCGCCGAACAGCTCCTCCGCTTCCATCACCGCACAGGACCGCGGTTCGACCCCGCCACCGATCCGGTCGAGCGCGAAGACCGCGGCCTGGCCCTCGTCCAGCGTGAACGAGGTCCAGGCGTCCGGGCCGTCGATCTCGATGGGAACGCTCGACGTCAGTGCGAGGGAGAGATCGGGCGACGCGAAGATCGTCTGGCAGTCCGCAGCACTGACGGTATGCCCCTGCCGGCCGTAATCGAAGCGGGGAGCCACGCGGGCGGTGAACGGCAGCGATCCGCGTACGCACAGCACCCGCCGGATCAGGCGGTGCCGGTCCGCTTCGCGCGAGTCGTCGACGATCGGCATGAAGTCCTGGACCTCGCCGACGCCGTTGTCGGCGAAGAACCGGGTGATCAGGATGTTGGTATCGGGGAAGTAGAACTGCTTCGTCCGGGCGGGCACGTCCGGGGCCAGCTCAAAGGCCCCGCCGCGATCGGCGTCGAGAAGGGCCGCGAAGACGCTGGGCGCGTCGAATCGCGTGCAGCAGTACCAGTCAATGGTGCCGTGCGTACTGACGAGCGCAGCCGTGCGCATATCGCCGATCAGACCGTGCTCGGCGATGGGTGTGTAGCGGGGCGCGTCCGCCCTACTGGGGCGAAGACTCTCGCAGCTGGTCATGCGACCTCCCCGGCACTGGGGCACAGGCACTGCGTTCAGGTTACCTCTGGGGGTTGGGGGTGGCGAGCTACGGCGCTGTGGGTGGGGCTGCGGGCTATGGCTACGGCTACGGCTACCGCTGCGGCCAGGTGGGGCGCCCGCCGGCCTGGCAGCTCGCTGAAGTTGATCATCTCCAGGGGTAAGCGCGCTGTGCTCAGGTAGGTCGGCTGGACGAGCCGGTGCCCGTGTGGTGGGCCCCTCGGAGCGCGGCGACGGGGCGCGGAGGTGTTTCGGCGGCCTGGTTGTCGTCGCACTCGGTGCCTCGAGTCAGAGGACCTCCGCTCTCAAGCTCGGCCCGAACCGATCGAACGAAACGGAACGGAACCCGATGCGAGCTCCAAAATTCTTCAACTAGGGTTGAATCGGCGAGAGTTGAAGGTGGAGAGCTGGAACCTTACCCGTGTGCATGCCATGCCATGCCCATGCCATGCCTGTGCCTGTGCCATGCCCATGCCTGTGCCCGTATGCATGTCTGTGTACGTGGGACCGACACCGACTGTGAAACCGACTGCGACAAAAAGGGGGGGAGACGAGCGTGAGCAACTCACTGCTGTCACCGACTTGCTGGCTGGTCCTGGGACTGCCCTGGCCTCAGATGACCCGCGGTGGCATGGGGGAGTGTGCGCTCGCCCTGGCCCCGCCGATGATCCCGCGCCATATGCTCAGCCGCGGCGCCGGCATCGCACTCGATCTCGCTCAGGGCCTGGCCACCGACCGGCAGGCCGGGCCGGGCAGGGCGGTGTTCTTCTCCGACGTGACGCTGTTCATCGACCGCCAGGGCAAGACCTGGGCGGACCTCGGCGCCGATTACGAGGCCGTGATCGACGAACTGACCCAGGCGCCCGTCCCGCAGCTCTACCTCACCCTCTCGCAGAAGGCACACACCGTTCTGTGCGACGCCAGCCGCGACGGCATGCGGCTCTACTACCCGAGCGGCGACGTCGAGCACCTCACCCCGACAGTGCGCCAAGACGTCCACGACGAGATCGCCCATCGCCTGGCCGCCGACTGGCCTGCCTATATCCAGGACCTCATCGACCAGGGAGCCCTGCAAACCTCCTAGAGGCATGCCAAAGGCAAACACCCAGACACCCAGACACCCAGACACCCGGACACCCAGACACCCGGACACCCAGACACCCGGACACCCAGACACCCAGGAATCCCGTCAATGACCCGCCTGTCCTCGCTGAACGTCATGGGGAGGCCGAGGCAGGTGATCGCCACGAGGTCCGGGCGGCTACGGTGAGCCGCTCCCGGTGGCCGGACTCGCGAGTGGGGGTGGGGCCTATTCGAGCCCTGTCTGTGCCTTGCTGAACAGCTCACCCTCGGAGTAGAAGAACACCGCGCTGCTGCTTCCGTCAGCGCCGTAGCACGTCCAGGTGACGGGGTAGCCGTCGTCGACTCCGGTGTCACTTTCCTTCTGGCAAGTGCTGGCGTACTTGAGCAGGGTCTTCTCGCTGCTGCCGGCCTTGATCTTGTTGAATTCGGCGAGGGTCAGCGGGTCGTTGGTGAGGGCGCTGGCTTCGTAGGCGCCGACGACCACGAGCAGGCCGAGCATGCAGGCGCCGGCTATCGCGCTCTTCTTCACGGGTGGGGTTGTCCTTTTACGGGGTGCGGGTGCGGGTGCGGGTGCGGGTGCGGGTGCGGGTGGGGGTGCGGGTGGGGGCGGGGCGTGGGTTCGAGGAGTGCCCCGTAACTATTCTTGCGTGCAGTGGCGGCGCGGCAAGCACGAGCCCCATGCCGCCGGGGTAACTGCCGTCCGCCCGGCAGCCGTTGCGGTCACCTCACAACCGGCAATTCTGCGACTGCTCCGTCACCTTGCGATCAGGGGGTGGCAGGAGGCCGCAGTCCACGATGAGTGCCATGGGTGCCATGGGTGCGACGGGCGCGATGGGTGCGATGTTCCCGTAAAAACGGCGCCAAGGCCACCGCAGCATGATCACCAACTTCGACCGGCCGCTCGGACCGCCGGGCCAACGGAAGCGAAGGTCTGAATGGGGCAGTTACGGGTACGGAATGCCCCTTGGGGAGTCCCGGCTGAGGATGGGCGTCCGCGAGCCTGCGGACGGGGCGCTACGTCGGCACGTCCGTGCCGCGGCCGGGCCTTGATGCCCGTCGCGCGGGGGAGTTCCCGGTGCCGGCGAGCCGATCGAGATCCGCCACCGCTCCGAGCGCTCCCGTCAGGGCGCCGACGCACATGTCACGCAGCTCGGACCGCGTGAACCTCTCGTTCGCCAGCCAGTCCACGCACAGGGTACGAACGAACACCAGCCAGCTCATCAGGACGGCCGAAACCATCTCTCTGCGGACGTCCCCGAGTCCGGTGGCGTCGAGCAGACGTTGCCGTAGGACGGCCAGTTCGTCGGTGATGACGGCCTGGATCACTGGATCCCCGGCGAGCACGCGGTTCGCCGTGAGCACGGTGTTCTTGTTCGCAACGAAGTAATCGATGTGTGTGTCGAGTCCGGCGGACACCTGCTCGAACACGGGGGTGGTCTGGTCGAGTTCGGTATCCGCCAGCAGTCGGTCGGCGGCCTGCTGGTAGATCGCGGCGAACAAGTCGCGCTTGTTCGGGAAGTAGCGGTACAGGAGGGCGCGGGAGATGCCGGCCTGTACGGCGACGTCCTCCATGAGCACGTCGTCGTACGGCTTCGCCGCGAACAGCTGGGCTCCGACATCCAGCAGCTGGCTGCGGCGCTCGGCGGGATTGAGTCTGCGGCGGGTGGACATGTCACTCAGGTTACTTGACAGCTGTCTACTACTGGCCCTACCTTCCCCGCTAGTAGACAGGCGTCTACTAGCGGGGAAGGGGTGTCGGATCATGGCCAGGCTTCTCAAGCGGCTTGCGTCGATCATGGGGATCGCCTGCGTGGCGATCGGTGCTTTCCATTTCGTTCTCGGCATCGACTCGGTACCGGGCGAGGGATCGGCCGGTGCGACCGTCGACAGCCGGGAGCGGTACTACGGCGCGGTCTTCCTCGGGTACGGCCTCGCGTGGATCTGGGCGGCTCGGCAGTCGCCGATCCCGTCAAAGGCGGTGCGGTGGCTGGCCGGAATCTTTCTGCTCGGCGGAGTCGGCCGGATCCTGTCGATGCTCGTTTACGGCCAGCCGCAGTGGTTCCAGGTCGTCCTGACGGTCATCGAACTCGTCCTGCCCGCGCTGTACTTCTGGCTGTCGACCGCCGACGAGAAGCGGACGACAAGGGCCCGGCCAGGTGTGAGCAGAGGCAGTCCAGGGGTGAGCAGAGACAGCGGAGACACCGGAGATAGTGGAGACACCGGAGACCCCTTGAGGCCCACCACCTCCCACCGCCCAGCACCGCCGGCGAACTGAGCGAGGCGGGCAGCACACAGCAACGTGTCCTCGCCATCTGCGTCGCCAACCACCATCAGCCGGCCGAACGGCGGGGGACGGGGGAGGCGCTTCACGGCTTGGCGGCGCAGGTCCTCACCGCCGGGGTCGATGACGATGCCTACGTCGCGGACTATCGGTCAACTCGTAGACCCCATCGCCGAATTAAGCGGCGCCTCCCCAATCGCCGACACGCGACACCATGCACCATGCACCATGCACCATGCACCAGAGCCGCGACGGCGCGAGCCCGATCGGCCCCTTCGCGAATCGGTGCCGCCACTGAGGCGTGCGCAACGGCGAGTTCTTCAGGGGCGCGAGCTGGTGCGTGGGGCGCGGCGGCGTGGGGTGGGGCGGTCTGCTGGGGGTGCTGCTCCCGGCGGCTGTTCCGTGGTGGGGGGCTGCTCGGGTGGTGAGGGGAGGGGCTGGAAGGGGAGTTCGCCGGCGAAGCCGACGGCCAGGGCGAGCTGGCGGCCTGCGAGGCGTCGGGCGTGGGGCAGGGCCAGCGCGGGATCGCCGGCGATGAGGCGGGTGGCCAGGCCGGTGAGCAGGGCGAGTGCGGTGGTGGCCACCTCGTCCGGGTCGCAGTCACGGAAGACGCCTTCGTCCAGCCCGGCGGCCACGGCGGCGGCCAGTGGCTGCATGATCCGGCCGTTGAGGGCGGCCAGGCTGCGGGCGAGTTCGGCGGAGCCGGCGGCCCGCATTTCGAGTTCGGACCACAGGCGCCATTCCATGACGTCGTCGCGGGTCAGCGGCAGCCCGAAGTCGATCAGATCGGCGAACCGTTCCGGCGGTGCGGATCGTCCCTCGCCGCCGGTCTGGCGTTCAAGGCGCGCCTCCGCGGCGCTCAGGGACTGGGCGAGCGAAGCGGTCAGGAGCTGGGCGCGGGTGCTGAAGTGGTAGTGGACCAGAGCCGTGGACGCCTCGGCGCGGCGGGCGATGTCGGCAATGCGTACCCCGTCGAAGCCGTCCCGGGCGATCAGCTCCAGGGCCGCACGCAGAATCCGCTCCCGGCCGTCCATCGCGCTCATGCGCCGATCCTGCCATACCAGGGGATTGAATCCACCGGTGACTGACTTTAAAGTCAGCCGCGGCCGTCGACGTCCACCGTCGCCGTGCCCACAGGTGCGCCCGGCACCGCGCGCCTTCCGCTACGGCCCCAGGGAGATCGCATGATCCGCTACGGCCCCATGTTCGGCCCGGACATCACCTTCCTCGGCGTGGACCGCTGCACCCTCGACGAGCCCGCCACCTACCGCGACGCGGATGTCGTCATCGTCGGCGCGCCCTTCGACGGCGGTGTCTGCCACCGGCCGGGCACCCGCTTCGGTCCCACAGCGATCCGGTCCACCGACTACGGTGCCCACGACGGCAGCCGGCCCTCACTCGCGCTCCGCGTCGACGGCCTCAAGGACCTACGCGTTCTCGACGCGGGAGACGTGGAAATGTTCGCCGGCGATATCGAAGGCAGCATCAACGCCATCGAGGAGGCCGTGGCCGTCATCGCCGGATCCGGCGCGGTGCCGATCGTGCTCGGCGGCGACCACACCATCGCCCTCCCCGACATCACCGGCGTCGCCCGCCACCACGGCTTCGGCCGCGTCTCGGTCATCCACTTCGACGCCCACGCCGACACCGGCGACATCGAGTTCGGCCACCTGCACGGACACGGTCAGCCCATGCGCCGCCTGATCGAATCCGGCGCGGCACGCGGCGACCGTTTCCTGCAGATGGGGCTGCGCGGCTACTGGCCGGGCCCCGAAACCCTGGACTGGATGGCCGACCAGAAGATGCGCTCGTACGAGATGAGCGAAATCGTCGCACGCGGCCTCGACACCTGCCTGGAAGAGGCCATGGCCCTTGCCCTGGACGACTGCGACGCCGTATTCCTCTCCGTCGACGTCGACGTGGTCGACCCTGGCATGGCTCCCGGCACCGGCACGCCCGAACCCGGCGGACTCACCTCCCGCCAGCTCCTCGATGCCGTACGCAGGCTGTGCCTGGAACTCCCGGTAGCGGGCGTTGACGTCGTCGAGGTCTCGCCCCCGTACGACCACGCCGACATCACGGCCTACCTCGGCAACCGGATCGTCCTCGAGGCGCTGTCGGGGATGGCCGCGCGGCGACGGGGAGACGTATGGAATCCCGCCCGCCCCTTGTTGGACGGCCGGGGGACCCGGCCTGGAGCAGCCCAGGCCGCAAGGCAGCGATAGCGGCGGTGACATAAAAGGGTGGGCGGTCAGGTGGTCTTGATCTGGCCGCCGTCGATGACGAATTCGGCGCCGGTGATGTTTGCGGCGCGGGGCGAGGCGAGGAAGGCAGCGAGGGCGGCGACCTCTTGGGGCTCGGTGATCCTTCCGGTGGAGATGCCCATCTGTCGGGGGACAATCTCATTCATGGCTTCCTCAGGGCTGCTGCCGGAGCCGGCGGCGACGGCCTCGGCGAAGCCGCCGGGGGCGGTCCAGAACGGAGTGCGGACCGGTCCGGGGGCGATGGCGTTGACCCGCACGCCACGTGGTGCGAACTCCTCCGACAGGGCCTTGGTGAGATTGGTCAGCGCGGCCTTGGCTGCCGAGTAGTCCACCACTGAGGGGAAGGGCAACCGGGCGTTGATGGAACTGATGTTGACGATCGCCCCGCCGTCGCCGTCGCCGTCGGCAACGCCGTGACCGCCGCCGTCGCCGCCATTGGCGAGCAGGCGCGGCAGCGCGGCCCGGCTGGCGCGGACCGCGCTGAAGAAGGTCAGGTTGAAGACGCGCTGCCACTCCGTGTCATCGACCTCCAGGAAGCCGGAGCGAGGGCTGGTGGCACCGAGATTGTTGACCAGTACGTCGAGCCGCCCATGCCGGTCCGCGGCTTGGATCAGCCGGTCTGCCCCGTCCGCGTCGGCGAGATCTACGGGGACGACGGTGACGTCGTACCTCTCGCGCAGGGCGGCGAGCTCCGGGGTTTTGGTGCGACTCCCGGCGACGATGCGGACGCCCTCGCGGCCAAGCGCTTCAGTGACAGCCAAGCCGATGCCCTTGCTGGCGCCGGTGACGACCGCAACTTTGCCGGTGAGGTTCAGATCCATTGGCATTGCTCCCACGTTGAGATGCAGACGCGCAGGCCCACCACTTCAGCTCGGACTTGGGACCGGACGTCGGCTGGGATGTCAGACCGGAGGCCGGACCGGAGGCCGAACCGGACGCCGGACCGGACCTGAGAACGGGGCTTCCGCGGCCCCGCCCCTCTCTTCGCAGGCATGGCGTCATGACCTCGCCCATCCTCGTGCAGGCCACGGCCCGCCCCTGGAGCGACACCCGGGGGACCGTCACGAATCCCTCGCGCTGCATGTTCCCCGGGCCACCGGGCCACCGGGCCACCGGGCCAGTTTGAGGACTCAGACGAGAGTGCGGAAGTTTTCGCGGAGGTTCAGGAGTCAGCAGCCGGTTCTGGTCGGGGTGATCTCCACGCGGGCGTGCTGGTTCTTGCCGAGGGCGCTGATATAGGTCGCGTGCGTGACCCGGAACCAGACGTCGTCCCTGGCGCTCTCGCCGTTAACGTCGTCGAGCTTCACGCACCATTTTTCCGGCCGGACGACCCGTTTGTATGTCTCGGTGCCCTTACCGACCTTCCGGCAGTCCTGGTACCGCTCGGTGGTGTACCACGTCCTCTTGGTACGGCCGCTGCGCTTGGTGTGCTTGACCCGTTTCGTGACGGGCGTGCACTTCTTGACCATGTGGGGCCGGGTGCCCTTGATGGTCTTCTTGGTGATGTGGCGGCCGCCGTCCCAGAGCCCTGAGACGCTGTCCGTGTGCGGCCGGCCGTCCTGAACGGTCTTCTCGCTACCGTGACCGCTGCCATCGCGGTGTCCCGCGACGGCGTCCGTTCCGGCGCCGCATGCGCCGAGCCCGGCCACGAGTATCGCCGTCAGTCCGGCATGTACCAGTCGCTGTTTGCTGACCATGTCTCCCTCAGTGATCGCCAGACCTGACCGCCAGGTTTCACCCCGTCCATCCGCTGCTCATCGCCGCGGTCACAGCGAGCTGCGTCAGGCTGGGCTCCGGCCGGTCCCGGCCGGTACTCATGAACTGCGGCAAGGCACCCCCGGCACCAGGGTTCCCACGGCGTGCGGACACCGCCCGCGCCGCCGGCAGCGGTCAGCGTAGCTGATCTTCGCTCGAGGACGCTTGGACGACGAGGAGCCCAGCCTTCCGTCAGCCCATCCACACATCTAGGAGATCGCTCGGCCTAGGGTGAGCCGGCCGGGACAGCCATCACGGCATGGCTGACCGCCGACTACTTACCCGTGGGCCCTGCGCCGGTCGGACGGACGCCCACGGATTCAACGTCACCCCACAGCGACGGATCGTCGAGCGGCTCTCCGGATGACTCGCGCAGCACAGCCGTCTCGCTCGCAACTACGACGGACTCCTTGGTTCCTGCTGCAAGGCGGTGAAACGTTGGTCCAGGAGGTCAACACACTCGTGAAGACTGGGCCTCGGCACGCCGGCGCCCTCACGCATCAACGCCAGCGCCTGAATGTTGCGCTGAGCGGTGATAAGGCGGTCTGTCTTGCACCAAGTCCCCAGCGACGCCGAGCGCTTCGGCGGCGGCTGGTAGCCGGGGTGATGCCGCGAGCGTGAGCCCGATGGTGGCAGTGGTGGCAGTGGCGGATGTCGTGGTCGTAGCCGCGTTCCGCGAAGGGCGAGTCAGGCTTGCGAAGCAGCGCGGGAGGGCCGGCGTGCGTCCCGGGTTGGCTGCGTATCCTGCGTCGATGCAACGCATCCTTGTGGTTGGTATCAGCGGGGCCGGTAAGTCCACGATGGCACGGGCCCTGAGTACGCGGTTCGCGGTGCCGTACCACGAGATGGACGCCCTGTACTTCGCCGGCCCTGGCTGGGCCGTGAACCACGAGTTCGCCGAGCAGGTTGCCCAGATCACGTCCACTCCAGCCTGGGTCTTCGACTCGTTCGGCTATCCCCAGGTCCGCGACCTCCTGTGGGAGCGTGCCGACACCGTGGTGTGGCTGGACTACCCCAGGCGTGTTGTTATGCCGCGCATCGTGCGACGGTCGCTACGGCGGACGCTGCTGCGTGAGCGGATCTTCGGAGGCAACCGCGAGAAGCTGACGGACTGGTTCCGACGCGATCACCCCGCATGGTGGGCATGGTCTCAGCATGCGGCACGCCGAGACGGCATTCATCGACGCGTCCAGGATCCTCGTTTCGCCCCTTTGCACGTGATGCGCTTCGGCACGCCGGGCGAGGCCACGTACTGGCTACGGACCCTCGCGGAGCCCTGACGCTCCGGGGGACACCCACCTCCAAGATCTCCCAGGCAGGCAGCAGGCAGCAGGCAGCAGGCAGCAGGCAGGCAGGCAGGTGGGCGGGCGGTCAGGCAGGGTGGGCGGGCGCCGCGGCGATGTCGAGGCCGGACGGTCGCACCTCGACCAGCCGAGTTGACCTTGACCCTGCGTCAGGTGAGGTACCCGGCCCCTACGTATTGGTTGCGCACTCGCTCGGCGGGGCCTACGCACGCCGCTTCACGCAGCTGTTCCCCAACGAAGTGGCAGGCATTGTGTACCTGGACGCCTTTCACGAGGAGTGGGACACCTACCTGCCGGACCTCAAGCCGCAGTGCTGCTGATCGCGCTGAGTGCGCTGAGTGCGCTCAGCATCGGTCCCGCCATGCATCTGATCATGTCCCCGAAGGCCCTGTGCCGGATGACCGAGGGCACGCGCGGACCAACGCCCCGTTGACGTGAATGCACACAGGTCAGGTGACTGAGCACTCGCTTCCATACGGGCGCATGCAGACCTCCGGAGCGAAGGGGTATGGGCGAGCGAGCCTGCGGTTGGGCCCGGCGCGGGGGCAATTTCGGCCGATG
Source organism: Streptomyces sp. NPDC028368 (assembly GCF_055565615.1). Classification (NCBI taxonomy): domain Bacteria; kingdom Bacillati; phylum Actinomycetota; class Actinomycetes; order Kitasatosporales; family Streptomycetaceae; genus Streptomyces; species Streptomyces sp. NPDC028368. The sequence goes on along the minus strand of NZ_JBVHTY010000017.1, from coordinate 171,512 downwards.
CGACGGACCTGCGCGGGTGGACAACAGACCACGGAACCGGGTTCCTTCGGTGAGAAGAGACGGAGAATCAGTTCCGGGGGAGGAGGACCAACTTCCCCTTTGTGCGTCGGCCGAGAAGGTCCTTGTGCGCATCGCGAGCGCGCGCCAGGTCGTACTCCGCGCCGACCAGCGGCCGCAGGCGTCGCCGTGCCGTGAGGTCGAGCAACTCCTCGAGCGCCGCCCCTCCAGCCCCGTTCCTGACCAGCAGCGGGACGAGCCAGAAGCCGCCGATGGTGATGCTGTCCACCGCGAGGCGGCTCGGCGCGATAGCGGAGGCGGCCTGCCGGGACGAGGCTCCGTACGTAACCAGTCGCCCTAGATATCCCAGTACATCCAAGGAGGCGTCGAGGACAGGTCCACCGATGGCGTCCAGGACGATGTCGACCGGGCGGCCGCCATTGGCGTCGAGGACCCGCTCCTTGTAGCCCTCCGAGCCGCCGTCGATCGCCGCGTCCGCGCCGAGTTCGAGGGCGATGGCCCGCTTCTCCTCGGTCGACGCCGTGGCGATGACCCGTCCCGCCCCGAACTCCCGGGCCAGCTGGACAGCGAGACTGCCCGTCCCACCCGCGGCGGCATGGACCACGACACTCTCACCGGGTGTCATGCGGGCAACAGACCGCAACACATGCCACGCCGTCAACCCCTGCACGAGCAGGGCCAGCGCCTCGCCCGCGCTCACGCCCTCTGGTACGGCGACCAGGTCGCGGTCGGCGACGACGGTCTTAGCGGCGTAGCCACCCTGCAGGACATGGCCGAGGACTCGCCGACCGTCTGCGGTCCGGCCGACGACCTCGAGGCCGGGAATGCGCGGCAGTGGGCCCTTCGGCGCGTACGGACCATCGGGTTGCTCGCCCGCGATCTGCTTGATGTCACCGAAGTTGACGCCCGCGGCCTCCACCTCGACCAGGGTCTCGCCAGGCCCCGCCACCGGCTCCGGTACGTCGGTCTCCGTCAGGACTTCCGGGCCACCGAACCGCTCGAACTGCATGGCACGCATGAATACCCCTCCCAGGCTGGTCATCATTCCCTGGCAACCCTGCCAACTCTGCCAAATTACTTGGCACTTGGTGATCATTGGGGGGAGTTCGCGTGCCGCGGCCGGAATTCCAGGCAATGGCCAAGTAGGTGGTTGATGAGGTTGAACAGGGTGAACAGGTTGCGCTGTGCGGTTGAGGGAGCCGGCATGGCTGAGACGGCGTTCCTCGCAACCGGACAGCTTCTTCGCCATCCGCCGCACTACGAGCGACTCCCGCAGCGCAGCGACGCCCACCCGGCCTGGTCACTCATCCCGCTCGTGACCAGGCGGTTAACCTGCCCAGTTGCTCCCCAGCAGGCCGCAGGACGACGATGAATGGAGTCAAGGCGCTTCGGTGAACAGGCGGCATGGCAGGGCTCGCTCGTTGACTCCGTTTCGACCGTCCGGCTCTACTCGATACAGGTTGGCCCGCGGCGAGCGGGTCACCGTCTCCGCCAAGAGGCCCTCCGAGAAGAGGGCACCGACGCCGTCCTCGAGCGCCCACCCGGCGGCCAGTGCGCCGGACGCCACGGCCGCTTGGTAGGAGGAACGGCGGCCCGGTTCGCTGTCGTAGTGCGGGCAGACCGAGCCGGGAAGCAGGCCCAACCCATCCGGCAAGTACGTCAAGGGTCCGTAGGAGTCTGTATGCGAGCCCTCGGCCCAGCAGTTCGCGCCGGCGCTGATCCCGCACAGCAGCGTTCCGCGGCTGTAGGCCTCGCGCAGCAGCCGGTCCACGCCGTGTGCACGCCAGCAGGTTCACGGTGTTGCCGCCACCGACGTACACGACATCTTGGGAGAGCAGGAACCTGCGCAAGGCCTCGTTGTCGAGTTCCCGCTGGAACAACGGCAAGACACTGGGCTCACACCTGCGTGACCGGAGCGCGTTGAGAAATTGCTCGATATAGGCGGGGGCATCGCCGCTGGCGGTGGGCACGAAGCACACCTTGGGCCGAAGAGTGCGTGCGTGACCGAGAACAAGGAGCTGCCCAGGTTCGAGGCCGACAGCGCGGTCCGGTTCTTCGCCCGGCATCTCGGCCGGGCCGTCACGTCACCGGCCTGACCTGACCTGACGGTATCGACGTCCGGCCGCCAGTCGGACGCCGATACCGCTGCTCCCGGATTGAGGCTGCGCATCCAGATGATGGATCCGCGCAGCTGAAGTCGCGCCGTGGAGTTGGCGGGCGTCTTGCCGTATCGCGTGGCCCGACCCGCCATGCCCGGATCGTGTGATGCAGCGCTCCACGGTGGAGCGTTCGCGAATCGGGGCGTAAGGAGCAGCAGATTCCGGCGAAGTGTCAGAACAACCAGGCCAGATAGGCAAAGAGCGCGATGCCAGCCAGGGATATGACGGACAGCCATTTCGAGAAGCGAACGACCCAGCTCCCGCGCAAGGCCGCGAAGATGCTCTGGAGAGGCACGTCCCTTCGCGGATAGATACCACTCGCCGCTACGGGCAACGCAGCTGAGCCGATGAGCAGTCCGAAGAAGGCGAACGCGATCATGCCTGAGGCAGATCCGAATCCCGCCGCCACATACCCTCCGTTGCTGTAGCGGACCTTGATGGTGTCGCCTGGCTCGGCTTCGCCGCTGGTCACGCTGGCGCTCGGATCGCTTGCTCGGTCGCGGCCCCTGCCGCTGTCGGGATGGAAGGTCCCAGAGCAGTGCCGTGAGCCGCGATGCCCCGCTCCGCCGTGGCACTCACTGACGGTCATCTTCCCGCTGACGCCCATGAATCCGGCCGCGACGGCGGCCTGGGACACGGCAATACCGCAGATGAGGAGAGCCGCCAGGATGGCAACGGTGCCGAAGACACGGCCTCTGATGCTGGGGCTGGGGCTGGGGCTGGGGCTGGGGCTGGGGCTGGGGCTGGGCGGAGGCGTGAGCATCCCGTCGTCGTTGCCGTGCAAGTTCCCCGTAGTTGACATGGACATACGCATGGACAGAGATCCTATTGGTGGTCGGCCCCTCGAGACGCCAGACGCTCAGGCGCTGCCCTTCCCCTCGGCTGACCGCTGGTCGGCGCGAGGAATGGTCGTGAGGGCAGAAGAAATTGAGCAGGCCCGTCCCGGCCGGGAGGAGGTCACCGAGCCAGGGCGAGGTGAACGAAGCGGGCGGCGAGTCCTGCGCCGAGGCGTTCGGCGCAGAAGTCACGCAGGGCGGAGAGCGTGGTCTCTGGGTCCATCCAGGCATTCAAGCACCCGCCTATGACAGGAGGGGCGGGTCCGTTTCGGCTGCCGGCCGGCGCCGCCGTCGGACCGCCGGGCGGACCGGATGAAGATGCCTGCCGGGTGGAGTCTTCAACTGGTTGATGGCACCCCATCAGCCGCTGAGCAGCGGGTGAGCCCCGACGCCGAGCGGATCCTCGGCCGCCCCGCCCCGCCCCGCCCCGCACCTTCGCCGAGTGGACGGCGCGCAATATCGCCGCCTTCAAGTGACCTGTCTGGAGGCGAGCGAGCCGCCGTACTCTCCCGCCCGGTAGCCCTCCCGCCCTGTAGCCCTCCCGCCCGGAGCCCAGGGCACCACACGACAAGGCGCGGCACGGGAAGACGCACTCAAGGCCCCACCTGCGGTACGAAATTCGCTGGCACGCGACCGGACAGGCCTGAAAGGATCTCCGTATGACCTACGGAATCGAGTCCCACCCCACCCGGTGAGCGCCCCGGAAGAGGGCGGCGTGCCCGCCCCTCGGCCCTCCCTGTATGAATACGCCCTGCGCCTGCAGCGCGCGGAGCCCGACGGCCGTCTGCCCAAGGGCGGCTACCCCCTCCCCGATCCACCGCAGCGGCGCGGCAGCCTCGGCGGGGCTGAGGCGCAAGCTGCCGTAAGGGAGGCTCTTGCCCCCCTGCTGGTCGCCCCCGACACAGACCGCGCTGCCGACGAGATCCACCGACGCCTCGACGAACTGGGCGTGCGAGACCGTCACCTTCGTGCCGTGGTCGCCCAAATGCCGTTGGAGGACGAGGCGAGAGCCCGCGCTCTCGGCCGCCGGCTGGTGCGTACGGGTACCAGCACGCCGGCCGTGAGCGTCGGCGTAGGGCTCCTGGCCCGCCTCGGCGAGCCGGAGGACGTGCCCTGCCTCAAAGTCCTTGGCCTGCTGCGCGGCTTTGCCCGTCCGGCTGCCGAGGCGCTCACCTCCCTCGACTGTCCGGCCGCGGCCCTGGTGTGGCTGGGCCATCACGCCGAAGCCCAGGAACTGCGCCACCTGGTCAACGCCCTCATCGCGCGCGACGACCACGCCGCCCGCACGTGGCTGACGGCGGTTCCCCTCGGGCCCCGCGCCGTGGGGCCTTCGACCGCCCGCAAGATCGCCGAAGCCGTCCGGCTCGCCGACCTCCTCAGCGAGGATCCAGAGGATCCAGAGGATCCAGTCGGCACCCAGGTCCTGGCCCAGGCGGGACGTCTGTTGTCCCGGATGACGAGTCTGCGCGACTACCAGGCCGAGATCCTCGCCTACCGGCAAGCCGTCACCGCCTACGACGCGCTCATCGCGCGAGCCTCCCAACTTCCCCCGACCCTTGACCACTACGCCACCCTGCTCTCCCTCGCCCTTGACCTGCACAGCGGCCCCAGCGCTCTCCTCGACTGGCGGCCCGGACAGCGCCAGGCACTGCTGGACGCCCTGGAGTCCGTACTGAATACGCCCGCCTGGGCCGCCGTACCGGCCGGCGAACCCACCGATGCCGCCGAACGCCGCCGGACCCACTGGATACGACGTACCGCACGTCAGCCCTTCAACTGCCGAGTGACGGCGGCCCGGTTCCGGGTCGACGTCGCCGTGCGGGATCCGGCAGACCCGGACACCGTCGAGGCCAGGGTTCTGATCGACGGCCGTCCCCTGGTGCCGGACGCGTTCGGCAAGGGCCCCGCCAACTCCCCGGAGTACCTGCTCGACACCGGCCGCCTGCGGGCCACGGACGATCCACGGGAAGTGCAGCTCGCCGAGGCCTACTGCACCGAGGGCTGCTGCGGTGCGCTCTACGTCACGATCTGCCGCGAAGGCCAACACGTCGTATGGCGCGACTGGCGCCGCCCGGTCACGCCGCCTTCCCGGCAGCCCCCGCCCGAACTCCCCGAGTACCGCTTCGATGCTGCCGACTACGATGCCGAGATCGCGCGTGCCGAGAATGACCATTCCTGGGCGTGGCCGGCCCGGAGCACCGCGCGGCTCATCGCCGCAGGCCTGCGCGACCGGCCGGACCTCCTCACCCGGTGGGACGCCCGCCCGGGGTGGGTCGGCACCGACTTCACCGACCCCGACCTGACCGTGCTGTCCTTCACGTACTGGCCGGGTCTCGCCGCGGGGCAGAGGGACAAGGACGGACCCTGGCTGCAGTTCATCTGGAGCCTCCCGTACGACGGCACATCCCCCGAGGACCGGGCCGCCGCCGCACTACGTCTCCTTGCTACGGCGGACCCGAAGACGTACGCGGAGGTCAGGGGCGGCAGCCGCGAGCACGCCGAGGCGCTCGGCTTCCCATGGCCCGGATAACGCATGTAGGTGCGCTGCACGGCCAAAGACCGACACAAGGGGCGGCCTGCTGAACTGCGGTGTAGGGCAAAGAACTTGCCGTGGTGAGCGTCGGCCGCGATGCTGGGCCCATGCCAGGGCAGAGAAAGAGAAAGCAGCGACAGCAGGAGGCTCGTCAGCAGGCAGCCGTCCGCTTCGCTGCTGAGGCGGGGCACTGGGAAGTGGTTGTCGAGACCCAGGATCCGTCGGAGTGGCGCGCCCAGGTGGCACGCCTAAAGGCCGGGCGCCCGGAGATTGACTGGTCAATGACCCGCATCGACACGCTCTGCGGGCGCCTGGTCCAGCCGACCACCTACCGGTTGAGCCTGTTTGTGCCCCACGCTGCGACTGTTCCCCCGGATGGACGGGCCCGGCCGCCCGTGGCCTGAGAACGGCCAAGTGGCCAAGTGGTCAAGCGGGTGCGGTGGGACTGCGGGTCGGTGCACCGCGGTGGGGAAGCGCGAGCATGGCGGCAGGCGCGGGGGCCGATGGCGCCCCGCTCGCGCGGAGGCACGCTACGAAGCTCTGCGCTACGAAGCTGCGATACGAAGCTCTGCGATGCGAAGCTGCGCTGCCGTGTCGCAGCGAAGTGCCGTAAGTCATCGCTGACCTCATCGCTGCTCCGGGCCCCGCCGCTGATCCGGGCCTAACGCGTCGTCAGGATGCGGCGGGGAGCAGGCCCTGCTTCACCGCCGCATCCCGGACCTCTTCGTACAGCGCGGTGAGCGTCTCACTGACCTGCACTCGCGGGAGTTGGAGGCGGTCGAGCGCCGTGGCGTCCGCGCCGACGTCCTGCCATCCCTGGCCGGTGAGCAGGCGCATGAGAGCAGGGTTGAGGCGGTCCACGCCGCGGACCAGCCGCGCCTCCGGTGTGCGCCCCGCCTCGTACTCGTGCCACAGGTCCAGGAATTCCGTGCCGAGCGGGCCCGGGAGGGGGGTGAAGCGGCGCTGGGCGACCTCTTCCTCGATACGGGCCTTTTCGTTGGTGTGGTCGGCGCTGTGCTGGGTGGTCCACGCCGACGGGTCTCCCGCCTCGATTTCCACGAGATCATGCATCAGACACATCTTGAGCATCTTCTCCAGATCCAGCGCATGACCGAATTCCCGCTCGAACTGCTGGTGGAGCAGCCAGCTGATCATTGCCAGGTGCCAGGAATGTTCCGCCACGCTCTCCTTGCGGTCGGCAGTTGCGTTGTTGTGGCGTTCAACTCCTCGTAGGCGAGCGCTGAAAGCGATGAAGTCGAAAACTTCCCTGAGGTCGCTCCGCATGCCGTATTCCCCAATCCTCTACGCATCCTTGATGCGGCCACAGTTGCCGCCGCGCCGGACTTTAGCACCGACGCCATGAATGGCATTTTTCGGTCAGTTGAGAGGGGGGCGGCGGATGGCCTGTGGTCATCACGTACTTCGACCTGCTGCTCCGTCTCGCCTGTCCAGAAATAATCGTTGACAGTGTTCTGGCCAACTTATTACGTTCCTGTGAAGCCTATTATCATCGAGGGGATGAGCTTGCATGGCGAAGTTCTACGCCGAGTCTGAACTCGACGGAATATTGACCGGTTTTCGCTCCCGCGGTCCGGCGACACTCGCTGAATGCCTGGCGCCCGGTACGCTGTGGCAGCCGGTATTCCAGTGCACCGTCCTGGCAAACACCAGCCGGAGATCAATCGCCGGTAATGGATTGAGTGTCTTAACGGGAACGCGCCGGGCGGACACCAACCCCACCCACCCCAACGTGATCAGCACGCCGACCAGCATGCTGCCGCTCGAATTCGCCCGATGTTACGCCGACGGCATCGCGTCATCGGCGACCGAGCTGGCGCCGATTCATCTCACCGAGCTGAGGGCGGACGACCTGCGGACCGTGGCCCGATTCCCCGAGCAGGGGGAACGGCACGTGATCCCCGATCCGTCGTCGGCTCTCTCGTTTCTGGTGGGCGATCTGCTCGCCCGCAAGCTCGGCTGCGAGGCCGCCATGGAGGCCGCCTCTCGGCAAAAGCCGCTGGGCACCTGCCGGTTCTCGATGATCGGAGCCGGCTTCAGCTATGTCGCCGACCGGCCCACGGCCGACCCCGAGTCGCCCGAACCGCTCTTCGAACCGCTGCTGATGTTCGGTGCGGTGCTCGAGGTGGAGGACCCGGCCGTCATCCCGGAACACACCTCGTCCTACAAGGATCTGTGCTGGACCTCACCCCAGGACTACGCCGCGGGTGTGCGCACCAAGCGCATCGAGAGCTTCAACCCGAAGTTCCTGGACCTGGCGGATGAAGCCGACAGCGACGGCGTGACCGTGTGCGCGCGTGGTCTGTGTCTGCAGACCACCAACAAGGTGCTCGCAGAACTCGGTTCGGTCGCCGGCGAGACCACGGGCGGCGCCGAGACCGCCACCGCCGGTGAGACCACCGCCACCGGTGCCTCGGCATGACCGCGTCGACGCCCGCGCCCGGCCCCGCCCGGCGAACCGCGGCCCGGGAGCCGGCCCTGGACCCCGCCCTGCTTCGTAAGGACTTCCCGATCCTCAGCCGTAGTGTCTCCGACGGCCGGCCGCTGATCTACCTGGACTCCGGTGCGACCGCCCAGCGCCCCGCCGCCGTCCTAGACGCCGAACGGGCCTTCACCGAGACCTCCAACGCCGCGGTCCACCGCGGTGCACATCAGCTCTCGGAGGAGGCGACCGAGGCGTACGAGGATTCCCGCGCCGTGGTCGCGGCCTTCGTCGGTGTCGATCCCGGCGAGGTGGTCTTCACCAAGAACGCCACCGAAGGCATCAACCTCGTCGCGTACGCCCTGAACAACGCCACCACGGCGGGGGAGGAGGCCGCATGCTTCCGGCTTGGACCCGGCGACGAGACCGTGGTGACCGAGATGGAGCACCACGCCAATCTCGTGCCGTGGCAGGAGCTGTGCCGGCGTACCGGCGCCACCCTGCGCTGGCTGGGCATCACCGACGACGGGCGGCTGGACCTGTCCGACCTGGAGGAGGTGGTGAACGCACGGACCAGGCTGGTCGCCTTCACCCACCAGTCGAATGTGCTCGGCACGGTGAATCCCGTGCGCCGCATCGCGGCCCGCGCGGCCGAGGTCGGCGCGTTCACCTTGCTGGATGCCTGCCAGTCGGTGCCGCACGCCACGGTCGACCTGCGAGAACTGGGCGTGGATTTCGCGGTGTTCAGCGGGCACAAGATGCTCGGCCCTTTCGGGGTCGGCGTCCTCTACGGCCGGCGCGAGCTGCTGGAGATCATGCCTCCCTTCCTCACCGGCGGTTCGATGATCGAGGTCGTCCGCATGGCGGATGCGACCTACGCCCCGCCGCCCCAGCGCTTCGAGGCGGGCGTCCCGATGGCGTCCCAGGCGGTCGGGCTGGCGGCCGCGATCGGCTATCTGACCGAGGTCGGCATGGATCGTGTCACCGCCCACGAACAGCGGCTCACCGAGGCGGCGCTGCACACCCTCGCGGGCATGCGAGGGGTACGTATCCTCGGGCCGGCCACCACGCAGGACCGTGGCGGTGCGGTGTCCTTCGTCGTCGACGGGGTCCACCCGCACGATGTCGGCCAGGTCCTGGACGCACGCGGCATCGCGGTACGCGTCGGGCACCACTGCGCCTGGCCACTGCACCGCCGCCTGGGCGTGCCCGCCAGCGTGCGCGCCAGCTTCTACCTCTACAACGGCCTCGCGGACATCGAAGCATTGGCGGCGGGCATCGAGGCGGCACAGGCACTCTTCGCCACGGGAGACGGAGCGGAGGCCGTGGCATGCGGCTGACGCCGGAGAACCAGGCGGTCATCCTCGCCCACTACCGCGCACCGCAGCTCATCGGCCTGCGCGAGCCGTACGACACCGAGGTCAAGCACATCAACCCGACCTGCGGCGACGAACTCACCCTGCGCGTCAAGGTGACCGGATCGGGTGCGGAGGCGGTCGTCGCCGACCTCTCGTACGACGTGCAGGGCTGCTCGATCAGCCAGGCGTCGGCCTCGGTGATGGCCGGGCTCGTCCTCGGCCACCCCGTAGAGGAGGCCGAGTCGCTGCACACGGAGTTCGCGACGCTGCTGCGCGGGCGCGGTACGGAGGCGGAAGCCTGGCCACCGCGACTGGGTGATGCCGCGGCGTTCCGCGAGGTCGCCCGCCATCCCGCGCGGATCAAATGCGCACTGCTGGGCTGGGCGGCCCTGCGCACGGCACTGTCGTGAGCCAAGCGGGCCGGCCACTGACCGGCGGCAGCGTCGTCAGCCAAATGAGCGGCGCACCGGCCCGTCGGTGGTGACCGGCACTGCACTGCCCAGGCTGACATCCGGGCACCGGGCACCGGGCACCGGGCACCGGGCACCGGGCACCGGGCACCGGGCACTGGACACCGGGCACTGGACACCGGACACCCTCACCCAACCTCCCGGCCCGCCGCGAGCGAACGGAGCAATCATGACCACGGCTTACAAACCGGATACTCGTGGTGCCATGTGGCAGGTCTGGGCAAGAGCCCTGCTCGGCGGCGCGGTGATGGCGTGCGCGCTGGGAGCGGGCAACGCGCTCGGCGCGGCGCTTGCCCGTACTTTCGGCGCCGACGGCCTTCCGCAACAATTGCTGCCCGCCACCCTGGTAAGCGCCCTGGCCGTGCCGACGGTGTGGTGGTTACGCACCAGGCCGGTGTTACGCGCCGGTCACCCAACCCGCGGACTACGTATGGGACTTGGTCCCGCATCGCGAGCGCTGGGTGGTGTCCTCCGCGGTGTGCTCGTCACCGGCTCGTGCGCGGCCCTTGTGTTCGGAGCCGGCACGGCGGCCGGCTGGGTCCGCTGGTCCGGCCTCGACCCGGCTTCGCTCGCCCGGTTCCTGGTGAGCAACGCCCTGATCGCGCTGCTGCTCGAGGCATTGCCCGAGGAGGTCACCTTGCGGGGCTACACCTGGGTCTCGTTGCGTGACCGGCTGGGTGGTGTGACCGCGGCGCTGGGCACGACGGCGGTCTTCCTCCTTGTGCCCGCGGCGTCCACGGTGGTGCAGGCCTGGGTGGGCGGTCTGGTCGGCGTGGCGTCTCCGCCGGTCGGGCTCAGCCCTGGGGGCCAGGACCCCCTCGCCTACCTGGTGCTGCTCTCCGTCTTCGGCCTCACCTTGATAGCCGCGCGTACGGTACCCGGCCCCGCCCCGCTATGGACCGCGATCGGTACGCACCTGGCTTTCCTGAGCGTCAACCGGGTCGTGTTCGAGGGGGTACGGCGGGGAGCGGGGTGGTCGGCGGACGTCGCTCCGCCGCATGCCGCCATCCTCGTACTGGGCTATCTGGGGGCCACCGCCATGGTCTTCCTCGGCATGCGGCTGAGGGCCCGCGGGGCACGGCAATGCCATCTGGAGGGGCCGTCGCGTCCGGAACTCCCCGCACCGGACGCCGTCACCGGGGAGCCGTATCAGGGAGCGGCCCGGTCCGCCGCCGGCCGGCCGACCGGCCCAGCGGCATCGTCACCACTGCCGGATCGCCGTAACGACGCTACCGGCAAGGGGCTTTGACGGGCGGGTCTGCGCGGGCGTGGTTGGCGGCGGCTGCCGGGGGCCGGGCAGCGCCCCCGTCATACCTCTCCCTCACGCCACATCTCCCCCTCACGCCACGCCCTCCCCATCACGTCACACCTGCGCCCGTACCCCCGCAGGCGACGGCCGGCCATCGAGGGAGAACGCGTTCTTGGCCCGCTCGATGGATTCCTCGGCGGCCGGTCCGCCCGGATTCTCGGTGGCGAGTGCCTGGTTGAGCTTGGCGAACGGGCGCAGACGCGCCTCGTAGCGCGCGAGCGCGGCAAGGTGGCCGTCGTCCGCCCTGGCGAGCTCGTCGGCCAGCACATAGGCGCCCACCAGGGCCAGGCTGGTGCCCTGTCCGGACATCGGCGACGGACAGTGCGCCGCGTCGCCGATCAGCACCGCCCTGCCGTCCGACCAGCGGTCCAGGTGGATCTGAGCCATCGCATCGAAGAAGAAATCGGGCGCGTCCCACATGGCTTCCAGCAGTCGCGGGGTGTCCCCGCGCAGCTGCGACATCCGGTCGGCGAGGAGCGACTTCTGCTGCTCGATGTCGCGGTAGTCGTAGTCGAGGGGCTCCGACGTGAAGCCGAGCATCGCCCTGATCTCGGTGTTGTTGCGGACCGGATAGCAGCAGTAGCTCGCGGCCCCGTCCTGGAGCCACACCTGCCAGTCTTCGAGATCCAGGAAGTTGTCGGTGCTGAAGACGGCGACATGGGGGCCGAGAGGACGGAGGAACTGCTGCTCCGGGCCGAAGATCAGCTGCCGCACCTTCGAGTGCAGACCGTCCGCCCCGACCACGAGGTCGAACGTCCGGCGCGGTCCGCGCTCGAAGTCGGCGTGTATGCCGCGTGCGTCCTGATCGAGGGCGGTCAGGGAGTTATTGAAGAGGTATTCGACGTCGTCGCACGTCTGCCGGTACAGCAGTTGCGTGAGGTCCTCGCGCAGCAGCTCGATGTCTTCGCTGTCGAGCCGGCCGCTGCTGAACGTCATCTCGGTGGAGCGCCAGAGCTCGTTGCCGTCGCCGTCGAGCATCGACATGCCGCGCATCCGGGTACGTGCCTGCTGCGCCTCCGCCAAGAGGCCCATCCGGTCCAGGACGTCGAGCGCAACGCCGCGGACGTCGATCGCCTGGCCACCCGGGCGTACGCCGGGAGCGCGTTCGACCACGGTCGGCGCGTAGCCGCGACGCCGCAGCCAGTAGGCGAGAGTGAGCCCGGCAACGCTCGCGCCGGAGATGAGTACGGTCTTCATGGACGCTCCTTCATACGGTGTACGCACTGATTTCGGTGCGCGCTGGATGCGGTAGGAGCTGAATGTACGCCGTACTCGAAGGCTCGCCAACTGCTATGTTTCTGTATCTGTACTAGGTCAGAAGGAGATGGGCCAGCCGTCTCCGCTGGTAATCTCTGCCCTAGTACAGGACGAAAGGGGAGTCGGGTGGCAGAAAAATTGATCCCGCCTTATCTGCGCATCGTGGCCGAGATCCGGCGACGCATCACCGAGGGAGAACTCGCCCCCGGCGACCGGGTTCCCTCGACCCGCCAGATCGCCAGGGAATGGAAGGTCGCACTGGCCACCGCCACGAAGGCGCTGAACGAGCTGCGCCAGGAGGGCCTCGTGCAGGCCCAGGCGCGGGTGGGCACCGTAGTGGCAGCCCCACACCGCCGCGCCCACCCGGCCCGCCCGCGCACGACCGTCGCCCCGGAGCGCGAGTCGGCTCGTGAGCCGATCCGTGAGCCGATCCGTGAGCCGAATCGTGAGCTGACGCGTGAACGCATCGTGGCCACCGCCATCGAGATCGCCGACGCGGAAGGACTGGCCGCGCTGTCCATGCGGGCCGTCGCGGCCCGCCTGAACTCCGCCACCATGGCGCCCTATCGCTACGTGAAGAGCAAGGACGACCTGGTGCTCCTGATGGCTGACACCGTCCTTGGCGAGCTGCCCTGTCCGCCGCCTGGCACCGTCGGCCACTGGAGGGTGCGACTGGAGCTGGGCGCCCGGTCGCTCTGGGCGCTGCACCGCGCGCATCCCTGGCTGGCGCAGATCGGCCCGATCTCCCGCCCCTTGCTGCTGCCCAATCTGATGACCTACTCCGAGTGGATGCTGAGCGCCCTTGACGGCCACGGCCTCGACCCGACGACCATGTTGAACCTGAACGTGCTCATCTACAGCCACATCCAGGGCATCGCGGTCCAGATGGAACGAGCGACCCAGGCCGTGAGCGTCACCGGCCTGTCGGATGATGAGTGGCTGGACAACCAGTCAGCCACCCTCAAGTCCATCATGGCGTCCGGCGATCATCCGACGTTCACCCGTGTCATCGAAGACCTCGAAGAATCCGGCTACGACCTGCACCTGGACGAGCTGTTCGAGATCGGCCTGACCATGATGCTCGATGGCCTGGCCGTGCTCATCGAAGGACCTCCCGCCACCCGGACGAGGGCTCCGGACCGGGCATGCGAGGCGCCGCGTCCGTGACGATGGCGAGCTCACGCGTGCTACAGCTCGTTCGGCCGCAGCGTCACGTCGGTACGCTGCCTCAGCAGGTCGCTTACGCGCGAGTCGTCACCGACTGGGCGACCTTCGCGTGGCTGTGCGACGTCTACGTTGCCCCTGTACGGGCGGGGCGAGGTGCGCTTCTCCCGCCCGCCCGCCCGCCCGCCCGTCTGCCTGCCCGCCTGCCCGTCGGCTGCCCGCCCGGCGAGCGGCCGAGTGATCAGCCGGACCGCTCAGCCCGCGCTGGGGCGGCGTGGACGGTTCGCCGACGACGGGCCTGCCGCACCGGAGTGCCGCGCCCTGGTGAGTCTCTTCGATTGGCGACACGGAACCCGAACGGCCATGGCGTTGCATGATCATGCGTGATTATGCATAATCTTCCTATGTCTAAGGTCCTCACCTCCCTTCCCGCCGGCGAGCGCGTCGGCATCGCCTTCTCAGGCGGCCTCGACACCTCGGTCGCGGTCGCGTGGATGCGCGACAAGGGTGCCGTCCCGTGCACCTACACCGCCGACATCGGCCAGTACGACGAGCCCGACATCGCCTCGGTGCCCGGCCGTGCGAAGACCTACGGTGCCGAGATCGCGCGCCTGGTCGACTGCCGCGCGGCGCTGGTCGAAGAGGGCCTGGCCGCGCTCACCTGCGGGGCGTTCCACATCCGCTCGGGCGGGCGTGCCTACTTCAACACCACGCCGCTCGGCCGCGCCGTCACGGGCACCCTGCTGGTCCGGGCGATGCTCGAGGACAACGTACAGATCTGGGGCGACGGCTCGACCTTCAAGGGCAACGACATCGAGCGGTTCTACCGGTACGGTCTGCTCGCCAACCCGCACCTGCGGATCTACAAGCCGTGGCTGGACGCGGACTTCGTGACCGAGCTCGGCGGCCGCAAGGAAATGTCGGAGTGGCTGCTCGCCCACGACCTGCCTTACCGCGACAGCACCGAGAAGGCGTACTCCACCGACGCCAACATCTGGGGCGCCACCCACGAGGCCAAGACCCTGGAGCACCTCGACACCGGCGTCGAGACCGTCGACCCGATCATGGGCGTGCGGTTCTGGGACCCCGCGGTCGAGATCGCCACCGAGGACGTGACGATCGGTTTCGACCAGGGCCGCCCGGTCACGATCAACGGCAAGGAGTTCTCCTCCGCCGTCGACCTGGTGATGGAGGCCAACGCCATCGGTGGCCGCCACGGCATGGGCATGTCCGACCAGATCGAGAACCGGATCATCGAGGCCAAGAGCCGCGGCATCTACGAGGCGCCCGGCATGGCCCTGCTGCACGCGGCGTACGAGCGCCTGGTCAACGCGATCCACAACGAGGACACCCTCGCCCAGTACCACAACGAGGGCCGGCGCCTCGGCCGCCTCATGTACGAGGGCCGCTGGCTGGACCCGCAGGCCCTGATGGTGCGCGAGTCGCTCCAGCGCTGGGTCGGCGCCGCCGTCACCGGCGAGGTCACCCTCCGCCTGCGGCGCGGCGAGGACTACTCGATCCTCGACACGACCGGCCCGGCGTTCAGCTACCACCCGGACAAGCTGTCCATGGAGCGCACCGAGGACTCGGCGTTCGGCCCCGTGGACCGGATCGGCCAGCTCACCATGCGCAACCTCGACATCGCCGATTCGCGGGCCAAGCTGGAGCAGTACGCCGGGCTCGGCCTGATCGGCACCGGCAGCCCCGCCATCGGTGCCGCCCAGGCCGCCGCGACCGGGCTGATCGGCACCATGCCGGAGGGCGGCGCCGAGGCCATCGCCTCCCGCGGCCAGGTCTCCGACGACGACGAGCTGCTGGACCGCGCCGCAATGGAGTCCGGCACGGACTGACCAGCCCCGTCGAGCGGAAGGCTCGGCACCCTCTAGGGGGACGCACCACCGGAAAGGCCGGCTCGGCGCCAACGGCGTCGCGCCGGCCTTTCCCATTACCGGGGCCGGCGGTCACGAGGAGTCGGAGACTCCGCCGCACCGATGCCGTACCTCCCCCAGGCCGGCATGGACGCGCTCCGCACCGCCGCCGGCCGCTTCGGTGAGCACGCGGCGTCCGACCGCAGTCATGGTGATCACGTGCGCCCTTGGCCGGAGCGCATGATCAGGCGAAGGCCGTCTCCACGTCCCGCGAAAACCCATCCCACCGCATACCGCATGACACGTGCCAGACAGAAAAGCGGGTCCGCGTCAGTCCTTTGCCCCGGAACCCGGAAGGCGACGCTGCGCACAACCTTGCCGGCTGTGCGCAGCCCCGCCACGTGCGGTGTCAGACCGCAGCGTAAGTCCCGCGCCCGGGACGAGTGACCAACTTGTCCTTCTTCGCGGCGCGTTCAAGGGTGTTCCGCACAGATTCGATCTGTCCTGCGGTGGCCTCTCGCCCCAGGGCCGCGTTGATATCGCGCGGGCGCATCGGCTCGCTCGAATTCCTCAGCACCTCCAGCGCGGCATCCACAAGCCGTTCCGCCCCGTTGGACGCCGACGGCACGGTCACGGCCGGCTTCGCCTCTCGCTTCGCCTCTGGCTTTGAAGCGGCCTTCTTCGGCTTCGGACTCGCAGGCGCCCCCTTCTTCGAAACGGCCTTCTTGCCGCCGCGCTTTGTAGCGCTACCCGGCTTGGTCCGCGAAGCCGCCGCTGCGCGCGGTTTCGGTACGGCAGTTGCCCTTTCCGGTTCAGCAGCAGCTTCGGCCGGGGCGGGTGCCTCGGTCTCGACGGCAACCTGGCGAGCTGCGGTGTCGGCCGTGTCAGGAGACGGCGACGGCACTCCTGCAGACGAAGACGACGTCGTGACCACGTCGGGAGCTGAGGCCTCTGAGTGATGAACGGCGGAGCCGGTCAGGACACGCAAGTGCTCCAGGGCGTGGCGGGCGGAAATAACACGTTGGACCACATCGTCGAGCTGACTGCGCAACTGCCGTTCCTGCGCCTCGAGTTCGGGCAAGGCACTTTCGAGATTCTCGATGGTCTGATGGAGAATGGAGTCAGACATACTCTTCCCTGCCCTCGCCGCAATGGAATGATTCCAGCCACCGTACCCACCTTGACAGTCATAAGGTAGGGAACGAGGCCGAGGCAATGGAGATTTCAGGCCTGTGAGACTGCGTTGTGCGACCGATTCGGCCGTCACCCTGCGAACAGGGGAACGTCAAGCGAGCCGGGCGCCTGGCGGAGGCGGGGCGTTGCCGCCTCGCACCGATGCGGTCTCCTGTGACCGCGCGCCGACCACCACGTTCGTGCTGTCGGAGAGCCGCGCGAAGCAGCCCATGGTGTGCTCGGATCCAGGTTGAGTAACCCCAACCCACACGCCCCAACACACCCGGTCAATCTCCGACTCGGGTCACCAGGGCCTGTCCGACGGGTCGAGTGACCAGGCATTTTTCAGCTTGTTCCGGCTGATGTGAGACAGGGGGATCTTTCCAATGTGGAGTAATGCGGAGTAGCGCAGTGTGCGCGCCTGTATTGCGCCCCTTGCGCACCCGTACAAGCCTGGTCAGGGCCCGTACGGGCGGAGTTTCGACGCTCCCCTCATTCGGGTGATCAGCGCATGTTCATACGTCGGCTCGGGCAGTTCTGGGGCGACTCGTCCAGCCGCCGAGTCAACGCCAACTCTCGTGATCAAAAAGGGAATTCCTATGCATCGTATCGCTGCCGTCGCCTTCGGAACCGCCGCTCTCCTCGGAGCCCTCGCCGCGCCGGCCATCGCCGACTCCGGGGCGGCTGGTGGCTCGGCAAACTCACCGGGCGTGATCTCGGGCAACACGGTCCAGGTCCCCATCCACGCTCCGATCAACATCTGCGGCAATAGCGTCAACGTCATCGGTCTGCTGAACCCGACATTCGGTAACTACTGCGTCAACAGCTGACGGTCTGGCCCTGCTGTGGTGCCGTTGGGTTCATCCCGGGGCACCACAGCGCGGCATAGCACGACATAGCGACATGGCACGGCCGGGCGCGACCCGGCACGGCATCCGCTCCCGGTCGCTTTCTCAGGCGCGGCAGAGGTCATGGTGTGGCCGGCACTCAGGGCGGAGACGATGCCAACCCAGGCGACGGGGTGGTTGGACCGACGGTTGCGGTCTCGGTGCTGGCGATGGTCTGCAGCAGGGCCTGCCGGGCCGTGGCGATTTCGGCTGACCGCTGGTCGAGGGTGCGTAGCTGGGCACGCAACGCGTTGAGCACGCCAGGGCATGGCTCGACGGCGGCATCGGTCGTGCAGGGGAGAACCTCGCGGATGACGCGGGTGGGCAGTCCCGCCGCGAGCAGGGACCGGATACGTCGGACCGTCTCCTGTGTGATCTCGTCGTATGTCCGGTATCCGTTGGGCTGACGCTCGGGGTGCAGCAGCCCCACCTTCTCGTAGTAGCGCAGCAGGCGTTCGCTGGTACCCGTCCGCTCGGCCAGTTCCCCGATGAGCACTGTCCGTTCCTCCTTCTGTACTTGACCTTCCCATGGTGTCAGGGAGCAACAGTGCAGCCATCGACCGCATTCCGGCGGCCTGCACTACCTCGGAGGAACCTGTGATCATCGACGCGCATAGCCATGTCCACGACCCGGTGGACGGCCACCTCGCCGACATGGACGACGCGGGGGTGGACCGCTCGGTCCTCTTCCTCACCCGCCCGCACCCGGAACGGGCCGTCGATCTGGCCTCCCTGCGCCGTGAGATGAGTGTCCTCGACCAGGCTCTGTCCGGCCGCGGCGCCGATGCCGACGGCTACCGCACCGCCTGGCGGGAGATGGACGAAGCGCTGGCCGCGTATCCGGACCGGTTCATCGGGTTCGGCTCCGTGCCGCTCGGTCTGCCCGAAGAGAAGACCGCGGCACTCATCGAGCGGGACGTGGTGGGCCGCGGGCTGCACGGCATCGGGGAACTCACGCCTCCTCCGGGACAGGCCGACCGGATCGAGCCCGTGCTCCGGGCGGCACACGACCACGGCGGGCTGCCGGTGGTCGTGCACGGCTTCGCCCCCACCACCGCGCAAGATCTGCGCACCCTGTCCCGTCTCGCCGCGCGGTACCCGGCCGTTCCGCTGGTGGTCAGCCAGCTCGGTGGTACGAACTGGATGGAAGCCATCGAGCTGGTACGGGACACCCCGAGCATGTATCTGGAACTGTCCACCGCCAACATCATCTTCGCCGTGCGGATGGCGATCCGAGAGATCCCCGAGCGCACCTTGTTCGGCTCGGACGCCCCGTATGGCGATCCCGTGCTCGCCCGCACCACCGTCGAACGCGTCACGTCTCCGGGCGAGATACGCGACAGGGTGCTCGGCGGGACCCTGGGACAGCTTGTGGACATTCTCTGAACCGAACCGAACCGAACCGAACCGACCCGAACCGAATCGAACCGACCTGAACTGAACCGAATTGACCCGATCCAGCCCCGCCCGGGGTCGCCGGCCCTGACGTGGCCCGTGCGTTCGTCCCGGGTCCCCACCAGGTCTGCGAATCCGGTACGGACGTCCGCCCGCCCGCCGCCGATGTCAACCGCCATGGCGATGCAGGGCTGAGCCCTGCTCGCCGTGGGCATGCAGTGGTGGCACCAGCCGCTTCAAGGGCCCCGGGTTCCGGCAGAGGGCCGCGTGAACGGCGGTGGCGAGCGCACGGGCCCGGCTTTCTCCGGCCACGCCGTACAACACCACGTACGTCGGACCGGCCGCGGAGCCGGGACCCGCAAGGCGGCCTCGGACCAACAGGGCGACGGCATCGCGCAATGTGGCGGCCGTTGGCTCGTCGACGGTGTGTGCCGGGGCCGTGAGGGTGTCCGCCTTCACCGCCCAGTGCCGTCCGCTGCGGCTGATGCCCACGAACACCGCGCCGGTGTCCAGGGCCTTGGCATAGGCGGCGTTGAACGCCTCGATACCGGAGACGTCCGGAACGAGGGCGGCAGGCAGGGGAGAGGGGATTGGCGAGGCGAACGGCGAGGGCTGCATGGCACGCAGTGTGCCGCGCAGGAAGGGCCGGGTGGCGGCACCGTTCCGGCAGAAGGCGCGCGGCGAGCGGCTCGTCCGGCCGTTGTCGCTGGCCGGACGTGAGCGACGCCGTTTCGCCTCGGTGTACGGGGAGCGCGCAGGCCACCCGAAGGTGGCACGGACCGTTGCCGTCACCACCGCCCCGGGAGAGGGAGTCGAGCGGCCGTGGGCGAGGTCCGGAGGGGGAGGCCGTACGCCTGGCCTCAAGGCGATCATCACCAGCGGCACCAAGGTCAAGCAGATCGCCGGATTCCTCACCGCTCCCGCGCGCCGGCCAGACCTGCACGTTCACATCGGGGCACCGCTGCGGCTGAACGGCGGCAGATCCGCTGCCACGGCCCGGGTCCGGGCCGCAGTCACCGATGCCTGGCGGACCGCCGCCGAACGGCTCGGTGAGCCGGTGGTGCTCGCGGCCTGAGTCGCGGCGCCAAGAGAGTTCAGCGGAACCGGTCGGGGCAGTCGGCCTTCAGGGCGTTGCCCGCAGACGATCCAGCTGATCGCCGATCGCCTTGCGCAGGGCATCGTGCCGCGCGCCGAGCGCGAAGCGCTCGTCACTCCATCGGTCACGCGGGTAGAGCCAGACCGGCTTGCCCACCAGGTGGGGAGGTTCCCATTCGAAGCGTGGCCATACGTGCGCATGCAGAAAGTTGTCGGTGTTCCCGAGGATCTCCAGGTTCACGCGGCGAAACGCTGGATCCGTACGGCGACAAGCCTGCTCGACCGCCTCGCCGAGCAGATCCATGTCGGCCAGGAAGGACAGCCGCTTCGAGCGCGGCAGTTCCGACAGCCGTTGCACCTGCGGATCCTCAGCCAGGAGCACCGAGTACCCCGGCAGGAACTGAACATCCCCGATCACGGCGAACCCAGCATCCAGGCGTCGCAACACCGCAGGGTTCTCGCCCCGCAGAGCGCTGCCGATACGATCCAGCTTCCATGCTTCCCTCATGACGGGAACATAGCCGCGGATGAGCGCGCCCCCCCAGCACGCTCAGCGTCACCGCCCGCAGAGCAGTGCCGCCACCCTGCACTGCCCCTGCACTGTCCCCCCGCTGACGTAGTTACCGAGGGGGAACCTCAGAAGTAGCGCAATTATTCCCGTCAGGCGTTGCTGCACCGATCGCGTCCTGTCAGGGTTTCGGCAATCTCAGCTCCCTTCGAGATACCCGGAGGCGTCTTGCCTGCCCGTCGTACCGTGATCGCCGCCGCATCCGTCGCGGTGTTCGCCGTCCCGCTCGCTCTCTCCCTCAGTGCAGGTGCCCAGCCGGGCATCGGCTCCCCGTCCCGTGCCGATGTGGCCGCGTCGGAAACCGGACTCAAGCCGCCCGCCAAGGAGTCCGTCGCCACCGGTAGCGGCGGTGCGGTCTCCAGCGTCAACCCCTACGCCTCCCAGGCCGGTATGGAGGTGCTGCGGCACGGTGGCAATGCCGTTGACGCCGCGGTGGCCACCGCGGCTGCTCTGGGAGTCGTAGAGCCGTATTCCGCGGGTGTCGGGGGAGGCGGCTATTTCACGTACTACAACGCCCGCACCGGCAAGGTCAGCACCATCGACGGCCGGGAGACCGCTCCGGACCGTATGAAGTCGGACGCGTTCATCGACCCTTCGACGGGCAAGCCGATTCCGTTCCCCGATGCCGTCAACTCCGGCCTCTCCGTGGGCGTACCGGGTACCCCCGCGACCTGGCAGAAGGCGCTGCGCGACTGGGGAACGATATCGCCGGCGAAGGCGCTGCGGCCCGCGACGCGGATCGCCGAGGACGGCTTCGTCGTCAACGACGAATTCCGCGCCCAGACCGAGATGAACGAGAAGCGCTTCCGGAACATCTCCTCCACCGCGAAGCTCTTCCTGCCGCACGGCCAACTCCCGGTCGTGGGTTCGCGCTTCCGCAACCCGGACCTCGCCCGTACGTACCGGCAACTGGCCCGTGAGGGGATGGGTGCGCTCTACCGGGGCGGCATCGGGCGCGATGTCGTCCGGACCGTCCAGCACCCGCCGGTGGCACCTGGGTCCGACACGAAGGTACGTCCTGGCCTGATGGCGGCCGGCGACCTCGCGAAGTACACCGCGCTGCGCCGCGATCCGACCCACACCACCTACCGCGGCCTCGACGTGTACTCCATGGCGCCCTCCGCGTCCGGCGGCACCAGCGTCGGCGAGGCGCTCAACATCCTGGAGAACTTCCACCTGTCCGCGGCCGACCGCGTCCAGGCACTCCACCACTACCTCGAAGCCAGCCGTATCGCGTTCGCCGACCGCAACAGGTGGGTGGGCGACCCGGCCTTCTCCGACGTTCCCACCAGGGAGCTGCTGTCCAAGAAGTTCGCCAAGGACCGTGCCTGCCTGATCAGCCCCACCACCGCCCTGACCAGCCCGGTCGCGCCTGCGGATCCCCGCAGTCCCGGCGCCGGGTGCACGAAGGGGACCGGTAACCAGGAACCGTACGAAGGCCCCTCGACCACGCACCTGGTGGCCTCGGACCGCTGGGGCAACGTGGTGTCGTACACCCTCACCATCGAGCAGACCGGCGGCTCCGCGATCACCGTGCCCGGACGTGGCTTCCTGCTCAACAACGAGCTGACCGACTTCGACTTCACCCCGCTCGCCAAGGACGTGCCCGACCCGAACCTGCCTGGCCCAGGCAAGCGCCCGCGCAGCAGCATGTCCCCGACGATCGTCCTGAAGGACGGCCGGCCGCTCCTCGCCGTCGGCTCGCCGGGCGGCGCCACGATCATCACGACCGTGCTGCAGACGCTGGTCAACCGCGTCGACCTGGGTATGACCCTGCCCGAAGCGGTCGCCGCACCACGGATCTCGCAGCGCAACCGTACGGACACCGAGGCCGAACCGGCGTTCCTCAAGTCCCCGGAGCGCGCCGCGCTGGAACGGCTTGGCCAGCACTTCGTCGAGGCCCCGAAGACCTTCACCCCCTCACCGGAGATCGGCGCCGTCGCCGCGTTGGAGTTCCTCCCCGACGGCCGGACCCAGGCGGTCGCCGAACCGAAGCGCAGGGGTGGTGGGTCCGCGATGGTTCTCCACGAGGTCCC
The DNA here is from genome assembly GCF_055565615.1 of Streptomyces sp. NPDC028368. Taxonomy (NCBI): domain Bacteria; kingdom Bacillati; phylum Actinomycetota; class Actinomycetes; order Kitasatosporales; family Streptomycetaceae; genus Streptomyces; species Streptomyces sp. NPDC028368. The sequence continues at coordinate 148,946 of NZ_JBVHTY010000017.1, read as the reverse complement.
CGGTGCGGGGGCTGCACACTAGGCCATTTCGTCCCGGTCACCGGAAGGCGTACGGGTCTCGCCGCAACCGTCGTTACCGCTGCAACTGCTGTAACCGTCGCAACCACTGCAACCGTCGCCACCTGCGACGGCGCCAGTTCAAGCACCTCATCCCGGAGCCGAAGCGCCGGCGGGCCAACCGCCGGCGCCGAGGCACTGAAGGCTTCCCAATCTTGAAGTCACGGCGTATCGACGGAACGCTGACCAGTGCCTGCGCGCTGGTCCAATGGTGCGCTTCCGACGGCGTTGCTGTGAGTGTCCCTACTTGGCAACGCCGTATCGGTCCGCCTCCGGCTCGTCCGGCCACAAGCCGTGCCAGTCGATGGCGGCCGTGCCCTGGCCAAGAGCCGCTACGAAGCGTTCTTCTGCGCTCCCCGTCGGGGCGTCCTCCATGATGTCCAGCGACAGGTGCGGCTGCAGTGTGGCGTCGTCCGTCGTCGTCACGTCGAGGTCGAACCAGATGTCCTCACCCGCTGGACCGGTACGCATATCCGCGTAGTTGAAGTTCGCCTCAGGCAAGACCGCGACCATCTGCCGCACGTCCGTGACCGTCCGCAGCTCGGCGAAGAGCCCGCCTTCGACCAGGGGGTTCCGGCTCTGACGACATGACATCGGAATTCACTTGATCAACCGTCTTATGGTTTCTGCATGACGAGCACACTCCGTCTGGAGAAGATCAGCCCGGAGAACTTCGATGTCGCGGTCGGCCTACGGGTCCGTCCAGATCAGGAGCACCTGGTCGCGCCGGTCGTGAAGTCTCTGGCCGAGGCCTACGTCTATCCCGACATAGCCTGGCCCCGCCTCATCCTTGACGGCGACCGTCCCGTCGGCTTTCTCATGGCCTTCTTCGACCTCGACTGGATCGGCGATGGCATGGGCACCGACATCCGCTCCGGCCTCTGGCGTCTCAACATCACAGCCAACGAGCAGGGCCGAGGATACGGACGCTTCGCAGTCGAGTCCGTGGCTGCCGAGATCCGCCGTCGTGGCGGCACTCGCCTGACTACCACTTGGCATCCAGGCGAGGGCGGCCCTGAAGGCTTCTACTTGGGACTCGGCTTTCGGCCGACGGGCGAGACGAGCGGGAACCAGACAGTCGGGGAGCTCGACTTGTAGTTGTAGTCCTGGTCGTAGTCCTAGTTCCAGTCCTAGTTCCAGTCGTAGTTCCAGCCGTAGTTGCGCGAGGACTCTGTTCATGGGACAGGCTCTGGCGCGCGGCAAGGTCTTGGAACGTGAGAAGGGTCAGCCGCCTGAGAGGGACGGGGACGTGTTGAGGAATATGGCCTGTGTCGCGCCAGCGGCCCGCGACCGGCTCGTCGTTCGGTTCGGGGCTGAGGTGCTTGCCTGGTGCGACGAACTGCCGACTCTCGTGGCCGGACTCGCCGCTCGCTGGAATCTGGATCCTGTCCAGGCAGGCGGGGGCGGCACCTCGCGGGTGTTCCGCTGTCTGCGGCGTGCTGACGGCACTTCTGTGTGGTTGAAGCTCACACCCGACCCCGTGATTGCCTCAGAGGAAGCCGAAGCTCTGCAGGCCTGGGCGGCGGCTCCGTCGGTGGTCACTCTGCTGGCGCAGGATCTTGCCGCTGGAGCCTTGCTGCTGGAGGGCGTGGAGCCGGGAGTACCGTTGAATCAGCGGGCCTGGCGGTTGCCCGAGGCCGCCGCATTGCTTCGGGATTTGCGGGTCGCTTCTCCCGCGCCAGGCCGGCACTCGGTGGTGCGGCCGCTGTCACACCGGGTCGATTTCCTCTTCGACTTGGCCGGCCGCCGGGCGGCCGCAGCGGACCCGAGCGGGCTGTGTGACTCGGCGGCGCTCGATCGCGTCCGAACGGCAGCCCTGGAACTTGCCACCAGTGGCCCCGTGGGGCTTGTGCACGGTGATCTTCATCTGGCCAATGTGTTGTCCGGTACGGGTGTCGGCATGGTCGCGATCGATCCACGGCCTGCTTGGGGCGACCCCGACTTCGACACGGTGGACTGGGTGCTGGCGGAAGTTGCGGATCTCGCGGAGCTGGAGCAAAGGATCGAGAGGCTGGCGGCGCTGGTTCCCGGGCTGTCTCCCGATCGTGTGCTGGGCTGGTGCCGGGCCCTCGCCGCCCTCGTCGCGGTCCCCAGGATCGCCGCGCGGCGGCACGACTCGGAGACGCAATTTCTGACGGCCCTGGCCCGCGGCTGACGATGGGAAGGGGGAAGGGGGAAGGGGGAACGGGGGAGGGGGCAGGGGCAGAGGCAGGGGCAAAGGCAGTGGGGCTGGCTGGGTTCTCGGCTCCGAGTCCTTGGAAGGTGGCCAACGCCTGGTCGATGTCGATGGTTTTATCCCGGTGGGCCCGAACCCCTGCGCTCGCTGATATTGGCGGGCGTACTCACCGTGGACACCATGCTCAAACCTGACAAGGACGGCGACGCGGAGGGGGTGCCGGCGCCGGTCGCGACCGGGCCGTAGCTGACCGACTCCGCCGGGTGTCTCTGGGGCGGCCCGGCGGAGGCGGCAGGTGTCAGTTTCCGGCGTTGTCGGCGTTGCCGTTGGCGTCCGCCGAGTCGGCGGCGTGCTCGGCGTCGTCGACTTTCTTTTGCATCGCGGGCAGTTGGTCCTTCGAGGCCGAGGAACTGGTGCTCGCGGTCGGCGCCGCGTGGTCCGGCTCGGAGGAGTGCGAGCAGGCGGTGGTGGCCAGGACGGGTACCACGAGAGCAGCCGTTACCAGGGCGGGCAGGCCTCGGCGGCGGCTCATGACGTCGGGTTGGCCGGAGCCGTCTTGCCGTTGTTGTTCGCCTTGCACCAGGTCGCGACGTCCTTCAGGTCCGGCTGCTTCTGCTGGAGAGCGGGCAGCAGTGCCTTGCGGGTGGTGAGGCGGTCGCCGAGGAACTTCGCGATGGCCGCGTGGTTCTTCTTCTTGGCATGGGCGATGCGCTGCTCCAGGAACTTGATCGAGCCGCGCGTACCCACCCCCGCCTCCATCCGCTTGATCCGGCGATCGATCCGGCGTTCCAGCTTCGGCACCCGACGGCACAACGCCTTCGCGCCGTCACCCTTGGGGCCGTTGGCGTGCCGGGAGGCGTGCTGGGGATCCTTGGTGTGTGCGGTGGCCGAGGCCGAGGGGGCCGTGCTGTCGGCTGCGAAGGAGGGGGCGGTTGCGGCCACCATGCCGGTGAGGACGAGTCCCGCGAAGGCCGCGGTCATGGTCGTCTTACGACGCTGCATGAGGGTGTCTCCCATCTGTGTGCTGCGCGGATACGGGCTTACGGACCACCGGCTGGGAAACAGCGGAGGCCGTGTGAGCGCGAAGGTAGGAGCCGTTCTTGTGGTTTCTTTGTGAGGAGGCCGGCCGGCTCGGACAGCGGCGGGCTCAGATACCGGGCCGCTCAGTCAGCCGCTCAGTCAGCCGAGCAGCCAGTCGCTCGGTCAGTCGCCCAGCGCTGTTGTCTGTGGGGTGCACCGAAGTGGGGGCGGTGGGGTTCGTGACCGGCCGTTCGAGGCGTACTCCGCTGCCGTCTGCGGTGACCAGAGCACCGTAGACGAGGGCGGCTACGGCAAGACCGGCCGCTGCCAGACCGGCGATCCACGCATCGCGCCGCCCGCCGAGGCCATGTCGCGCCCTGGACCGGGCGGATAGCACGCCACCGTGCGCGGGCTTTCCGGCCACCGCCGCAGCGTGGATACGGGCATCGTGCGGCGTCTTGTGCACCGGGGCGTCGCGTGCCAGCGCTTCGCGTGGTGGGACTTCGAGTACCGGGGCTTCGCGTGCTGGGGCGTCGCGTACCAGCGCTTCGCGTACTCGGCTTCGGAAGCGTTGGCCGACAGCACCGCTGCCCGCTGCAGCCGCCCCCGCGGCCTGGGACGGGTCCACGATCTTCCCGGTGCCCACGGCGTCCTCCTCCGCGCGCGACGGGCACGGCGCCCGTCCACGCGGTGAGGAAACTAGTGACGTTCCTTGTGGAATTCCTGTCGATGCCCGGCGGTGTCCGTCAGCCAGTCCCGGTGCTGCGGCATCGCCGCCCCGAGGTCACCGGCGCGCGTGAGGGGAAAGGTGATCTCGAAGCGGGCGCCTCGGCCGCCGGGTCCGTCCAGCACACGGAGGTGCGCGCGGTGCAGGGCGATCTGCTGGGCTACCAGCGTCAGGCCCAGGCCGGATCCGGGACTGTCGGCGCGGCGGTGGAACCGCTGGAAGACTGACTGCCGCTGCTCGGGTGGCACGCCGGGGCCCTGGTCGTCCACGGTCAGGACGGCCGCCGGGGCGCCGCCGTCGTCAGCCGCCCGTAGGCTCACGGCGACGTGGGCGCTGCCGTCGGTGGACCGGCCGTGCGCCAGGGCGTTGGCCAGAAGGTTGTCCAGCAGCGAACGCAGCCCCGGCTGCCATCCGTGCACCGTCAGGCCCGGGGCGCTGCGGAGCGTCACCTCGGCCGCGGGATGGTTGCGGCGCAGCTCGGACACGGAGGCGTCGGCGAGGTCGGCCAGATCGACAGGCGCGAACGCGTCCGCCTCGACGAGGTCACCTTGGGCGAGCGCCCGCAGCATCACCAACAACCCCAGCAGACGGGCGTGCCCACGCCGCAGATCCTCCACCGTTTCCGAACGGTCCGTGGGATCGAGGTCCTGGAAGGCGTCGAGGATGTCGAGGTTGGTCTGCATGCTCATCAGCGGGGTGCGCAGCTCGTGGGAGGCGGCGGCCGAGAAGGACCGTGCGGTGGCGAGGGCCTCGGCGGTGCGGGTCGCCTGCTCGTCGTAGCGGGCAAGGACGGTCTGCAGAGTGTGCGCGAGGTCGTCGACCTCGGTGATCCTGGTCGGGGTGTGCTCCAGGCGGGCCGAGCTGGTGTGCGGGTCGAGGCCGCTGGTGCGCTGCTGCAGGCGCCGCAGCGGCCGGGCCGCGCCGGCGGCCAGCGCCCAGGCCAGGGCTGCGGACAACGGAGCGGCGAGCACCGCGACGGTGATCACCCTGCTGCGTACGAGCTGGATCTGCGCCTGGCTCGCGCTGTCCGGGGAGAACAGCCACAGCGTCCCGCGCACCCCGGGCCGGCTGCCGGTGACCGGCACGGTCATGACGCGCCACGTCTGTCCGTGCGCCCGGACGGTGACCGGACGCTCGGTCTGAGCCGGCAGGTGCACGGAGGGGTCGGGCTGGGGGCCGTCCATGACGGTGCCGGCCGGGCCGGTCAGACGGATGCCCACGTCCAAAGCCGAGGTGAAGAGCTTGCGCTGGTGCGCCTGTTCGGCGCGTGGCCGGCCGTGGGACGCGGCACGTAGCAGACCGCGAGCGGCAGTGGCCACGCTCTGGGCGCGCTCGTTCAGCCGCTGGTCGGCCTGGGCGTGCAGATCCTTGCCGACCAGCCCCACCAGCACCCAGCCGGAAGCAATCACCAGCAGCGGCACGACAATTCCCACCACGATCGCGATCCGGGTGGACAACCTCACGACCGGTGCCCCCCTTCGTCGCTCTCGTCGTCGCGCAGGACGAAGCCGACGCCGCGCACCGTGTGGACGATCCTGGCCCGCCCGTCCGCCTCCAGCTTGCGGCGCAGATAGCTGACGAAGGTGTCCACTGCGTCGGTACGGACCTCGAAGTCGTATCCCCACACCCGGTCCAGCAGCTGGTCGCGGGTCAGGACCAGGCCCGCATTGCGCGCCAGGACTTCGAGCAGCTCGAACTCGCGCCGGGTCAGCTCCACCGGCCGGCCGTCCAGGCGGGCGGTGCGCGCCGCCGCATCGAGTGCCAGGCCCCCGACCCGTACGGCGTCCGTCGCGGCCGGCGGCCGCCGGCGCAGCAGCGCATGCAGGCGCAGCACCAGCTCATCGAGGGCGAACGGCTTGACGAGGTAGTCGTCCCCGCCCGCCTGCAGGCCGGCCACCCGGTCCGCGACCTCGTCGAGGGCGGAGAGCATCAGCACCGGTATGTCGTTGCCGCCGCTCCGCAGGCTCCGGCACACCGCGATGCCGTCGAGGTCGGGCATCGAGATGTCCAGGACCACCACATCAGGCGCCGTCTCCGCCAAGTTCGCCAGCGCGCTCCGGCCACCGTCCGCCAGGTCGACGGTGAACCCGTTCAACCGGAGTCCGCGTCCCAGCGACCGCCGGATCGCGGCATCGTCATCCACCAGCAAGACCCGCCCCTGGCTGGCCCTCGCATCCATTCCTGCCTCCGCCTGCCTCCGCACGCCACCGTCATTGACCACCGGGAATCATGCACCACGGCCGCGACCGGGCAGCGGGCGCCGGCGGAACCAGGCTGCCGGCCGACCGGGCGAAGGGTCTCGGTCCACGATCTCCGCCTCTGGGGGTTTGCGAAGTTTGGGGTGTTTGCGGTGTCCGTACGCGCGAGGAGTGGAACGCGTCGGGCATGCGTGGCTTGGTCACCTCGCGGGCGGGGATGCCGTTCGCACCAGCTCCTGGCCGCCGTGGTGAGCCGGGCACCGGCTTCAGCTTCAGCTCCGGCTCCGGCTCCGGCTCCGGCACCGGCTCCGAGGGATGGCGCCATCACCTCGACGCGCGGCGTTGCCGCATCTCCACCCGGTGGTGGAGGCGAGGTGGAGAGCGCCCTCACCGGGACCGGCCTAGGGGTCGATGATTCTGCACCCGCCCGGCTCCTAACGTCGATGCAGGTCGATGCAGGTCGACGTAGGTCGACGAAGTGCCGGATCGCCCGGCCGCCGAACCGCTGGAGGCTCTCATGGAAGCTGCGGATGCGCGGAGCGCGCACCGTTGGCGCGCGTCTTTCGTGCCGCTGATCGTCAATATCCTGCTGCCGCTCGTCCTCTACTACGCGCTCCGGGCGCAGGGCATCGCCCAGTGGCAGGCCTTGATGCTGAGCAGTGTCGTACCGGCGGCGCACTTGCTGGTCACGGCCGTAGTGCACCGACGCGTCGACTACTTCGATCTCCTGGTCGTTGTCCTGCTCGCGGCATCGGCGGCTACCTCACTGATCAGCGGCAGTCCGCGGATGCTGCTGTTGAAGGACGCGGGCATCCCCGCCGTGCTGGGGGTGTGGATCCTGAGCTCGCTGTTCGCGTCCAGGCCGTTTCCGTACCACTTCGGGCGCCGACTGCGCGGGCCGGCCTCGCAAGAGGCGGCGGAGCGTGCCTGGCATGACCTGCCGGAATTGCGCTCTGCGCTGCGGGGACTGACGTGGCTGTGGGGTGGCGCGCAGTTGCTCGACGCCATACTGAGCACCATGGAGGCGCTGGCCCTGCCCGTCGACCTGGTGCCCATGATCGGCAGATTCCAGTCCCTCGCGATTCTGGGTGCGGTGGCGGCGCTCACCGTGCGCCGCAGCCGCACCTTCAGTAGCAGGTACGGCGTACCACTGTTCGGCCTGCCGGCCTCGGCCGCTTCCCCGGCCTGAGGGGTCCGGCGCCACGACGCCGACGACCTCGGGTGTCACTTCACTCTCCGGCGGCGTGATCCGTGATCACCGGCGGTGTGATCCGTGATCAATGGTGAGTCTGGGAGCCGCTGCGGCCGCCATCGCGGGATGATTGTGGCCGTCGCTTGCCGCCCCGCCAAGCAGTTCGCCCTCGCTGGCGACGGCGCTCACGGACCCGACGCCTCCTTGAGGAACGACGGGCAATCCAGCGGATGCACTCCGTTCCTTCCCCCAGAATCAGTAGCAGGGTGAGGACGGCGGCCAGCAGGGCCTGAGAACCGCACGCCACGGGCAGGCCAGCCCGGTAGAAGCCGTAGCTGACCGCCGCCAAGCTCGTCGGCCCGACGGTCAGCACCAGGCGGAACCGGGCCGCAGCACCAGGTGGGCTTGTTCCCCCTGCGGCCCATTGTTTGAGGCCTTCGGCAAACCAGAACGCGGTGAGCGCGGCCGCCTCCAGCGCTGTGAGCAAGGCTGCCGAGCCAAGGTCCACGACCCACATCAGCATGTTCACCATGCTCCGTGAGCAGGGCCGCCTCGAGCCTGAGTACCGCTACTCAAACCTGGATGGCACTCAGTCAAGGTCCGGTGACACAGGACTGACTCAGGAGTGACTCAGGACTGACACAGGACAGTCGTCGACGGGAGAGAGGATGCTGGTCGAACCCGTAGCGCTCAGAGCTGCCACCCAAGCGCTCCCCCGCCAACTGAAGCCCTCGGTCAAACGAAGGTCATGCGAAGGCCACACGAAGGTCATACGAAGGTCAGGGGAGGGTCACGCTAGGGTCGCGCGAACCAGTTGACCGAGCACGGTAGTTGGCGAGTTGGAGCAGCCGGGCCGTAGGGGCGCAGCCTGGTGGTGGCACACCCAGGATGAACCGGCACTGTCTGCCGCCGTGCCGGGCCAGCACCATGGTCACCATGACGAACAGCAGCATGCAGATGAAGGCCATCACGATCCCCGAGTTCGGCACCGCCGACGTCCTCCGTCCCGCCGAGGTGCGGGTGCCCGAGCCCGGTGCGGGGCAGGTCGCGATCGACGTGGCGTACGCGGGTGCCAACTTCGCCGAGGTCCTCTTCCGGCAGGGCGTGGTGGACGTGCCGCTGCCCTTCGTGCCCGGCATCGAGGTCTCCGGCCATATCCGGGCTCTGGGCCCGGGGGTCGAGGGGCTGACGGTGGGGCAGCCGGTCGCCGCGCTGACCATTGTCGACGGCGGCGGCTACGGGGAAGTGGTGACCACTGCGGCCGAGCTGGTTGCCCCGCTGGACGGCTACGACCTGGGGCTGGATGTCGCGGCGGCGCTCCCGTCGAACAGCACCACCGCGTTCCTGGTGCTCGACCGGGTGGCCCGCCTCCAGCCCGGCGAGAGCGTTCTGGTGCACGCCGCTGCAGGCGGCGTGGGCAGCCAACTGGGCCAGGTTGCCCGGCTGCTGGGCGCGGGCCGGGTCGTCGGCACGGTCGGCAGCGCGGCCAAGGTCGAGACGGCCAAGAGCTTCGGCTACGACGAAGCGATCCTGCGCGATCAGCTCGCCGGTGTGGGCGAGTTCGACATCGTGGTGGACATGGTGGGCGGGCCGGCCCGCCGGGCCAGTCTGGACGCCCTGGCCCCGATGGGCCGGCTGGTCGCCATGGGGAACGCCTCGGGCGCGGAGGACGTCGCGATTCCCGCCAACGAGCTGTGGTTCACCAACAAGACGGTCTCCGGCTTCAACCTTGCCGCGTTCTCCGGTGCCTTCCCCGCGGAGGCGGGCCGGGCACTGCGCCGCGCGGTCGCCGCGGCGGCGAGCGGGGAACTGCGCGTGCAGACCGAGACGCTGCCGCTGGCGCGGGCCGCCGAGGCACACCGCCGTATCGAGTCCGGCTCCACCACCGGCAAACTGGTGCTCGCAGTCGGGGGCGCCGGCACGGTCTGACCTCGCGCCGCGGCGTGCTCCGCCGCCGGCTACGCCGGATGACTGCGGCTGCACGACAACGCCCGCCCCGATGGTGTCGAGGCGGGCGTTGAACTGGCTGCAGCTATGTGCCGGTGCCGGAGCGATCAGGCGTTGTTCTCGGCATCGAGGTATGCCTGGATCTTCTGGTCGATGGCGCGGGCCTCGGTGCGGGCGCGGTCGGCCGCCGCGTGCTCACCTTCCTGGTCCAGTCGGTCTGCCTTGGACTTCAGGTCGGCGGACTGCTGACGCAGCTCGTTGATGTTGACCTGAATGGCGCCTCGGGCCACCGCGGCGTGGCCGCTGGTGATCGTGGTGGCGGCCTGTGCGGGCAGGGCCGCGAACAGTACACCTCCGGCCATTACGGCCGTGACGGCGAAAGCGGAAATGTGTCGACGCATAGGGTCCCCCTGGTCGAAAAGAGCGGTTACTTGTTGATAAGCATACGCGAAACGATCTTGCGTTCCTGCAATTGAGGGGGTGGTTGAGGCAGGCTGGCCTGGGAAGATGCGGGAAAATCATCCAATTCCCTTGAATTGGCAGGGCGTTGGTGTGATTTGGGGGTGTTGGTGAAAGTCTCCCGGTGCGGGGCCGGGACCCGGGGTTCTCCGGGAGGGGCTCAGGTGGGCAGGGAGGCAAGCCAGCCGGTCAGGATCTGATTGACCTCGTCGCGGCGCTCCTGCTGGATCCAGTGGCCGCAGCCGTCGAGGACGTGTGACGAGACCAAGCCGGGCAGGGTGGTGGGGTACGCCTTGATCGCGTCGGCCAGCCATGTCGTGGAGGCGTCCAGGGCGCCGCCGATGAACAAGGACGGCTGGGTGAGGGGCGCCCCCTCGAAGGGGGCGAGGTCTTCCCAGTCGCGGTCCATGTTCCGATAGCGGTTGAGGGCTCCACGCATACCGGTCCGCTCGAACTCCGCAGCGTAGACGTCGAGGTCGTCCTCGCTGAGCCAGGCGGGCAGCGATCCGGCCGGGAATCGGTCGCGCAGCGTCCCGCCACGGCTCGCGAAGTGCGGGTCCGGGGCGTCGGTGGCGGGCATGGTGTCGGCGGACAGGGCGGCGTAGAAGCCGGCGAGCCAGCCGCGGACATCTGGTTCGATCTCGGCCTCGGCCCGGCCGGGCTCCTGGAAGTAGCTGACGTAGAACTCCTCGTCCCCGCCCATCTGCGCGAAGATCTCACTGGGTCGCGGCCCACCAGGCGGCGCGTAGGGAACGCTCAGCAGTCCGACCGCACGAAAGACGTCCGGCCTGACGAGGGCGGAGTTCGCGGCGATGACCGAGCCCCAGTCGTGCCCGACGATCACCGCGGTCTGCTCGCCGAGCGCGTGCACCACGGCGACGGCGTCCTCGACCAGGTCGAGCATCCGGTATGCGGCCACGCCCTCGGGCTTGGAGGAACGCCCGTAGCCGCGAGCGTCGAACGCAACCGCCCGGTACCCGGCCGCGGCCAGCACCGGCAGCTGATGGCGCCAGGAATACCAGGACTCGGGAAAACCGTGCACCAGCAGTACCAGCGGCCCAACTCCCTGCTCCACCACGTGGGTTCTGCCGACGGGAGAGGGGACCAGGCGATGGGTGACGGCCGTGGCCTGGACGGGCTGCGACATGCTTCCTCCCGGGTTGCCGATCTGCCGTCGCCGCATGCACCACCGGCTGGTACCGGCTGGCCGCAGTCCAACGGCTCGGGCGACGATCCTTTGACGGATGGCGGGGGTACCGCGAGCCTTATTGCCGGTTCGGCAAATCGGTTCCGGGATCTCGGGCCTCGGGAGCCACGTCACGGTCTGGAGCTGACGGCCGAACTACGGCGCTCCGCCAGGCACAGGAGTGCCGGCTGGGGGCAGATCTGGCCGTGACGGTGACGGAGGGTGAGCGTGGCGGCGGCTGATGCCCGTCATGGGCGCGGGTGGCTGATCCATTCGTGCCACTGGCTGGCGAGGATGAGGTCGGCCAGCCTCTGGTAGCCGCCGCTGCCGGGGTGTGCGCCGTCGCCGGCCATGGCTTCCTGGGTCCAGATGGGGTCGTTGGCCAGGTCCAGAGTCGTGCCGATGAACGGGACGTTCTGTGAGTGGCAGAGGACGGCCATCTCGTCGGCGACTTTCGTGGTCCGTCGCAGATGCGCTTCGCCTGCGCCGATAACCGGTGGGGGGCCTGCCACCAGTGGGGCGATCGCACGGCGCCGGCTCTCTTCCAGGATCGAGGCCAGGTTGTCCAGGCAGCGGGCCGGGTCGACGCGGACCGTGCCGTTCTCCTCGATGGTGTCGTTGCTGCCGAAGGAGACGACCAGCCGGTTGTCGGCATCAGGCAGGATACGGGGCAGGACCTCCTGCCAGCACCGACGCAGAACGTCCTCGGAAGTGTTGCGCCTGATGCCGAGGTTGAAGGCCGTGATGTCGCCGCGGGTGGCCGCGAGCACCCGGCCGACCCAGCCCCGATACTCCGGGTCGCCAATCCCCTGGACGAAGGAGTCACCGATGAAACAAACGCGTAGGTCCCCAGTCACCTGCCCAACCTTACGAGCGAGCCCGATGCCGGCACATCGCGGGGCGAAGGGGGAGGCCACTGCTCGCCATCGCGCCGGCCGCCCGTCCCGGGGACACGATGGAACGGCTGTGGATCGTGGGCGGCACGTTGATCCCGGTGCGTGACTGGAAGGTCGGCGCCTCCTCGGCAACTACCCGTTCTCGGTGAACGTGCAGGTCAAGCCGGTGAACTCCCAACGCATTCGCCGGTCTGGGTGCTCAGAGGTCCCGTGCTGTGTCGGCGAGGTCATCGTGCCCGCACTGCGGCATGTGCCTGTCGCCTCCACGCTCCGGCCACCCCTCACGGCACAGTGGGGCCATGAACGCAGATGACAGGAACCTTCTGGCCCGGGGACGCGTAGCGACCAGGCTTCCAGCCCAGGACCTGGACCGGGCGCGGCGTTTCTACTCCGAAAAGCTAGGTCTGGAGCCCGTCGACGAACGGCCTGGCGGGCTGCTCTACCGGTGCGGAGGTGCGGACTTCGTGCTCTTCCAATCGACGGGAGCCTCGCCCGGTACCTTCACTCAGATGGCGTGGGAAGTCGACGACATTGAGACAGTCATGTCGGAACTCCAACGGCGCGGCGTGGTGTTCGAGGAGGTCGACGCGCCCGGGTTTCGAACGAGGGACGGGATCGCCGAGGTCGACGGGAACTACCCGAGCAAGGGCGCACGAGGTGAACGCGGCGCCTGGTTCCGCGACTGCGAGGGAAACATGCTGGGTATCGGCGAGCCGGTTGTCTGAGCGGGCCACCTGACCTGCGTCACAAAGTCATCAGACTCCCAAGTGCAGGGCTGAGCGCGATCGGAGTCGGGCCGGCGGGGCGCCCTTGCTGCGCCGGGCGGGTGCCGTGGCCGGCCCCTTCACCGGGAGGTGCTGGGCCGCACCGACGGCAGGTAACGCGGCGCTCGCCAGGCGTCCAGTCGGTGTTCCACCGCGGCCCCCAGCGACAGCAGTTTGATGTCCTGGTGGCCACCGGCCATCAGGAGCAGGCCGACGGGCAACTCGTCGACGAACCCGGCAGGCACCGACAACGACGGGTACCCGGCCACGGCCGCGGGGGTGGAGGACGGGATCACGTCGTTGTCGCCTCGCGCGCAGTCGGTTCTCCAGGCGGGCGGGTTCGTCGGCGAGGCGATGGCATCCAACCGATGGGCGGCCATGGTCTCGTCGATGGAACGCCGGGAAAGGTCCTTCAACTCGGCGCGTATGGCCCGGTATTTCGGGTCGGTGGTGGGTGGTGCGGCGAAGGCCTGCTCGAACAGCTCCTGCCCGGCGAAGCAGGTCCGCTCCGCCGGGTGGGTGCGGTTGAAGTCGATGAGCTGGGCAAGCTTCTGGGGCCCCTTGCGGGTGGCGAGGTAGGCGTCGATATCCCGGTGGAACTCGCTCAGCAGCGCCGGGAATTCGAGTTCGGCGAGGCGCTTCTGGTGCGGCGGCGTCACCTCGACGACTTCGGCCCCCGCGTTGCGCAGTTTCTCCGCCGTACGGGTCATCAGGGAATCCACGTCCGACCCGAGCGAGGGCAGTCGCCACAGGCCGATCCGTTTACCGTGCAGATCGGCGGGGTGTGTCAGCGGCGCATCCACCTGTCGGCGGACCTCCGGGAGGCCGGCTGGGCTGACGGGGCCGGCCGGGCTGACGGGGCCGAAGGGACTGCCAGGGCCGATGAGGGCGAGAGGGCTGCCAGGGCCGGCGGGGCCGCCGGAACGCGAGGTGTCACCGCCGCTGAGCACCGAGAGGGTGAGCGCGGCATCGATCACGTTGCGCGCCATGGGCCCCGCCGTATCCTGCTCGGCGGAGATCGGCACCACGCCGGACTGACTGACCAGCCCGAGGGTGGGCTTGTAGCCGACCACCCCGTTCATCCCGGCCGGACACACGATGGAGCCGTCCGTCTCGGTGCCGATCGCCACCTGCGACAACGACGCGGCGAGCGCGGCGGCCGAACCGGCGGACGACCCGCACGGATTCCGGTCCAGTACGTACGGGTTGCTGGTCTGTCCACCCACCGCCGACCACCCTGATGTCGGCTTCGCCGCACGGAAGTTCGCCCATTCGGACAGGTTGGTCTTGCCGAGGATCACCGCCCCCGCGTCCCGCAACCGGGTCACCAGCGCGGCATCGGTGTCCGGCGGGCTCCCGGCGAGCGCAAGCGACCCAGCCGTCGTCGGCATGTCGCGGGTGTTCACGTTGTCCTTGAGCAGGACGGGGATGCCGTCGAGCGGGCCACGGGTGTCGCCATGCCGATGCCTGGCGTCGCTGGCGGCCGCCTGGCGCAGGGCCGTCGGATCGGTACGCAGCACCGAGTGGATCTTGGGGTCGATCGTCTTGATCCGCCGTAGGTACGCACGGGTCAGCGCCGACGAGGTCAGCGAACCCTCCGCCATACGAGCCTGCAACTCCGGGATCGTCGCCGTGTCGAGAGCGAACCCTGGCATCGAGGCCGAACCGGCCGGCGGCGGCGAATTGCCGGCGCCGTGCTCTGCGGCTTCGGCACGCGGATTCGGTGCCCCCGTTAAGAGGGACCCGGTGACCAGGGCGGCGATCAGCGTAGCAATGCTCCTCTTTCCCATGAGGGGTAGCGGACTACATGCCGGCAATCCGGCGCAAGGGCGCCCGCCGCAACGCCTACGCACGCTTCGGCGCCAACCCGCCAACCCGCCAACCCGCCGCCCCGGCGACCCGCCGCCAGCGACCTGGCCGGGCGGGCCCGCTGGCGGCGTGCGGTGGCGGTGTCGGTGGCGTTGCACGGTGCGGCGCAGCGCGGCCAGAGTGCGGCCCCCTCGCGTCCCGGGGTGCGCTGCGTTCGGCCGTTTCAACGGACGGCGTAGGGCTGCTCATGAAGGCTCAGCGGAGTGACGCTCAGCCCGTTCCCCTCAACGCCGTTGAAGATGCGGACGCGGCCCTTGGGGAAGACAAAGCTCGGGTCCGGGGTTCCGGGGGCGGCATCGTCGCCGGGGGTTCCACGTCCGCGGTGAGGTCAGTAGTCGAAGCGGGAGGTGGCAGGCACCTCGGGATCGTCGTCCGGTTCGGTTTCGAGGAAGCCGTTCGGCGCGTAGACCGGTTCGATGAACACGTTGCTGTAGTCGGGCTTCGCCGGCCGAGCGATCTTGGCGGCGAGCTGACCGTTCGGCTGCGGCACTGAGGGGGGCATGAGAGTTCCTTGGTGTTTTACGGCCGTAATACGGCGGTGGGGCAGGCCGGCCTTGGCGGCGCGGCCCATGCAGTAGCAGGTCCGTTGGCCTTGCCCTTCGTGTGGGCGCAGCCGTGGATGGTGACGATGCTGTCGTATCCGTCCTGGGTGACGTCGTACCAGGCGTCGGTGTCGGCGAGGAGCTGGGACTCGTCCTCGGCCGTCGACCCGGTGATCATGATACGTGGGCCGACGGTCAGCAGATCCTGCCAGCCAGGCAGTGTATTGAAGACAGCGGGCAGCGGCGAGGCGGGGTCGGCTTCTGGTCGCGGGCGATCTCTCCACCTCCCGGCGATCCGTTTGTGGGCCGCGGAACTGACCGCAATGCTGCGGCGTGCCGTGCCGTGCCGTGCTGTCAGAGGTTGAAGATTCGTCGTGCGTTGCCGGACAGGAAGAGCTCGGTGGTCTCCTCGTCCAGGTCGAGGTCGCCGAGGTGTTCCAGCGCCTGAGTGGGGCTGATCATGGGGTAGTTCATGCCGAAAAGCACCTTTCTGCGGCCCCGTCCGCGCAGGTAGTCCACCAGCTCACGGGGGTAGCGGCGGACGGAGTAGGCACTGGTATCGATGGAGACGTTGGGGTGCTTGTCGGCCACCGCGATCATCTCCGTGGTCCACGGGTAGCCGATGTGCCCGCACACAATCGTCAGCTCCGGAAAGTCGAGCGCGACCTGGTCGATGTAGGGGATGGGACGGCCGGTCTCGGACGGGCGCAGCGGGCCGGTGTGTCCGACCTGGGTACAGAACGGGATGCCGAGGTCGACGCAGGCGGCGTACAGCGGGTAGTACAGCCGGTCGGTGGGCGGGAGTTGCCACAGCCAGGGCACGATCCGCAGGGCCACGAAGCCGAGGTCGTCGACGGCGCGGCGCAGTTCCCGCACGGCCTGGACCGGCCGGGTGAGGTCGGCGCCGGCGACCCCGCGCAGCCGTCCCTCGGACTGGGCGACGAACTCGGCCACCTCATCATTGCTGATGAGCGGCCCCTGCGGCCCGTACCAGGCCGCGGCCAGCGCGGTTTCGACATCGGCCGCGGCCATTGCCGCCACCGTGGCATTGACCGGCAACGGCTCCTCCAGCAGCCCCTGCCCTGTCCACCGGCGCAGCGACTCGAACATCTCGTGGTTCGAGTGACGGAGCGTGGGGTGCTGCATCCACACATCGATGACCGGCACGGCTCGCCGCCTCTCTCCTCGCGCCACCAGCCTTACCGCACGGGGGGCGGCTAAGCGATCGCTTACCCGGACCCCAGCCGCTACAAGCCACCCACAGCTACCCCCGAGGAAGCACCGCCCCACTGCCATGGCCGTGTCTGTGGCCAGGGGGTTTGTCGGTGGATGCTGAAGGGGCGTTCTGAGCAGAGGCGAGGTTCGTTGCTCAGGACGTTGCCTGAAGACGAGGGCTTTGGCCGCTGTGCCGAAGGCGGAGGCGGAGGCGGAGGCGAGGCGACACGGCAGTGCGGCCCGGCTGCCAGTGCCGATGCCAGTACCGGTGCCGGTGCCGATGCCGGTGTCCTGATCATCCGCTTCGTGATCGTCAAGGGGCTTCGTCGACATTCGAGGCACGTATGGCCAAGAGTGCCCGCGAGAAAGACGCTGGGACATGCAACCGAGACGGAAGGCTATTCTCCCGCTCATTCGATCTCCCTAGGGTTGAGCACATCAAGCAGCACATCAAGCAGCACATCAAGCAGCACTTCAAGTAGGCCACTGAGCCGGTCATCGGGAACCGGACGAATTCCAGGGAGAATTACCGTGCGCGCAATAATCCAGAAGACCTTCGGTGGCCCCGAGGTACTCGAGGTCGTGGAGACCGAGCGGCCGAAGCCGCTGGCCGGCGAGGTCCTTGTCAGGGTCCACGCCAGTGCGGTCAACCCGGTGGACGTGGCCGTCAGGTCCGGCGCCTTGCCGCTGCTCGGCGAGCCGCCCTTCGGCGTGGGCTGGGACATTTCCGGGGTGGTGGAAGAGACCGGCCCCGGCGCCAGGTTCGCGGTGGGCGATGAGGTGTACGGGATGCCGTTCTTTCCCCGGGCCGCCACCGGGTACGCCGAGTACGTCGCCGTACCGTCCCGCCAGGTGGCCCGCAAGCCCGCCTCGCTCGACCATGTGCACGCCGCCGCCATCCCCCTCGCGGCGCTCACGGCCTGGCAGGGCCTGGTGCAGGCGGCAGGTGTCAAGGAGGGCGACCGGGTGCTGATCCAGCGGGCGGCCGGTGGCGTCGGCCACTTCGCGGTACAAATCGCGAAGATACGCGGCGCCCATGTGATCGCCATCGCCAGCGCGGCTCGGCACGATTTCGTCCGTGACCTCGGCGCCGACGAGGTCATCGACTACCGGACCACCGACTTCACCGAGATCGTCAAGGACGCCGACGTGGTTCTCGACTCCGCGGCCCAGGGCGATCTCTCGCTCGGCGTGCTGCGCCCCGGCGGCGTACTCATCAGCATCCTGGAACACGGCGACCCGGAGCTCGCCGCACGCGTCGAGGCTGCCGGGCGGCGCTTCGCCGGCGTCTCGGTCGAGCCGGACTACGCCGCGCTCGAAGCGATCGCCGAGCTGGTCGACGCGGGCCTGATCCGTCCGTACGTCGAGGAAACGTTCCCCCTGGAGGAGGCCGGCAAGGCACAGGAGCTCGTCGGTTCGGGACACGTACAAGGCAAGATTGTCCTGACGGTCTGACCGCGAGGGGCAGGCCGCACCAGGGAGGCGAGGACGGATGGACATCCTCACCGAGGCGCTGGCCTCGATGCGTACCGGGCACCCAGCGTCCCTACGGACCAACGGCCGCGCCCCCTGGGGCCTGCGCCTGCCACCGGTCGCGGGCGCAGGGTTCCATGTGGTGCTGTACGGGACCTGCTGGCTGGTCCCCCTCGAAGACGCACCACCACATCTGCAGCCGGTGCCGCTGAGCCCCGGCGATGTGATCTTCCTGCGCGACGGGCGGGGACATATCCTCGCCGACCATCCCTCCACCGTGGCCGAGGAGATCAAGGACGAGCAGTACGAAGGGGGTTCACCGATCGGCTCAATCACGATCGGTGGCGAGGGTCCCGAGACCAGCCTGCTGTGCGGCAACTACCACTTGGACCAGGGCCGCCCACACCCCCTCGTGCGCCAGCTGCCCGAGATGATCCATCTGCCGACGCGGCACGGCCGCCATCCGGAGCTGAGCGCCGCCGTCCAACTCCTCGGCTCCGAGCTGGAGAACCCGCGCATCGGCTCGGACGGCATCGTGCCCGCCTTGATCGACTCGCTGCTCCTCTACATCCTGCGGGCCTGGCTCGACGATCAGCCCCCGGCCGCCGCCCAGGGCTGGGCCGCGGCCCTGAGCGACTCGGCAGTGGCGCCCGCCCTGTCGGCCATTCACGACGACCCCTCGGTCCAGTGGACCGTCGCCTCGCTGGCCGAGCGGGCGGGGCTGTCCCGCGCCGCCTTCGCCCGGCGGTTCGCCGCGCTGGTGGGCGAACCGCCGATGGCGTATCTGACCCGCTGGCGCATGACGACCGCCGCCCGTCTGCTACGCGAGTCCGATGCCCCGCTGGTGACGGTCGCCGGCCGCACGGGATACGGCTCGGAGTTCGCCTTCGCCAAGGCTTTCAAGCGGGAATACGGCCTGGCCCCAGGCAGCTACCGGCGCCAGGCCAGGACGGCCTAGAGGGGGTCCGCAAAGCCAATCGCGTGCGCCCCTGGACACCGCCGCTACCTCTCCGAAGCCTCCAGGGCCGAACTCTGTACCGACAACAAGCAGAGCGACGCCCAACGGCGGATCCCCACACAACCGGAACCCAGTCAACTCGACCGGTAGCTACCGCCACTCGATGGAACTCCATCAATCCTCAGCCGCTGTGACGTTGGCACCATGCGCGCAAGAAAGCGAGCGAGGCGCACACAGCACGTCGGGCGGTGAGTCGGCCGACGTGCAGAAGCCCGCAGCCTCCGCCCCCTTCAAGCCTCCGCCCCCTTCAAGCCTCCGCCCTGGGGGGATACCCGCATGACCTTGGTCGGGGGTCGCAAGCGTATGGCAGCTCAGATTTTGGGGGTTCCAAGGCCCGCGAACCCCCCTCCATAGACAACGAGTTCACGGCAGACAGCCCCGTTGATCTGCGCAAACAGGTCAACGGGGCTGCTTCAAGTCCGCATTCGAGCGGCGGGAAAACGGGCGAAAACGGCGTTCGTGAGCTGTGCCGGATTCTTAGTCGGGCAGTCCTCGAACGAACTCGGTGACCAGCGTCGCCACCTCTTCTGGAGTCTCCAGGTTCATGGGGTGGGTGGCGTCAATCCGGTTGACGCTGATCGTCGGCCGGGTGCGGGAGAGCGCGGCCAGCTCGTCGGAGACCTCTCCTGCGAACCGGGCGCTGAACTCGGCGAACCACTCCATGCCAGGCGCAGGCGGTATCTGTCGGCCGGCCTGTACAAGCAGCAGCGGGCAGTCGACCCCGTCCAGCCATGTGGTGACACCGAGCGCGAAGATCCTGTGGAGTTCGTCGAAGATCTCCAGCGCCTCCACCCGTTCCGGCAGTGTCTGCCACTTGCCGTCGGGCAACGGGCGTGCGGCCGCGCGGGCAGCGGCCTCCGCACGGTCGGCGGGAATCCCGAGCCGGGCGGAGTAGGTGACCTTCTCCTCGATGTACTCGGGTGGCGCGATGGTCCCGACCGACGCCAGCAGCCCCTCACTCACCCGGTCAGCGCCGGGGTACTCGCGTCGCCACCAGAAGCCGTCGAGATTCACGGAGGCACGGGCACGGCCCGGGTTCGCTCGGGCGTACTCGACCGCGACCATTCCGCCGAGGGAATGGCCCACCACAACGGCCTCCGGCACGCCATGCGCGTCGAGCGTGTCCGCGATGTCCTGCACCACGGTGGGAATGGTCCAGGGGGAGCTGCTGGGAGAGCGACCGTGCCCGGGAAGGTCGACGGCGAGGACACGGTGCCCGGCGGTGAGGAGGGCGGCCGAGGCGTCCCAGTCGGCGAGCGACCGACCGTAACCGTGCAGGAGAACCAGTTGAGGGCCATCGCCCCCGTAGTCATGAGCATGTAGGAGTGTCATTAGACGTCACTGTAAGAGGCACACGGCATTTCGAATACCGGATTAAGGATCTTCGTCGAACGCCAAGTCCGCACTAGCGGCCCGTCGGCCACTGGGCGGCGTGGTGCGGTGGCCGGTTCAGTCGTCGCGGCCACGCTGCAGCGTCACGCCCAGGCGGCGTTCTACACGCGGATCCACAGCCCGACGAGCCGCTTACGGCAGTCGCCGATGCCGCCTGAGCCAATGACGAAGATCTGCATGGCTTCGTTACTCATGCATAAGCCAATGCATAAGCCAATGCATAAGCCAATGCATAAGAAGCCGATGCATAAGCCAATCTGGCCATCCTGAAGGTGGGGAGATGCCCCGGCCGGGTTTGAGTACGGGTACTCACGACACCGTGCATCGGTCCGGGGGATGGTCCCCTGGTGAAGGGGAACGCACAACGCACCGGTAGGGGCATAGCGGTGGCCTTGGCCGTCATCGAGCTGGTGGTCCTTGCCGTGATTGGCCTGTCCTGGGCTTCGTCCTACTGGTCGTGGGATCCGCAGCACTATGGCGACCCGCCGGGCCCCTACTTGGAGAAGGCTGCGGTCGTGCCGATTGTGGCCCTGGTGGCGACGGTTGTGGCCGCGGTCCGGCGCGTACGCGCGGTCGCCATTGGGCAGGCCGTGGTCTTCGTCGTCATCTGCGGGATCATGCTCGGCGTGAGAGCTCCCGGAGACCGCGCTTACGAGCACTCCTACCGGGATGCCTGCCATGCGGGCATGATCTGCGACGGCGACCCGCCGCCCGTTCGGTGACCCTTTGGCCGGGCGGTTCCACTCACTTCCTGGCGGATACCGAGCGCCTGAGGACAGAGCAAGGATTCCGGCCCCTCTGGCCCCATGAATCGCGGAAGAGCCCGGACGACGCGAGCAGATAGCCCTGGGCGCGTGGGTGGCTGTCCAAAAGGCAGAACAGGACCGCCGGGACAACGCGATCAGACGTGCCGAGGAACTACTGGACCTGGTGCAAGCCGGTGAGTTGGACGCCTCGGTGCCCGTGGAAGCGGACGATCCGAAGGCCCGACCAATGCTGTACGGGCACTCCCCGGCCGTGGTCGCGCAGAGCGACGCCTGGGCCGAAGCTGTCTCCTGTGCCTGAACCACCCATTCCCGTTCCCGTCCCCGCAGCAGGTTGGGCGCAGAGTGCATCAAGGGCACCTGCAAGTGACCCGCGTCGGCTCCGTAAAGTGGGGGTCATGCTGGCGGAATCCCCCCTGATACAGAGCATGCGTACGGCCGTTGCGACGGCCCCGGATGACGTACCCCTGCGGCTGCACCTCGCTGAGTTGCTGCTGACCGCGGGGCACGGCGACGCCGCGGTGGGGGAGGTTGCTGTGGCGTTGCAGCATGCGCCCGGTGATGTCCACGCACGCGAGTTGATGGTCCGGGCCCTGACAGGTGCTCCGGCAACCCCGCCCGGCGACGCCGCGCTTCCCGTGCCACCGCAGGCCCCGGCGCCCGGCGAGCCTCCCGTCCCCGCCGCCGCGCAGCCGCAGGCCCCGGCGCCCGAGCAATCTCCGGTCTCCGCAGCCGTGCCGCCGCAGGAACCCGCGGCCGGGCACCCTCCGACGCTCGCCCCCACCTCGGGCCCGGGTTTCGACTGGAGGGCAGCCGAGGATCAGGTCGGCGATGCCGTCCCGCCCCGGTTCGTTCAGGCGCCGCTCACCGTCGACGGCAGCGGCGATCCTGGGGATGCCGCCGCCTGGGATGTGGAACGGCCGGGCGCCATCCGCCTCGCCGATGTGGGCGGCATGCAGGAGGTCAAGGAGCGACTGGAGGCCGCCTTTCTGGCGCCGTTGCGTAACCCGGAACTGCGCCGCCTGTACGGCAAGAGCCTGCGCGGGGGGCTCTTGCTGTACGGGCCGCCCGGCTGCGGCAAGACTTTCATCGCGCGGGCCGTCGCGGGCGAACTCGGGGCCAACTTCCTGTCCGTGTCGGTCAACGACGTGCTCGACATGTGGATCGGCAACTCCGAGCGCAACATGCACGAGCTCTTCCAGACCGCCCGCCGCCAGGCCCCGTGCGTGGTTTTCCTGGACGAACTGGACGCGCTCGGCGGAAAGCGCAGCCGCAGCCAGAGCAGCGGTATGCGCAACACCGTCAACCAGTTGCTGACCGAGCTGGACGGCGTCGAGGCGGAGGCCAACGAGGGCGTGTTCGTGCTCGCCGCCACCAATGTCCCCTGGGACGTGGACATCGCCCTGCGCCGCCCCGGCCGGTTGGACCGGACCTTGCTGGTGCTGCCGCCCGACGCACCGGCCCGGGAGGCGATTCTCCGCTATCACCTGCGGGAGCGGCCCATCGAGAACGTCGACCTCGGCAAGCTGGTGAAGGCCACCGACGGCCTGTCCGGCGCCGATCTGGCCCATGTCTGCGAGGCCGCGGCCGAGCATGCGCTGCTGGACTCGGCCCGTACCGGGACCGTTCGCCTGATCGGCATGAAGGATTTGATGGCCGCGGCGGGGCAGATCGCGCCCTCGACGGAGCCATGGTTCGCGGCCGCCCGCAATGTGGCGATGTACGCGAACGACGGCGGGATGTACGACGACCTGGTGGCCTATCTGAAGAAGAAGCGGAAGCTGTGACCGAACTGCACCCGGCCGTCGAACAGGCCCGAGCCCTCATCGATGTCAAACGCTATGACCAGGCACGGGTCCTGCTGTCGCAGCGCCTGGCCGAAGACCCCGGTGACCTACGCGCCTGGGTCGAGATCGGCTACTGCCACCTGAACACAGAGCAGCCGGAACAAGCCCTTCACGCGGCTGACGAGGCACTCAAGCTGGCTCCCGGGAACTACGTCGTACTCATTCTGCGCGCCCTGGCGATGACCAGCGGGCCCAGCGGTTGGCGCGAGGTCGAGCCCATACTGCGCGAGGCGGTCCGCGTCGCCCCGGACCAGTGGAAGGGCTATGCGATGCTCGCCGACGCCGTAGCCCGCACGTCGGTGCTCCGATACGCCGCGGGCGCCGGCATCACCGACCTCCAGAACCATGACCTCAGCCCCGTCCTGCGCGAGGCATCCGATCTGGTCATGGAGGCACTGCGGCTGGACCCCGAGGAGATCTACGCCCACGAAGTCGCCCTGAGGATCGCCAGCTGGTCGGGCGACGCCACCCGCGCCGACCAGGTCGAACGCGCCATCCTCCGGCTCGACCCCACCCATGCCGAGGCCCTGGCCCAACAGACGCGGAGGGCCGCCGAGGCCCCGGGCGTCAAGGCCGCCCGAGCCGCCGACCTCTACGCCACCGGGCTGGCCGCCGCACCGGACTCCACCGAGATGCAGCGCGGTCTCGACCAGGCCACATACCGCATGCTGCGCGGGGTGCGATGGCTCGCCCTGCTCTGCGTCGGCTTCGCCGGGACGATGATGGACCTGTTCGCCGTCGAGGGTGAGGCGCAGCGGGAGTTGCCGCTGCCGCTCGGCCAGCGCCTGTGGTACCTCGTGCCGACGACTGCCATCTGGCTGGCCGGCGGCCTTCTGCGCTACCGGCGGCGGCGCGCCGGCGTTCAGCTCAATGTGCAGTCACTGATACGCCGCCGCCGGTGGGCCCGCGTCGTGGTGGCCCAGGCGGCCTGGGCCATGCTGTGTGCTCTGCTGATCTCTCAAGTGCCTTGGACGGACCGGTTGTTGCCGCAGGTGCTGTTCTGGGCAGGACTCGCGCCGACGTTCGCCACAATCTGGTTCGACCGGACGAAGACCCGGTGACCAGCGACTCGAGCCGCGTGCGTCTGGGCCGCTGGTCACTCCTCACCATCCGTCCGTAGCGGGCAGCGCCTTCCGGCGGCTGTCGCTTCAGGAACGCCTGCCGCCGGAGTGCAGCGCACGGGAGAGTACGGAAGAGCACGGGAGAGTACGGATCCCACGCCGCAACACACGAACCGCAGTTGGCGGCGCGGGGAGGCCGACGGATCGTGCTTCAGTCTTCGACGCCGTGATCGGGGAAGTCCGCAAACGTAGTGACCTGAGGACGTGACCGAACCCATGCACGGATCCCGGGCCCGATGGGGCCATAGATCTCTGCGTGGACCATCTCCGCGCACTCGTCCACACGTGCCAGCAGTTGTGCCGCACGTTCGTTGTGCTCGAGGGCCGCAGCTTCGTCGGCGTACTCCTCCAGTACCAGGTAGCTGCCGGCACCGGCCGAGAACCAACGGTAGTTGTGGGTGCCGGGTTCCTTGGACGCCTGCTTACGCAAAGCGAGTGCCAACTCCTCGAAGTCCCCCGCCTGTCGTTGGTCACGGACATCGAATCGCGCGCGCACAAAGATACTCATGCCTGCATTACAGCAGCTCAGTGCCCAGAGCTGGGCTGACTTCGTTCGATCACCACGAGGGCAGACTCCGGCGGTCGGCTGACTCCACCTCAGCCGGGGAAGCGGACCAGTGACTGCTGGTTCACCAGCGAGGCCCGAGTGCGGTCGATGGCGCGCAAGACCTCGGTGCGGTTCTTCGCCCGCTTCATCCACGCCGGCAACCGGGCGATGAACGTCATCTTCTTCCCTGACTCGTACCAAGGTGCCCGCTCCCGCAACGGTGCCTGTACGAACTGCCTGATCATCTCCAGGTGTTCCGGGTTGTAGGCCCAGATGCGGCCGTGCCGCGTCTCGGTCTGCAACCACAGCGGCACCTGGAAATAAGGGTCGGTGATCGGCCCCGGACCCCAGGAGAATCTCAGCACCACCCCCGACTTCTCCCTCCCCGACTGCCGGCACAGGCCACAGCTGCGGCAGACGAGATTCCGCTGATCGAAGATTGACGGCGGCCCACTGCCGAGATCTCGGGAAGCCGGGACTACGTGGGCGACCTTGGCACACTTCGGACACTGCACAAGGACGGCGTAGACGAACGATTCCTTCGTGTGCTGAGGGTCCCGAAACCGAGGCGAGGAGGACGAGGAGGACGACGAGGATAACGAGGCCACCACCCCAGTATGCGATCCGCCGCCTTGCTCCGAAGCGCAGGGACCCAATAGGTGAGCAACAAGGTGAGAAGGTGGAGATCACCGCACCCTCGTCGAACGCTCGATCCCTATGCTGACGACATGATCGATATACCTCTTTCAGCGCTGGAAGTCGCGATGGTCCAAACGGGCACCCGAGCCGTGGACACCCTGCGCGACACCGCGGCCTTCGCACAGGGACTGGAAGCGCTGGGCTACCGCCGGATCTGGTACGCCGAGCATCACCACTCGCCCGCGATCGGCGCCTTCCCACCAGTCGTGTTGACCGCGCACGCCGCCGCTTTGACCTCGGCCATCCGCCTCGGTTCGGGCGGCGTACTGGCCCCCAACCACGCACCCCTCACGCTGGCGGAGCAGTTCGGAACGCTGGCCGCCTTGCACCCGGACCGCATTGACCTGGGTATTGGCCGCGGCCCTGGCACCTTCGACGAAGCCACCGCACAGGCACTTCGCCGCGGAGCCGGACCGGCGACGGATGCGGAGTACGAGGGCGACGTGGCCGCGATCCTGTCCTTTCTCGTCGACGAAGTCGCACTCGGCCCGTTGCCGGAGCCATGGCTGCTGGCCTCCAGCACCGCAGGTGCCGCTCTCGCCGCAAGACTCGGCCTGCCGATCGCCGTCGCACACCACATCCGGCCGGACAACACCCTTGCGGTGTTGGAGCGTTACCGGGCGGCGTTCACCCCGTCCCGTTGGTGCGAGCAACCCCGGGTGCTGTTGTGCGTGGAGGCGGTGTGTGCCGAGACGGAAGAAGAGGCCGCGTGGCGAGTGGGACCGATGGACGTCGTCAAAGCCGGACTCCTCAAAGGCTTGAGCGAGATCCCGTTCCCCACACCTGCGGATGCGGCCGCCCACTCCTTCACGGCGAAGGAGCGACAGGCGCTGGCCGGCTTCCGTGCACAGCAAGCCGTCGGGACCCCCAAGACCGTCGTAGACCGGCTCACGCAACTGGCCGGTGAGACCGGAGCAGACGAACTGATGCTGACCACACCCGTCTACGACCTCCGCGACCGCATCCGTTCCTACGAACTCATCAAGAAGTACTCCGAGACCACGACAGCACCGTAGGAACCACGCAGAAATGAAGTTGGTGCTGCTGCCCTCTCCCGCCGCGAGCTCCGTAACAACCACGGCCACAGCTTCCCGGTTGCGGTCGTCCGGCTTCGGCAATGTGCAATTGGGCCCCATGGGACGCTGAGTAGGGTTGTGGCCATGACCAAGGCACGGGGGCGGTGGCCCAAGCTGGACCTGGACAGCGGCGTCGAGGATGCGACGCTGCTCATCCTGGAATGGCTCGGCGAGCAGGGCGTAGGGGCCATGATCCGGGTCGACGCGGAGCGCCTGCGGGAGGGCCGGCCGGCGTGGACTTTCGCCGCCGGCGGGGGAGCGTTGCCAGGTGGTGGACTGAGGGCTGACGGGGCCTCGGTTGCCGAGTGCATGGGCAGGGCACTGCATCGACTGAGAGAGGCCGGACTGACCGTTCCCTTCTGAGTCTGCACTGCGTGGCTGATCTCGGATGACGCCTCGAACGTGATCGCCGGTATGAGGATCCACGGAAGCGTCGGGTTTGCATGCACCAAATGGCGCCTGGCGGGCCGTACTCGACGTGGCCGCGCTGGGGACTGGCCGTACATCGTGGACGGCGGTGCTGGACGTAGTGCGCCTGGAGCCCGGGGCGGGCGAGCCAATGGGTCGAGCGCCGGACCCGGCATCCGGGACGCAGGCGGCATCAGGACGGCTGGTGTTCCAGGGCATGGGCCGCACGAGGTCCCCCTCGCCACAGTTCCGTCCCTCGGCCGCCCCACCAGCGCAGTCATTGCCGTGTCATCGCAATTTCAACGGCTGTGGCTAACGTCAACGCCGTTCGATGCAGGCACGGCTCAACCCAAGGGGGAGACCCAGGAAATGGCGAAGATGAGCAGGCTGACACGGGCGGTGGGGACCGCCGCCATGACGGCGGCAATGGTGGCCGGCGCCGCCGTCGTAGCACCCACCGTCGCGCAGGCCGACGACGTCCACCACTACTACCTCGAGGTGGGTGGCACAGGCGCCTCGGCGGACGCGCCCGGGTGCACCACGAGCTACGGATTCGCGAACCAGCACCTGGACGAGGGCGACCAGGTCGTTCCGGTCTGCTACCCGGCGAGCGCCGGACCGTGGGTGGGCAGCAAGGCGTTCCAACCGGACCCGAGCGCACCGAGCTACGACGCCAGCGTGAACGAGGGGTACAAGAATCTGCTGGCCGCCGCCGAGGACACCTACCGCCGCGACCCGAGCGCCCGCCTGACGATCGTCGGCTACTCCCAAGGTGCGCAGGTCGCGGACGTGGTGCTCCAGAAGATCGCCAACAACGAGACCGCCGTCCCGCGTTCGCAGGTCAACGGCATGCTTTACGCCGACCCGATGCAGCCCGGCACCGGTGCCGCGGCCCGCGTGCCGAAGGGCTGGAGCGCGCTCGGGTTCACCTCTCCCGGTGCCGGGCCGGAGGAATTCCCGGGCGTTCCGGTCGAGCGGTTCTGCATTCGCGGCGACGGGGTGTGCGACGCCACCTCGCTCGAGTCCATCGCCGGGTACTTCACCAAGCATGGGAACTACCCCAAGGACGGCAACGTCATGACCCGGACCATCGCCAACGACGGCGGCAACGGGATCACCTGGCTGGACTCCTGACCTGACGACGTCCGCCGCCCGCGGGGGAGGCGGCGGACCCATTGGCCCGGCCGGCGAAGTACGGCCGGGCCGATGGGCGTGGCGCTCGCGGTCCGGTGTCCCGTCGCCTGTGTCGTGGCGCTTGGGGCCGAACGCCTGGGATGAGGGAGACGAGGGCGACAAGGGAGATGTGGGAATGGCAGGGAGATGACGCGCGCCGCCAGCGGTTGATGCGCCGCTCGACGGTGTTGCGTTGTTTGTCTGCCTCGCGGTCGAAAGCGGGTGGCCTGCCGCCTCGGCTGTCGCGTCGGCTGCCGCGTCGCGGCCGGTTCGCCTTCTGGTCGAAGGTCACCGCGGCGACGAGGAACGTGCAGGCGGGCCCTCACGTCGGGGAAAGCCGGTATGCCAGCGCACTGGTGCCGCGTTCCTCTCGCGCCCGACCGGTGCCCTGATCTCGGAGCGACGTGCCGCCCTGGGCGGGTTTTGTATCAGGCGGGTATCAGGCAGCGCTTGGTTGTCCATCGAATCAGTGCGCCGGGCCATGGCGAAGGGGTGCCACAGGGAGCCGGAGTGCCTTGGACCCGGCGGGTGCCCGAGCCGTGCCATCCGATCTGACCTGGTCTGACCTGGGTATTCACGGAGAGAAGGCGCCGTGCGGGGTGTGACGCGCGTCCGCTGTGCTGCGCAGTCGCCACGACCGATGTCTGCCTTATCGTTCCTTTCAGGCCGCCGTCTGCGCGTGAGGACACACAGTGCACACGGGGCCTGTGCCGCACGACCGTCCGAACAGGAGTCATCTGCCCGTGTCCTCGTCCGCCCCGGCTCCGGCCTCTCCGCGACCTGTTCGCGTGCTGCTGGTGGAGGACGACGACCTGATGCGCCGGTCCTTCACCGTCGCCCTCGAGCGCTACGGCTACCAGATGAAGACCGCGGCCGACGGGCTGGCGGGGCTGGAGATCTTCCGCGACGAAAGCTTCGACCTGCTGATTCTGGATGTGATGCTGCCCGGTCTTGACGGCATCGGCCTGTGCCGCAGAGTCCGGGAGACCAGCTTGGTGCCCGTCTTGATGATGTCCGCTCGCGGCGACGGGCTCGACATCGTCGCCGGTTTGGAGGCCGGGGCGGACGACTACGTGGTCAAGCCCGTGGACACCTACGTGCTCGTGGCACGCATCCGTTCGCTGCTGCGGCGGGCGACCTACGCGCCCGCCCCGGGAACCGAGCCAACGCCAGGCGAGCCAACGCCAGGCGAAGGGCCGCCGCCGTCCGAGGGGACGGTTCTGGCCTTCGGGGACCTGACCATCGACACCGGCGGCCTGGAGGTGTTCGTCTCCGGAAGCCCGGTGGCGCTGACCCCGACCGAACTGAAGCTGCTGCTGGAGTTCGCCGCACACCCAGGCATCGTGCTGGAGCGGCACACCCTGCTCCGGGACGTGTGGGAGTACGGCTGGGACGGCGACAGCCGGGTCGTGGACCTGTGTGTGCAGCGGCTGCGCAGCAAGCTCGGGCGGGATCGGATCGAGACGGTCCGCGGCTTCGGCTACAAGCTCAGGCGCTGAGGCCGGTGCGCCCTTTCCACCGGCCGCGGTCGGCCCGTGTGCCCCTGCGCTGGAAGATCGCCGCGCTGGCCGCGTCCACGGCTTGCCTGGTCGCGGCGGCGGTGGGCGTGCTCGTGCACGTATGGACCGCGCAGGACATCCGGGACCGAGCCGAAATGCGGGCCTTCAACAGTCTGTACTCGGCCATGGACGTCTACCGGCGCACCGGAACCCTCACGGACGGCGCCGAACTCGATCCGGCCGAGCTGCCCGCCGCACTGCGGCACCCGGCCGACGGCAACCGGCATACCGCCTACGACGGGCGCGTCGACGGGAATGTGGGCCCGAGCGTCTGGGCCGCCCAGCGGGTCGACGGCGCGGGCAGCAGGGTGCTTGCCTTTCGGGTCAACATGAGCCCAGAGCTGTACGGGCTGCACCGGCTCGACGTGATCATGGTGGTGGCCTCGCTGATCGCACTCGCGGCGGCCACGCCCCTGGCGGTCTACGGGGCCGGGCTGCTCGGCCGCCGGCTGCGGCGGGTCTCCGAGACCGCGGGCCGGATCTCGACCGGGGACCTGGATGCCCGGACCGGGCCCACCAAGGGCCGCGACGAGGTGGCCGACATCGCCGCCACCGTCGACCTCATGGCCGACAGTCTCAGCCGACGGCTGCGCACCGAGCGCCAGTTCACCGCGGACGTGGCCCACGAGCTGCGCACCCCCGTCGGCGGTCTGCTGGCCGCCGCCGACCTGCTGCCGCCCGGTGAGACGGAGGATCTGCTCCGGGCCCGGGTGCGCGATCTGCGCGGCCTGGTCGAGGACCTGCTGGAGATCTCCCGGCTGGACGCCGGCGCCGAACATCCGGTCCGCGCCCGTGTGCCGCTCGACGCGGTCGTCTCCGAGGCCGTGACGCGCACCGGCCTCGACACCGAGGTCACCGTCACCGACGCGACACACGAAGAGCCCGCCCAGCCCGCGCAGACCGTGGAGACCGACCCGCGCCGCCTCGAACGGATCGTCGGCAATCTTGTCGTCAACGCCCACCGGCACGGGGACACCCCGGTGCGGGTCACCGTCGAGGGCCGTACCGTCGTCGTCCGCGACCATGGCCCCGGCTTCCCCCCGGACCTGCTGCGCGACGGCCCGCGCCGCTTCCACACGGGCGCGAAGGAGCGCGGCTCGGGCCACGGCCTGGGCCTGACCATCGCCCTGGGCCAGGCCCGGCTCCTCGGCGCCGAACTGCGCCTGGACAACGCCCCGGACGGCGGCGCCGTCGCCACCCTGCGCCTGCCGACCTGACCGCCCGGCCCCTACAGAACCTCCTACGAATACAGAACTGCTACGAAGCGGAGCGGACGCCGATACACGGCGGCTGAGGTCCTGATACGTCCCCCGGACACCTTTTGGTGTGCACCCTTCCGCATCCGAAGACCGCACCCGAAGTGGAGTCCCCGTGACCGCCGAACCCCTTGACACGCTCACGCCACACCCGATGACCGGGACCGCGGCCGCCGTCACCGACCTGTCGAAGGTCTACGGCAGCGGCGACACCCGTGTCGTCGCCCTGGACCGTGTCAGCGTCTCCTTCCGGGAGGGCGAGTTCACCGCGATCATGGGCCCCTCCGGAAGCGGCAAGTCCACCCTGATGCACTGCGCCGCCGGGCTCGACTCGCTCAGCTCCGGCTCCGTCCGCATCGGCACCACCGAACTGGGCACGCTCAACGACCGGCAGCTCACCGCGCTGCGCCGCGACCGGATCGGCTTCATCTTCCAGGCGTTCAACCTGCTGCCGACGCTGACCGCGCTGGAGAACATCACGCTGCCGCTGACCATCGCCGGCCGCCGGCCCGATCGGCAGTGGCTGGACCGCGTGGTCTCCATGGTCGGCCTCTCCCAGCGCCTTGGCCACCGTCCCGGACAGCTGTCCGGCGGGCAGCAGCAGCGCGTCGCGGTGGCCCGCGCCCTGGTCTCCCGCCCCGCGATCATCTTCGGCGACGAGCCCACCGGCAACCTCGACTCCCGCGCCGGGGGAGAGGTCCTCGGCTTCCTGCGCGACTCCGTGCGCGAACTGGGCCAGACCGTGGTCATGGTCACCCACGACCCCGTCGCCGCCGGCTACGCCGACCGCGTGGTCTTCCTCGCCGACGGCTGCCTGGTCGACGAGATGACGCATCCCACCCCGGACCGGGTCCTGGACCGGTTGAAGGCGTTCGACACCCGCTCACGCACAAGCTGACCCGCCCGCCGGCACCGAACCAGCCACCCGCTCGCCTCCGCCGAGCCCGCCTCCCAGGATCCGCATCCCATGTTCCGTACCGCCCTGCGCAACGTGTTCGCGCACAAAGCCCGCCTGCTGATGACCGCATTCGCGGTCATGCTCGGCGTCACCTTCATCTCCGGCAGCCTCGTCTTCGGCGACAGCCTGAACCGTGCCGCCACCGCCCGAGCGACCGACGGCTACGAGCGCATCGCCGTCAACGTCGCCCCTGATGGCGCCCCCGCCGGCGGCGGCCGGCCGGCCGGCATCGACGCCCACACCGTGACCACCCTGGCCAAGCTCCCCGGCGTCGCCGTCGCCGCGGGGCGAGTCGACGGCTTCGCCGCCGTCGCCGACCGCGACGGCCAGCTGATCGGCCACGGCCCGTCCCACCAGGGCGCCAACTTCGCCCCGGGACCGGATGGCACCGACCCGGCCTACCGCTTCACCCAGGGTTCCGGGCCGACCGGCAACGACACGATCGCCCTCGACGAGACCACCGCCGCGAAGGGCGGCTACCGCATCGGTGACACCGTGCGCGTCGGCACGAACAAGGGCGCCGCCGCCTACACCCTCAGCGGGGTCTTCCGCACCGACGGGACCAAGCTCCCCTCCGGGGGCAGCC
This sequence comes from Streptomyces sp. NPDC028368, assembly GCF_055565615.1. NCBI lineage: Bacteria > Bacillati > Actinomycetota > Actinomycetes > Kitasatosporales > Streptomycetaceae > Streptomyces > Streptomyces sp. NPDC028368. The sequence goes on along the minus strand of NZ_JBVHTY010000017.1, from coordinate 116,821 downwards.
TGACGCTGTTCACCAACGCCGCCGCCCAGCGGCTCTTCCTCCAGCCCGGCCGCTACCAGAACGTCGAGCTCACGGCCGCACCCGACGCCGACGTGCAGCAGCTCCTCAGCCGCGTCGAATCGGTGCTGCCCCAGGGCACCGGCGCGGTCACCGGGGCCCGGCTCGCCCAGATCAAGACGGACCTCGCCACCAGCGACAGCGACACCATGAGCCAGATCCTGGTGGGTTTCGCCGCGGTCGCCCTGTTCGTCGCCACCTTCCTCATCTCCAACACCTTCACCATGCTTGTCGCCCGACGCACCCGGGAGCTGGCCCTGATGCGGGCCGTCGGCGCCTCGCGCAAGCAAGTGCGCCGCATCCTGCTGACCGAGTCCCTCCTCGTCGGTGCGGTCGCCTCCGCGGCCGGCCTCGCCGTCGGCACCGGGGTCGCCGCCCTGCTTCAGACACTCTTCGCCCCCGCCGACACCCCGGCCGACCCGCTGGTCCTCACCCCGGGCACCGTGATCACGTCCATGCTGGTCGGCACCGCTCTGCCCATGGTCGCCGCATGGCTCCCGATCCGCCGGGCCATGGCCATCCCGCCCGTCGCCGCGCTCAGCGCGGCCGAGCCCGCGGCGCCCGCGCGCGCCGGCTCCCTCCGCAACGGCCTCAGCGCCGCGCTGGTGCTCGTCGGCACCGCCGCCGTGGTGTACGGAGCCCTCACCACGGGCAAGGACGCCCGGACCGTCATCGGCCTCGGTGCGGCGCTCACCCTGACCGGGGCGATCGGCTTCATCCCGCTGCTGTCCCGGCCGTTCGTCGCCCTGCTCCAGCCGCTGCTGACCCGCCTCTACCCGGTGCACGGCAACCTCGCCGCCCGCAACACCGTGCGCGACCCGCGTCGCACCGGCGCCACCGCCGCCGCGCTCGCCATCGCCCTCGCCCTCGCCTCGGGCCTGTCCGTCCTCGGGGCCTCCGCCGCCCAGTACCTCGACCGCGCGACCACCCACCACTTCACCGCCGACTACCTGGTGAAGCCCGCCGAGGGCGCCATGCGGATGACCCCCGCCACCACGGCGCCCCTCAAGAAGCTGCCCGGCGCCACACTCAGCCCGCTCAACCAGTCCACCGAATACCGCCTGGCGGGCGCCTCCTCCGTCCTGACCGGCGTCGACCCCACCACCATCGGCCGGCTGCTGCGGTACGACATGGTCGAGGGCTCTCTCGACTGCCTCGCCAAGGGCCAGATCGCCGTGGCCGATTTCAAGGCCAAGGAAGCCGGCTGGCATGTCGGCCAGAGCCTCCCCCTGCAGCGTCAGGACAAGCAGCACGGCAGCGTCACCATCGGCGCCATCTACCAGGCGGACGAGCAAAGCAACCTGCTGCCCAGCATCACCGCACCCGACTCCCTCGTCGCCCGCTACGACTCCACACCGAACACCGCCGGAATCCTCGTCGCCACGGACGGCGGACCCAGCCGGGCCGCGCTCGGCAGCGTCACCCACGCCCTCGGCGACAACCCCGCCCTGGCCGTCCTCGACCAGGCAGGCATTCGCACCCAGGACAGCGGGGACATCGGCGACCAACTCAACGTCTTCTACGCCCTGTTGAGCATGGCCCTGGCGATCGCCGCACTGGGTATCGCCAACACCCTCGCGATGTCCGTCCTCGAACGACGCAAGGAGATCGGCACGCTGCGCGCCCTCGGCGTGGACCGCGCCGGTGTGACCCGGATGATCCGCCTGGAGGCCCTGCTCCTCGGCGGGCTCGGCGCGACCCTCGGCACGGCCCTGGGCGTCTTCCTGGGCTGGGCGCTCGGGCGCACCCTCCAGGAAAGCGTCGCGGGCTACACGTTGGTCCTTCCCTGGGGGCGCCTCGCTCTCGGCGTGCTCATCGCCCTGGCAGGCGCGCTGATCGCCTCGCTCTGGCCGGCGCGCAGGGCCGCCCGCATCGACATTCCCGCCGCGACGACGGCCCAGTAACCACTCGCCCGAAACGCACAGCCGGATCTCCCCTCGCCCGAAGCCAGGTGCGGCCACCGCCAGAGGACCGTCCGACGACGCCGCTGACGTCAGCCGGCGCCGCGACGGCTCCATGTCCCTGCGCGGTCCGTCATCGGGCTCGGGTCAGGTGAGCGTCTCCGCGGCCCTCCCCGAGGCATGTTCGGCCGCTGCGGCGGCCAGTGCCCGGATGACCGGATGGGTACGGGTTCCGTCTCCCGCGAGCTCGGGCTGGAACAAGGTGGCGAGGAAGAACGGGTGATCCGGCAGCTCGGCCATGCGCACGTCGCCCGACTCATCGACGCCGCTGAAGCGCAGTCCGTGAGCCCGTAGCGCCTCCAGATAGGCCGGACTGGGGCCATACGAGCAGTGGTAGCGCTCGACGGTCCGCTCCGCTCCCAGGACGCGCTCGGCCAACGATCCCGCCGCTACCCTGACCACGCCTTCGTGACCGACCAGGGAGCATGCCAGCGGGACGATCAGCAGGTCCTCCGCCTCCGGTTGGTTCTCGGCGTGGTCAACACCGGAGAGTCCGCACACGTTGCGCGCGTACTCCAGGAGTGCGTGCTGGAATCCGCCGCAGGTGCCCAGAAACGGGATCCCCTGCTCACGTGCGGTGCGGGCCGCCGCGATGGCCCCGGCTTCGCTGCGATACGGGCTGCCGGGCACCAACCAGATGCCATCGAATCCGGTGAGGAAGCCGGCGGATTCTGCGTCCTGGGTCGGGATCCAGTACGCATCCAGGACCAACTGGTCGCGGTGGGCCAGCGCGTCGAGCAGAGCGGGGATACGGGCGTGGGCCCGGACGCTGGGCGATCGGTCGCCCACCAGCGCGACCCGGGCTGTCGAGAACGTCGAAGGCTCAGTCATGTCGACATCCTGACCCGGCAACCGAGTCCAGCACCAACGATGATCTATGACCCTTCCATTAGCGATACTGATACCCATGGATCCGCACCTTCTCCGGACATTCGTGGCTGTGGCCCGCTGCGGTTCGTTCTCCGAGGCGGCCCGTGAACTGGGCTACACCCAGTCGGCGGTCTCCCAGCACATCGCCGCACTCGAAAGCGACCTCGGAGCGGTCCTCCTGCAACGACGCCCGGTCTCTGCGACGGAGGTCGGAGTCCGGCTGCTCGAGCACGCCGCGCCGCTGCTGCTGAGGCTGGACGCCGCCCGTGCGGACATCACCCGCCTGACCGCAGCACCCGCCACCCGCCTCGTCATCGGAGTCTCACCGTTGGCCATGACGTCCCAGCTGGCCGGGACGCTTGCCGACATGCGCCGACAACAGCCCCGTTTGGACGTGACGGTGCGCGTCCTCGGCCGCGAGCCCCTCATACGAGGCGTCGCGACCGCGACCCTGGACCTCGGCCTCGTCGACGGCATGGCCGCTCCCCACGACCCGCTCCACCTGCCCGATGTCGGCCCGCCTACGGGGACGGCCATCGCTGAGCAACCGCTGGCCGTGGCACTGCCCGTTCACCACCCGCTGGCAGGCCGGACCGGCCTCCGCCTGGCCGACCTCGCCGAAGCCCGATGGATCGACGCCCCCGACACCGCCATCCCGCTCGCGCAGCTGCGCACCGCGAGCGGAACCGACAGCTACCGCGCCTCCCTGCGCTACGAAGGAACCGACGTGCGCGGTCTCATCACCCTCACCGCCCAAGGACACGGGCTCGCACTCCTGCCCCAGCCAGTGATCGACCACATTCCCGGCGTCATCGCAGTCCCCGTCTGCGCACCACGACTGGTGCACCGCACCGAGGCCCTGCACAGCACCGCACGGGACAGTCCCCCTGCCCTCCTCGCAGCAGCCCTCTCGGCCCAATCAACGCGCGGCCAATCCCACACCTCCCCCTCCACCTCCCCCTCCACCTCCACGGTCACAGCAACGGTGTGCGTGCCTGCGGCACTGTAGAAGTCGAGACACCTCCGGGAGACGTTCAGCCATGTCCCGAACTCGCTTACGTCCCAAACCCGTTGTCAGCAGACCCCAACCCAGGAAGGCGGATACCCGAAGAAGGGGAGCACGCGGTTCATTCGGATCGATGTGACGCGCAAGGGGCGCGCCGCGAAGGTCGAGACGCATGACCAGCACGGCGATGTGCACCTGGTCTTTGCGTTCCACGAGCACGAGCCGGCGCGGGAGGTCGGTGAGTGGCACGAGGTGGTCGAGAACAGCATGCGTCTGGCGCACCGCCGCAGCCCTCACATTCTGGCTTCGAACATGATCGACCATCGACCGGTCAAGTCCTGGACGTCCCAGTGCTCGCCAATTGGGACAACAGCGGCAGCGGTCGGATAAACCGACCTGAAAGCACCTGAGAGCGCTTTTGTTGCTACCTACGAGTTAAAGGCGTTTTTGTCACTTGGCGTCGAGGGATACTCCGAGCGACCATTCCCTCGCACCGGGAGAACACCATGCGAATCCGTACCGCACTCGCTGCCACCGCGCTCGCCGCAACCGCCATCCTTGGAGGTGCAGGCGCCGCAGTCGCTGCTCCCATCCCCGCGCCCACCAACGCCCCCGCCAACATGCCCACAGGCGACGACCCCAGCGATGCCGAGGACTCCGGGTTGATTCCCTCCATGTTGAGCCATCTCGGCGTCGTCTGAGGCCGGCTCAGCCCGTAAGCACCCTGCAGCACGCAGCCAGACTGCCCGGGGCAACCGGCTGCCCCGGTGAGTCCCACCGGCATGTCCACGCGAACCGGCTCATTACCACCGCGGTGGCGTTTCTCAGCCATCGCCTGGCCACTGTCCTGGCGATCGCGGTGGCAGCGCGGTCCCCGAGGCATCCTGCTCGGTCAGGGTGCCGGCGGCTCGGCGGCTCGGCAAGGAAGAGGAGGGGCTGAGGAGGTACGGCGCGCGGCCCGGCGCCGGCTCGTTGCTGAGGCGGACTGCAGGACCGCGACCAGTTCCCCGATGAGCCCGGTGAGTTCGTCCGGAGTGAGCCAGAGCGTGCCCTGGTGGTCGCGGCCGATCCTGCCGGTGAGCAATGGGCGTTGTGGTCGCTGGCGGGATCATCGGCAGATGATCAATGGGATCCTGCACCGGGTGGGGACCGGAGCGCAGGGGCGGGACCTGCCGAAGCGGTTCGGCCCGTGGAAGACGGTCGGCGTGGCTGAGCCTGCTTGCCCGCCTGGTGGAGGTGGTCCACGACGCGAGGGTCTGGGCCGTTCGCGCGGCGGCTTCGGCCGCCACGCTCCATCTGAACGCCGATGGCCGCCGTCGGCCGCCGTCGCTGCTGGTCTTGGCGGCCCTCGCAAGCGCGGCGTCGCAGCCCCTTGCGCGTACACCGAGCACGAGCTGCGGGGCTGCCCCCTGCGATGACACGCAGGATGACACGCAGAAGGACGGCCGTCAGGACCCGGCGTGACGCGACCTGATCCGAAAAGACCCACAACGCAGGCCCGGCCACGGCGCGTTCGGTGTGGCGCCCGGCGGTGTCGCTCCGGCGCGTTCTGGCTGCCGTCGCGCGTCGTCGGCCGTACCCACCGTTCGCTCCAGGCGTTCAACTTCCTGTTGGGTGAAGCGCTGGGAGACGCCTCCAGTGTCCGTGATCGGCAATGACGTGGACGCGCGGGCTCGGGACGATCTAGCGTCGGGGCAGCGACGGCGCCGCACTCCGCGCGCATCGCACCGGTACAGGGGGAGACCATGTCCAACGGGAACGTGTCCATCGAGAGCACCGAAGCGCCCGTCACTTTCCTCACCGGCGGATCGAGCGGGATCGGGGCGGAGACCGTGCGCCGCCTGCTGAGCCTCGGCCACCGGGTCGCGGCGACCGGGCGGAGCACGAAGAAGCTGGCCGTGCTGGCCGAGGCCGCGGCGGAGGCGGGCGCGGGCGACCGGCTGCTGACGTTCGAGGGGGATGCGGCGGACTGGGGGCAGGTGTCGTCGGCGGTCGAGGAGACCGTGCGCGCGTTCGGGCGGCTGGACTACGCGATCGCCAACGCCGGGTACTCGACCAACGGCAACGTCGAGACCGGCGACCCCGAGGAGTGGCGGGGCATGGTGCTCACCAACGTCCTGGGTCCCGCACTGCTGGTGCGGGCCGCGCTCCCGGCGCTGAAGGCGTCGCAGGGCCGGATCGTGCTGATCGGGAGTGTGGCGGGGTTCAAGAACACGCCCGGCAACCTGTACTCGATGACGAAGTTCGCGGTGACCGGGCTGGCGGAGAACGTTCGCATGCTGACGACCGGGTACGGGGTCGGCACGACGCTGATCGCGCCGGGCCGGGTGCGGACGCCGTTCTGGGACGACCGCCCCGGCGGCGCCGACGCGGCGGGCCCGATGATCTCCGCCGAGCACCTGGTGGACACCGTCGTGTGGGCGATCTCCCAGCCACGCGGCGTGGACGTGAACACGCTGGTGGTCCGGCCGATCGGCCAGTCGAACTAGGGCGTGTCTGAAGGATCACGGCTTGAGCCAGAGGAAGATTCCGGCGATGTGGAGTGCTGCCTGATAGTTGGTGGCGAGGCAGCTGGAAGTGCTGGAGTTCCGCTCCTCCAACCATGCCCACCGGCCCGTGATCGAGGCCCTGGCGCTGGTGGCCCGGTACGCGAATGCCGGGCCGCGGCGTGCTCATCTACTGGCACGGGGAGAAGAAGTCCCTGGCCATCCACTCGCAGCCGATCAACTGCACCGTGATCGCCTACGGCAAGGGCGGGGAGATCGCCTCGAACCGGCGCGACGAGCGGGAGATGCGCGACGAGCGGGAGATGTTCGTACTCTGCCTCAGAATCTCGCAGTCGGCCCTGGCCTACGTGAACACCCTGATGCTCCAAGACGTCCTGGACGAGCCGGAGCGACAGGCTGCCCAGGCCCCTCACCCGGTCTCGGAATCATCGACAGAGCGGCGTGCCGGCACCGGGGCTCCGGCTCAGGTCACTGGGTGGAGATCTTGTGGACGGTGGTGTCGTCGGGGTTCAGCCGTCGCCCGTCCGCAGACAGCACTTCCAGTGCGCGGAGGCGATGTCCCTGTCGGCGGTCGACCAACTGTGAGTGTGGTTCGCCGGGGGCGAAGAAGTTCTGTTCGCCCCACTGCCGCAGTGCCACGATGACGGGGAAGAGCGCCTTGCCCTTCGGAGTCAGTACGTACTCGCGGTAGGCGCTGCCGTCCGAGGCGGGGACGGATTCGAGGACACCGCCGGCGACCAGGGTGCGCAGACGCGCGGTGAGGATGTTCTTCGCCACGCCGAGGCTGCGCTGGAACTCCCCGAAGCGCCGGCTTCCGTCGAAGGCGTCTCGCACGATCAGCAGGGACCACCAGTCGCCGATCGCGTCCACCGACCGGGCAACGGGACATTCGCTGTCGTCGAAGCGCGTCCTGGTCACCATGGCTTCCCTCACTCACTCTCACGATGGTTGCAACATGCTACCAAAGAAGGCTACCGTCGCCGTCACCATTGGTAGCAAGATGCAACTGAATTTGCGGAGGAGTGTGCTGATGCCCGGCAACGGTGAAGCTGTGACACGACGGACCGAGTCCCGAAGCGGGGTCCGAAGTGGGGTCCGAAGCGGGGCCCGAAGTGGGGCCCGAAGTGGGGAAGGTTCCGCGTTCGTCCTGTCCCGTGGCGTCGTCATCCTGTTCGCCGTCGCCTGCGGGGCCGCGGTGGCCAACGTCTACTTCTCCCAGCCGCTCCTGGTGACCATGGGCCACGACCTCGCCATGAGCCCGGCGCTTGTCGGCAGCGTGGTCGCCCTCACGCATGTCGGATACGGGCTGGGACTCTTCTTCCTCGTGCCGCTGGGAGACGTGACCGACCGCAGACGGCTCATCGTGGCCCAATTGCTGCTCCTGGTGGTGGCGCTGGCCGTGGTGGCCGCCGCCCACACGGCAGCGATCCTGCTCGCGGGCATGGCTGCGACGGGACTTCTCGCGGTCGTCACGCAGACGCTGGTGGCCTTCGCGGCATCACTGGCCCCTCCCGCCGGGCGCGGACGGGTCGTCGGTCTGGTCACCAGCGGCGTGGTCATCGGAATCCTGCTCGCCCGCACCGCATCCGGCCTCATGGCCGATCTCGCGGGCTGGCGCTCCATCTACCTCGCCTCGGCCTCGCTCACCGCTCTGCTCGCCCTGGTCCTGTACCGAGTCCTGCCGCGCCACAGTGACGCTCCGCCGACAAACCTGCGCTACGGACAGCTCCTGCGCTCCACGATCACCCTGTTCGCACGGGAACGACTGCTGCGGCTCCGGGCCCTGTTCGGTCTGCTGATCTTCGCCGCCTTCAGCACCCTGTGGAGCAGCGTCGCGTTGCCGCTCAGCGAGGCCCCGTACTTCCTGCCCCACAGCGCGATCGGGGCGCTGGGGCTGATCGGTGTCGCCGGTGCCCTGGCCGCGACCGTGGCGGGCCGCCTGAACGACCGCGGACTTTCCGGGCGGACCACCGGCATCGCCCTGGCACTGCTCGCCGCCTCATGGCTGCCCTTGGCCTTCACCCGCAACTCGCTCTGGGCCCTGGTCGTCGGGGTGATTCTTCTCGACCTCGCCGTGCAGGCGGTCCATGTCACCAACCAGACCCTGATCTACGCGCTGCACCCGGACGCCGGCAGCCGGCTGATCGGCGGATACATGGTCTTCTACTCGATCGGCAGCGCCACCGGCGCCATCGCCGCGACCTCCCTCTATACGGTGGCCGGCTGGGGCGCCGTATGCGCGCTGGGCGCCGCGTTCAGCTGCCTCGGGCTCATGCTGTGGGCGTTCACTCGACACAGCACCCCGGGCCCCGCCGCCAAGGTGACCTCTCGCAGCGAAGCCTGAGCGTTCTCGCCGAACGTTGAGTGACGGGCGCGCCGCAGGTCGGAGGAGTGTGCGGCCCCTTCACCATCGCCTACGACCCGGCGAACGCCGACGTGTTCCGTGCCACGCCCACCGTGCTTGTCGACGAGGAAGGGCCGCTTCGATAGCCACGTCCTGAACAAGCGTTGAAGAAGCCGTCCGGTAGGCCGAGTCTGCGCACGTCGTTCCGCTTGTTGTGCGACGTGCGCGGCGGGCTCGGCATCGTGAGCGCCCTGGACGACAAGCGCGACCTGTTCGCTGAGGATGAGGTGCGTGTCGCCGTCAGAGACTGACGCTCTCTATTTCGTGCCGGCGGCTGCCCATGGACCGAGGGCGAACCCACCGCTCTCCCGTCGGACTTCCACGGCACCCGCACCACCGAAGTGCGCAGGGACGACCAACTCCCGTTCATCAGCTGCCCGTTGGAGAATCCGACGGCGGCTGGCCACCGCTCGTTCCGGGGTCAGGCAGAAGCAGCTGTTGCAGGAGGGCTGGAGGATCTGCACCGGGCTGTGCAGCAGATCTCCGACGAAGACCGCCCGGTCGCTCCCCGATGCGAGTCGCAGCACGGACGAGCCGGGAGTGTGGCCTGGCGCGGACTCCAGGGTGAGGTGTTCGTCGATGCGGTGGAGGCCATCCCACAGCACGGCCTGTCCGGCCTGGTGGACGGGCGCGATGCTGTCTTCGTAGACCAGGCGGTCGTCCTCCCGCAGCCCGTTCCCGTACGCATTGTCCGGACCGAAATGGAAGTCGTCGGCGGCCGGAATGAGGTAGGTGGCGTTGGGGAACGTCGGTACCCACTCCCCGTCTGCGTCGACGGTGTTCCAGCCGACATGGTCGCCGTGGAGGTGGGTGTTGACGACGACGTCGACATCCTGCGGGCGGACCTCGGCCGCTGCCAGGAGCCCGAGAAAATCACCCTGCCAGTGATGAAACTGCGGCGAACCGGGTCGCTCACGCCCGTTGCCGACCCCTGTATCGACCAGGACGGTCCGCCCACCGCTGCGCAGCACCCAGGTCTGCAGCGCAACCACCGCCTGGTCGCTGTCCGGCTCCCAGTGGTCCGGCGCCAGCCAGTCCTCGTTGTCCTTCCACACATCGGCGGCAGACTCCGGAACCAGGCCGCGGGCAGGCGTGAACGGGCCCTGCCACTCAACGACCCGGATGACCTCGACATCCCCCAGCACGATGCTCTGCACATTCTCGTTCGTCATGTGCTCGACCTTAAGAACGGCCGGCCGAGCGGCTCAATGCGTATTCTGCTCAGGGAAATGCTCATCCGTCTCACACCTCAGGCGGGCGATACCCTGCGTTGATGGATGTGGTGAGCGACGCGATCTCTGCTGTGCGCCTCGGGCACCCCTCGTCCAACCGGGTACGGGTGGGCGGGAGTTGGTGCGCGAGGCTGGACCCGTACGACGGCGCGGGCTTCCACGTCGTCCTGGAGGGCAGCTGCTGGCTGCTGCCCGACGGCGGTGACCCGGTCTCCCTCGGCGTGGGTGACGCGGTGCTGCTGCCCCATGGCACAGGCCATGTGATCGCCGACTCCCCAGTCGATGCGCCGGCCGTGGAGAGGGCGGTGCCGTTCGGGCAATGGCTTGCGGGGACAGGCCCGCGAACCCGGTCTGATCGTGGTGGGGTGGAGATGCTGTGTGGCAAGTACCGGCTCGACCGCAGCCGCGTACACCCGCTCATGGCGGAGCTTCCCAAGGTTGTCCACCTTCCCAGCCGAGTAGGCAGCCACCCCGAACTCCGCGCCGCCATCGACCTGCTCGCCGGTGAGCTGGACGCGAGGCGGCCCGGGTCCTGCATCGCGCTTCCGAGCCTGCTCGACCTGCTGCTCGTCTACATGATCCGCTCCTGGATGACCGAGGCCACCAGCGGAGCCTGGCCCGGCGTACTGGGCGACCCGGTGACTGCCGCCGCCCTGCGGGCCCTGCACTCAAACCCGGCCGCCCCGTGGACCAACGACCGCCTGGCCGCAGAGGCGGGCGTCTCCCGTCCCACCCTGGCGCGCCGGTTCACCAGTCTGGTCGGCCGCTCTCCGATGGCGTACCTCACCTGGTGGCGCCTGACCCTGGCCGCCACCCTGCTCCGCGACACCCCAGACACCCTGGCCACCATCGCCCGCCAAGTCGGCTACGGCAGCCCGTACGCACTCTCACACGCCTTCGACAGGGAGTTCGGTACGACACCGGGGCGGTATCGAGCGGAGGCCGCGGGCCGATCACCGGCTGCCTGACAGATCCCTGCCGAATTCCCCACCTGTTCCGCTCCCCGCCGGAAGCACCTGCCGCACCCGCGGCGGCAAAGTCGCCCCGAAGCACCACACCCCGCGCTTCACGCTCGTCCCCGCGCTCCGCGCCGAGCTCGAAGTCCGCACCCCCGCTGACCGTGGCCCCGGCCACCCGTGGGAGATGGGCCCAGTCATCGTCGCCGAGGACCTGCGGCACCACGACATAGAGGTGGAGCTCCTGACCGGCCCGCTCAAGGGCGTCTACGACCCCTCCAGGCAAACGGCGTCCTCGTCCCCGCGACCGCTGGGAACAGAGAGGGGGACACGAGGATGCTGAGCGATCCGAAGGGCTTCGGCGGTGACGTCGGCCTGGACGTCTTCGGGTTGTTATGAAGGCCGCCCGCCGAACTGCCAGTTGTGCACCTCGATGTCGGCGTACCGGTCCGGGGTCAGGATGGCGCGTGCCGTGTCCGGGTCCGGCGCCCGGACCAACGCCGCCGTGCCCAGCCAACTGACGCCATCGTCGGACAGCAACGGCCCGTAGGCGATCAGCTCGTCCCGGTCGGGCGGCACCGCGAGGTCGGCGGCATGCCCCGTGCCGAGGCCGATCACCAGGTATCGGTTGCCACCGGTCCGGCCGCCGGGGTAGTCCCACATGGTGCGCCCCAATGTGTTGCGCCACCGGCGCAGCAGCACGTCCCGGTACACGCCGGCCTGGTAGTTGGGCTCGTCGAAGGCGAACGCGCGGGCGGCGGCGGGGTCTGGCAGGTCGACGATGTGCACGCTGCCGGTGGGTGTGTCGCCGTCGCCGGTGAGGGTCGGGCCCCGGGCGATCATCTCCTTCGCGTACCGGTCCATATAGGACCAATGCTCTTCCAGTAGCTCGTCGCGCAGCGGTACGGAGCCGGGCCGGTCGCGGTGGTAGCAGAAGAACTCCATGCCCATAGGGTCTCTTGGAAGAGGTAGTCAGGTCGAGCGGGTTTGAGTTGCGGTGAGGTTCCGGGTGGCCCGGGGGCCCGGGTGGTGCAGAGCTTGCCGGCCGGGCCGAGTTCGACGGCCGCTTTCTCCGGGTGATCAGCAGGCGCGAGTTTGCGGTGCTGGGCCAGCGGGGTTGTCGAGCGGAGCCGGAGCCGGAGCCGGAGTTGGAGCTGGCCGGCTGGCCTGCGTCAGGGCGTTGGGCGGAGGTCGGTGGCGTGGTCGGCGACCCAGTCGCGGTAGGTTCGCGCCTGTGTGCCCGTGACCGCCTCGATCGTGGAGGTGATGGCGGGGCGTGGGGCTGCCAGCATGTCGGCGTAGCCGTCGAGGAGCGCGTCCGCGAACGAGTCGGGGAAGCTGTCATCGGCCAGGAGGCGTGCTCTCGCCGCTTCCCGGGAGAGTTCCTCCCAACGGATCGGGCGGCCCAGTACTTCGCCGATGGTGTGGACCTGTTCCACTTGCGTCAGGACCTCGGGGCCGGTCAGCGTGTACGTCTTCCTGTCGTGGCCGTCCTCGATCAGTGCCCGCACCGCCACGGCCGCGATGTCCGCCTCATGCAGGAGGGCCATGGGAACCGCGCCGTAGGCGCTCTCCACGACGTCGCCGGCGCGGATCTGATCGGCCCACCACAGCGTGTTGGCGGCAAAGGTGCTCGGGCGCAAGCGCGTCCACCGAAGCCCTGACTGCTCGATGCACTGCTCGACGGCCGCATGGGACCGGCCCACGGGATGCGGCTGCCGCTCGGGGGCGACTTCGTCCTGTACGGCCCCGGAGGACAGGAAGACCACCCGGCGGGTGTGCCGCTTGATGGCGTCCACGACCGCGGCGGCCGGTTCGGCGCTGTGGAAGGGCCACATCAGGAAGACGGCGTCCACTCCGTGCAGTGCCGACTCCAGCGCTCCGGAGTCGGCCAAGTCACCTTGGCGTACCTCGACGTTCTGCGGCAGCCGGGCCTGATCGGGGGTGCGGGTCAGTGCCCTCACCTCACCCGCTCGGGCCGCCAGGAGCTGGGACACCACCTGTCGGCCTACATTCCCGGTCGCTCCCGTGACGAGGATCTTTCTGCCGGCGCGCATCGACCTGTTGGCGTACATCGACGGCCTCCCTGTCTGTCGAGTCCGGCCGGCGCCGAACTCTTCGTCGCATCGGACACTCGTCCACGATCGCCATGGCGGGCAGTGCGATCCACTCAACGCCGGAATCGCGCAGGGAACCGTCAATGGGTAGCGTGTGGTGATGAATTCCGTCGCCCTGGATGCGGTTGACCGTGGTCTGGTGCATGCCCTCCAGATCGATGGGCGCGCACCGTTTCGCACCATGGCCGAGGTTCTTGGCGTTTCGGAAAACACGGTCGCCCGTCGCTACCGCCAACTGCGGTCATCCGGTGTGCTGCGGGTCGTCGGCGTCGTCAACGGCGTACTGCTCGGCCACACCTCCTGGATGCTCCGGCTTCAGTGCACCCCCGATGCGGCCGGCGCCATCGCCGACGCCCTGGCCGCCCGGCCGGACACGTCCTTCGTGTACCTCCTCTCCGGAGGAACGGAGATCGCCTGCAACGTCCAGACGCCGTCCGCCGCCGACCGCGATGCCCTGCTGCTGCACAAGCTCCCCAGAACCAGCCGCGTCACCGCGGTCTCCGCACACTTGCTGCTGCGCGCCACGGCTCTGCCCGGTGACTGGGCGGGAGCCGCCTGGCTCTCCGAGGAGCAGGCCGAGCACCTGCGGCCCACCCCGCCGTCCCCGAACGCCGAGCCGGTGGTTCTCGACGACCAGGACCGGACGATGCTGGAGATCCTCGCTCGTGACGGACGGGCCAGTTACACCGAACTTGCCGCCGCCGTGGGCGGGGCGGACTCCACCGCCAAACGCCGCATGGACACCCTGCGCCAGGCCGGGATCCTCACCTACGCCGTCGACATTTCTCCGGCCTCGCTGGGCTTCCCCACCCAGGCGCGCCTTTGGATGTCCGTGCAGCCCTCCGAACTCGCCAACGTGGCACGAGAGATGGCCGCACACCCCGAGATCTCCTTCGCCGCCATGACGACGGGCCCCAGCAATCTCGTTGCCGCCGTCAACTGCCGCAACTCCGATGACCTGTGCCGGTACCTCACCGAGCGCGTGGCCGCATTCGACGCCGTCCGGTCCCTGGAGACCGCACCGGTGATCCGCACCCTGAAGCGCGCCGGGATCAGCCTTCCCCCGGCACACTGACTGTGACCGGCTTACCCGCGCCTCGAGTGTCGCGTCTGCTGCGGGCCCGCGGGATAGCCGCATCAACGCTCCGGTGGCCGTGAGGTGGTCTGCTTTCAAGGTTCCCGCAACCCGGCCCGTCGTGAAAGATCGAGGCTAACGGGACAGGCCAACCGAGACGTGACGTTGACCGGCATGCCTGCGCCGCTCGCTGATCCACCTGCCGCCGGCGCGATGGTCACAGCCCTCTGACTGATGGCCAAGCTGATCAGAGGTTCCTTCCGTGGCGGCCGTCGGATCTCGCAAAGCGGCGATCTCACGGCCGAGGTGCCGGCGCTGCGCCCTGCCGGTGAGGCCACGGCGCCGAGGCCACACGTGTCCGGTCAGCTCCGTTGCGGGGGTGTCCAGTCGGCATGGCGCAGGAGGGTACGGACGGTTGCGCGGGACGGGGCCAGCCGGAGTGCCGTGTTGCGCAGCGTTGTGGCCAGTGGGTGGGTGAGCTGCTGGCCCATTCGGCCGGCCTGGCGGGCGGCGCGGGCGACGGACTGGCTGCGGGGGCGGCGCTCGGTGTCGTAGCGGTCCAGCGCCGCCTCGACGGTGGGCTCGGTGGTGAGTACGGCGGCGAGTGTGGCCGCGTCCTCCAGGGCCTGGCAGGCGCCTTGGCCGAGGTTCGGGGTCATGGCGTGGGCCGCGTCGCCGAGGAGGGCGATGCGGCCCACGGCATAGGTGGACAGGGGGGTGGCCAGCTCGTTGATGTCGTGGTGCAGGACGGCCTCGGGCCGGGTCGCGTCCAGCAGCGCGGGTATCGGGTCGTGCCAGTGGCCGAACCGGCGGCGTATTTCGGCAAGGGGATCCGGATAGCGCACGTTGACGGGTGAGTTGAGGACGGCGTGCCACTCGGCGCGGCCGTCGGTGAAAGCGATGTGACCGAACTCGGCGCCCCGCCCCCAGGTCAGCTCGAAGTCGGTTTGCAGATCGACCGGGTGCTCGGTGATGGCGCGCAATACGGTCGACCCGCTGTAGGCGGGGCCGGGGTGCCGGGGGAAGAGCTGAGTGCGCAGTCCGCTGTTGACGCCGTCGGCGGCCACCACCAGATCGGCGTCGAGAACGGTGTCCCCCAGGGGGATACGCACCCGGGCGGGGTCGGAGCGGTCGACGGATGTCACCGCGGCCCCGACCACCAGGGACTCGGGCGGCAAAGCCTCGCGGAGCAGCCGGTGGAGCGCGGCGCGGGGGATGCCGACGATCGGGGTGCCCAACTCGCGCTCCAGGGCCGCTCCGTCCATCCGGGCCAGCAGGCCTCCGCCCGCGGTACGGGTGCCGCCGGTGTACTGCGGCCGTGCGGCGGCACGTACCGCTTCGCCGACGCCGAGGGCCTCCAGGGCGCGGATGCCGTTGGCGTGCAGGGAGATGCCGGCGCCCGCGTCGTCGAGAACCGGAGTGCGTTCGACGACCATCACCTCCCAGCCGATCAGGCGCAGGCCGATCGCCGCGGCCAGGCCTCCGATGCCTCCGCCGACCACCACCGCACTGCTGCCCATGCCAGTCCCCTTCCTTTCGACGTCCCTGCCACGATCTTCTACAGGTGTAGAAGGAGCCTACCTTCCGCGTCTCTGCAGGTGGAGAAAATCTCTACCTCTACAGGTGTAGAAAGGGGTGGTGACCACAGATCGACGTACCGTTCTCGCCGACGCCGCCATCGACGTGCTCGCCGAGGCCGGAATGCGAGGACTGACCCACCGCGCCGTGGACCGGGCGGCAGAGATGCCGCCGGGCACCACATCCGCGTACTACCGCACCCGCCAGGCACTGCTCACCGCATTGGTCCGGCGTCTCGTCGAACGCGATCAGGCGGAGCTGCAGACGGCGGGGGAGCGGACGCCGGTGCCGCGGCACGCAGATGAACTGACGGCCGTGATCGCCGCGTTCGTCGAACGGCGGCTCACGGGAGAAGGGCGGAGGCGGTCCCTCGCGCGCTACGCATGCGCCGTCGAAAGCGTGCGCCACCCGGAACTGCGGGAGATCCTCGTACCGCGAGAGAACGCCGCCCGGAACACCGTGCGCGAGTTCCTGGCCGCGCACCGCGTAGCGGACGCCGAAGGCCGCAGCCTTACCCTGCTGGCCTGCGTGGACGGACTGGTCTTCGACCGGCTGTTGGGCGGCGGGAGTGTGCCCGAGGAGGAGATCCGGGGGCTGGTCACGGCCGCACTGCGCTAACCCCGGAAGACAAGAGTGGCGATGACGACTTCACGGCCCCGGCCGCAACTCACCGGGCGATGGTGAACCGCAGTTCTGGCCGCTCCCAGGCCACCTTCGGCGGCAACGGGGCAACCGTTCCCATCCGTTCGGCATCCAGACGGCGGTAGAACCTCTCGGCCGGGGGATGGGAAGCGACACGCACGTCACTCAGCCCGGCCTCCCCGGCCTGACCGATCATGTGCTCCACCAGGAGGCGGCCGATGCTCATCGCCAAGTAGCTCCGCATCCTGCTCGGCGGCACGTCTGATCATCGTCGACTGCATCCCTGCAGTATGGGGGCGAAGGTGGCAACCAGGTATTACTGATCCGCTGTCGAAACACGCCCTGGAACGAGCCGGAACGGCTCAAGCGCCTGTGTCGCACCCCGTGATGGAATGCGGGCGCGACCTACTGGCTCAAGCTCAACCGGGCTGCGCAGCACGGCAGTTGGGCTGGAGGTTCCGCGATTGCGCAATCCGTGATGTGCCTCTCTCGACGGACTGAAGTGCGTCGTCGCCGGCCGAGGAAAGGTCAGAAGACCAACCTGACCCTTGTCTCGAGCAGATGCGGCTCACGGTCCTCTGCCACGCAGGACAGCGCCTCCCGTACCGCAAGGGCGCCCAGGCGGAGGAAGACCAGCTCGCAGGTGTCGACCCAGTGCCAGGACAGGGCCCGCACGATGACCCGGGCGCTTACGGGCGCGCCTCGGCGGGCGTCGGGGTCGTCGCTCTCCGCGCCGGCCAGCTCTCGCATGACGCCTTCGGCGAGGAATTCTTCGAACTCCGGAGCCGGTTCGGGCTGCGCGGTGCAGGCGAACTCGATGGAGGAAACAACCCCTGCGGGTACCGGCTCGAAGTCCAGCTCCACCCTGCCGAACGTCGGGACGCACGCGCCAGTCGTCTGCCGGGAGTGCACCTTTACTCCGTGTACGGAGCGGGGGAGGGCGATAGTTGGCGTGGCAGTCATGAGCGCACGATACGGGCGGCGACACCGCCACGCCCGCAAGGCACAGGAAGACGCCAGGACCGCACGGATCGGAGGGTCCTGCCGCGCTCACCGGCTCGCCGCCGGAGCATGCCGGAGACCGCGACGGGTGCCAGGGAAAGGAGCACGCCCCGGCACCCGACCGGACCACCTCGGCGGCGACAAGGCATCCCCGAGGAGGGGTGCCAACTTGTAGTGGGTCTGGGCGGTGCGATCGGCGTGGCATGTCCTCGTTGCCCGCGGAGGGGGGCTTCTGCGGGTGTGCGAGGTGCCGCAGGACGAGTGGGTGGACCGGTACAGGGCATGGCACCCGGCGTGGCAAAGCCGTGAGTAGGAGCGCGAGGTCGCTCGCAGGATCCTCGAGGAGGCTTGGGCGCTCCAGAGACATCGGTTGCGGTGCAACAAGACTTCCGAGGCCGAAATGGGGTGGCCGAGGACATGTGGGAAGGCGGTGGCAACGTCGACGGGCGGATGGTCCCAGGCGGAGCGAAAGACCCCTCCTGTTAGGTGCATTTATGGCCGTTCCTGGGCTCTATTTTTGCACCTTCATTGCTCTTTCTTGAATTGCCTCTGATGAGCTGTCATGGCTATGACCAGGGGGGGAGCAGTATGGCAATCGAGCTGCCTGAGCAGGTGGTGTCGTTCCTTCAGTTCATCGGAGTGAACTGGCCGAACGTCAATGAGGACAAGGTCCGCGAGTTCGCGTCTCACGTGCGGGACTTCGCGCAGAAGGTGGATGACACCCACAAGGACTCCACCGTCACGGTCAAGCAGCTGGCGGACGTGTATCAGGGCGCGTCGTATGACGCTCTGCTGGCCAAGTGGGGGCAGCTGTCCGACGGTCACATGACGGAGCTGGTGACCGCCTGTCACACGGTGGCGTCCGCTCTGGACATCGCGGCGGACACGATCGTGGCGATGAAGGTGGAGGCGATCGCCGAACTGACCGTGCTGGCCATCACGTTCGTGGCCGACCAGGCGGCCGCGGTCGTCACTCTCGGGATCGCGGAGGCGGCCGAGGCGCTGGTCATCGCGGCGGCCGAGAAGCTCATGGACTTCCTTGTGCAGCAGTTGGAGCAGCACATCATCGGCCAGGTCATCGAGGCGGCCATCAACCCGTTGGTGGAGGTGGTCGGCAAGGCGGTGAGCGGCATGGTCTTCCAGGCCGCAGAGTCCGCCCTCGGTGTCTCCGCCGGTGGTGGGGGTGGTGCGGGGTCGAGCTTCTCCATCCATCCGGAGGAGATGCACGCGCGCGCCGAACTGCTGCGCGGACACGCGAAGACCGTGGCCTCGCAT
Source organism: Streptomyces sp. NPDC028368 (assembly GCF_055565615.1). Lineage (NCBI taxonomy): Bacteria > Bacillati > Actinomycetota > Actinomycetes > Kitasatosporales > Streptomycetaceae > Streptomyces > Streptomyces sp. NPDC028368. The sequence continues at coordinate 98,139 of NZ_JBVHTY010000017.1, read as the reverse complement.
GCCGCGGAATTCGAGACGAAGGCTGCGGGAGTGAGCTTCGAATGAGCAATCCGATCGTCAAGGCGTTGGAGCACGGCGCGGAGAAGCTGGCCAAGACGCTGGGAAAGGACGCGGGCAAGGCCGTCCAGGACCTGTACCACGGGGCGGGTGACCGGCTGAAAAAGGTCGCCAGGAACCACGCAGAGAACGACGCCAAGCACGCCCGGGAACTCGACAAGATCCTCAAGGGCGGCAAGGAGGACATGCCGCACGCGCCCCACGCCACGGGCAAGGGCGGCGGCCGGCCCGGCAGCGGTGCATCCTCCGGAGGCCGGGGCCGCGAACAGGTGGAGAACCCACGCGAGGCCGGTCGGCCGCAGGAGTCCGTCTGTCCCGGTGGTGAGCCGGTCGACATGGCGACCGGGCGGATGTTCATCGACCAGACGGATGTGTCGCTGCCCGGCGCGCTGCCGCCGCTGTTCAGGCGGTCGTTCGAGTCCGGCTACCAGGCTGGGCGCTGGATGGGCCCGCGCTGGGTCTGCACCTTCGACGAGCGATTGGAAATCGACGACGAGGGTGTCGTCTACCTCAGCGCGGAGCGGACCGCGCAGGCATACCCGCACCCGACGCCCGACGAGCCTGCCCAGGCGACGGCCGGCGCCCGCCTGGACCTCGAGAGCGACGGCCTCACGGGCGACTACACCCTGACCGACGTCACCACTGGCCTGGTCCGGGAATTCACCCGCCGGCCCGATGGCGAGACGGCCCTGCTGACCGGAATACGCGACCGGGCAGGCCACCGCGTCGAGTTCGCCTACGCTGCCGACGGCGCACCGCTGAGCATGACGCACTCCGGTGGCTACCGCATCCTGGTCAGCGTGGACGCCGGCCGCATCAGCGCGCTGCACCTGGCCGGAGCGGATGAGGACGGCCGCGATCTGCTGCTCACCCGGTACGGCTACACCGACGGGCACCTGACCGCCGTCTACAACTCCTCCGGGCGCCCGCTGCTCTTCGCCAACGACGCTCAAGGCCGGATCCTGTCCTGGACGGACCGGAACGGCACCCGGTACCTCTATACCTACGACGAGTTCAACCGGGTCGTGGAGGAAGGGTGCGCCGACGGTACGCTCAGGTTCCACTTCGAGTACGGCGCCCCGGACCCGGACACCGGCATCAAGGTCCACTCCGAGACCAACGCGCTCGGCCACACCACCCGGCACCACGTCAACGAGCACTCCCAGGTCGTCGCTCAGACCGACCCGCTCGGGAACACCACATATTTCGAACGGGACGAGTACGACACCCTGCTCTCCCAGACCGACCCGCTCGGCCGCACCACCCGGTTCGCCTACGACGACACCGGCAGCCTCATCTCCGTCACGCGTCCGGACGGCGAGCAGGCCACGGCTGCCTACTTCGGTGATTCGAGCCGGCCCACGCTGATCACCAGGCCCGGCGGGCTGACCTGGCAGCAGACCTACGACGAGGCGGGCCGCCGCACCTCGCTCACCGACCCCACCGGGGCCACCACTCGCTACGGCTACGACGAGTCCGGGCATCTGGCCTTCGTGACCGACGCCCTCGGCCACTCCACGCGTATCCGGTGCAACGCCGCCGGCCTACCCATCGAGGTCACCGACCGGGCCGGAGCCACCAGCAGGTACGAGCGCGACGCCTTTGGCCGGGTTGTCGCCATCACCGACCAGCTGGGCGACATCACCCGGCTGACCTGGAGCAACGAGGGCAAGCTGACGTCGTACGCGGCGCCCGACGGAACCGTCGAGACCTGGACGTACGACGCCGAGGGCAATCCGCTCACCCACACCGACCGTCTCGGCCAGACCAGCACCTTCGAGTACGCACCCTTCGCGACCCTCGCTGCCCGTACCGACCCGGACGGCACCCGTCTCACCTTCAGCCACGACGCTCATATGCAGCTCGTGGCGGTCACCAACGCCCTGGGACAGACCTGGAATTACACGTACGACCCCGCCGGCCAGCTCATATCGGAATCCGACTTCAACGGCCGGACCGTCGGCTACCAACTGGACGCCGCCGGCCAGATCGTCTCGCGTACCAATCCGCTGGGACAGCGGATCCAGTACTCCTATGACGTACTCGGTCAGCTCGTGGCGAAGAACGCGGACGGGGCGATCACGAGCTACGCCTACGACAGCGCCGGGCACCTGATCCGGGCCACCAGCCCGGACGCGGATGTGCTCCGCACGGTCGACGCCCTCGGCAACCTGATCAGCGAGGCCGTCAACGGCCTCACCCTCACCCACACCCTCGACGTCCTCGGCCGGAGCACCGGGCGCACCACCCCCAGCGGTCACACCAGCGCCTGGACCTACGACCGGGCCGGTCGCCGCACCTCCCTCGCCACCCCCGGCGGCAGGCTCGACTTCGCCTACGACGCGGCCGGGCGCGAAAACGAGCGCACCATCGGCGAACGTCTCACCCTGGCCAGTGCCTGGGACGCCGAACACCGCCTCACCGGCCAGATCCTCCGGTCCGAGCAGTCGGTACTGCAACGCCGCGACTACACCTACCGGGCCGACGGTGCCCTCACCGGGGTGGAGGACCAGCTCAGCGGTGCCCGTACCTTCGACCTCGACGCCGCCGGACGCGTCACCGCCGTCCATGCCGCCACCTGGACCGAGAACTACGCCTACGACCCGGCCGGCAACCTCACCGCCGCGGACTGGCCCACCACCGGCGCCACGCAGGCGGCGGTCGGCACCCGCACGTACAGCGGCACCCAGCTCAGCACCGCCGGCCGCGTGCGCTACGAGAACGACACCGCGGGCCGCACCACCCTGCGCCAGGTCACCCGCCTCTCGAAAAAGCCCGCTACCTGGCACTACACCTGGGACGCCGAAGACCGCCTCACCCACGTCACCACGCCCGACGGCACGCGCTGGCGCTACCTCTACGACCCCTTCGGCCGCCGGATCGCCAAACACCGCCTGGCCGCGGACGGCGTCACCGTCGAGGAGCGGACCGACTTCACCTGGGACGGCTCAAGGCTCGCCGAGCAGACCACCCACGCCCCGTACCTTCCCGGGCCGTACACCATGAGCTGGGATCACCGAGGGCTGCACCCGCTCGCCCAGACCGAGACCATCACGACCCCCGCGACGGCCGACACCCCGCAGGACCAGATCGACCGCCGCTTCTTCGCGATCGTCACCGACCTCGTCGGCACCCCGACCGAACTCGTCGACACGGCCACCGACACCATCGCCTGGCGGGCCACGACGACCCTCTGGGGCGACACCACCTGGGCCACCGGCAACACCACCCAGACGCCGCTGCGCTTCCCCGGCCAGTACTTCGACCCCGAGACGGGCCTCCACTACAACCTCAACCGTTACTACGACCCCCAAACCGCCCGGTACACCAGCCCCGACCCGCTCGGCCTCAGCCCCGCGCCCAACCCCGACGCCTACGTCCACAACCCCCACACCTGGTGCGACCCCCTCGGCCTCATGGCGCAAAACCAGGTGAACCCGCTCAAAAAGGAGCTGATGGACCTGGCGAATCAGCGGAAGCAAAAGGTCATGGACGGCCTCGCCGAGGACGAGAAGCCCCCGGGTGCCTACGCTGCGGGCAAGGACCGGACCACCGGTAAGGTCTACTACGGGGAGAGCGGTCCGGGCACCGGCCACGAGCAGGCAGTGATTGACGCGATGCCCGAGGAATCGCACCACAAAGCGGGCCGCCCGGCGAACGTCTGCGGTGAACCACGGATGTTCACCAACGCGATCAAGGACGGCGCGGACCCGAAGAACATTGACCTGGTGACCATCAACACAAAGGGAAAGAAATTCCCCATGTGTGACAACTGCAAGACATGGGTGCCCGGCTTCGGAGGAGAGGTCCTGACAGGATGAACAACACCCCTGACCGTCCAGCGGTACAGCGGCTGCGAGCTGCCGTTGCGGGAGAGACGCGCCTTGAAGCCGGTCCGTTGGACGTTGAGGACGTCTGCCGCCGATACGCCGAAGACGGTTACGAAGTCACCTCTCGCCTCCGGGACTTCCTGGCCAACTACGGGGAACTCACCGTGACCTGGATGTGGCGGCAGCACGAGGTAGAGCTCACGACCTCGGTAGAGAGGACCCTGGATGCCACGCATGCCCTCCCTCGGAACGTTCGCATCGACGCGAAGCGCATCGGCCGGCCCCTCGTGCTGATCGGTACGGCCTGGGATACCGAAGACGTTGTGCTGCTGGCCGACAATGATGACATCTTCATCTCCGGCGACGCCGGGATCCAGCGGATCGCCAATGGCTTCGAGAACGCCATCCGCGCCATCGGAACGGACAGCTGGGACAAAACCTTCTTCTGAGTCACATGTCGTCCCCGGTGGGCCACCGGGGCACCGGGGCACCAAGGCATCAGGGCATCGCGTCAGCTTTCGTATGCGCCGGTCTCCCGGGTCAACTTGAGGCCGGCCCGGCCCGGCCCGTCACAGGTCAGATGGATCTTCGTGGTCAGCCCGCCGCGGGATGTCCTTGAGGGGGCCGGTCACCACCAGGTTGCCGTCCGGGGTGCGCCGCGCGAGGTTGCCGGTGCGGAAGTAGCCGTCGGTGGTGAAGGAGCGTGCGTTGTGGTCGGGTGCCCGGTAGTAGCCTCGCAGGGTATACGGACCGCGGGCGAGGAGTTCGCCGGGCTCCCCGTCGGGCACGTCCTTGCCGTCGACGTCGACAATGCGGATCTCATCGTCGGGGGAGAGCGGGCGGCCCTGCGTGGTGAGCACGGTCTCGTCCGGATCGGCGGGCCGGGTGAGAGTGAGCAGCCCCTCAGCCATGCCGAAGACCTGCTGCAGGCGACAGCCCAATTCGGGGCCTATCCGTTCGGCGGTCGCCCGGTGCAGGGGCGCGCCGCCGATCTGCACGAGACGCAGACTGCTCAAGTCGGCCTGGACCGTGGGAAGTGCGTCGAGCCAGAGCTGGGCGACGGCGGGCGCCACCGACGTGATGGTGACCCGCTCTCGTTCGATGACCGGAAAGCATGCGGCGGGTCCCGGGTTCTCGGCCAGGACGACGGTGCCGCCGACGGAGAGGGTGCCGACGATGCCGGGGCAGCCGAAGGTGAAGTTGAACTCGGCGGGCAGCGCGGCGAGATAGACGTCGTTCTCGGTGAGCGACACCAGCTCGGCGGCGGCTTGCGCCTGGTAGGCGTAGTCGTTGTGGGTGCGCGGAATGAGCTTGGGCGCCGCGGTGGTACCGCCGGAGAGCAGGAAGAACGCCACCTGGTCGGCGCTCTGCGCAAGCGCCGGCGCGGGCGGGGCGTCGATGGAGCCCAGCGGGAAGTAGTGGCAGCCCGCCCGGTCGGTCGAAAGGCCGCCGTACGGGGACGAGGTGCCCGGCGCCTCAAGGGTGAACACCCGCCGTAGGAAGGGCCCTTGGGCCGCGATATCCGCTGCCATCGCCGTATGGTCGAAGCCCTGGTACGTCGAGGGGCCGACGTAGCCGACGGCCTGGGTGAAGTGCACGAGGTGGGACACCTCGGACGCGCGGTGTGAGACCGGGCAGAACACGGGGACCGCGCCGAGGCGCATCAGGGCGAACACGGTGATGACGAACTCGGGAACGTTCGGTAGCTGGACGACGACCCGTTGCCCGGGCCGGAGGCCGCGCAGCCGGAATCCGGCGGCCATGCGATTCACGCGCCGGTTCAGGTTCGCGTACGTGATGCGGGTGCCGCCCTGCACGAGCGCGGTCCGCGGTCCGTACTGCAGGGCCCAGCCGCGCAGCAGATTGTCCAGCGTATTGCCACGCCAGTGCCCGGCCGCCCAGTAGCGGTCGACGAACTCCTCGGGCCAGGGCGTGCAGCCGTCGAGCATGGATGCCATTCGCTTCCTTCTGTACCAGTTTCCGAACCGGAAGCCGTGCGGGTCGTGTCTCGCCGTGACGGGGGTGGGGCAGCCGGTGTTCATCCAGGTCAATGTCGCAATGCGACCCCCTATCGACCCCCTATCGCCCCCTTCTCAACGCCGGGGAGCGACTTCGCCGCCTTGGCCATGGCAATCCAAACTGCCAACACCCCTATACGCAATGTGCTTTCCCAACCATGGACGCTGAATTCCCTCAGCAGAAAGACCAATGAGCGCCGCTGACCAGCAAGAATGGCCGGGGCTCAATCCAACTCGGCCTCGCGCCACGGCGGAACCTCATGACGTTGCGTTCCTGGCCGGAGTTGTCGTCAAATGTCACGCCCACATCTCCCGGGCGAACCGTTCCGTTGGCAGTGGGCGGCGACCGGGAGCGCTCGACGACCGACGTGAAGAAGCTCAGACCAGTGCCGTGAACAGCGTGAACGGGACCGTGATCAGTACGGCCGTGCCGAGCCACGTGCCGAGCCGGTCTCCGCGCCGCAGCGGCAGGAGCACGTCCACGGCGAGGACCAGCACCAGCATGAACAGCCCTGTTACCGCCAGCAGGAACGTCACGGGACCCGCGTGATCGAGGGTGGTGTAGTTGCAGTTGGAGAGGCCACGGCGAGCCATGTCGTCCACGCTGCGGCAGTCCATCGGCAGGTACTCCGTCAGCAACCACCATGCAAGGCTGAGGGGGATCATCGCGGGGACGCCGAGGGCGAGATTCACCATGCCCGGCACCCAAGGACCTCGCCTCGCCCGCCGGCCACGATCGAAGTTCACGCCGCTCCCCGACATAGCTCGCAGCCCTTTGCCGCTCCCCAAGCACCACCAGGGACGCAGAAGATCCATCCGGCGGTTCCGCGGCGGACGACTCTGCGGCCGGGACACGGACAGCCGCTGGGTACGGGCGGAACCAGGGCCCCGCGCCGTCAGCCCGCGCGGGGCCCTGTGCGTACCCCGGCCAATAGCGAATCTGGCGGGCCACCTGAAAGGTCAGCTGGCGTCGGTGCGCTTTTCGAGGCGGGTGCCGTGGCGAAGGGTGATCGACATCAGGTCGCTGGGGGCGTCCAGCTCCAGGCGGTGCCAGCGGCCGCGGGGGACGATCACGGCGGTGCCTGCTTGCAACTGCACCATGTCCTCGGCACCGCCGGGCGTGCCGGCGCGGAAGTGGAGGCGGACGCCGCCGGTCAGGCAGCACACCGCCTCTTCGGCCTCCGGGTGCATCTCCCAGTGGTCGGCGTGGACGTCGGCATCGGTCTCCACGTGGAAGGTCGCTATCTGCCAGGCGCCGGAGTCGCTGCTCGTCATCTGCCGTTCGGTGGCTCGGACGTCGCCGTCGGGGCGGATGTGCAGCGCGGAGGCGAACAGGTCGATGGATGAGAGGGGAGTGGTCGTCATGACGGCATTCCTTCCAGTCGGTTCTCGGTGGTGGTGGGTCGTGGGGTGAGGGTGGCGGCCCGGTGGCGGGGCAGCACGCCGATCGCAACGACTGCCGCGACCACGAAGAGGGCGGCGGTGACGGCGAGGCCCAGGGCATAGCCGTCGTTGAGTGCGGCGGGGTCGGTGGCCCTGCCGGTGCGGTGTGCGGCGATGGTGGCCAGGGCCGCCAGGCCGACGCAGCCCCCGAGTTGGCGGGAGCTGTTGAGAAATCCGGAGGCCATGCCGGCCTCGCGAGGGGCGATGCCGGTGGTCGCGGCGGCGGCGACCGGGGCCATCACCATTCCGATGCCGATGCTGGTGACGAGGGACGGGCCGAGTACGTCGGCGAGGAAGCCGCCGTGCGGGCTGATGAAGGCGAACCAGGCCAGTCCCGCGGCGGCCAGCAGGGCGCCGGGTACCAGGGACGCGCGGGGGGTACGCGTCATGAGGACGCGGGTCGCGACGAAAGTGCTCGCGACCAGGCCCACGAAGAAGGGCAAGAACGCGGTGCCGGTCGCCGCGGCGCCCATTCCGAGGACCTGCTGCAGGTACAGGGACACGAAGTAGAACGCCGAGAACTGCCCGGCCGCGGCCAGGAACACCAGCACATTGGCGCCGGCGACCCAGCGGCTGCGCAGCAGACCGAGGCGCAGCAGGGGCGCGGAAGCCCTGGACTCGGCGAAGACGAAAGCGGCCAGGAGCACGGCCGCGGCGGCGAGGGTCACCAACGTGGCCGGGGACCCCCATCCCCGGGCGTCGCTGCGGACGACGCCGAACACCAACAGCCCGACTCCGCTGGTCGCCAGGACAGCGCCGGGCACGTCCAGCCTCTCGCGCCGGTCGGGCTGCGCCCCGGCGGGCACGCCTGCCAGAACCAGCGCGAGAGCCGACGCCACGATGGGCAGGTTGACCAGCATCACCCAGCGCCAGCCCGCGTACTCGGTGAGCAGCCCGCCTGCCAGCACGCCCAGCGCTCCCCCTGCGGCGTTCACCGCGCTCCACACCCCGAGCGCACGGACACGCCGGGGGCCTTCGGGGAAGGTGGTGGTGAGCAACGCCAGCGCTGCCGGTGCGGCCGCGGCGGCACCCAGGCCCTGACCGGCGCGGGCGGCGATCAGTTGCCAGGGTGCCTGGGCCAACCCGCCTGCCAGCGAGCACAGTCCGAAGACGGCCAGACCGACCAGGAACAGGCGACGCCGGCCGTACAGGTCGCAGGCACGGCCGCCCAGCAGCAGCAGTCCGCCGAAGGTGAGCGCGTAGACGTGCACGACCCATGACAGGTCGACCGGCGCGAAGCCCAGCGCGGTGCGGATCGCGGGCAGTGCGACGTTGACCACCGACATGTCCAGGGCGAAGACGAACTGGGCGACGGAAGCCGCCGCCAGCACCACTCCAGGGTGCCCCCGTAAGTTTCTATACATGTAAGAAAATTAACTGAACGGGACCGCCGTTGTCGATACCTCGGGGATGATGGGGGCATGTCGCGACCGTCCGCACCACGCAAATCCCCCGGCCGGCCTCCCCGTATCTCCCGCGAGGAGGTCATCGGGACGGCCCGTCGGATCGTGACCGAGGAGGGCGTGGACCGGCTGACCATGCGTCGGCTGGCCACGGAAATCGGCAGTACGCCGATGGCGCTCTACCACCACGTCCGCAACAAGGAAGAACTGCTCGTCCTGCTCCTTGACGACTACGCCTCACGGACACTGCGCCGAACCGAACTACCCGCCCAGCCCCGCGACCGGATCGTCGTCGCCGCCGCCACGATCCACGACTCGCTCGCCGCATGCCCCTGGATCGTGGAGGTGCTTACCGCTGATGACCTGATGTCCACGTCCGCGCTGTGGTTCGTCGAGCAGATCGTCGACGGCTTGGTCGCATGCGGACTCTCCGTCGAGCGGGCCGTGCACGGATACCGCGCGATCTGGTACTACACCGTCGGCGAGATCGTGGTCCGTACGACAGCGGCCCGGCGGCGCGCAGAAGATGACCGTGCGACCTACCGCGAGCGAGTCTTCGGTGACGTCGACCCAGGTGAACTGCCGCGGTTGGCGCAGGTCGCGGACCGGTGGGCGTCGCTGACCGTCGAGGACACCTACCAGGACGGGCTTCGAACCCTGGTGGATGGTCTCCTCGCCGTCCGCTGACGGTCCGCCGCCGGTGCTGTGCGCCTGACCTCCGATGGGACAATGGGACACTCCCCACCTGGATCTCGCACGCCCTTAAGTGTCGGCAAACGATGGCGAGCTCAAGCGGCCAGCGCATTCCCGCTGTTCAGGAGGCCCGCGTAGACGTCTTCCGGAGTCCGGTAGCCGTGGGTCTTGCGCGGACGGTGGTTGAGCTTGTGGGTAACGGTGACGGTGTTCACGCGCGCTGCGAGAATGTAGCGTCACGATCATGAAACCGTTGGACAGCGGCATCACTGACCAGGCCCCGGCCAATCCGGATGCCACCGACGACATGCTGGCCGGCCAGCCCATCGGTTACTGGAGCGGTCTGGTCCACGCGGCCGTCACCCGGCACCTGCGCGACGCGATGGCCAAGACCGACGTCACGCAGCCGCAGTACTGGGTGCTCAACTGCGTGAACGACTGGCCCGCGGCGCCGAGTCGTGAGGAGGTGGCCGCCCAACTGACGCCCATCGCAGACGGGCCGCACGACATCGCGCGGGTCGTCGATCAACTGCTTCACCGCGACTGGCTTCAAGCCGACGCCGGGCAACGGCTCCACCTCACGGCTGCGGGGGACGCAGCCAGACTACGGCTACGCAACCTGGTCACCGAGCTGCGCGCTGTGGTCCACGAGGGCATCGGTGACGAGGAGTACGTAGCCGCGCTCAGGGTGCTGCGCACGATGGTCGCCAACGTTGAGCGCGGCCTCGGCCCTGCGACCTAGTTCCGCTGACGGATGTGGTGTAGTGCCCCAAACCATAACCTCGCTCCATGACGTCAGTTGATTCTCGTCTCAGCGGACCCCGCAGCCCGGAGCAGCGCAAGCGCGAGGCGCTGGAACGGCTCACGCGGGACAACGATGTATGGGCCGCTACGGCCGACGCCACCGGTGAGCCGTGCCTCGTTCCGCTTGCCTTCTGGTGGGACGGCGAGGCTGTCTGGCTGTCCACCCGTGTCACCAACCCGACTGGGCGCAACCTGTCTGCCACGGGACAGATCCGCCTTTGCTTCGGCCACACCCGGGACGTGGTCCTGGTCCACGGCACCGCGCGCATGCTGACCCGCGAGGAGCTTCCGGCCGAGGTGGGCGATGCCTTCGCAGCCAAGGACGGCTGGGATCCTCGGAAGGATCACCCCTCTTACGTCTTCTTCCAGGTCATCCCGGAGGTTCTGCAGGCGTGGGGAACGGTTCCCGAGATGAGCGGACGGACCCTTATGCGCGAGGGCAAGTGGCTGGTTTAAGGCCTGTCCCGAACTGCAAAGAGCCACTCGGTTACGTGCTTGGTCTCGGTCTGGTGCGGGGTCTGCCCGGTCCCGGCCGGGGCACCCTGACAGGGCCCAGGACGGCCTCGAGCTGCAGACGTCCGCACCGCGCTGGGTGTGCCGGCCTTGCCCACGGCGGGACGGTGAAGCCTGCGGGGACGGCATGGGCGGCGAGCCAGTCATGCCTACAGTCGTAGTGAGTGAACGTGGTACCGGCTGCTCTCCAGCGGCTCGTACCGGAGCCTCTCCAGCGGTTTGTACACGAGACGGGGAGACGCGATATCTCCGACTTCGCCATGGGCCCAGGAACGCGCTCAGCGAGGCAGCGTGACCAGCCCCGTCTCATAGGCGGTGATCACGAGCTGAACCCGATCCCGGGCGCCGAGTTTGGTGAGCAGCCGTGACACGTGCGACTTGGCGGTGGCCACCGTGATGAAGAGATCCGCCGCGATCTCGGTGTTCGACCGGCCGCGTCCGACCAGGGTCAGGACTTCCCGTTCCCGCTCGGTGATGCCCTCGACCGGCCGTGGGGAGCGCTCCGGGGCGGCCGCGGGGCGCCTGGCGAAGTCCGCGATCAGACGGCGTGTCACACCCGGCGCGATCAGTGCGTCGCCGGCGGCGACCACGCGGATCGCCGCGAGGATGTCGTCCAGCGCCATGTCCTTGACCACGAAGCCGCTCGCGCCGGCATGGAGCGCGCCGTAGACGTGGTCGTCCTCGTCGAAGGTGGTCAGGACGAGGACGCGCGCGGTCGCCGGACCGGCCGTGATCAGGCGAGTGGCCTCGATCCCGTCCATACCGGGCATCCGGATATCCATCACCACGACGTCGGGGCTGACATCCCTGACCAGTTGGACCGCCTCGGCGCCGGTGGCGGCCTCACCGACGACCACCAGGTCGGGGTGATCGGCCATGATCACGCGCAGACCGGACCGCACCAACGGCTGGTCGTCGGCGAGCAGAACACGTACGGGACTGTCGGTCATCGGGACTCCACCGGAACTCCGACGGGTTCGGGCAGCGGCAGCCGCGCCGCCACTCGGAAGCCGCCCTCGGGACGCGGCCCGGCGCTGAGGTGGCCGTGCAGCAGGCCGACCCGCTCCCGCATGCCCACGATGCCGAAGCCGTGGGCCGAGCCGTTCTCCGTGGCGCCACGCCCGTTGTCGATGACCTCCACGGACAGTTCCTCGTCCCCGTAGTCGATGGCCACCCGGCAACGCCCGGTGCCCGCGTGGCGGACCACGTTGGTCAGCGCCTCCTGCACGATACGGTAGGCAGACAGGTCGATGTCGGCCGGCAGCGAGCGCTGCTCCCCACTGCGGCGCACGTCGACCCGTACCCCCGCGTCCGCAGTCGCCGCCGCCAGCCGTTCGATGTCCGCCAGACCCGGCGAGGGCGCGAGAGGTGCCTGCCCCGAGGCCGCCGCGCCCAGGTCGGCCTGACGAAGCGCCACCAGCGTGCGCCGAAGGCCCGACAGGGTCTCCCTGCTGGTGGCCTCGATGGCTCGCAGTGCCTCGCGGGCCTCCGCAGGCTGCGTCTGGATGACCCGGCTGCCCACCCCGGCCTGGATGGCAATGATGCCGATACTGTGCGCGACCATGTCGTGCAACTCCCGTGCGATCCGCAGCCGTTCGGCGGTCACGGCCTCGGCCACCTCCTGCGAACGCAGCGCCACCGCGTGCTCGCGGCGCTCGCGACTCAGCAGACCGACCATGCAGGATGCGGCCATCGCCAAGAGGGTGATCACGCCGTTGACGGTCAGGTTGTCCCCGTGCGCGAAGCCGCCGATAACCAAGAGCTGAACGGCGAAAGATACGGCTACGGCGACGGCCGAAGCGCGCCGCGTGCAGGTGGCGACAACGAAGCCCAGGACGAGATCCACCGCCAGATACGACAGAAACTGGCCCTGATACGACACCGCCAGGTCCGCATGGACGGAGCCGGGAGTGCCCACCACCACGGCAGTGGACCCGAAGAGCGTCATGGCCAGAACCAGCAGCGGCATCCGTCGCAGCACCCCGACGAGCAGGCTCACAGCCAGCAGCGACCCGACGGCGTGGACCGTGCCCGAAGCCCGCGTCGCGCCCCCCACCAGCAGAGCCAGCATGAAGAGGTACAGGACACCTCCCGCCCAGGCGATGACCTTCGTTCCCGTCATCGGCGGTGTGCCCTTTCGAGAGGGCAGTGGCGATGCGCAGCGCGCGCAGGCAACAGGGTGGTTGGTGTGGCGTCCATGCCGCGAGACTAACCAGCCGCCGCCCGCGCGGCATCGGCCCGGGGACGTACGCCCGCGGGCTAACCCCGCCACGCGATTGCCGCCCACGGCCCCATGACCGGACGGGCACCCTCCCGGCAGCGTTACCCCTGTGATCGAAGTCAACGAACTCACCAAGCGCTACGGCAGCAAGACCGCCGTCGACCATCTGTCCTTCACCGTGCGGCCCGGCCAGGTCACCGGATTCCTCGGCCCCAACGGCGCCGGCAAGACCACCACCCTGCGGATGATCCTCGGCCTGGACGCGCCCACCGGCGGCGCCGCCACCGTCAGCGGCGTCCCCTTCCGCAGCCACCCGCGCGGACTGCGGCACGTCGGCGCCCTCTTGGACGCCAACCAGGTCCACGGGGGACGCAGCGCCGCGGCCCACCTGTCCGCCCTGGCCCGCAGCAACGGCGTCCCGCTGCGCCGGGTGGACGAGGTGCTGCGGGAGGTGGGGCTGGCCGAGGCGGCGACCCGTCGCATCGGCGGGTTCTCGCTCGGCATGAAGCAGCGGCTCGGGATCGCTACGGCCCTGCTCGGCGACCCGCCCGTGCTCATGTTCGACGAGCCGGTCAACGGCATGGACCCGGAAGGCGTGCTCTGGGTGCGCCGCCTCTTCCGGCGCCTGGCCGCCGAAGGCCGCACGGTCTTCCTCTCCAGCCATCTGATGTCGGAGATGGAGAGCACCGCCGATCAGCTCGTCGTCATCGGCCGGGGCCGGCTCATCGCCGCCGAGTCGGTACCGGACTTCGCGGCCCGGAGCACCCGCCTCAGCGTCGTGGTGGGCACACCGCAGGCCGCCGAGCTGGCAGCGGTGCTGACCGCCGCCGGCGCGTCGGTCGAGGTGGAGGGCTCGGCGGGCGGCGAGAAGCTCGCCGTGACCGGGCTGCCCGCGGACCGGATCGGAGCGCTCGCCTCCGAGAACCGCATCACGCTGCACGAACTGACCACCCGAGCCGCCTCACTGGAGGAGGCCTTCATGGAACTCACCGCCGACAGCGTCGAATACCTGGCAGGACAGCCCCGATGACCACACTCACCTCCATTGCCCCGACCGCCTCAGCCGCGCCCGTCGCCGAGCCGCCGGTCCGCTTCCGCGACCTGCTCGCCGCCGAGTGGATCAAGGTGCGGTCCCTGCGCTCCACGCCGTGGACGATCGCACTCACCACCCTGTTCGTCATCGGGACCTCCGCCGTGGCGGCGCTTGCGGACTACAAGAACATGGCCGAAGCCGGCCCGGCCCCGCGGCGGCCCCACGACTTTCTGCCCTTCGACGCCTATCCGCCGGCCGGCTACATGACGCTGATGCTCGTCGCCTGCAGCATCGGCGCCATCACCGTCGTGAGCGAGTACAGCAGCGGCCTGATCCGCACCACCACAGTGGCCGTCCCTGCCCGCGGTGCGGTGGTGCTGGCCAAGGCGGTCGTGACCGCCGCGCTGTGGACCGCGGTCGGCACGGCCATCTCCCTCGGTTCCTTCCTGGTCTCCCAGGCCATCCTGAGCGGGCAGCACGCCGGCGTCCCCCTCACCCACCCCGGGGTGCTCCGGGCGCTGGTGGCTTCCGCGCTGCTGGCCCCGGTCTGCGCACTGGTCGGCCTGGGCCTCGGCGTCTGGATCCGGCACAGCGCCGCGACCATGGTCACCAGCGTCTTCACACTGCTGATGCTGCCCACACTCTTCTCGCAGAGCGACCGCTGGTCCGCCGACATCAACCACTCGATGGTAGTCGCCGCCTGGAAGCGCCTGGTCCAGAACTGGGGGCCGTCGCCCGACTCCCACATGTTCACCGCCACGGTCCCCGGCTCATGGATCGTGTACGCGCTCTGGCCGCTGATCGCAGTCACCCTCGCAGTGGTCGTCGTGAGACACCGCGACGTGTGAACGGGCCTCCGGGGCACGCCTGTTACGCCCTTGCGGCACAGGTGCGAGGCCCCGGAAGCTCGCCACAGCCCCGATGAAGGCCTCTCATAGACGACGACCAGCTGCGAGAGGTCTGCGAGTTCCTCGGACCCAACGGAGCGGGTAAGACCACGACCCTGCGCATGCTCACCACGCTGTTGCCGCCCAGCGGAGGCGAAGCCGAGACCGCCGGACACGACTTGCTCCGCGACCCCGTGGGCGTACGGTCGCCTGGTCCGAGATCCCTGGATGCCCCGGCGGGATCCCAGCCTGAGGTCCCGGTTCGGTCTGACTTGCTCGAGGTCGTGCTCGTCGCCGCAGAGTTCTCCCAACCGGTTGATGCGGATAACGAGCGTGCGGTGCTGCTCCTCGGCAGCGACAGTC
This sequence comes from Streptomyces sp. NPDC028368, assembly GCF_055565615.1. Taxonomy (NCBI): domain Bacteria; kingdom Bacillati; phylum Actinomycetota; class Actinomycetes; order Kitasatosporales; family Streptomycetaceae; genus Streptomyces; species Streptomyces sp. NPDC028368. Next base: position 82,874 of record NZ_JBVHTY010000017.1, on the reverse strand, counting down.
ATCATCCGGAACGCGAGCGGTGCAGGGCCGTGTTCTCCGAACACGCAGAGCTGCTGCGCATGCTGTGGGACGACGACACGCTGCCGGACGGACCGGTCAGCGCTGCCGACCGGGCATGCCTGCAGCAGGCCGCAGGACCGCACTGAAGCGGCCGCGTCTCGCTGGATGCGGTGCGCTGTATGGGCGAGAACAAGCTGGCGAGGTACGGGGGCGGATCTTGGAAGTGCTGGGAGTGGTGAGGCGGCCGGGGCGGAGTAGGGTTCGCGGTGGGCCGCCCGGTACCCGGGCCCCCGGGATTTCCCGGGCTCACAGCAAGCCCCAGCGATTCCCAGGTGGTGCGCACTCCCGGTGGGGGCGCCCCCGCACACCGCATTCGACCACACCGCATCGAGGAACAGCAGTTGACCCCGTACTCCCTGGCGTTCTACATGGACGTCGTCACCACCGGCACCGTGCTCGGGGTGCGTCCCACAGACTCTCCCGACCGCGTTACTGAGCTTGTGGGCGTGATGTCGTAGGGGGCTGACAGGAGTTGGCCGCCGCGGTAGGCCCAAACCATGAGGTATCCGCAAGGTGGCGGTCTGACCGCTGAGCGGCGGTCGCACGTTGGGCTGCCGGATGCACGGGGGGACGACCGGAATACGAGCGAAACCTACACTGAGTGCCGAGTGAGCTAACAGAAACCCCATCTGACCTGCTTATTTACCGATTTCCAGGGGTTCCGAACCGGTCTCACCTCCTGGAATGACCTACTGTGCCCTGCACTCCGGAACACGCAGTTCCTCTACCTGGGCGCGGCCCTCCTTGTGGACCGCGGCCAGGCGCTTGCAGAACATGGTCGCCACCTCGTCGCGGGACGCGGTACGGCATTCGTGGATCAGGCTGATCGACAGCGTCCACCAATGTTCCTCGCCGCCTTGCGCAGGCCCCGGCGTCGGTGGCCCTGAGAGGCGGCCTCTCCATCCCGCGGCCGAGACTGGCCGGAGCCCGTCGGCGGTCCGGACGGTGCGGGGCCGGCCGATCGGTTGAGGCGGCCTGCCCTTACCCGCGGCCGACGCGCTCTGCGCACGGATCGACCGGGGTGAAAACGCCGAGCCGGTCCTCGATCGCCTGGGCCGCATCCAGGCAGAGATCTTCCCGGAACGAGCGCCCGACGATCTGGACTCCGGCGGGGAGCCCGTCGACCACCCTGGTCGGTACGGCGACACCGGGCACGCCCACAAGGCTGGTCACGGAGCACAGACGCATCCCCGAGGTGACCCGCTCCCTGCCCGCTCGGTCACGGGACTCCAGCCCCGGTTCGACCGGCGGCTCGGTGAAGACCGGGGCGAGCAGCAACGGGTGTTCGTCGAGGAATTCGGCCCAGGAGCGGCGGATGTTCAGCCAGGTTCCCATCAACTTCATGAGCTCGTCCGCACTCACCGGCGGGGTCTGCTCCATCATCATCGCGATGTAGCGGTCCCCGCCCTGGCCGAGGAGCGTGCGCACCGCGGGCCAGTTCGGGGCGAACTCGGTCATGGTGATCCGGTTGTACGTGTCCAGGGCCTCGTCCAGCCGGGGTACGTCCGGCACTTCGCGTACGTCGTACCCGGCGTCGCGCAAGGCGTCGGCCGCAGTCTCGACGGCCACGCGGACCGTGGGGTGGACGCCGTGTCCGCCGGGGTCAGCGACGACCGCGATCCGCAGCGGCCCGGCGAGCGGTTTGCCGTACACGGGGACCGGCACGGCTCGCGGGTCCCGGGGATCGGTTCCGGCCAGGATTTCGTACGCGATCCTGAGGTCGCCCACGCTTCGGGCCAGCGGACCGTCGGTGACCAGCAGCTGCGACGCCAGCCCGGGGTCCTCCGGGCCGAGGATGCGGTGGTCGGCGGGGAAGCGTCCGGTGGTCGGCTTCAGCCCGGCCACACCGCAGAACTGGGCCGGGATGCGCACCGACCCGCCCGAGTCGTTGCCGAGCCCGAGGGCTGCCATGCCCGTGGCGACGGCCACCGCGTCACCTCCGCTGCTGCCGCCAGGGGTTCGGGTGCTGTCCCACGGGTTGACCGTGTCGCCGAACAGCTCGCTGCGGGTGTGCATCCCCGCCAGGATCAGGGTGGGGATGTTGCTGTGCCCGATGGGGATGGCCCCGGCCGCGCGCAGCCGGGCCACAGGCGGCGCGTCGGCGGCTGCGACGAGGTTGCGGAAGCGCTTCACGCCGAACGTGGTCGGCACGCCTTCGACGGCGGTGCTCTCCTTGACCGTGAAGGGCACGCCCGCGAGCGGTCCCAGCGTCTCCCCGGCGGTCCGGCGGCGGTCCGTGTCCGCCGCGGCCTCCCGGGCGCGCTCCGCCAGGAGCTGTGTCACGGCGTTCACCTGCGGGTTAACTGCGGCGATGCGATCGAGGTGACTGTCGATCAGTTCGACGGCGGAGACTTCCGCAGTGCGTACGGCCCGCGCCTGCCCGGCGGCTGTCATCTTCCAGAGGGCTTCCATGGCTTTCCCGTCTTCCGAACACGTACCGATGCTGTTGCATCGGAAAGGTATCCTGAAACCGATACGAGCGCATCGATTAATTCGCCGGCAGAGATCAGCGACAGGAAGGCAGCCGACTATGCCCCGACAGGTGGACCACCCGGGCCGACGCCGTCTCATCGCCGAAGCCGTCTGCCACCTCGCCGACGAGCACGGGCTGGAGGGCGTGACTCTGCGGGACGTCGCCGTCCGCGCGCAGGTGTCGATGGGCGCCGTCCAGCGGTGCTTCCACACCAAGGAGGAAATGCTCGTGTTCACCCTCGGGCACATCGGCGGCCGGATCAGTGAACGCGTACAGGCCCGTCTGGTCAGAAGCCCGGCCCAGTCGGCCGGCTCCGCCCTCGGTCACGCGGCCGACGAACTTTTACTGCTGGGGGAGGAACTCCGGGCCGAGGCCAGGGTCTGGCTCGCCTTCGTCGCGCAGGCGGCGGTCAACAAGGCGCTGGCCACGACGCTTAAGGCGAACTACGCAGAGTTGGAGAAGATGTTCACCAGGCTTCTGGCGGAAGCCGGCGCGGACGCCGACCTCGATCCACGGCTTGGCGCCCGTACCCTGCTCGCACTGGCGGACGGCCTCACCGCGCACGTTCTCATCGGTCACCTGACCCCCGATGAAGCGCACGACATCCTCCATACCCATCTGGCCGGCCTCTGGACGTCATGAAACCGGTTCACGAAAGGGACCGGAGTCGCCCGTGCGCCTGCCGCTGGAGTTGGTCCAGGGCTTCGGCCGTCTGATCGCCGGCCGGGAGGAAGACGACGATCTGCTGTGCGTCCGCGGTGAGTTCGAGGGTTTCCCGGAGCAGCCGGAGCTGGTGTCCGGCCGGGTGGCTGAGCCGGAGCACGCCGCGGCGTGGCATGACGTGGCGGTTCAGCCGGCGGGTGAAGTCGGGCCCGGCCACGGGGGCGAGTTCAGCGGTGAGCCATTCGAGGTTCTCCAGGGACGGCGCCTGCCACAGGTCGAAGGTCTGCTCGTCCGCGACGTCATCCCAGTCGACGAAGAACGCCCGCGCACGGGGGTCGGTGAACAAATAGCGGTTGAGGTTCGGCTGGGCGGCGTCGAGCAGGCCGGTGCCGTTGGTGATCAACTCGAAGCCGCCGGAGTGGGCGAGGACATCACCCAGCCGGTTGGTCACGATGGCGACGCCGGGTTCGAGAAGGCGGAGCGTCTGAAGGACGGACGGTCGCACGTGCCGGGACGGCGGCACGGGCCGGATGCGGACGGAGCATGCGTCGCCGGTGATTTTGGCGAGGTAGCGCAGGTGGTTGCGTTCCGCGGGATCGAGGCAGAGCGCGTCGGCGAGTACGTTGACCACCGCCGGGGACGGATTGCGGTCACGGCCCTGTTCGATACGGGTCAGGTATTCGACGCTGATGCCCGCCGACGTGGCGAGATCCAGCCGGCGCAGCCCGGGTGACCGCCGGCGGTCACGGCCCGGCAGTCCGAGCGTTTCAGGCTGGAGCCTGTCCCGCTTGGCCCGGATGAAATTCCCCAACGGTGTCCCCATGCGGACAGGGTACGAAGGTCTCTTTCGTTTGTGCGGTGCTGAGCGTGGCCCTGCCGGGGCCAGCCTGAACACGGCCTCGTTGTCCGCCGCGGCGTGACTTGATGATGGCCGGCATGAAGAACAATTCGACACCGCGTTCCGGTCGGGTGCTGCTGGTGTGGGGACTGCTGGTGGTGGCGGCCAACCTGCGGGCGGGGCTGACCGGGGTCGGGCCGTTGCTGGACCGCCTACAGGACGATCTGGGACTGTCCCCAGCCGTGGCGGGCCTGCTGAACACCTTGCCCCTGCTGGCGTTCGCGGCCCTGTCGCCGCTGGTTCCCCGGCTGGCCGCGCGGTGGGGGGCCGAGCGGCTCCTCGGGGGTGCGCTGGTGGCGCTGGCGCTGGGGATCACGGTCCGGTGGCTGCCGTCGGCGGCCTGCCTGTTCGCGGGGACCGTGCTGATCGGGGCGGGCGTCGCGGTGGGCAACGTGCTCCTTCCAAGCCTCATCAAACGTGACTTCCCCACCAGAGTGGGGCTGCTGACCAGCGCTTACGCGACGGTGATGGGCGGTGTCGCCGCCGTGGCGTCCGGGGTGGCGGTGCCGATCGGCGACGCCGCTCCCGGCGGCTGGCGTACGGCGTTGGGTTGTTGGGTCGTGTTCGCGCTGGTGGCCGTCCTTGTCTGGCTTCCCCAGACGCGGGTTTCGCGGCCCGCCACGCAGGCGGTCCACGGGCTCCGGTTGCCATGGGGGTCCGGACTGGCGTGGGCGGTCACGGCGTTCATGGGACTCCAGTCGCTGGGTTTCTACGTCGTCGTGACGTGGTTGCCCCAGGTGTTCCAGGACAACGGCGTCAGTGCGGCCGGAGCGGGGTGGATGCTGTTCCTGTACCAGGTGGTTGCGGTGCTGACCAGCCTGGCGGTACCCGGTGCGTTGCGGTGGGCACGTGACCAGCGGGCGCTGGCGGCGGGCTGCTCGGCGGTCCTGCTCCTCGGCTACCTCGGTCTGTTCGCCGCACCCGGATGGGCGTTGCTGTGGAGTGTCGTCCTCGGGCTGGGCGGCGGAGCCTGCCTCGTCCTCGCGCTGGCGTTCCTCAGCCTGCGCGCCGAGGACGCGACCGTGGCGGGCGGCCTGTCCGCGATGGCGCAGTCGCTCGGCTATCTGCTGGCGGCCGTGGGACCGGTGGTCTTCGGGCTGCTGCACTCCGTCAGTTCGGGCTGGCGGGCGCCACTTGCGCTGATGTGCCTCGCTGCGGCCGGTCAGACGATCGTCGCGCTGGCGGCGGGTCGGGGCGTGGTACGGGCGCCGGACATCCAGATGGCCGTCTCACATGTGCCGCGGTGAGCCGCAGGTTGTTCTCCCACGTCTCGATCTGCGGGCCGTCGGCGGCCACCACGTTCCCGTCGCCCTGGATCTCGGCCATGTCCAGCCGTGCGTACTCGTTGCTGAGCTTGTGGGCGTGATGGCGTCAAGGTGATCGGGTCTGTGGCAGTCCGGTTGCGGTGAGGCATCCGTCGATCAGGTCGCTGCGGTATTGCAGCTCCCGGAGGCCGTGGCGGAGGTGACGGACGAACTGATCAGGGTCAGTGAAGGCGGTGTTGGCCTGGGAGCTTCGCCGTAGCAGGGACCAGATGCCTTCGACCGGGTTGAGGTCGGGCGCGTAGGGCGGTAGGTGGAATGCGGTGATCCAGCCCTGGTCCGCGATGAAGTCGCGCATCCCGGCGGCGCGGTGGGTGTTGAGATTGTCCCAGACGAGGACGAGCGGGGCGCCGAGCTGCTGGTGAGCCGTGATGAGGAGGTCGCGGAAGTCGGTCCAGGCGAAGCTGCGGCGCTCATTGGTCTTGTGGTCTTTGTGGAGCATGGGCCGGTAGATCAGACGGGAGCGTTCGCCGGGCCGGTAGCAGCACAGAGCGGCCAGGGAGACTCTGCGCCGGGACCGTCCGCGGACCCGGACGATCGGGGTCTGTCCGCGCCTGGACCAGGTGCGGGAGGTAGGCGGCGTCATCGAGAAGCCGGCCTCGTCTTCGAAGACGAGGTAGGCCCCGAGCGCCGCCGCGGTGCTTCCGCCTGCGGCCACGTGTCCTTCACCCATCCGGCGATTGCTTCCTCGTCGTGCTCGAGGGCGCGCTGGGCCGGGACTTGGTGGCTCCAGCCGTGGCGACGCAGCATTTGCGCGATGGTCGAGAGCGTGATGGTCTTGTGGAACCGGCGTCCGATGAGCGTCTTGATTCTGGCCAGGGTCCAGGTCTGGTTTTTCCAACCGTGCGCGACCGGCCCTTTGCCCAGCTCTTCTTCCAGGACCGCGAACAGCTTTTCACTCAGCTTCGGCCGGGCCGCCGAGCCCTTGGAACACAGCGCAGTGTCCCCGCTCTCCTGCCAGGCCCGGCGCCAGCGTTGCACCGAGCGCACACTGACCCGCAGTTGCTTGGCCACCTTCACGTTGTCCTGCCCAGCGGCGAACATCTCGGCCGCCTCCAGACGGATGCGCTCACGAAATGCCCGCCGCTCAGCGGTCAGACCGCCACCTTGCGGATACCTCATGGTTTGGGCCTACCGCGGCGGCCAACTCCTGTCAGCCCCCTACGACATCACGCCCACAAGCTCAGTAACGAGGTCCTGGGGTCGGACTTCGGTGAGAACAACTTCGGCGACCGCAACATGTGCCGTGACTACGGCCTGGCCGAGTTCTCCTGGGACCGCGCGTGCGCCGACCACCTCTGGTCGGGCCACCACTTCACCTTGCAGGTGCACAGGCTCGCCTACTTGGGCGGCACGCTAGCCAACGAGGCGCTCCGCGCCCGCTACGGGCGGTTCACTCCCAGGCTTCGGTTTGAGAAGCTGCGGCGCCTGCTGCAGCGGCGCGGCGTCCCCCTGCTGGAGATCCCGGAAATCCCAGCGAACGCACCGTACTACCGGACGTTTTGGCAGCCCGATTCCCAAGTGGCTGTCTCCGTCATCGGTATCTACGGCGAGTACAGCACACCGGACAATCTACGAGTCGGCGACGTGTATCGCATCCATGCCCCGATGACGGCCGACGAAGTGGAGTGGCGAAGGGCCCGGGTCGGGTAGCGCGCGGGGCGGCTTGCACCGTCAGGCAACTTCCCGACGGTCCGGCAGAGTTCCAGCCGTCACCCACCGAGCGCACTTCACGAAAAGTGAGCCAGACTGAGTTCGGGAGGCGCCGGGTAGCCGGTCGCGCCGGTCGTGCAGGGCGGCCTCCAGCGGCTGCAGCCCGCCGGCGCCCGCACCTGGGCGATCAGCGGGCTATGCCGCGGCTGATGGTGGCACTAGCTCTGCGGGACGTCCTTGACGAACACGATGCCGTCGCAGTCCGCCAGGTGGGCCGGGTCAAACGGGGCGTAGCCGAACCAGGGGGATACGCGAGGCGCGGGCCGCGTGTCGTCGAGGGCGGTGGCCAGCCGCGGGGCGTCGATGACGTAGCGGTCCTCCGGGAGCGCGTACAGGAGTCCTTCGACGGTGTCCGGCGGCGGCGTGTCCACTCCCTGGTGCCGGATCGTGCCGAGGGCCGTGGACACGAAGGCGTACCCCTCACCGAGCCGGGCGCTCACGAGCGCACCGGCGCTCCACCACTCCACCGCCCCCTCCCACATCTGCATCGTGCTCTTCTCCCGCTGGAGATGGGAGTTGTGGGCGTGGATGAGTGCCGGGCCCCGAGCGGCGACGGCAAGGAGGTTGTGGGCCATCATCAAGTCCCGCAGCGCGCACAGCCGCGTCATGCGGGCCGGTGAGGTGTCGGCCATCCAGTAGTGGTAGCGCAGCAAGCCGGTCGCGGTGCGCCCGTACAGGCATGCCCGGTCCCAGTCGTCCCGCGAGGTCGCCGCGAGCAGGTGCGGCATCTGGGCGTCGAGCAGTGCTACCAGATCGTCGGCGAGCAGCCGCAGTTGGCCGGCCTCGGCCGACTGCCCCGTGGACTGGGACGGGTCCATCATCGCGGCGGGATTGGTCCACCGGTCGTCGGTGCCGAGCAGGCGGTCGAGTGTGTCCGCGGTGCAGGGGAGCAGGTCCGCGTCCACCCGGGCCGCGAGGTAGCCGTGGAGTGCGGTCAGGGCCTGCCGGGGGCTCGCGGCGTGGGTGATCTCCAGCGGGCCGTCGAAACCGGCGAAGCGGAGCCGCTCGGACGGGGGCCGACCGTCGTTGTCGGCGCGGACGTTGTACGCCCGTATCCAGCGCACGAGCTCGCGGTTGGCCGCGGAGGTGCCCCAGCCGTGGCTGATTCCCTGCTTCATGACCTCGTCGAGAGTGCCCGTGCCCGAGGTGACGTAGTCGTCCACGACCAGGCCCATCATGCAGTCGCTCTCGATCGCGATCGTCCGGTAGCCCTCCTGCTCGACGAGCTGCCGGAAGAGCTCGTTGCGCAGGTCGAGCAGAGCGTCCTCGCCGTGGGTGGGCTCGCCCAGGGCGAGCAGCCGCGGCCGGGCCGGAAGCAGCCTCATGACGGCTGCGGCCTCGACGGCATGGGCGGTGTCCTTGATGTCAGTAGCCATGCCTTCAACGGTATCGTTGAACCTTCGGTTGAAACTTTGCTGCGATATTGGTGGTCTCATGGGACGAAACCTTCAAAGTGGGGAGCGGCTCAGGCCGGTTGATCTGGCGCGCGGGCACGGTCTGTCCACGCAGGCGATCAGGAACTACGAGGAGGCCGGCATCCTTCCGGCCGCCGGGCGCACACCCCACGGCTACCGCACCTATACCCCGCTGCACGCGCGGGCCCTGCGCGCGTTCCTCGCCCTGGTGCCCGGCCACAGCCACCAGACGGCGACGGCGATCATGCGGGCCGTGAACCACGGCGCGGTCGATGAGGCATTCCGCCTCATCGACGAGAGCCACGCCCAGCTCCTCGACGACCGGCGGACCCTCCAAGCCGTGGAGAGCGCCCTCCGCGACCTGGACCCCACCACGGCATCCGAACCCGACGCGGCGGTGTCCGGGCCCGGCGGCACGTTCATCGGGCCGCTGGCAGGGAAGCTCGGAATACGGCCCGCGACGCTGCGCAAATGGGAGCGCGCCGGCTTGGTGCGCCCGCGCCGTGACCCGCTGACCGGGTACCGCGTGTACGACGAGGTCGACGTGCGGGACGCCCGGCTGGCCCACCAGCTCAGGCGGGGCGGCTACCTGCTGGAACAGATCGCCCCGTTGATCGCTCAAGTGCGGGCGGCCGGCGGGCTGGAGCCGCTGGAGGCCGCCCTGCACGACTGGCGCGGCCGGCTGTCCGCCCGCGGGCGCGCGATGCTGGCCGGGGCCGCCGAGCTGGAGGCGTACCTCCGCGAGCGCGGATGAGACTTCGGCCGCCGGCCGAAGAGCGGCTGCCGGAGGAGCACTTCTGGTCGCGGTTACCCGTCCTGACCGGGACGGTCTTCCTGTCGCGCCAGGGGCGTGGTGGCCCAGCCGTGTTCCACCAGGGCGAACAGGTCGCGCATGGTCCGGGCCGGGTCTTCGCCGGCGCGGGCGATGCTGGGGGCTTCCAGGGCGAAGCGTGCCAGGCCGGTGACGGCGGGGGCGTCCGGGGCGAGCCCGGTGGCATCGGCGAGGGTGGCGGCCAGTGCCTTCTCGTGGCGCGACCACATGCGCCGGGCGTAATCCCGCAGTGCGGGGGTGGATTCGACGAGGACGAAAGTGGGGTCGTCGGTCCGCACCACGGTTCGGGTGTGCACCATGTGGTCGCGAAGGGCATGCAGCACGGGCTGACCGGGGGCTCGGTCCCGAACGGCGGCGACCAGGGCACTCTCGACGTCCGCGTCCAGGTCGAAGACGAGGGCTTCCTTACTGGGGAAGTGCTTGAAGAGTGTGCTCAGCGAGACATCGGCCGCCTCCGCCACCTCGCGTACACCGACGTTGTCGAAGCCGCGTTCGGTGAACAGCCGCACCGCGGCATCCGCCAGTGCCTGCCTGGTCTGGGCCTTCTTGCGCTCGCGGCGCCCTGTCGTTGTCGTCTCGGCCATGCCCCCACCTTACCCGCTTGAGGCAATTCGATCGCAAAGGCGATCGGATAGAAAGTCGGAGTCGTTGCACTTTTAGAGCGGCTGTGTTTCTGTTGATGGTGAGCCTGACAGGCACCCAAGTGCCGGAACCCGGGGCCGCGTTCCCACACCGGAACGACTGATCTGCCATGCCCGGAATCGGTCCGTCGGAAGGCGCCGAAGAAGGATCTGCGCTGCACACCGGCCGCCCCGCCCCATGCACCAGGGCAGCACCACAAGACACCAGCACTCTCTTGATCCGTAGAACGGAGCGTGACTCTTATGTCCACCACCCCTCGCATCGCGATCGTCGGTGCCGGCCCAGGCGGCCTCGTCTGTGCCCGCGTCCTGCAGCAGCACGGCGTGCCGGTCACGGTCTTCGAGCATGAGGCCACCCCCAACTCCCGCTCGCAGGGCGGCACCCTCGACATCCACGAAGACACCGGCCAGATCGCTCTGCGCGCAGCCGGACTGTTCGACCAGTTCCTCGCCCTGTCCCGGCCCGAAAGCCAGGAGTGGCGCCTGTACGACCGTCACGCGACCCTGATACGCCACGACCAGGCCGACGAGGACGATCTGAGCAGGCCCGAGATCGACCGCGGCCAGCTGCGCACCCTCCTGCTGGACTCCCTCGCCCCCGGCACGGTCCGCTGGAGCCACTCCGTACAGGCCGTCATCCCGCTGCCCCACGGCAACGCCCGCCTGCACCACCACGACCGCACCGCCGAGGACTTCGACCTGGTCATCGGCGCCGACGGCGCCTGGTCCCGGGTACGCCCCGCGCTCTCCGACGCCCAACCTTCCTACGCCGGTGTCACGATGGTGGAAGCCCACTTCGATGACGTCGACCACCGTCACCCCGGCATCGCCCACCTGGTCGGTGACGGCACCATGTCGGCCAAGGCAGGTCGCCACAGCCTGGTGCTGCAACGCAACAGCAACGGACACGTCCGCGCCTACATCACCTTCCGCGGCCCCCAGGACTGGCACGCCGGCCTCGACCTCGCCGACACCGAAGCCGTACGCGCCCGCCTCCTCGCCAAGTACCAGGGCTGGGAGGAGAGTTTGCTGGCCATCCTGCGCGACAACGAGGGCGGTTTCATCAACCGGCCCCTGTTCGTCCTTCCCGTTCCCCACATGTGGCAGCGCGTTCCCGGCATCACCCTGCTCGGCGACGCCGCCCACCTGATGCCGCCCGTCGGCGTCGGCGCCAACCTCGCCCTGCTCGACGGTGCCGAACTCGCCCAAGCCGTCATCGGCCACCCCACCATCGACGGGGCCCTGGACGCCTACGAAAGCGTCATGCTGCCCCGCGCCCTCGACAACGCCAAGACCGCCCAGCAGATGCTTACCACCCTCATGCCCGACACCGACTCCGACGACGCCGCCTTCCCCGACACCCTCTGGCCGGCCGGCGCCCTCCCTGACCCGGGCCCCACTCCCAGCAGCTGAGCCCGGCCGACAATGCACCGCCCCTCGACGCCCGCCAACGGGACGGTCCACCTCGAAGAGCCGCAGCAAGGCAGGGAGGGCTATGCGCGGCGTCCCCACGCGGAGATCATCGGGGCGGTGGCCAGGTCGAGGCTTCCGGTGGCGACGTTCGCCAGGTGGCGGTCGATCTCCTCAACTCGCTGAGGGCGTCGAATCGGATCCCTGCCTCCGATTGCTGGTTGTCGAGCAGGTAGCCGCGATCCGGGTCGTGATCAGCCATGTGGCGATTCTGACAGAGGGGCAGTCGGGCCGCGGAGGCTGGGCTCTGGGCTCTGGGCCCTGGGCCCGCGGTCTCCTGGAACAGGGCGTCCACGTCGCGCGCCTCAGGGACCGGGTGGTCATGCCGTTGCGGACTCTGGTTACGCGGTGGCGCGGGCGGCCTGGGCCATCCGCGCGAGCGCGGCGCGCAGTGCGGTGTTGAACCGGTCGGGGAGCTCCTGGTGTGGCATGTGGGCGGCGCCGGCGATCACGCTTACCTCGGCTCCGGGCGTAAGGGCGGCGCAGGTCCGGGCCACCTCCAGGGGGATCGCGGCGTCCAGCTCACCGTGGAGGTAGTGGATCGGCACCTGCAGTCCGGGCAGCGTCGGGCGCGGGTCGTAGCCGTCGGCGGTGGCCTGGTGCTCGTCGATGTAGACGCCGGAGTCCAGGATCTGGCGGACCGTCCAGTCGATGAGCGCGGGCGCGGTGCCCGGTGCGTACCATCCCGGCACCCAGCCGGCGACCGTACCGGCCCGGTCGTGGCGCAGACCGGCCACGAGCTCCGCCTGTGCCTGAGCCATTGTCGACGGCCAGTACCCCGGCGCGCCCACCGGGACCACCCCGGCGATCAACTCAGGTCGCCGCACGCCCAGTTCAGTGGCGAAGGCCCCGCCGATCGACGAGCCGATGACCACCGGCCGGTCCAGCCGCAGCGCGCCGATCAGCGCCACCAGGTCGCTGACCACCCCGGCGGTGGTGTTGCCCCGGACCGGACGGGCCGACCGCCCGCAGCCCCGCCAGTCGACCGTGACCACCCGGTGGTCCCGGGTGAAGTCGGGCAGCTGCGCGCCCCAGGTCCGGCCGCTGGTGCCCCAGCCGTGCAGGAACAGCAGCGCCGGGCCCGTCCCCTCGTCCTCGTAGTAGAGGGTGGTGTCGTTGACGTCCAGGTTCGGCATGGCGGTTTCCCCTCGCCTCGTGGGCCCTTGCGGGCCGCGCGGTTCGTGATGTTCCCAGCCAACCGCGATCACCTCCGCCGGCCAATGAGCGATCCGCGCCTACACTGATCGCGAACGGTGATCAATGCTGGTCACAGCGGACAGGGAGACCGGGGGCCATGGAGCTGCGTCAGCTGCGCTACTTCCTCACCGTGGCGGAGGAACTGCACTTCGGCCGTGCCGCCGAGCGGTTGCACATCGTGCAGTCCGCGGTCAGCCAGCAGCTCCGCCGGCTCGAACGCGAACTGGGTACGGAGCTGTTCGCCCGCTCCACCCGCGTCGTCCGGCTCACCGAGGCCGGCAACCGGCTCCTCCCGTACGCCAGGGAGATGCTCGCCCTCCAGGCACGCGCGCGGGAGGCCATCGACGAACTGCGCGCCGAACATGCCGCGACGGTGCGCCTCGGCACCAGCTCCGGGCTCGGTGCCTGGCTGGACGCCGTACTCACCGCTTTCACCCGACATACCGGCCACGCCCAGTTGGAACTCGTCACCAGCAGCACCGAGGAACGCCTGGCGCAGGTGCGGGCCGGTGACCTGGACGCCGCCCTGCTGCGTGGTGAACGGACCGACCCTGGGCTGGAGTTCCTGCCGCTGTGGCAGGACGCGCTGATGGCGGCGCTGCCCGCGGGCCACGAGCTTGCCGCGCGGGAGACCCTCCCACTGGCCCGGCTCGCGGAACTACCGCTGCGGCTCTCCCCTCGCTCCCGTAACCCCGCACTCCACGACCTGGTGATGCACTCCTGCCGGGCCGCCGGCTACACGCCCGTCCTGGGCCCGGAGTTCACCAACGACCAGGACACCCTCGCCGCCATCGGCTACGGCAAACCGTCCTGGACGGTCTTCTACGCACCGCACGCCGAACAGCTGCCCGTTCCCGGCGTGGTGTTCCGCCCCCTGAGCGACCCGGCGCCCGTCATGCAGACCTACCTCGCGGTGCGGAACGGTCCGCCCCGGGCTGCGCTGCGTGCCCTGATCGAAGCCTGCTACGAGGCAGCCGAGGGGGCCCGGGCGTAGGGCCGGCGGCAGATCGAGGTATCGGGTCCGGCCGACACAAGAGGCGCAAAAAGTCAGGCCACTACGGCCGAGGATCAGGCCGAGCGGGCACTCCCGTTGCTTGGTGGCCCCGTTCCAGTAGGCGTTGGAGAGTGCGGTTGTCGGCTGCCGTCACGGAGATGAGGACGGCGGGGCCGGCGAGGGGTGTGAGGACGGCCTCACCCTGGTCGGAGTCGGTGGAGAGGATTCGGGGTGGTGGTTTGTGGTGGGTGAATTCGGGGGTGACGATGAGGAGCTGGCCGGTCATGCGGTAGTCCGCGAGGACTGCCGGGCCCGACCACCCGGGGGCCCCGGGGCCGAGAGAGAGCTCCTGGTCGAGCAGGGGGTGTTCGGCCAGTCGGACGGTCAGGCGGGTGCGCAACCGTCCTGGGGGTTCGTTGGTGCGGCCGAGTACCTGCTCTTCTCGCAGCACCAGTCGGGCCCTGGGGGCCAGTTCTGCGCGGGTGGTCGTCACCAGGTCGCTGTCCACGACGGAGATCAGCGGATCCGGCCGGTAGTGCAGTTCGGCGTCGTCGTCCACGCGGAGCAGCACGTCGTTGGTGGCGGTGCCGCCGTTGGGGCCCGGCAGGGCGAGGGTGGCGCTGATCGTGTCGAGGTGCAGGCGTGCGCCGGTGCGTACTTCGATGTGGAGGCTGAGCCGGTCGCCGCCGAGCGGTGCGCTCACGGCGCCGGTGAGGGCGACCCGGGCGTAGGGGCCGGGGGCGTTGAGCCGGCGGGGGATGAGGGCCCGTCGTCCGTGCAGCACGGGCAGGGCGGTGCCGCCGCGCGGGTCGGGGACGGCGACGATGCGCGCGGCGGAGGAGACCCCTGGAGCAGGTGCGGCAGGTGCCACCGTGTGAGGTGGGGGCTCGGGGGGTGCGAGGGTCATGCGGCGTCCGTCGTCCAGTCGGCCAGGCGTGCGCGCACCCAGTCGGAGACGGGCTGGATACCGGCCTGGGTGGTGAGCGTGGTGAAGGCGACGGGGAGTTCGCCGCGCTGTGCCTTCGCGTCGCGTGCCATGCCCTCCAGGTCCGCGCCGACGTAGGGGGCCAGGTCGGTCTTGTTGATGACGAGGAGGTCGGCGGTGGTGACGCCGGGGCCGCCCTTGCGCGGAATGTCGTCCCCGCCCGCCACATCGATCACGAAGATCTGGAAGTCGACCAGGCCCTTGGAGAAGGTGGCGGTCAGGTTGTCACCGCCGGACTCCACCAACACCAGGTCCAGCGGCCCGACGGCGTCCTCCAGGTCCTCCACCGCCTCCAGGTTGGCGGAGATGTCATCGCGGATGGCGGTGTGCGGGCAGGCGCCGGTCTCCACCGCGCTGATCCTCTCAGGGGGCAGCACCGCCTCCCGCAGCAGGAACTCGGCGTCCTCACGGGTGTAGATGTCATTGGTGACCACCGCGATGGACAGCTCCTCGCGCAGCGCCCGGCACAGCGCCGCAACGGTGGCGGTCTTGCCGGTGCCCACCGGCCCGCCCAGGCCGATGCGCAGCGCCCGGCGGTTCCCGTCGGGGCGCGTGGGGTCGGCGGCGCTGTAGGTGTGCCGCTCGGGGAAGGTCTGCGAGTGGTCGAGGTGCATGGGCGCTCCGGTGTCTCGTGGTCGGTGCGGGCGGAGTCAGGAGGCGAAGAGGCGTACCGGCCAGGCGGCGTGCTGCTCGGCGGTGAGGTCCAGCAGCGGCGCCGAGGCGGCGGGCAGCGCGTCAACTCCTTCCAGCGGTACGCGTTCGGCGGCCTGCGCGGCCTGCGCGGCGACCCGGTCGAGGTCGTCGGCCAGGCGCGCGAGGACGGCGGTGGCCTCGAAGGGGTCCAGGCTCAGCAGGCGTACGACGGCGGTGGCCGGGCCGCTGACGTTCTCGTACGCCACCGCGTACGCGGCATCCAGCGGCGCCAACCCGGCCGAGCGGGCCGCAAGCCCCATCACGACGGGCTGATGGGCGCCGCGCGGGCGGGCCGCGGCCAGCGCGTCCAGCTCGGCCGACGGCCAGGTCGCGCGGGCGGCCCGCATCATCTGCCGCCCCAGCCTGCGGGCCACAAGCCGCAGGGCGGGGGAGGGGGTTCGAGCGTCGGCGGCCTCGTCCAGCAGGAGCGGATCGCAGCCGGATGCCGCGGCGGCGGCCAGGCCCGCGCCGACCAGCCCCGCGGTGTGCAGCCGGCCCCGGCAGAACGCCTCCAGGGTGGGGGTGTCCTTGATACGGCCCGCGGTGACGGCCGGTTCGGCGCCACCGGAGTGCGCATGCCCTCCGGCGGGGAACCGGCCATCAGCGAGCACCAGCAGTGCCGCGCGGCTCATCGCGATTCCCTACGGTGAGTGCGGTGGTGGCAGTGGTGACGGTGGTGGCAGTGGTGGTGTCGGTGGTGACTCGTCGGCAGGTTCGCCGCAGTCCCAGGGGCGGTGTTCACAGCAGCCATCAGACGATGAAGTACCGCTGGGCGAGAGGAAGTTCCTTCAGTTCGTCCTCCGGGCACATCTGCTCCACATCCACGCCGTCAATGGTGACCTTGAAGTTGTCGGCGTTGACGACGATGTCCGGCCTCGCGTCGTTCTCCTTCATGTCGGCCTTGGTGATCTTCCGGGTGTCCTCGATCACGTGGAACGGCTTGGCCACGCCGAGGTCCTGCACCAGGCCGCCATTCCTCAGCGCGAAAGGCGTGACGAAGTTCAGCGAGAGCGACGCCGGCGCCCGACCGACCGCGCCGTAGGCGGGACGAGGCAGCACGGGCTGCGGGGTGGGGATGGAGGCGTTGGCGTCGCCCAGCTGCGCGTAGGCGATTTGCCCGCCCTTGATGACCAGGTGTGGCCTGACGCCGAAGAACTTCGGCTCCCACAGCACCAGGTCGGCGAGCTTGCCCGCTTCCACCGATCCGATCACGTTGTCGACGCCGTGGGTGATCGCCGGGTTGATGGTGTACTTGGCGACATAGCGGCGTACCCGGTGGTTGTCGGAGGAGCTGGTGTCGCGGGCCGCGGCGCCGATGCGCTCCTTCATGACGTGTGCGAGCTGCCAAGTACGCAAGATGGTTTCGCCCGCGCGCCCCATCGCCTGGGCGTCCGAGGACGTCATCGACATCGCGCCGAGGTCGTGCAGGATGTCTTCGGCGAGCATGGTGGTCGGCCGGATCCGCGAACAGGCGAAGGCCAGGTCTTCGTCGACCTTCGGGTTGAGGTGGTGGGCCACCATGAGCATGTCCAAATGCTCTTCCGCGGTGTTGTACGTGTACGGAACGCTCGGATTGGTGGAGGAGGGCAGCACATTGGAGCAGCGGGCCATGGTGATGATGTCCGGGGCGTGCCCACCGCCCGCACCCTCGGCGTGGTACACGTGGATGCCCCGGCCATCGATCGCGTCGAGGGTGCTGCCTACATAACCGGCCTCGTTCAAGGTGTCGGCGTGCAGGGCGAGTTGGGCTCCGCTCTCCTGGCACACCTGTAGCGCGGCGTCGATGGCGGCGGGGGTTGCCCCCCAGTCCTCGTGGATCTTGAACCCGAAGGCTCCGGCGCGCAGTTGGTCGCGCATCGACTCCTTGTTGACCGTACTGCCTTTGCCCGTCAGGCCGATATTGACCGGGTAGGCATCCAGCGCCTCGAACATCCGGGCCAGGTACCAGGCCCCTGGAGTAACGGTGGTGGCCTTACTGCCCTCGCCGGGTCCGGCGCCGCCGCCGATGAGGGTGGTGACGCCGGAGCCCAGCGCCTCGGGGATGACCTGCGGGTCGACGAAGTGCACATGCGTGTCCACGGCACCCGCGGTGAGGATCTTGCCGTTGCCTGCGATGATCTCCGTCTCGGGCCCGATGACGAGGTCCGGATGGATTCCGTCCATGATGTCGGGGTTGCCGGCCTTACCCAGCGCGACGATCCGGCCCTCGCGGATGCCCACATCGGCCTTGACGATGCCCCAGTGATCGACGATCACCACGCCGGTGATGACGGCGTCGGGCGCCCCGTCCTTACGGCTGAGCAGGGACTGCCCCATGGACTCGCGCAGCACCTTGCCGCCGCCGAAGACCGCTTCGTCCCCCGCCAGTCCCGGTCCTCCGGAGAGGTCCTTCTCGATGCGGATCCACAGATTGGTGTCGGCAAGCCGGATGCGGTCACCGGTCGTCGGGCCGAACAGCTCGGCGTACTCGCGCCGGGGCATCGGCTTCAGCCTGTGCCGGGAATTCTCTGTCATCGCTCCGCCCCCGATTCCGTGCCGCCGTCCACCGATTCCGTGCCGCCGTCCACCGCTTCCGCGTAGCCGCCCACCGGTCCCGCGGTCTCGCCACGCAGCCCCGGCACCACCCTCTTGCCCACGAGCGGCACAAGTTCGATGTCGCAGTCCGCGTTGGTCTCGAAGCGCTTCGCCGTTCCCGCCGCGATATGCAGTCGCAGCCCGCGCGCCGCGCTGCGCGGCAGCTCGTCGTCCCCCGAGAAGAACTTCAGGCTGTGATTGACCTCGGCGAAGTGGTAGTGGGAGCCGACCTGGACGGGCCGGTCCCCTTCATTCTTCACTTTCAGCACCGTCACCGGCTTGCCCTCATTGATGACGATATCGGGGCCGTCGCACTCGATTTCTCCAGGAATCACGATTGCGCTCCCGCGGCCATCGAGGTGGGCTCGGGTTCAGGGCCGGGCAGGTCCACCAAGCTGCGAGGCACCAACTCGCGTACGGAGCACAGCTTGCTCCCGTCAGGGAAGGTCGCCTCCACCTGGAGGTCGCGGACCATCTCGAAGACGCCCTCCATCAGTTCCTCGGGCTCGAACAACCGGCCGGCATCCTCGGCCAGGTCCAACACCGGCTTTCCCCGGCGCGCCCCTTCCATGATGTAGCGGCTGATCAGCGCGACCACCTCGGGGTAGTTGAGCTTTACGCGCTCGGGGTGGTGGAACCTTTCGGGATCCTTCGGCCAACGTTTCTCCGCGATGTCGGCGGCTACGTAGATGAGCAGTTTCTCCTGCTCATGGGGGGTCAGATGCATCCACTCCACCTTGTGGTTTGTCCGGCCCGCCATGGCGCCGCAGCGGGTGCGCGAACGGTATGGGGAGCACGCGGGCGCAGCACACCCCACCGGCACGGAAAGTGGTCATACGCCCTACGGGCTCCTCGCCGTCTGCTATGAGGCAAGGTGCCGTGGCCGGTTGGACCGGGAGGGGTTATCAAGACCGTCACCGGCAGGGGGCGGCCGGGGCGGGACGGCCGCGGGGCCGTGCGTACCCGGCACCCTTCCGGCGGAATGTCCTTTATTTCGCCTATCACCGAAATTTTCGGCCGATAGAGATGACCGGTTACCGCCGTCACGCCCGGACTGATTCGCCCACGAACGGGTGAATTCGCAGGTCGCGCGGCTGCTGTGAACGGGGATACCCCGCCGCCGGCGGCCAGTTGATCTGCGTCGTGTGGCCCATGATTGTGGGCCGGTTGACAGCAGAAGGTCGATTTTGTCGACAGCCGGTTCAGGGTCCGGATGCGCCGGCGACGGTCTGGCGGGTGACCATGCCCTATACGGAGCGCATCGCGCGTGGGTGCCCACGCGCCACCCTCGGCGCACTTCCCCAGGGCCTTGGCTGTGGAGTCGGAATTGAGGGCGAGTTTCCCGCCGGGCCACCGCACCACGACATCGTCCGCCCGTCCTCTGGCGCCACCGCCGCTACCGAAGTCAGGTCTTGTTTGCTGCGAGGAGCTTCTTTTCGGCGTGCAGGCCGGTGCCGTCGACGTTGGGGTAGAGGCTGACGTGGCCGTCGGACCAGCGGACGATGAGGTCGTCGGCGCGCGAGGTGCCGCCGGTGAAGCGCCCCGCGGTGATCTGGGCCGCACGGGTCCAGGCGCTGCCACGGGGGCGTAGCCGGATCTCTTTCCGATGCTCTCGTTGTCGAAAAGAAGGTAGCCGCGCTCCCCGGGTGCCCGGTGGCCCGCGTGGGGGACCGAGGGGTCGATTCCGTTCCGGGAGCTCATGACGGTTCCTGTGAGGGAGGGGGGTCGGCGGAGGCCAGCGGGAGGCGTACCTGGAAGCGGGTGTCGCCTGGGACGGAGTGGAACCGCAGGTCCCCCTGGTGTTTGTTGACGACGATGCGCCATGAGATGTCCAGGCCGAGACCTGTGCCCTCACCCACCGGTTTGGTGGTGAAGAACGGGTCGAAGACGCGGTCGCGGATCTCCTCGGGGACTCCGGGACCGGTGTCGCAGAACTCGACGAGTAGATGGTCTCCATCGCGCGCGGTGCGTACGGTCAACGTGCCCTCGGCGCCCGTGCTGTTCATCGCCGAGACGGCGTTGTCGATCAGATTCGTCCATACCTGGTTGAGCTCGCTGGGGTAGGCCGGGATCTTCGGCAGGCTGCGGTCGTAGTCCTTGACGACCGTGATGTGGGGGCCGATCTTCGCGGACACCATCAGCAGGGTGCTGTCCAGCAGTTCATGCACGTCGGCGACCTGGTGGGGCGCTCGATCGAGTTGCGAGTACTGCTTGGCCGCGGTGACGAGGGCCGAGACGCGGTTGGTCGACTCCTCGATCTCGTTCATCAACAGTTCGGATTCGACGGTGTAGTTGAGCCACCGCACGGCACCTGCGAGGGTGTCCCTGTCCACGGTTGCGGCGATCTGGTCCAGCCAGTCGGTGTCCAGGCCCGCCTGTACGAAGGTCGGCGCGAGCTGCCATCCGTCCCCGATGCCATGGTCGTCCAGCCAGTCGGAGATGGTGTCCTCCCGGTCCGAGGCTTCCAGCGGGCTCAAGGTGGTGGCCTTGGCGACGCGCTCGGCCGTGCGTTCTTGGACGTCGACGAGTGTCTCCAGGCTGTCGCGCCGGTACGGGCCTGCCGCGATGATGCCGAGCTTGTGGCGCATCCCGGCAACACGCTCGCGGAGCGCGGACGTGGCGCGCACGGCCGCGGTGGCGGGGTTGTTCAGCTCATGGGTCAGCCCTGCGGACAGCGACCCGAGAGCCAGGAGCCGTTCCCGCTGGCCGACGGCCTCCTGGGTGCTCTTGGCGCCGAAGAAAAGGCCTTCCAGCAGGTGCACGGCCATGGGAAACCACTCGCGCATGATCGCGGCGAAGGTCTCCGCGGGCAGCACGAAAAAGCGTGAGGGTTCGACGACCCGCAGGGAGCTGTTGTACACCTGCTGGAGGCGGTCACCCAGGTAGGCCTGGAAGGCTCCCGCGTACACCCCGCGGCTGGAGCTCCGGTTGATCTCCACGTCGTAGTCCCCGATCCGGCGCGAGAGAACGAGGGTTCCTTCGAGCAGCACGTAGAAGCATGTGGCGGCGTCGCCCTCCCCGTACACGGGCCCGGGTTCGAACTCCTCCACACGGCCTTCGCGGCAGAGCAGGGCGATCTGGTCGGGGGCCAGCTTCTCGAACAGGAACAGCGAGCCGAGTTCCTCCTGACTGCACGGCATCGGACGGCTGTTCATGACTGCTCCAGATATCGGTGGACGAGCATGACCGCCATGGCTCCCTCTCCTACCGCGGAAGCGACACGCTTGGCGGACTCGGCGCGGGCGTCTCCGGCCACGAACACGCCCGGGACGTTTGTTTCCAAGTGGTAGGGCGGCCGGTCCAACTCCCAGTCGGCCGGCGGGCGCCCGTCCGTGGTCAGATCGGGGCCGGTCAGGATGAACCCGCGGGAGTCCCGGAGCACCGTGCCCTCCAGCCAGTCGGTCAGCGGGGCGGCGCCGATGAAGACGAACATCCACTGGGCGTCGACGAGTTCGGTGTGGCCGGTCGCTGTGTCGCGCAGGGTGATCTGTTCCAGTTGACGCGAGCCGTGGGCGGCGTCGACGACCGTGTTGGTGCGCACGGAGATCGTGGCCGTCTCCTCGACCTGCTGGACGAGGTAGTGCGACATCGACGTGGACAAGGACGGCTTACGCACCAGTACGGTGACCGACTTGGCGCTCCGGGCCAGGTATATCGCGGCCTGGCCGGCGGAGTTCGCGCCGCCGACGATGTACACGTCATGGCCTTCGCACGCGGCCGCTTCGGTCAGGGCCGAGCCGTAGAACACTCCGCAGCCGGTCAACTCGGTCACGTGGGGCGCATCCAGCTGCCGGTACGACACACCGGTCGCGAGAATCACGGAGTGCGCGGCGACAGCGGAGCCGTCCGAGAACCGGACGACGCGCGACGAGCCATTGATCTCCAGCCCGGTGACCTCGCGCGCGGTCAGTATCTCGGCACCGAACTTCGCCGCCTGACGCCGGGCCCGGTCGGTGAGCTGCGCCCCGGACACTCCGTCCGGAAAGCCGAGATAGTTCTCGATACGCGAGCTCTGGCCCGCCTGGCCTCCGGTCGCGGAGCGTTCCACGAGGACGGTCCGAAGGCCCTCGGAGGCCCCGTACACCGCCGCACCCAAACCGGCCGGTCCGCCGCCGATGACGACGAGGTCGTAGAAGTCGGTTGTCGGGGTCGTCGCGAGGCCGACCCGCGCGGCGAGCTCTTGGTCCTCGGGCTCGATGAGGGCCGTGCCGTCCGGAGTGATCACAAGCGGGAGCCGCAGGCCCTCGTGGCCCGCGGCGCACAGCAGCCGCCGGCCTTCCGGATCGTCGGACGAGTACCAGCGGTACGGCACCTGGTTGCGGGCCAAGAACTCCCGTACGGCCGATGAACGCGCCGACCAGCGGTGCCCGACGACCTTGGTGACGGCCACCGGCCGGTTGTCGGTGACCCGCCAGGCCTGCAGTAGGTCGTCGAGGACCGGGTAGAGCTTCTCCTCGGGCGGCTCCCAGGGCTTGAGGAGGTAGTGGTCGAGGTCGACGACGTTGATCGCGTCGATGGCCGCGTCGGTGTCCGCGTACGCGGTCAGCAGCACCCGCCGGGCGCCGGGATAGATGTCGAGAGCCTGCTCGAGGAACTCGATGCCGTTCATCTTCGGCATCCGGTAGTCGGCCACGATCACCGCGACGGGGCCGCCGCGCAGCTTCAGCTCGCGCAGGGCGGCAAGCGCGGACTCGCCGGACTCCGCGCGCACAATGCGGTACGACTCGCCGTAGCGTCGCCGCAGATCACGGGCGACAGCGCGCGACACACCCGGGTCGTCATCCACAGTCAGGATGACGGTCCGCGCCGGACCGGCGGCCTGATCCATAGGCATCCCGTCCCCGAGTCGATCGCCCTTCCGCACCGACTTCACGTGCCTGCCTGGCACGCCAGTGCGCCAGTAATGCCCATTTTATGGGTAATTTTCATGCTTCGCCTTGCTGTGCAAGATCAGGAGTGCCGCTCCCTGCCGATAGCTGCTGGGGACGCTCCCGCCACGCGGCGGCGTGACGGTGATCGTCGTGTGGCTGCCGCCACATCGCTGGGCCACCGGTTCCGGAGCGCCGGCCACGGCGGGCGCCCCTATCGCCTCCATCCCCGCGGTGTACTAAGTGCAGTCGTTGCCGTTCCCACCGGTGACGGTGACGGTGACGGTGACGGTGACGGTGACGGTGACGGTGACGGAGAAGGCGAGCGGGCGGCCCACGGGCAGTACCGCTCGGAGACGTCCCGCCAGGCCGTGCCGGTACGGAAAGCTTCCCCACGAACCCGTTGAGCACGGTGCGGTCATCCAACCGCTTCCCATGGCGGCGTCGATGCCGAGGCCCCACACGCCCGGCCGGGACGGAGCCGGCCGGATCGCCCGCTCGCCGCTGCCGCACCCCGTGCGTCCGTGAAGGCCGAAGTCCTCGGCGTCCAAGGCCCGTTGCCGGGACTGGTGGTCCATCAGGCCGCAGCGGCGGTGGGTGAACTCGCCGTGGGCGACGCCGTTCATGCAGCCGTCGGCGCCGAGTGGATCGGCCCTGGACCTGCATCTCACCTCCTCGGCCTCGACACCGGAGAACCGGCCGACAGGTGATCAGTGGCCTGAAGCGCGACGATAGGAGCAGATCCGATATCCGGAGGTACGGATGACGGGCAGCGAACCGGAACCTGACCGTGACACGGCCCCGAGCGGGGACGCATCGCCATGACTGCCGCACCCAGCGATCCCGGCAGCCCTCGTCGGCCCGATCTCGCCGACCAGACCGTCGTGGTGATCGGCGCCAGTGCAGGCATCGGACTCGAAACCGCCCGCCAGGTACGGGGCGATGGCGGCAAACTGGTCCTGGTCGGCCGCAATCCCGAACGGCTGCAACACGCTGCGGACGAACTGCACCCGCTCGGCACGGCGGCGTTCGATGCGACCGACACCGACCGTCTGCAGCAGTTCTTCCAGGACCTGCCTGGGCCGGTCGACCACGTGATGGTGACGGCCGGCAGTCCTTCCTACCGTCCCCTGTCCGGCATGGATCTCGCCGCCGCACGCGATGAGTTCGGCCAGCGGCTCGCGCTGACGCTCGGTGTCGCCCTCTACAGCCGCGACAAGGTCCGAACCGGGGGCACGCTGCTGTTCATGGGAGGCACCGGCGGCCGTCGCCCCGGTGTCGGCATGACCGTCATGTCCGCCCTCACGGCCGCGCTGCCCGCCCTCACCGCCAACCTGGCGCTCGAACTGGCGCCGATCCGGGTGAACCTCATCGCTGCCGGGTTCGTCGACACACCGCTGTCCGCCTCGCTCCTGGGCGATCGGCTCGATGCGCGGCGTGAGGAGCTGCGCGCCACGCTTCCCATCCGACGGGTCGTCGGCCCGGCCGACGTCGCCGCTCTGGCCGTCCACCTCATGTGCAACGACGCGCTCACCGGCGGCACATACGACATCGACGGCGGCCAGCAGCTCCTCTCCCGCTGACTGCCCGGGGCAACAGGGCGCGGCACCCGGCTCCACCGCCGCCGGCCCCTTGTGCAGTCGCGCAGCCTTCGGCCGATGGCCTGACGTTCCCGTGACCGGCGAGGTGACGGCTGCGGGACCGGGTAGGGGAATTCGTGCGTTCACCGTCGACGCAACCCGACTGCCGGGCGGCCGCGGTTTCACGGGAAGCATGGAGATGATCAGCAGGCGAACCTTCGGAAAGGTCGTCGGTACGGGAGCGGCCGCGGCCTCGGCGTCCGGCCTTTCCCTGGCATGCTCGACTGCCAGGTCCGGCGAAAACAATCATGTGCCGCCGACCGCCGAGCAGGGAAAGGAAAAACCAGGGACGGCGTCGTCCTTCGGATCATTGAAGCAGGTCAGGGCCGGCGTCCTGAATGTGGGATATGCCGAATTGGGCCCGGTCCATGGCCCAGCAGTCGTTCTTCTGCACGGCTGGCCTTACGACATTCACAGTTACGTCGCTGTCGCGCCTTTGCTGGCGGGTAAGGGATACCGGGTCATCGTTCCGTATCTGCGGGGCCATGGCACGACGCGCTTCCTTTCGGGCGGGACGTTCCGGAACGCGCAGCAGTCGGTATTTGCTCTCGACATCATCGCTTTGATGGATGCGCTGCGGATCGACAAGGCGATCCTCGCAGGTTACGACTGGGGATCGCGGACGGCGGACATCATCGCGGCGCTCTGGCCGGAGCGGGTCAAGGGCTTGGTCTCCGTGACCGGCTATCTGATCACGAACCTGGAAGCCAACAAGAAGCCGTTGCCGCCGAAGCTCGAGTGGGTGTGGTGGTATCAGTTCTACTTCGCCACGGAGAGAGGCCGGCTCGGCCTCGAACAGAACCGGCATGATCTGGCGAAGCAGATCTGGAAGTTCAATTCCCCGACATGGGCTTTTGATGACGCCACGTTCGACCGCACCGCGGCAGCGTTCCGCAATCCGGATTACGTCAGCATCGTGATCCACAATTATCGCTGGCGGTTGAGCCTGGCCAAGGGCGACCCCCGTTACGACGGCCTCGAAAAACGCCTCGCCGCAAGTCCCGTCATCACCGTGCCCACGATCACCCTTGACGGCGAGGCCGATCCCTTCACGCCTGCGGGCGACGGCTCGTCCTATCGCGATAAATTCACCGGCCACTATGCGCACCGAACCCTGAAGGGTATCGGTCACAATGTGCCGCAGGAAGCGCCCCGCGCCTTCGCACAGGCCGTCGTGGACGTCGACCATTTTCGCGCGGCCGGGCGGACGTCATCTCCATGACGGCGGGGTCGCGGGCCCGCCTCAGCCAGGGGTGAGCACGGAGCGGAATTCCTCCGCGGCGGTCAGCAGGGCGTCTCCCGCGAAGCGAAGTGCGGTCACCACCGCATGACGAACGGTGGGTTCGATACCGATCTCGAGGGCGACACCGATGACGACGACGGTGGTGATCCCACAGCCGCGCAGCGCGCCGCGCCGGATGTCGAGCCATGTGCCTTCGAACGCCGACAGACAGAAGACGACTTCGGGTTCGCCGTCCTCGGGTATGACGTTGCCATCGGCGATCGCGCAGATAGGGGCAAGCGGCCTTTCCGGGCGGCCTCCAGCAAGGTCACTTCCCTGTGAGCGGTTCTGGTGCATGTCACATTGAGTGACAGCGAACAAGAACGAGCGCCTGCACATCAGGTAGTGCGGGCGCTCGTGGGCTGAGCTGAGTGGCGGGGAGCGGCAGACGGCCAACGGACAGGTATGAACGAACGACCCAGATTCGACAGCACTCGTTCAGTGCCTCGGGGAGGCGCCCCCACCACCCGGTGTTCGATGTCGATCGATCCGCGCGATCAGGGCGGCTGTGTTCATCAGGGCGGCTGTGTTCATCAAGGCGGCTGTGTTCAGTAGAGCGGGAAGGCCCAGCCGCCGGGGTACCAGGGCTCTCGTTCGCCGCGGAAGGCGGCCGAGGCGAGAGCAAGCGCGCCGGGGCGCAGTTCCTGAACGAGGCCCGCGGCGGCGAGGGCGGTCAGTGTGGTGCCGCCAAGGAAGGCGGCGCCGAGCTGCGCTGCTGTCAGACGCAGGTCGGCCGGGGCTGTGGTGGGTTCGCAGACAACCGTCTCGCCCTCCGCGTGCAGCCGGTGGTGTCCGCTGTTCCACGGGCAGAACGCGTGGTGCACATCCACGACAAGGTCGACTGGGACGGCATAGCGCCGGGCCGCCAGGGCCCGGTCGACGTCTGCCAGCCGCACCCACAGGCGGTCGACGAGCGTGGAGTTGATCGCCCGAGGCTCGGTCAGCAGGTGTGGGAGCGGCTCGTCCGCAGCGCCCTCATAGTCGATCCACGTCACGAGGTCGATCCCGGCGAGGAAGCGCCACAACGCGGCGTAGGCCTGGCGCGAGAGCGCTGCCAGTTCCACCACCTGCATCATGCCGGTGCTGTCGCCGCGCCCGTCCGGCACGGTGTTGTGCCGGTAGAGCGTGTAGCCGGTTGCCTGGCCGTCGAGGTCATGGTGCACGGCGAAGCGCAGGGAGGTGGCCGTGCCGCGTGCCTGCGGTCGGTCAGCGAGGCGAACCCTCCAGTGTGGCTCCTGCCGGTCGGGCCAGCCGACCGCTTCGGTGCGCGCCTGGTCGTAGACCCGCTCGAGGGCGGGACGGGCCTGTGCTGCTGTCAGCAGCCGCACGGTTCCGTCCCCGAAGTCCGCGTCTGGGCGGAAGCGCATGGCACTCCGATCGCAACGCATCCGGTTTCCCCGCGTGGCCGGACCATAGCCGTAGCGCCCGTATATCCCGGCTTCGGAAGGGCGAAGAACGGCTATGGGTTCGCGTTGGTTCTCGTGCAGATCTGTCAGCTGCGTGCGCATCATCGAGGTGAGGATGCCGCGGCGTCGATGTGTCGGGGCCACGCCCACAGAAGCGACGCCCGCCACAGGCAGGACGCTCCCTGGAACGGTCAACAACCGCGTGTAGACGGAGGCGCCGGCAACCGGCACGCCCTCATCGAAAGCCGCCAGGGTGCGCCCGAGATCCGTCGCAGCTCGCTGGTCGGCCAGTTCCTCTTCAGAACGGTCCAGGCCGTAGGTATCGGCAATCATCCGCGCCCAGGGCACGAACTCCTGATCAACTACGCCGCGAAGCGGAAACGGAGGCATCGTCACCGAGTATGTGTACAACACACCGGGCCGAGGTGAGAACAGAGTTTCGCCGTCAAATGCTCGGAAGGCCACCGGCTCGCATGCCCACGGCACCTCGGGAATGTCGGAGAACACCGACCAGTGGGCATGCAGCCGGAATCCGCTCAGATCAGCTGATTCGACCCGTCGAAGGAGTGCCTGAGTGCCTGAGTGCCTGAGTGCCTGAGTGCCTGAGTGCCTGAGTGTCTGAGTGCCTGAGTGTCTGAGCTGTGCGTGGACGCTGACGATTGACGCCCAAGAACGATCGGTCCGGTTGAAGCCGGGGCCGCGGACTCGCGTCGGTATCGGCCGCCCGTCCGGCGCCGGTTGCCGCGGCGAATCCCGGACGGACGGTTCAACGAGTTGTTCGCCGCACTACGCCACAACCCTCACCGGAATGGACCACAAGACCGGCCCTCAAGGAGTGTTCCCACACAGGTGACGCGCTCGGCCGACGGATTTACCGGGCCGTTTCCGTCCAGGTGACCGGCAGTTCGTGGACGCCGTAGATATTCATGTCGGTCCTGAGTTTCACCTCGCCGGCGGGGATGGCGAGCTTGAGGGTCGGGAAGCGACGCAGCAGTCCGTCGAAACCGGCGCGCATCTCGATGCGGGCCAGTTGCTGGCCGAGGCATTGGTGGATGCCGTGGCCGAAGGACAGGTGACCGCGGGCCTTGCGGTGGATGTCCAGGGTGTCGGGGTTGTCGAAGCGCCGGGGGTCGCGGTTGGCGGCCAGCAGCGAGACAACGACGGTCGAACCCTTGCCGATTGTTTCACCGCCGAGCTCGATGTCCTCCGTGGCGTAGCGGAAGAAGATGTCGGCAATGGACAGGTAGCGCATGAGTTCCTCGACGGCGCCGGACATCAGGTCCGGGTTGGCGCGCAGTTCGGCCAGCTGCTCGGGATGCTCCAGGAGCGCGAAGGTGCCCAGCCCCAGCACGTTGGCGGTGGTCTCGTGGCCCGCGAACAGCAGCAGGAAGGCGATGCCGGTCAGCTCCTCGATGGTGAGGTCGTCATGGCGGGCCAGGTCGGACAGTATGTCTTCGCCGGGGGCGGCGCGTTTGCGCGTGACCAGTTCGGAGAGGTACGTGGACAGTGCGCTGTACGCGGCCATCTTCTCGTCGAGCGACTGGTCCCTGACCAGGATCTTGGCGGAGTTGACCTGGAAGTTCTCCCGGTCCGCGTAGGGGACGCCGAGCAGTGCGCAGATCACCAGCGAGGGCACCGGCAGCGCGAACTCCTTGACCAGGTCGACCGGCGGGGTAAGGCGCGCCAGTTCGTCCAGTTGCCGCTCGGCGATGTCGATGATGTGCTCTTCGAGCTGCTTCATGCGTTTGACGGTGAAGGCGCCGGTGAGCTTGCGCCGCAGCCGGGTGTGGTCCGGCGGGTCCATGGCGACGAACATGCCCGGAATCTGCGGGGAGGGTTCGGTGGGGGTGGGCATGTTGGGGGTCTCGAACGGCATGTGGAGAACGCCGATGTCCTGGCGGGAGCTGAACCGGGTGTCGGCCATGAGCCGGCGGACCGCGTCGTAGCCGGTGACGAGCCAGCCCTCGTGACCGTCGGGGAAGAGCATGGGGCTGACGGGGCGAGTCTCGCGCAGCCGGGTGATCTGGCTGGGCGGGTCGAAGGGGCCCGCGTCGCGATCCATGGGGAGGCCGTGCGGGGTGGGAACCGTTTCACTCATCGGATGACCTTTCGTGGCGGTTGTTGCGGCCGGACAGCGGCGGGCGATTGCGGACTAGCGCCGTCATGGCGTGGGCATGACAGAAGGCGGCCTGGGGCCCTTCGGCTCGAAGGGTGAAGTGGCAGGGGAATGGGGCGAGTTGCAGGTGATGCGGGGTGCGCGGGGGTGCTCAGGGCTTGGCGCGGAGGATGTCGATGTTGCCGTGCCGGGTACGGGCGCGGACCTCGACGGTGTCCTCGGCCTTCTCCGGGGACTCGGACGCGGTGAGCGTGTTGCGCACCTGCCCGGAGCCCGAGCTGACGTCGAGCCAGGCGGCTGTGCCCTCGCGGATGCCGACCTCGATGGCGCCGTAGGAGGTCTCCAACTGGACGGTGCCGCGGGCTACTTCGGCCACGCGCAGGGTGCCGTGGGCGGTGGTCGCGGCGACCGAGTCCTCGGCGCGCACGATGTCGATGTCGCCGTTGGCGCCGCTCACCCGCAGCTCCCCGGTCGCGGCGCCGACGGTCGTGCTGCCGTGCGAGTTCTTCAGGATCGCGGGTCCGTCGACGAGGCCGACGCGCAGGCTGCCGGAGCTGGTGGTGATCTCGGCCTTGCCCTCGACGCGGTCCACGGTGATCGAGCCATGCGACGCGGTCAGATGCAGCGGCCCGGTCGTGCTCAGGCGTACATCGCCGGAGGAGGTCTTCACCCGGACCTCGCCGAGCCGGCCCTCGCCGAGCACCTGGGCCCAGGCGCCGGTCATGTCGATGCGCGAGCCGGTGGGCAGGTCGACCGTCACGTCGACGGTGCCGGTGCGCCCGAGCAGATAGCGCTGCTTGGGCGTCCGGACGGTCAGGGCGCCGCTCGCGTACGTCACCTCGGTCTGATCGGCGGCCCGCACATCCGCATCCCGCTGCGGGTCGCGGGGCCGCACCTCGACGACCGTATCGAGACGGTCGCCCGCGGTGAACTGGATGGAACCGGCCTCCACGTGCGCCGTGGCCGAGATCGGTTCGGGAGTGTCGAAAGAAGGCATGGCTGTCCCGTCCTCTTGGGTCTCATGGTCGTCCCCGCTGGTGGGGACGTGGTGTGGGTGAAGTGGGGCGGGCGCGGGCGCGGCTAGCGCACCCAGCCCTTGAAGTTCTGTCCGACGCCGTGGGCCTTCTCCGTCGTACGTGGCCGCGTGCCGCCATCGACCGCGGCCGACACGGCGCGCACCAGCCACGCGTTGACCGACAGGCCCTCGCGGTTCGCGGCCTCCTCGGCGCGCGCCTTGAGGTGGGCAGGCAGTCGCAGATTGACGCGGGCGGTGCCACCGTCGTCACCGTCCGCGGGGGGCGGCGACGCGAGCGGTTCGGCGGGTGCGGCCGCTGCTTCCGGGTGGCCGCTGTCACCGGGCGGCAGCGTCACCACGAAGTCGGGGTCGAGCCCGCGCAGCCGTACGTCGACCGAGCCGGGGGCGAGCTCGCGGGTGACCTCGTCCATCGCGGCGGAGAGCACATTGAGCATGGTCAGACGGGTCGCCGACTCCAGAGGAGCGGTGAGCCGCTCGGCCAGCTCGCGGGCATCTTCCCCGCCGGCTTCGGCGGCCACCGCGAGTTCGCGACGCAGGGTGTCGACATACGGAGTGAGGTCCATGACGTCATGATGGCACCACTGTGGCGCCATGTACAAGTCACGTGGCGCCTTTTGTGGCGCGGGCTTGAGGGTGGCCGCCCTGAGCTGGTGAAAGGTGAAGGGGTGACCTGAGTCATTGTGGTGCCACGCGTGCTCATTCGTTTTCGGGAGCGTGGAATGGCGCCGGGCGACGCCGGGCGACGCCGGATGGCGCCAAGCTGCGCCATCCGACTTCATGTGATGCCTGGTGATGCCAGGTGATGTCCAAGAGGGTGGCCGCAGCGTCACCGCGCCCTTGCCCTCGATGGCGAACTCCGGCCAGTAGTCGGCGACCTTGCGGTCGAGATCCAGGACCCCGTTCTGGACGAGCAGCGCGACGACCAGGTGGGCGGCGCCCTTGGTGGTGGAAAAGACACCGGTCAGCGAGCCGCCGGTGACATCACCCGCCCACAGGTCCACGACCGGCTTCCCGTCGCGGTAGGCGGCGAGCTGCGCGCTCGGGTCGTTCTCCTCCCCGGCGACGAACGCGGCCAACTCTCCCGCCGTGCGCGAAGAAATGTTCGAAAGAACGGTTCCGAGGAGCAAGTCCGAGGAAGGGCGTGGAAGAACTGGGCGTGGGGGCGGTGAGCTTGATCGGGCGGCGCAGATCATCGACTGGACCGCACCACGGGCGCCGACACCCCGACCAGCAGTGCGCGGCCGGCAAGGTGCTCAGCTTCGTGCAGATGAACGTGCCCAGTTGCCGATGACTTGGGGGTTGCCGATGACTTGGGGGTTGCCGATGACTCGGGGTGTCTGCCTGCGAGTCGGCCATGGCGGGCCAAGGCATCTGACCAGGTAAGGAAGAGCCCACGGAAACCGAGTGGCCGATCGCGACGTCCTACGTCTCGATGGCTGCGCAGAGTCCTTCGCGGGCTGCTGGCAGGCCCTGGGCAAGGTGAAGTCGGCCGGCGAGGAAGGGCACACCGATGGCACCCACCGCACCTGATCCGCAGCAGGACATGGCGCAGGACCGTATCGCCGCGACCGTCACCTCCCTTCAGGCCGACCTGGCGCGCACCGATGCCAAAGCAAGCCTGCTGCTGGCCCTGTCGGGAGCCGCACTTGTGGCGCTGGCCTCGACGGCATCGAACCTCCACCCGACCGTTCCAGCTGCCGTGGCCGCGTCCCTCGCTGCCGCTGCGCTCCTGGCCTCGACGATGATCCTGTTACTCGCGATCCGTCCGTACCTCGGAGGCAACGGCTGGACGAGTTGGTCTCGGTTGAGCACCGATCAATTGCGCGATCTGCTGACATCCGGCTACCAGGTGGAGCACCTGAGGTTCATGGCCACACTCGCCATGCGGAAGTTTCGTCTTATCCAGGCTGCGGTTGACTGCATGCTCGCCGGGCTCGGCCTACTGGCTTTCACAGCTGTCCTCGTCGCAGTGGCCTGAGTTTGCGATCAGCGTCCAGCGTCTTCGCCTGGCTCGGCCGGCCGAGAGCGTTGGCGACGATGTCGATCTGCTGGTCCCGGTTCGTGCTCCATGCCTGGTCCGGGTAGGCGACGGTTGGTGCGATGTCCGGCAGGATGGAGTGCTGCTCCTTGGTGGTGCCCGACCACGGGTGTGTGGCACGAGCGCGATGGAGGTCTCGGCCGAGCCCTGGCCGAGGGTGACGACACGTTCGGGGCGCTTGGGTATCTCCGCCGTCCCGAGCGCACTCTTGACCTTGACGGGGAATCCCTCACCGCTCTTCCCCGGTTGCTCCGGACGCCGCCTTCCCGTTTGATGAACGGCCACTGAGGACAAGCGCGAACGCCGCAACGGCGGCGCAGGCAGCGAGCGTTCCACGACGCGCGCGAAGGGACAGGAGCCGCCAGGCATCCGCGTCCGGGCCATGTGTCCTGCGGGCGACGCGCCAGGTACGGGCACCGCAGGAACCGGCCGACCCGCAGGTCACCCGTACTGTCGTCGGCGGCCTACGGAGACGACCGGCCCCTGTGCTGCCGGCGGCTCACTCCTCTCCCGTGAACCGGTGATCGACCGTGCCGGGGGGCCGGCGAGCCTGCCGGGCCCGTCGGAGACCCCGTTCTCCGGCGCCTCGCCCCGGCGTTCGTGCTCCTGCCCCGCCTGGCCCCTGTCGGGCAGGACCACCGCGGACGGTATCGACCGGCCCGTCGGGCTGCTGACCGCCGCCTGTGCTGCTGGCCAGAGTGTGATCACGTGAGCGGCGGGCCGGAATCCAGGCCGAGTACCGTCCCGGCCGGGGCGATGGGGACCAGGGGAGTACGGATGCACGAGGACCGAGAACTGGCGCAGGCGCAGCGTGCGCACTGGCGGCAGACCCATGCCGCCCACCCGGGCAGGTACGGCGATGAACCCTCCGCCGCTGCTGTCCACACCGCCGCGGTCTTTCGTACGGCCGGCGCGAACCGCCTTGGTCTTCGCGCACATGCCACTGTGCATGGCGCGGGCCGTCGAGCACGTGAAGACGGCGCGGGCCCGGCCCGTTGCCGGGCGCGCCTCAGCTCACAGCCTGCTTCACGAGTGCGGCGATCCGCGCCTCCACTTCGGTCGTCACCTCGGTCAGGGCGAAACCGGCTGCCCACATCGTGCCCTCGTCCAGCTTCGCCTGGTCGCTGAACCCGAGCGTCGCGTAGCGCGCCTTGAACTTCTCCGCGCTCTGGAAGAAGCAGACGACTTTGCCGTCCAGCGCGTAGGCGGGCATGCCGTACCAGAGCTTCGGTGCGAGGGCCGGGGCGCCGGCTGTGATGACGGCATGGACGCGCTCGGCCATGATCCGGTCCGAGTCCTGCATCTCGGCGATCTTCGCGAGCACGTCCCGCTCCGCCTCCGCCGCCTTGTCCGCGCGCGAGCTGCGGCGGGCTGCCTTCTTCAGCTCTTGGGCGTGGTCCTTCATCGCGGCCCGTTCCTCGGCCGTGAATCCCTCGTGCGTGCTGCTGCTTTCGGTGCTGCTCATGGCAGAACTCCCCTTGAGGATCTGATGTGTTGGATCCTGGGCGCGTGGGTGGCGACGTGCCACCAGATCAACATCGGCACGATCCGTGCCGATCGAGACTGAATACTGCGCGCAGCCCTCGGGATTGTCAACGGCACGCCACGTGTCGATAGAGTGGTGGCATGACCGACACGCCCGCCACGCCGAGACGCCGGGGCGCCGCGCGCACCGAAGAGCTGCTGCAGGTAACCCTCGATCTGGCTGCGGAGGTCGGTTACGCGGGGCTGAGTATCGAGGCGGTTGCCAGACGGGCCGGGGTCGGGAAGCACACGATCTACCGGCGCTGGCCGTCCATGGCGGCGCTGCTGCTCGACGCGCTCAGCCGTGTGTGGGCCAGCGACCTGGACTACCGCGACACCGGGGACGTCCGCGCGGATTTGCGCGAACAGTTCCTACGCTCAGGCCGCGCCCTCTCCAGCCCGCCGATCGGCCCCGTCTACCGCGCGGTCATCGCGGAGGCTCAGTCCGATTCCGCGCTGCGGGCGACCCTGCACGAACGATTCCTGGTCACCGTCGAGCAGAGCACCCTCGACCGGATCACCCGCGCCCAGCGCACCGGTGAACTGGTAGCGGAAACAAACCTGGAATTCGCCGCCGAGGTGCTGTGCGGCACTCTGTACTACCGCAGCCTGCTGTCAACCCGCCCCATCGACGAGAGCGCGGTCGACGGACTGCTGGACATGTTCATGGCCGCGTACGGAACCACCGACTAGGACTCGACCGCGGACGCCGGATCTCTCCAATGCGTCACTGCGGTGCGCGGCGGCGTCCGCGGCGGCGCGCTCAGCTCGCTGCCCGCGCTGTTGGAACGGAGCGGATACACCGATCACCTCAATCACCGCTCGCAGGCTGGCGCCTCTGCGTCCCGGCTGGTGCTCTGGGTGGACCGGCTCGGGGCTCGCTCACCTCGCTGGTGCGGGCGACGATCTGATCGAGTGCGGGGATGCCCAGGAGGACAGTGGGCCCTTGGCGCTCTTGTTGCGCGGCGAGTTGGGTGAGTGTCTCCGCGGCGGCGAGACTGATGGAGAGTCCTTCGACTTCGCCGAGCCGGCCCTCGCGTTGGGCGTCAACGATCCGGTCGGTGCGGTTGTCGCGGATCTCGACCAGTCGCGGCCTCTCTGGGGGGAGATGTGAGGACGGGGCGTCGTCCGCAGGCTTCTCCGAACATCGAGGCGGCACGCCATTGCGGCGTGGGCTTCGCGAGCCGATGACGCCGATGACGGCCGATGAGGGCTGATGGGGGCCGATCAGGGCAGTTCCTGGCGGATCTGTAGCCAGAGGAGAAGTTGGTCCCGGTTCGGGCTGGACTGCAGATAGCTGACGAGGGTGTCGAGATGGGCCGTCAGGGTTTTGTGTCGCCGCAGCTCCCGGATTCGCTCAATGGGGAGCCGGCGCCAGTGAACGGCGAGGGCACGGGCCTCGGCAGGAGCGAGAGCCAGTGTGGCGAGAGTGTCCGAGGCGAGCCTCTCGGGCGCCCAGTCGGGGTCGTCCTCGTCAGGGCCGAGGCGGTCGATGGCCCACGTCCGGAGCATGAACTCCTGGTGATCCGCCCGTGATTGCTGCCGGGGACCGTTGGCGCGCAGGCGCCCGTTGGCGTGCAGTGACAGCTTGGCCCACTGCTTGCGGGCTTCTCGGGATTCGTCGGATCGGTAAGCGTGACCCTGGGCGACGACGCGTATCGCTTCGATCTCCCGGCCTTCAGCTTCGTCAGCGAGTAGCCATAGACGCGCCATAGTCCAGGTGCAGAGGTCGGGGCCCAGCTCTTCTCGGTCGGCTCGGGTGCTCAATACTCCTCGTTCCTGATGGCCGGCATGCCGACGTCGACGGCGCATGCGTTGCGGGGTCAATTATGCGAGCGCGGGGTGCTGCGGTCCTCGCGGTGGAGGACGTTGGCAAGGGCGATGGCGGTGTGGGTGGCGGGGTGGGGGTCGTGGGTCCGCCAGATGAGGTGGACGGGTACGGGCTGCGCGTCGCACAGGGGGCGGTAGGTGATGCCGTCGCGGCGGTACTGGGCGGCGGTGGCCTGCGCGGTGAGGCCGATGCGGCGGCCGGTGGCGATGGCGGCGAGCCGGTCGTCGATGTCCTGGGTGTACTCGACGGCGGGCTGCTCGTGCGCGGGCCACAGGTCGAGGGTGGCGCGAATGACGGCGAGGTCGCACAGTCCTTCGGCGAGGTCGGGCGTTCCGTGCGGTGGCCACGCGATACGACAAGCTCGCCTGTCGCTTCCAGGGCGCCGTCACCGTCGCAGCCATCCGGCTCTGGTTCCGGGGATAGATCCATTATCCCCGTGACCGGAGGTGCCTGTCACCGTTCTCCGGAATGATCTTTACGCCCAGTATGTGCCTTTAGGGTTACGGACGACAACGAGCACAACGCACCGATCTGACTTAGGAGTTAAGAGTGGCGCACGACGTTGCCGCGCTGGCGCTGGCGCTGGAACTAACGGACATGGCTGCGGCCGATCGCCAGTCCTCAGCCCATGCGAACAGCGATGACCCCGCCGTGCAGTTGGCCTGGCGCCGGCTGACCGCACGGCACGGTGACCGACTCGGCGAGATCATGGATGAGTACGGCTGGCCGACAGCAGAACTGGTCGGCGAGGAGGCCACACGCTCGGCTTGGCTGCTCGCCCAGCACGCCGACCGACAGCTCGACGTTCAGCGACGCGCCCTCCACCTGATGCAGCAGGCGGTGACGGCAGGCTCAGCCAGCCCCCGCGAGCTGGCCTTCCTGCGCGACCGCACACTGGTCAATGAGGGCCGCAAGCAAATCTATGGCACTCAGATCGCCGGCGTGAAGGACGGGGCTCCTGTTCCGTGGCCCTGTGAAGAGCCCGAGCGCATGGACGAACAGCGTGCGGAAGTTGGCATCGAGCCCTTCGACGAGTACGTAGCCAAGTTCTCATTGGCCTGACGCCCCGTTCCCAGTCCGGCGGATCATTGCCTGGGACTCAGATCCTTGCCTGGGACTCATCTGCCGTGGGGCAATGATCCGCCGGGCACGCCCTAGTGACCTGAGTCGGAGATTCGTCGTTGGTTGGGTATGAGTCGTCCGGGTCCGAAGATTCCGCCGTTGTCGGTCACTGATGCCCAACGGACCGTGCTGGAAGGCTGGGTGCGTCGTCGTTCGACGGCCCAGTCTCTGGCTCAGCGCTCAAGGATCGTTCTGGAGTGCGCTGAGGGGTACTCGATCATGGAGGTGTCACGCCGGCTCGGCGTCACCGCGGACATGGTCCGCACCTGGCGACGGCGCTTCCTCGAACGTGGTCTGAACGGCCTGTCCGACGAGCCGCGGCCCGGCGTCCCGCGCAAGATCACAGACGCAGACGTCGAGCGTGTCATCGTCAAGACGCTCGAGGAGAAACCGAAGAATGCCACCCACTGGTCGACCCGGTCAATGGCCGCGGCGACCGGGATGTCGCAGTCGGCGATCTCGCGGATCTGGCGGGCTTTCGCCCTGGCCCCACATCGCTCGCAGACGTTCAAGCTGTCGACGGACCCGCTGTTCATCGACAAAGTCCGCGACGTCGTCGGCCTCTACCTCGACCCGCCGGAGAAGGCGCTGGTGCTGTGTGTGGACGAGAAGTCGCAGATCCAGGCCCTGGACCGGTCCCAACCGGTCCTGCCGATGATGCCCGGCGTTCCCGAACGCCGCAGCCACGACTACATCCGCGCCGGCACCACCACCCTCTTCGCCGCCCTGGAGGTCGCGACGGGAAAGGTCATCGGCTCCCTGCACCGCCGGCACCGGGCTGCCGAGTTCAAGAAGTTCCTGGCCAAGGTCGACAAAGAAGTCCCCGCCGGCCTCCAGGTCCACCTGATTCTCGACAACTACGCGACCCACAAGACACCCGACATCAAGCGGTGGCTACTGGCCCACCCCCGATTCCACCTGCACTTCACACCCACGAGCGCGTCATGGCTGAACCTGGTGGAACGGTGGTTCGCAGAGCTGACCCAGAAGAAACTCAAGCGAGGAGTCCACCGCTCCGTCCAAGCCCTCGAACGCGATATCCGTGCCTGGCTGGCCGACTGGAACGAGCAACCCAGACCCTTCACCTGGACCAAAACCGCCGACGAAATCCTCGACAAAGTCGCCGCCTACTGCCGACGAATCTCCGACTCAGGTCACTAGTGCGACGGCGGCGAGTACCCGTGCACGCGGGGGCCTGAATTGGGCGCTGACTGACGCTGTCGGAGCCGCTTCGAGAGGTCGCGGCTGATGGTTGAGCGCAGTCGGCGGTCATGCGCTTCCCCCCTGGGCTGCGCCATGGGGATCTCGGCACACGGTCACCGTCCCCGCAGCCCATTACATGACGTTCAGGGTGGGGAATTGCCTGACCGTCGACACCGGCCCGGCGTGACGCCATCAGTTGGCCCGTACGAAGTTGAGCAGCACTCCGGTGCCGAGCCACGGCTCGACTCCACAGCACTCCCAGCCTTCGCGCTCAATGGCCCGGATCGTTTCATCGACTCCGCGGTCCACCCGCCTGACGGCCCGCTTTCCGTACACCGGCCGATTGAGGTAGAGCTGCACCGTGTGTGTCATCTCTCCCGCTTCCCTCGCCCTGCGGGCCTCTCGGGCCAGGCTCCACAGGTGGCGCCGCTTCATGCTCGTCATGTGGTACCTCCGTGACGTCTTGTCGGGCCGGACCCGTGCCAGGTCCTCCCACTCGGCGTGATCGGCGACCGCGCACACCGCCGCGTTCCGGCTGGGCAGGTCGGTGGCGACCAGGACCTGACACCCGTCGTGCCGCCGCGCCCAGGCGTTCCAGGCGCCCGCGCTGCCTTCAACCCGGCCGACGACCGGGCCGCCGGCAGCACGGATTCGGCAGCTGCCGTCGCCCAGGCCGTACAGAACCAGGCCGCAACGGCCCAGGAGCAGTGCAACCTCAGGGGTCATGGCACCTCCGCGGGTCGGGCGCGCCCGGTGCCGGGTTGCAGGCGGCGGTGCTGTCCCCCGTACGGCACGGCGACGACCGCTGTTCCGGCTCTGACTTGCCAACTGTGATGCACGCCGCTGGAATAGCGATGAAACTCTGATGATCCGTGATGACAGAGGGGCCCGGATGGCAATGGGGGCGTCGCAGGAGCTGCACGTCGCGATACTCGGCCCCGTGCAGACATGGCGAGGCGACCTGGAGGCGGCAATCGGTCCGGCCCGCCGACAGGCGGTGCTGGCGGCGCTGGTGCTGCGCGGCGGCCGGCTGGTCAGCCACGAGCAACTGATCGACGGAGTGTGGGGCGACAGGCCGCCGCCGACGGGGCGGCGCGTCCTGCCCAGCTACGTATACGCGCTGCGGCAGGCCCTGGACGTGCCGAGTGCGGGGCAGAACGCCTCGGTGATCCGTGGCGGGCCGGGCGGCTACCGCTTCGCCGCGCCGGTCCGCCTCGACACCGCACGCCTCGCCGAACTCTCCGTGGAAACACGACGGTTGCTGGATGCCGGAGACATCTCGCGGGCGCTGGCCGCCGCTGAGCAGGGCCTGCGGCTTTTCCGCGGGGAACCGCTGGCGGGGCTGCCCGGGCCGTACGCGCTCGGGGAACGCCAGCGGCTGCTGATCGAGCGCCGCTCCCTGCAGCAGCAACGGCTGGAGTGTCTGCTGCAGCTCGGCCGCGGCAGCGAGGTCCTCGCGGACCTGGCCTCTTCGGAGGCAGCCGATCCGCTGGACGAGCCGGTACAGGCGCTGAGGATCCGGGCGCTGTACGGCACGGGCCGGCAGGGCGAGGCGCTCGCCGCGTACGAGGGGCTGCGGCGGCGGCTGCGAGAGGAGCTGGGTGCCGCACCGTCCGCAGCCCTGCGGGACCTGCACGCGGCAGTGCTCCGCCACGACGACACGGCCGTCCTCGGCGGCTCGCCCACCGCCGGCGGCTCTGCCTTCCCGGACGCAGCGACTGCCTCGAAGGTCCCCACGGCGGTTGCCTCGCGGCGCCCCCGGGCATCGGTACCGTCGGTGCCGACGCAGGCCCGGCCGCTTCGCACGGTGAACCAACTCCCCGGAAACGCGGGCAAGTTGATCGGCCGCGTCGCTGAGGTCGCCGCACTGACCGCGCCCGCCCCCCACGAGGGCGTCATGGTCGCGACGGTGGACGGCCCTGCCGGGGTCGGGAAGACATCGCTGCTGGTGCACGCGGCGTGGACGCTTCGCCCCCAGCACCCGGACGGCGTCCTCTTCCTCGATCTGCTCACGCACCACTTGCCGGCAGGCGACCGACCCTTGACGCAGCGGCTGCTCCAGCGGCTGCTGCGCACGCTCGGTATGGCCGACGCGGACATCCCCCAGGACCACGACGGCCTGATCGCTGCATGGCGCGACGCCACCAGCAGGCTGCGGCTGCTGCTCGTTCTCGACGATGCGGGAAGCGCCGCGCAGGTGCGGCCCCTGCTGCCTGCCGGTCCGGGCAGCCGCGTGCTGGTGGCGGGACGGCGCAGGCTGACCGGGCTGGACGCGGACCGATGCGTGACCCTGGACCCACTGCCGACCACCGAATCGATCGATCTGCTGCGCCGCCTGATCGGCGCCGCGCGCACCGACGCCGAACCCGAGGCGGTCACCGACCTGGCGCGGCTGTGCGGGGGCCTGCCGCTGGCCCTGCGGATCGCCGGCGCGCGGCTGCAGCACCGGCCGTCGTGGTCGCCGGCCCACCTGGCGGCGCGTATGGCGCGGGAGGAGCGGCGACTGGGCGAGCTGAGCGCCGGGGACCGCAGCGTGGAGGCCGCGTTCCACATGTCCTACGAGCAGTTGAGTGAGGCCCGGCAGCGGGCGTTCCGGCTGTTGGGCCATGCGCCGACGCCGGAGTTCGACGCGTGGACGCCGGCGGTGATGCTCGGGGTGGGCGT
The DNA here is from genome assembly GCF_055565615.1 of Streptomyces sp. NPDC028368. NCBI lineage: Bacteria > Bacillati > Actinomycetota > Actinomycetes > Kitasatosporales > Streptomycetaceae > Streptomyces > Streptomyces sp. NPDC028368. The sequence continues at coordinate 42,214 of NZ_JBVHTY010000017.1, read as the reverse complement.
CGACGAGGCGGAGACCGTGCTGGAGGAGCTGTACGACGCGAGCCTGGTGCTGCAGCCGGGCCCGGGACGGTATCGCCTCCACGACCTCGTGCGGGTCCACGCGCGGAAGCTGGCCGGCACCCGGCCTGAGGAGGCGGCGCAGGCCCGTCGGCAGGTACTGGAGCTGTATGTCCAAGCGGGCCGGCTCACCAGTGACGATGGCCGGGCGTCGGACGGGGATCCGCAGCGGTTCGACTCCGCGCGGGAGGCGGCGCGGTGGCTGGACGAGGCGGGGGCGGACCTGGCGACCGTACCGAGCTACGCGGCGGCGCACGGCGAGGACGTCCTGGCGACGCAGCTGGGTGAGGCACTGCGGGACTACTTCCTTCACCACGATCGCTACGACGAGGGCCGCACGGCGCTGACGACGGCGCTGCGCGCCGCTGAGCGGAGCGGGGATCCGGCGCTGCGGGTCCGGGTGGCGGCGTCGCTCGGTCTGCTGGACCACCAGCAGGGCCGGCACGCGCAGGGTGGCGACTGGCTCCGGCAGGCTCTGAAGTCCGCCCGCGAGAGCGGCGACGAGACGATGGCGGCGCTGCCTCTGACCGGTCTGGCCCTCCAAGACCTCCTGCAGGGGCGGTACGACACGGTGACGGCCACTGTGGATGAGGTGCTGCCGGTCCTGAAGCGGGCCGACGACGAGTGGGGAGTATCTCTGGCATTGGCGCTGCGGTCGATAAGCCGGTTCATGCAGGGTGAGGTGCCTACAGCGTTCGCCGACGCGCGGGCGGCGCTCGCCGCGGCGGAGCGCAACGGCCGCCCGATACCGGTCAGCCAGCGCCTGGTCTCCCTTGCAGACGGGCATGCGGCGCTCGGCGAACGGGCGGAGGCGCGGGCGGTGCTGCTGCGCAGTGAGGCACTGCTGCGGGAGGCCGGCGACGCGCTGCTGCTGGCGTTGACGTTGACACGGCTGGGGTCGGTCGCGGAGGACCTTGCGGAGGCGGAACGCCGCCATCGCCAGGCATTGGCGCTGCACACAGGCATCTCGCGGCGTTCGGAACCGCACCGCACACGACTCGAGATGGAGATCCGGCACCGCCTCGGTCAGTCGTACGTGGCAGCAGGAGAGCGGATACGGGCACGACGGGAGTTTTCTACGGCACTGGCCCTGGAGCGAGCGGAGGAACACCCGGATCTGCAGCAGCAGTTGCGGGCTTCGCTTGCGGAAGTGGACAAGGAGTGAGCCGGCGTCACCGGCCGGGTGCCGGACGTCACCAACCGGGAACTTCGACGGTGCGCATCGGGGGGGCGGTTTGGGGTCGGTGAAGTGGCGCGGGGCGCCGCTGGTCTCGTACCTGTTCCGTTCGGGGAGTGGCCGATGCTTGGGGCTGTCTGGCCTGGGACGGTCTCGGTGTGTTGTCTCGCGGGGTGGGTGTGGCGGCGGTGATTACTGGGGGGCCGGGCCTGCCGTGCATCGCTGTTCGACGATGTCGGCGAAGGTGCGGGCGAGTGGGGTGAGTGTGTCCCAGCGGCGGACTGCCCAGCCCACCGGTAGTGGTGGCAGGTCCGGGAGGGACAGAAACTTCAGCGGGCCGCTTTCGCTTGACGGGCCGGCGGTGTTCTGCCCCGGTAGGGCGGGGACGATGGCGTGTCCGATGCCGAGTTCTGCCAGCAGGATGGCGGTGTCCCAGTCGGCGACGCCGGTGTCTGAGGTGGGGTGGATGTCCAGGCGGGCGAAGGCTGTGTCCAGGTGGGCCCTTGAGGAGGAGTTCTCCGGGAGCCGGATGTGCCGGATGCCGGCGAGGTCGGCGGCTGTGATCTGTGACCGGAGGGCGAGCGGATCGTCGGTCCGGACCGCCAGTACCCACGGCAGCTTCACGACGGGACGTTGCTCGATGCCCCGTACCGGGCTGCCGATCGTGATCCAGGCCAGGTCGACCGCGCCGTCGATGAGCGCGTCGAAGCAGCTCTGGCTGGAGGTTTCCGTCCAGAACTCCAAGCTCACCCTTGGGTGACTCTCGCGGAAGGCGACGATGGCCTCGGCCATGAAGTGCCGCACTGTCGTGGCGCCCGTGGTCACCCGCACCGATCCGGCTTCGCCGCGCGCGAGTTCGCCCAGCCGGCGCAGGGCGAGATCCAGGCCGGCGATCCCCTCCAGGGCCGCAGCCTGCAGCAGGCGTCCTTCCGGGGTGGGCACGACGCCCCGTGGCCGGCGCTCCAGCAGCCGCACCCCTGTTTGCCGTTCCAGCCGTTTTACGTGCTGGCTCACCGCTGACTGGGTGCAGGACAGGTCCCGGGCGACGGCGCTCAGGCTTCCCGCCCGGCACACGGCCACGAAGATTCGCAGGTCATCGAAGGTCATGGGCACGGATGCCACGGTAAGGCCGCCTCAACCTAAGGAATCTCTTGGGGGTATGGAAGAAAACCCGAGGATTGACTTGCCTCTCGGGGTTCGCCGATGATCAGTTCGGGCCCAGGGCGGCAACCCGTCTCGCCCCTCCTGCCCAGTCCGGACATGGCGAAGGGGCGGGACGGGTGCCGACCCGCGAGCTGACAGGAGCCCCAACCATGCACCACACCGGACCGCTCACCGGCCACTTCACTGCCGCGACCCCCTCTGCCCGGACCGTGGCCGTACTCGGCCCCGGAGGGGTGGGGGGACTGCTGGCTGCGCTGCTCTCACGCGCCGGACATCGCGTCATCTGTATCGCCGGTGAGGAGAGTGCACGCGCACTGCGCCACAACGGCATCCGGGTACGCAGCGGTCACCACGGTGCGTTCACGGCCGAGGTCGAGGCGGACACCGCCCTGCGGGAGCCCATCGACGTGTGCCTGGTGACGGTGAAGCACACCGCGCTCGACGCGGCGCTCGAGCGCATACCGCCCCAACAGCTCGGTGACGGACTCGTCCTGCCCCTGCTCAACGGCGTCGAACACCCTGCTGTCCTGCGCGCACGCTACGGCTTGCGGCAGGTGGTACCGGCCGTGATCCGTGTCGAGTCCACCCGCACGGCTCCCGGCGTAATCGAACACGGCAGCCCGTTCACCGAGATAGACCTGGCCGGTCCGCAGGAGCGTCTCACCCCGCTCGCCGCGCTGCTCACGGCCGCCGGCGTGGACACTCGCGTCGTGCCGGACGAGAACGCCGTCCTATGGGCCAAGCTGGCCTTCCTGGCCCCGTTCGCCCTGCTCACCACCCGCTACCGGCTGCCCATCGGCAACATCCGCTCCGAGCGGAGGGAGGAGCTGGAGACCCTGGTCGAGGAGGCCACTGCCGTGAGCGGGGCCTGCGGTGGGCCGGCGGACGCCGCCCAGGTCCTGGCGCGGTACGACGCGTTCCTGCCCGGCAGCAAATCGTCCATGCTGCGCGACGCGGAGGCCGGCCGGCCGCTGGAACTCGACGCAATCGGGGGATCCTTGCTGCGAGCAGCCGAGCGGCACGGCATCCCTGTGCCGCTCGTGGCTCGGATGGTGAGAGAACTAAGGGCTGTCCCGTAGGGCGTTTGTGAAGGCACTTGCCGGGCGGGGGAGCCAGGCATTGACCGGGCAACTGCGCCGTAGGGTGCGACGGCACGAGCTCATGGTTGTGCGGTGGTGATTGCCGCGCCGTGTTCGGCCAGGCGCTGGAATCGCCCGACCATCGGCCGCTGACAAGGCATTTCGCTGACGGCGACCATGCCCGATCAGCCCGATGGGTGCGGGCTTCCTTGGCCAGCGCCGGGACGGCTTCTTGCGGGTGACGCGCTTGGTCATCACGGTGATCAGTGCCCAGGTCGGGCGGACTTCGCAGTGCTGGGCAGTCGTTCGTGGTCCCGGACGGTGCGGCGGGCGTTCATCAGCCGGCCCAGGGTGCGCTCGGCCTTCCAGCGATGGGGGGATGACAACGAAGCCCTTGACGCCTTTCGGCCGGGCAACGGTCGGCGGGGTGAGCCGGAGTCGGTCATCGGCCCGGTTCACGAGCCGGACGGCGTAGGCGCCCCACCTCGTCGCTCAGGAGAGACGAACCACGAGACCCGGCCGCGGAGTGTGGTGGTGTGTCGGGGCCGGGCTTGGGTCGGCCCGAGGTTCGTCAGTCGGACGTCTGACGCAGGACCAGGGAGACGAAGCCCCAAGTGTCCCGGTAGACGCGCAGCCATTCGGAGCGCCGGGTGGTGGCCGTCGCGAGCACGTGCGAGCTGTCCGGATCGGCAGGGCGGTCCAGAGCCCATGAGGCCAGTGACCCCCAGCAGGCCCATTCGTAGTCGTCCAGTTCGCGGCGCGTGCTGACGTGCCCGTTGACAGGTGTCCACCCGTCGGCGACGACACGGTCCACAGTGGTCGCCAGGTCGGTGAAGTCCCCGAGCATCTCCACGGCATCCTGGGAAGGGGCGCGGTCCCAGAACCCTTCACCGATCAGGACATGGCCACCGGGAGCCAGGTGCTTGCGTGCCGCTGCGAGGGTGGGGAGCAGGCCGCCGAAGGCATGCGTGGCCCCGACGCTGAGCACCAGGTCGAACGGCTGTGAGGAGACGAAATCCGCGGCCTCCTGGTGGTGGAGGACGAGGCGTTCCTGGACGCCGAGGTGGCTCGCTGCCTGGCGGGCTTTCCCCAAGGCGACCTCGGAGACGTCGACGCCCTCGGCGTGCAGGTGCGGGCGCGTGGCCAGGGCGCGCAGGAGCCATTCCCCGCCGCCGCAACCAAGGTCGAGCACACGCTCGTCCCCACGCGGGAGGGCGCGTTCCAGAAGCCGGCGCACCGATTCGTCGTCGAGCGGAGACTTGATCGGGTGATCGGCATGGGCGATCTGGGAGATCTGTTCACGGTTCACCGGCGCAGCTTGTCAGCGCCACAGGCCGCGCGCATCTCGTTTTTTCGGTCACGGACTGGAGCTCTCCGGGACAACCGCCGACCCACAGGCAATTGACAATCATCCGGGATGGCGGCGTGCGGACATCTGGCCGTTGCCCGGCATCGCGCGGCGCAAGACCGGCTCCTGCTGACCCGACATGCGCGACCCCGGTTCACCACTCGCGGATATTGCCTGCCGACTGCCACGGTCACCGCCACCGAAGACAACTCCCCTTGACCGCTTGACCGCTTGACCGCCGTGTGACGCCGGTCGGAAGCGGACATCGTGCAGATGTGGATGCCGGTGCACCTCACCGTGGGATCGAGCCACGCCGGATCAGGCCCAATGGTGCCCTGCGGAAGGGGCGTTACAGCACAGACGCCGAGAGTGTGCCGGTGGTGGTCGGCGACGGGGAGCAGGGCGGGGCGCCCACGATCCGCGCGACCCAGTGGCGGTTGGCGAGTCCCGTCGCGCATCCTCAGTTCTCGCTCAGATCGCTACACGCTCGACCCAAGTTCCGTACGCTCGAAGTACCGAACGCCACGAACGGAGGATCGATGAATACCCCCCTCAGCCGTCTGGCCACCCGCACCGCATCATTCCTGCTGCGCGGACGGCGGCCCCGGTTCGACCACGCTGAATCCCACCGAGCCGCCCGGCCCAACCAACACGCAGGCCTGATCAACCACTACCGGCCCTCTTCCCCCGGAGGGCTCAAAGGGCTCATGTGACCACACGCCCGCAGTAGGCTCAGGGCGCCCCCTGCATCGGTGAGCCGCTCACCGCAGCTGCGCCGCCGGCATGCCGCGAGGCCGGGCCGTCCCCGGCCCGCCCTGACGCCATGCGGTTCCGGATCTCCTCCAGAGGCGTTCACACGTCCGCTGCCGTGACGAGCGACGCCGTCGCGCTGCGAGCGCGAGCGAGGGGATCGACGACTCCCGGCAGGGGAATTCTCGCAGCCGCCTGGGGCCCACGGAAAAACTGTGGTCAGAGCGTCAAAGACGGCCCGGTCCGCTGTGCTTCCCGCGTGGTTGCGCAGGGGACGAACGGGCCAGGCTTCGCCCGCCTCGGTCCGGGTGCGCCCAGGGTGCGCCAGACCCCCCACGTGATGGTCGATGTGACATTCACCTGCCGGCGAGCTTCACCAGGGACAGAGCCAGGGCCAGGGCCAGGGGGCGGCTGGTCGGGCGGAAAGAAAACTGCGCGACAACTCTCCTGCGGCCGTGCAAGGTTGGCGCATGTTAGATCACATCGCTATTCAGGTGAATGACATCGCGGCCAGCACCGCTTTCTACGATGCCGTACTCGCCCCGCTCGGCGGCGAGCGCAAGAAGCAGTTCGGCGAGAACGTCAGCTTTGGTGTCACGGGGCACCCGCTGTGGCTGGTCCCGGCGAAGGACCCCGCGCCCTCGCGCGAGGTGCACATCGCGTTCACCGCAGCCGACCGCGCTGCCGTGGACGCCTTCTACGCTGCGGCCCTGGCAGTGGGTGCCGAAGTCCTGCACGCGCCCCGACTCTGGCCCGAGTACCACGACTCCTACTACGGAGCCTTCGTTCGCGATCCCAACGGCAACAACGTCGAGGCCGTCTGCCACTGGCCCTGAGGGCCGTCAGGCGGATCACGAGCGAAGCCAGAGGCGAAGAGCAACGATGGCCACCGTGCCGTGGAAGTTAGTGGAAGATATGCGCCCGTTCAGCCGTCGTGATCCACCTTGATGATGTCGCATGATGTCGACGGGGATGGGCGGTGCGTAGCAGCTCATGCTCTGAGGAACGCCAGCACCGCCAGGACCCGGCGATGCCCGTCCGTGTCCACCGGCAGATCGAGTTTATTGAAGATGTTGCCGATGTGCTTGTTGACGGCGGCTTCGTACCGGCTGGGGCGGATCTTGCGGTGTCCACGTACGTTGAGCTGTCGTATGTGGACACCGCATGCGAACGAGGGCGGTGTCCGCTCCTGGAGTTGTGGCGGCCCGCTCCGTCCGGAACAGCCTCTTTGGGCGCATCAATGTCCGGTCAATGTCCGGAGGCGGTTCCGGGTAACCTGTCTCCGGCTACGAGCCGTCGGGCGGTCAGACGAAGTCGATGCGCTCCTCGCTGACCGGATAACCCGCTGTCGCGAAATGTGCTGCCATCGGGAAGTTCCCCTGGTCGGTGGCGGCCGCGATACGCGTCGCGCCCCGCGCCACCAGGTCTTGTGTGCACTCGACCAGCAGGTCGTAGGCATAGCCGTGGCCGCGCTGCTCGGGGAGGACGCCGATGAAGCCGATGCAGGAGCCTGACGGGTTGCGGGCGGGGACGTGGAAGCCCGCTATTTCGCCGGTCGGGGTGTAGGCCAGGCGCCACCAGTCCCGTGGGGAAGGCATCCAGGTGAGGAGGTTGAGGAGTTCCTCGACGGCGCCGTCCCTGCCGTACTCCGCGATGCCGTGCAGGTCGTGGGCGTCCAAGGAGCCTTCCTGGATACGGCGTACCACACCCCGGATGACGTTGTCGTCCGGCTCCGGCCGGTACTCCAGGCGCCCGGTGCGCTCGGGGAGCGGGCAGTCGGAGGTCCAGGTGTAGCGGTAGCGCTCGACCAGCTTCCGGAGCCCGGCCGCCTCGGCTGCGGCCGTGCGGGCCTCGGCTGCGGCCCGCACGTCTGGCTTCTCGCGCCAGCCAGCCGGCAGCAGCAGGCTGTACTCGGCGTGGAAAGGTGCGGCGCGCAGCAGTTGGACAGCGGCCTTGGCGTCGGTGAAGTCGAACCAATCGAGGGCGATGGGTTTTTCGTCCCCGGGCTTGGCCCACCAGGCCGCGCGGGCAACAACGACGCCGTCGCGCAGAGCGACCCAGGTCCATTCGGGCCGGTACTCGCCGCCGTCGGCAATCATGCCGTAGGTGTGGCCGAGGACGGCGCGGCCGACGATGCCCGGGTCGGGCAGGGAGGCGAAGAGGGGAGTCTCGCCCGCGGTGAGCGGACGGATGACCAGTTCAGTCATGGGTGAAGCGATCCTTCGGGAGAGTGACGCGCTCCCGGATCAGACCTGGGACGCCCGGTGGACGGGGCGGGAGCGCACAGTTGTTGTGGTGAGCATCGCTCTCGCCTCCTTATCTGTGATCACGGGCGTGTGCTTACCGTAGTCGCGGTCGCTCGCAGACGTCCAGGCATTTTCCACGCGTGACTGACGGCGTCAGGTGAAAGCTGACCGCTGACCCGTAACCACGACCCTGCGGGCCTCAACGGGCCGCTTCAACCCGACCAGGGCTGACGTCGAAGAGGGCGCCGACCGAACGCGTCGGCCACGGCGGGTGCACTTACCCGGACTCGGGCTCGCCCCCTGCGCTTACCGGCGGGCCCACGGCAGCTCAACGGCCGCTGTGGTTAAGGCGTGTGGGCGGAACCCTCTTGGCCGGCACCTTCCTGAAGGACGTGCTCCCGAACGACGTCCTCCCGAACGACGCCCACCTGTACGCACCGTCCTTCTAGGATGATCGTCATGCCCTCGACGAAGCGCCTCCGGGCCTCGGTTGCCGCCGCCCTGTTTGCACTCCTCTCGGCCCCGTTGTCGGGCTGCACGGCAGGCGGAGACACCCACGCGGGCTCCGGGAAGCCGCCCGGCACACCGCGTGAAAAGCAGTCGCCGCCGAGGCCGCCGAAGGCCGGGCTCGGCAACATCATCGTCGCGGGGCGGGCCATCACCGGTTCCAAGCCGACCGGGCTGGCAAAGGTTCCCTATGAACGCACCTACACGGACGGGGAGTTGTACGCCGCCGTAACGGGTTACCGGTCGGTGGCGTTCGCGCAGGCGGGACTGGAGGGGGTCTACGACGACGTACTGCGCCCCACCTCTCCCAAGGGCGGCCCGCTGGGCAATGTGGTGACGGCCATCGACCCGGCGGTGCAGAAAGCCGCCGCCGACGCGCTACACGGCCGGGAGGGCTCCGCGGTCGCCCTGGATGTGCGGACCGGCCACATCCGGGCGCTGTTCAGCGCCCCGTCGTACGACCCCAGTGCCTTCAGCGGCAACCACGATGACGACGCGACCGCGTGGAAGAAAGTGAACAGCGACGAGAACGAACCGCTGATGAACCGTCCCGTGCGCGGCGACGCCCCGCCTCCCGGCGATCCGTTCCATCTCGTCGTCGCGGCCGCGGCCCTGGAGAAGGGGTTGTACGCCTCCGTGGACGAGGCGACGCACAGTCCGGTCTCCTACGCAGCGCCCGGCGGCACCGGGAAGTTCACCGGTGATCGCGCCCACTGCAAAAACGCATCCATACGAACCGCGCTCCGGTATGCGTGCGACAACGTCTTTGCACGGATGGCGGTCGATGTAGGGCAAAGGGATCTCGCCGCGATGGCCGAGACGTTCGGCTTCAACGACGGCAAACTGCTCATGCCCGTGCGCGTTTGGCCGAGCAACTACCCACGCAAGGCTCTCAGCGCGGCGGATCTGGCCGCCGTCGGCGACGGGGCCGCGGGGGTCACCGCGACGCCCCTCGAGATGGCCCGCGTGATGGCCGTCATCGCGGGCGGCGGCAGGCAGGTCAATCCGCAACTGGTCACCCAGGTGATCCGCGCCGACGGCAGCTCGCAGGGGCCGAAGGATGTCGCCACGGGAGGTGGCGGGGTCGTGGGGCGGAAGACCGCCGATCAGCTGCGGTCGGCTCTGCGGGGTTCGGCGGCGGGCGGTGTGACCGGGTGGGAGTTGCGGCCGGACGCGGACGGCCGCGGCGAAGCGGCCGCCTGGTCCGTTTCCTTCACCCGCTCCCGAGACGGGAGGCCGCTGGCGCTTGCGGTGTGTCTCACGGTCCCCGCGGCCGCCGGCGACCGGTCCGGTGACGCGCAACCGGCGGCGCGTGTCGCGCAGCAGATAGCCCGCGCCGCCGCCGCACCTCGTTCGGCGGACCGGCCGTCTGCCTGAGCACGCGGGTTCGAGGCGGTCGGCGGCCCGGTCCCCTCCGCTTCCGGGGACTCGGCAGCCAGGGCGTGACCCGCCAGTACGCGGTCGCCGACGGCATGCCCGTGCGTGTCGGGCGGACTGGTCGAAGATGGTGGTGGGCATCTGCCCTCACATTCAGTAGGGCCGCCGGGGTCCGGTCGGTGCCTGGCGACTACCAGAAGGAACTGTCGGCGCGCCTGGACCCGATGCGCATGACCGTGGCGCATGGAGAAGAGCACGAGCTGGTGTGGATCGTCTCCTGGACGTCCAAGGAATATCTGCGCACCCGGAATCCGGACTTCATGCCGGCCGGAAACGGGTCATACCTGGTCGACCGCGTCAACGGAGGTCTGCATCAGATCGGCGTCGTCTCCGCGGTAAGCCCGTGTCACTGAGGTGTGGGGCGATGCCCCCCCGTACGGCAGGTGGACATCGTGCCGGCCGACGGGCCATGGCGTGGCAGGGTGGAGGCATGTGTGGCCGATATGCCTCCACCCGCCGTCCGCAGGATCTGGTCGACCTGTTCGACGTCACGCGCTGGGATCTTGGCCAGGTACTGGATCCGAGCTGGAACGTGGCCCCGACCGACGACGTGTGGTCGGTCCTGGAACGGATCGACCACGACACCGGCGAGGTCACCCGGCAGCTGCGATCGCTGCGCTGGGGCCTGGTGCCGTCGTGGGCGAAGAGCCTGAACGTCGGCGCGAAAATGATCAATGCCCGGGTGGAGACGGTAGCGGAGAAGCCTGCCTACCGCCGCGCGTTCGCCAAGCGCCGGTGCCTGCTGCCGGCGGACGGCTTCTACGAGTGGCAGGCCGTCGCCGCGACCGAGACGGCCAAGGCCCGCAAGCAGCCGTACTTCATCAGCCCCGAGGACGGCCAGGTCATGGCGCTCGCCGGGCTGTACGAGTTCTGGCGCGACCCTGCCGTCTCCGATGACGACGCCCCGGGTGCCTGGTGGACCACCTGCACGATCATCACCACCGAGGCCGCCGACGCCGCCGGACGCGTCCACCCTCGCATGCCCCTGACGATTGCCTCCGACGACTGGAGCTCCTGGCTCGACCCCGCCCACCACGACCCCGGCGAACTGCGCGCCCTGCTGGCAGCCCCCGCCGCCGGCCACCTGGATGCCCGCGCCGTGTCCACCGCGGTCAACAACGTCCGCAACAACGGCCCACACCTCCTGGACGAGATCGCGGAAGGCCAATCCGACGCCTGAAGGCGAGGGGCCGGCGCAGGCCGAATGGACTGCGCCGGCCGATACGAGGAGGAGCGACACCTCGTCCACCTCGACCTCACAGCCGCCTACGACGGCGGAGAGGGCCGGCTCCGGTACCTGGTTCGACGATTCGCCTGGCCAGGCCAGGCTCAGGCACAGGCCCTGAGGAATTCGATGAGCGCCGCGTTCACCTCGTCCGGGCGTTCCTGCTGAGTCCAGTGCCCGCAGTCGGCCAGTTTGAGGGGCTCGCGCCGGAGGTTGGGCATGAGGCCGGGGAGGCGCTCGATGAGTTCGGGTGTGCCGGGGAAGGCGGGGACGAGGTCGCGGTCGCCGTAGATGTACAGGGCAGGCCGGGTGACGACGGCGCCGTGCCACGGAGCGGTCAGTTCCCAGTTGCGGTCGAGGTTGCGGTACCAGTTGAGGGCCCCGGTGAAACCGTTGGAAAAGCTCTCGGTGAGTGCGTCGAGATCGTCCTCGGTGAACCACTCCGGCAGTACCTCGGGGTCCGGCATGGTCTCGAGCCAGCCCTGCCCGGGTTCGATCAGCGGCTGCTTGACCTCGCCGGAGTGAGGAGCGGAGCCGGAAGCCGAGTAGAAGAACTTCCGGAGGGTGGTGCGTGTGTCCCTGGCGAACTCGGCGTCGGCGACACCGGGGCGGTTGAAGTAGTTCCAGTAGAAGCGGCCGCCGAACTTCTTGTCCATGGCGGCCAGCGGCGGCTGCGTGCCCCGGAAGGGGGGTGGCACGCTCAGGCCGGCCACCCCGAGCACCATGTCCGGTCGCAGCAGCGCGGTGTGCCAGGCGACCGGCGCGCCCCAGTCGTGCCCGACGACGTACGCCTTCTCCTCGCCCAGGGCCTGGATCAGTCCGACGACGTCGCCGACCAGGTGGAGGATGCTGTACGCGTCGACGTCCTCGGGATGGTCGCTGCGTCCGTATCCACGCTGATCGGGGGCGACCACTCGGAAGCCCGCATCGGTCAGAGGGCCGAACTGGTGGTGCCAGGAGTGCCACGACTCGGGGAAGCCGTGCAGAAGCACCACCAAGGGGCCGTCGCCTTGCTCGGCGATGTGCAGCCGAACGCCGTTCACGTCAACCATTCGATGCTCAACCATGTCTATCAGCGTACGTGCCTTGATCTTCGGATGGCGGTACCGGTCCCTGGGCCTGCCGGGAGTCCGCCTCGCTCGTCTCGCAGGAAGCCGGCGGAGCGACTCGGCGGGGAGGCCGCTGGGCGAGTCCGCCCACCACGCCGCCCCGCGGGGAAGCCCTGCGTGACCGACCTGGACCCGAGACCCTCCGCGGTGCGGGCCGGTTGCGGCACAAACGCCTGATCCTGGTCGTCGACGCTGAACGGACCGTACGGCACGCGCTGTTCCCAGCCGTCGACAACCCGCACGCCGTTCACGCAGAGCCTGTGTCCGGCCGCGGACTGCTCCCGGACAGCTTGAGCACCATTCCACTCGCCCCCGAAGGAGACTTCGCCCCATGGCCGATCCGACCGCACCCGCTCCGGCCGTCCACCAGCTGTTCTCGTACGAGGGGCAGTTGATCTGCTGGAAGCCCTCGTCGTAGCGCTCGACGGTGGGGTAGCTGCGCAGGTTGAAGCCGGGCGGGGATCTTCGAGGCGGGGTGCGCGGGTACGTCGGTGCAGCGGCCGCCCTCACTCGGCGCGGTAGACCACGAGGGGTTCGTCGAGGAGACGCACGGAGACCGGCTCGTCGCCGATCTCGCTCGACAGCGCGACCGGATACCAGTGCTGGGCGAGGATGGCCCAGTCGTCGGGGTCGATGGAAGTGACGGTGACGCATTGCCGTATCGCGACCGTTCCGCTGTTGTTAACAGTGGGCGTCCGGGGTACTGCGGGTGATCGCGAACGCCGGGCCTCAGCAAAAGCAACACCGCTGTTCGATCGCGGAAACGCCGGCGAAACGAGATCAACAAAAAGTTTGACCCGCTGTTCTGGTCGTCAGGCCCCCACGCCCCCGTGCCGGCTGTGTCCCCTCGCACGCCGCCTCCCCGTACCTCCCCCCTCTCCTGACATCGCGCCAACCCCGCCCCGGAGGCTCTCCTTGACCCAGACCCCTGACCCCACCGCGCCCGAAGCCGTGGCCCCAGCCCGGCACCCGGTCGATGAGGTCCTGCCACCTGCCCGGCTGGGACTGCTCGGTCTGCAGCACGTGCTGGTGATGTACACCGGCTGTGTCGCCGTCCCGCTGGTCTTCGGGGCGGCGGCCAAGCTCGACACCTCCACCATCGGCCTGCTGATCAACGCCGACCTGCTGGTGGCCGGCCTGGTGACGCTCCTTCAGGCGCTCGGCATCGGCAAGGTGTTGGGTGTGCGGCTGCCGGTCGTCGCGGGTGCCACCTTCACCGCCGTGACCCCGATGGTCCTCATCGCGGGGGAGTACGGCATGCAGGCGGTCTACGGATCGATGATTGCCGCCGGTGTCTTCGGGCTGCTGGTCGCGGTGCCGTTCGCCCGCGCGGTCAGGTTCTTCCCGCCGTTGGTCAGCGGGTCCGTCATCACCGTCATCGGGCTGTCCCTGATTGGCGTGGCGGCCGGGCTGATCGCCGGACAGGACTCCACCGCCAAGGACTACGCCGCTCCGAGCCACCTCGCCCTGGCCGGCGGCATCGTGCTGCTCATCGTTCTGATCAACCGCTTCACCAGCGGGTTCGTCGCCCAACTCGGCGTCCTGCTCGGCCTGGTGGTCGGTACGCTGATCGCGCTCCCCATGGGCCTGACGGACTTCTCCTCCGCGAAGGGCGCCGACTGGTTCGGTCTCGCCTCACCGTTCCACTTCGGTGCCCCGCACTTTCCCGTCGCCGCCGTCATCTCCATGTGCATGGTCATGCTGGTGGCGTTCACGGAGTCGACTGCCGACATGCTCGCCGTCGGCGAGATGACCGGACGCCCGCTCTCCCCGCGCGACCTCGCCCGCGGCCTGGCCGCCGACGGCGTCTCCGGCATCTTCGGTGGCATCATGAACGGCTTTCTGGACACCGTCTTCGCCCAGAACGTCGGCCTGGTCGGCATGACCAAGGTCCGCAGCCGCTACGTTGCCGCCGTCGCCGGCGGCATCCTCGTCGTCCTTGCCCTCATCCCCAAGCTCGGCGAGATCGTCGCCTCCCTGCCGGGGCCGGTCATCGGCGCGGCCGGACTGGTCATGTTCGCCACCGTCACCTCGGTCGGCATCAACACCCTGCGCAAGGTGGAGTTCGAGGGCACCAATAACCTGCTGATCGTCGCCGTCTCCATCGGCGTGGGCATGCTCCCGGTGGTGGCGCCGTCGTTCTACCACGCCTTCCCGACCTGGGTGCAGATCATCGGCGGCAGTGCCATCACCAGCGCGACCGTCGCCGCCTTCCTGCTGAACCTGCTGTTCAACCACACACCCGGGCGCCGGAAGTAGACGACTGCGGTGGCAGAGGACGGTGCCGCCGTGCCGCTGGCGAGTTCCGGCTGAGCCGCAGCGGGCTGCAGAACCGGCGCGGGAGCACCGACGCCGTCGAGGCCCTCTGTCTCTCGACGACGGACTGCACGTCACCTGGCACCACTGCCCTGTCTGACGGTGTAACGGCGATCAGCGCACGACGGTCTTGTCGGTGAAGTCGGTGAAGTCGGTGAAGTCGGTGAAGTCGGTGAAGTCGGTGAAGTCGGTGAAGTGGATGCGGATGACGGTTTCGCCGCGCGCGGGCACGTTCACTGTGTCGTACCAGCGGTGGGCGGGGGCGTGGGCGTGGGCGCTTCCGTATGGTCGGCGGATCAGGTCTGCGGTGACAGACCGTCGTCCACTGGCACGTTCTGGGCTTCCAGCGTGATGCCGGAGTTCCTGGCCTGCTCGAGGATCAAGGACGCGAAGTCCTCTTCGACATGCCCCGCGCCGATGGCACCGGCGACGAGCTGGGCGGTGGCGGCGGCGAGCGGCATCGGGACCTCCAGCTCGCGGGCCGCGGAGAGCCCAAGATCGAAGTCCTTGCGCAGCAGCGGCATGGTGAACGTCGGCTCGAAGTCCAGATTGACCAGCGCGGGCGACTTGTAACGGGTGAAGACCGAGCCCATCACCGAATCGTTGAGGAATTCCAGGAAGGCGGCACGGCTGACACCGCCCTTCTCCGCGAGGATGGTGATCTCGGCGAGCGACTGGGTGACGACACCGAGGAAGACGTTGTGCGCGATCTTGACGAGACGGGCGACTTCGCCCTCACCGACATAGCTCACCCCACGTCCCAGCAGAGCCAGCAACGGCTCGACCTGACCGAACACCTCGGGTGAGCCGGAGACCGCGACCGTCAGCTTGCCTGCGGTGATCACCTTCGGGTTCCCGCTCACCGTGGCGGCCAGGAAGTCGGTCCCCCGCGTGGCGGCTGCATTCCGGATCAGCGCGGACACCTGGGTGGACACCGTGGAGCAGTCGATCAGCACCCCCGGCGCAGCATCCGGCGAAGTCAGCACACCGCCGGGGCCCGTGGTGACCGCCTCCAGGGCGGCCGAGGCGGTCACCATGGTGAACACGACGTCCCGGTCGGCCAGATCAGCCGGCCGGTCGGCGATTCTCGCTCCCCGTCCAGCCAGCGGTTCGGCCTTGGCGCGGGCCCGGTTGTAGACGGCTACGTCGTGCCCCGCATCCAGCAGCCGGGTAGCCAGCTGGAAGCCCATGCGTCCGGCACCGATCCAACCGATACGCGGGCCGTCCTGGGCGGCAATCGTCATTTGTGTACCTCAACCCTGGAAGAGGCTCGACCGATGCGGCCCCGCAGCTGACCGACCAAACGAACGATTGAACGCAGCCGAACCTCGTGGCCACTGTCTCCGAGCCGCATCGCCATCGCGGCGCCGAGTGCGCCTGCGCCGAGAACAGCGACAGCGACAGCGGAAGCGTGAGACATGGAAGATCCCTTTCCGTTTCCCTTATCCATATCCTTATCCATATCCATCTTCCGCTGACACCCGGGCCTTCCCGGGCAAGGAAACGCAGCGCCGTTCACGAGCAGTAAGCCGAACGTCGGCGAGTCGTGCAGGCCGGCGGCGTCCCGCCGGCCTGGTCCGTAACCCGCTCGCGTTCCTCCGTCCTCCGTAATGCGGCAACCGCTCACCGCGCGCGGGGGCTACGGCGGTGCGCAGCGTCCGGCTCGGGCACCGTCCTGCTCCGGCTCGGGGCATCGGGCGGCCAATCGATGGAAGCCACAAGCGGCCGTGCCGGCGCATCAGGGTGGCCGGAGACCTCGCGGATGCGTACGCGGATCCAAACCTTGGGGCGTTCGAGCTGGGGTATTGGGAGGTTCACACCGTCGGCGTTCGACCAGCGTTGCCGGGCCCGGCCAGTTGTCGTTCAGATCGGGTTCCCTTGTGATGGCCGGCAGGTTCGTGACGCCCGTGAGGCGGACGCCCTCTGCGCGGGGGAAATCGTCTGAGCTCATGGGCTCCATTGTGATGTTGAGCCACGGCCCGGAGCGGCCTTGGAGGCGCTGACGCCGACGGGTGAGGGCCGGCCCGTTCGCCGGGCCCGGGGCCCGGGGCGGGTTCGTGGGCGGCGGCCTGCGGGCGTTCAGGAGTCCGAGCGGTGCCTGCGCCGGCCCAAGTGGCCTATGCCGCCATCGAGTTTGCAAGGGCACAGAGGCCGCCGCCCATCAGGCCACCGAAGACCAGGCTGACGCCGGTGACGGTCGTCCCGCGTTGCAGGGGGCGCCTGCTGATGCGGAAGGCGGATCTCAGCACGAGCACCGCCACGCCGAACATCGCCGCAGCGACGCACCAGTACTGCGCACCTTCGATGTAGAGCGCCGAGGCGCCGCGGTCGAACGACACCGGGCTGAGGGCCACCGCGGCGACGTTCTCGCCCTTGTCGTACTCCGTGCTGGGCTGGAAGCCCTTCACGTTGTAGCGGAGCTTGCCTTCATCGGAGCGGAAGGTGCCGGAGCACTCCACGTCGGCACGCCTGTTATCCCTGTCGCAGCGCTCGATGGTGATCGTCCCGGGAGTGCCGTCGGCCGCCGTTCTGGGGCCCTCCTCGTAGCCCGCGCCGATGAGGATCAGACCGAAGAGCAGGATAAGGACGCCCAGCGCCCCCGCCCCGATGCGGGCGCCGACGCCCCGCTTCGCAAGGGGCGTGCCCGTTCCGGCCTTCCGCAGGTTCCACTCGACGCCCGCGTCCGTCTTCACCGCTGTCCCGTCCCCTCTGCGTGGTGCTCGTTCCCAGCCGATTCCTGGCGATCTTGTCGACGTCGGCGAGTCAGAGTAACGGACGTGTGCGCGCGCCGCGCTTGGGCACCAGCCGCACCAGGTCCTCGGTGGCGAGCAGCAGCAGGGCCTCACGAATCGGGGTGCGGGACCTCCGGTATGCCCTGCTCGCGCCAGAGGCCACCGGACCGCCTATGCTCCGTCCGCCGCTGTGTGCGCGGGAGCGTTGAGTGCGCGCCGGGCTTCGGCGATGTGCCGCGGGTTCCAGCCGACGCGGGGTACGGAATCCAGCAACAGCCGGGTGTAGGCATGGCCGGGGTCGGCGAGGACGTCCGCGGTGGGGCCCTGTTCGACGATGCGTCCGGCGCGCAGGACCACGACGTTGTCGGTCACGGCTTTCACCACTCCCAGGTCGTGGGTGATGAAGAGATAGCTGATCTTCGTCTGTTCCCTGATATCGGAGAGCAGGTTGAGGATCTGGGCCTGGACGGAGACATCGAGCGCGGCGACGGCCTCGTCCAGGACGAGGACGGCCGGTTCGACCGCCAGGGCGCGTGCGATGGCCACCCGTTGCCGCTGGCCTCCGGACAGTTCGCGCGGCCGGGCTGCGGACTCCCGCTCGCCCAGGCCCACTTGGTCGAGGAGTTCGGTGATTCTGCGGTCGTGGCCAGTGCCGGGGAAGTGCAGGCGCAGCGTCTCGCGCAGTACGGCGCGCACGGGGATCCGGGGGTCGAGCGAGAGGAGCGGGTCCTGGAAGACCATCTGCACTTCGCGGGCGGTGCGCAGCCGGGCGGCCCGGCCGCGCACCGTGCTCTGCCGTTGCCGGGGCGTGCGGTCGTGGCCGCGTACCGTCACCGTTCCCGTGTCGGCCCGCTCCAGGCCGGTGATGATGCGCGCGGTGGTGGTCTTGCCGGAGCCGGACTCGCCGACCAGGCCCAGCGAGCCTCCCTCGGGGAGCGTGAAGGTCACGTCGTCGACGGCCCGGACCGCGCCGTAGGACCGGCAAAGGCCGGTGACCTGCAGCGCCGGATCGGCTTGTTCAGTCATCGGCGGTGGCTCCCTGGAGTGTCAGGTCCTCGGTGTGATGGCATGCCGCCGTGCCGTCCTGACGTGCCACCGCAGCCGGGTCCTCGGTCGCGCAGACGGCGGTGGCGTAGGGGCAGCGCGGGGCGAAGGCGCAGCCGGTCAGGGCGGTGCGAAGGTCCGGTGGCCGTCCCGGGATCGCGGTCAGGCGCGCGAGCGGTGCGTCCAGGCGCGGGGTGGCGGCCAGCAGGGCGGCTGTGTAGGGGTGGCGCGGGAAGGTGAAGAGGGTATGTGCGGGGCCGGTTTCGACGATGCGGCCGGCGTACATGACGTAGACCCGGTCACTGATGGCGGCCGCGAGTTCGAGGTCGTGAGTGACGAACAGCAGCCCGGTGTCGAAGCGTGCGCGCAGCTCTGCGAGCAGGGCGATGA
Source organism: Streptomyces sp. NPDC028368 (assembly GCF_055565615.1). NCBI lineage: Bacteria > Bacillati > Actinomycetota > Actinomycetes > Kitasatosporales > Streptomycetaceae > Streptomyces > Streptomyces sp. NPDC028368. The sequence goes on along the minus strand of NZ_JBVHTY010000017.1, from coordinate 23,633 downwards.
TCTCGGCCTGGGTGGTGACGTCGAGGGCGGTGGTGGGTTCGTCGGCCAGGAGCAGTTCGGGGCCTGGCATCAGGGCGGCGGCGATCATGATGCGCTGGAGCATCCCGCCGGAGACTTCGTGCGGGTACTGGCGCAGGACGCGCGGGGACAGGCCGACGGCGTCGAGGAGTTCGACGGACCGGGCGCGCGGGTCCGTCCGACCGTCGGGGGATGCTCTGAGCCCTTCGGTGAGGAAGTCGCCCAGGCGGCGCAGTGGGTTGATGGCGGCACGCGGGTCTTGGAAGATCATCGATGCGGTCCGTGCGCGCAGGGTGCGTAGCCGGTCCGGTGCCATGGTGAGGACGTCGTGCCCGGCGACCCGTACCGCGCCGGAGACCTGGGCGTGCGGCGGGAGCAGGCCGAGGGCCGAGCGTGAGGTGAGGGTTTTCCCGGAACCGGACTCGCCCACCAGCGCGACGGTCTCGCCCGCGCCGACCGTGAGGTCCACTCCCGCGAGCACCGGCCGGGCGAGCTCCGGCAGGCTCAGGCACAGGCCATCCGTTTCCAGTACGGGTCCCGTCCGGTCCCGTTCGGCCGGTGTGGGGGCTGCGGGAAGGGCTGCGTGCGGTGGGGGCATCAGGGCCTGCCTGCGACTCGGTCGGCGAGTTTTTCGCCGACGACGTTGAACGCGACGACGCTCAGGACGACCGCCACGCACGGGGCGACCGCGGACAGCGGGAGTCCTTCCAGGATCGCGGACTGGCCGTCGTTGATCATGGATCCCCAGTCCGGGGTGAGCGGGGGCACGCCGAGCCCGAGGAAGGACAGGGCGGCCAGGTCGAGCAGTGCGTAGCCGAAGTTGACGGTCGACTGGGCCATCACGACGGGTGCGATGTTGGGGATCAGATGCCGCAGGCAGATCCACAGTCCGGAGAATCCCTGGACCCGATAGGCGGCCAGATAGGGACGTTCGGCCTCGGCCAGGGCGAGGCCGCGGGCGAGCCGGCTGACGAAGGGGATGTAGGCGAGGGACAGGGCGACCACGGGGGCGAGCAGCCCCCGTCCGTACAGGGCCACCAGCAGCATCGCCAGCAGCAATCCGGGGAAGGCGAGCAGCAGTTCGCTGCCGCGGGAGAGGACCGCGTCGAGCCGGCCGCCCCGCCATGCGGCGGCGACGCCGAGAGCCAGCCCGAGGAGAGTGGACAGGACGACGACGCCGAGCGGGCCCAGCAGGGAGGTGCGGGAGCCGGCGATCAGCCGGGAGAGGGTGTCGCGGCCGGAGATGTCTCCGCCGAGCAGATGGTGGGTGGACGGGCCGGCCAGCGCCGCGCCGAAGTCGACGTCGTTGGGGTCGCCGGGAGTCAGCCAGGGGGCGCTGAGGGCGACGATCACCAGCAAGGCGACGAAGCCGAGACAGCTGAGGTGCAGCCAGTTGCGGCGGGTGCGCAGCCGGGCCAGGCCGGGCCGGCGGACGAGGACGCTCGCGGCGGTCATGCGGTACTCCTCGTGCCGAGCCGTACCCGGGGGTCGATCAGCGGGTACACGAGATCGATGAGCAGGTTGACGGCGACGAACAGGGCGACGATCAGCAGTGAGACGGCTTGCACGACGGGATAGTCCTTGACGGTCACGGACTTGGCGAGAAATTCGCCGAGCCCGCCGAGCCCGAACGCGGACTCCACGAGGATCGTGCAGACCACGAGGCCGGAGAGCGTCAGTCCGCCTTGGGTGACCACGGCGTCGAGGGCGTTGCGCAGCACATGCCGCCGGATCACGGTCCTTTCGGGGACGCCTCGGCTGCGGGCCACGGCGACATGCTCCCGGTCGAACTGCTCGACCATCGCGGCCCTGGTCACCCGTGCCAGTACGCCGACGAAGGGCAGCGCGAGCGCGAGCGAGGGGAGGGCCAGGTGGTAGAGGGTGCCGAACAGGCCGTCACCACTGCCGAGAGCGGGGAACCAGCCGAGGCGGACCGAGAACAGTGCCAACAGCAGGATCGCGGCGATGAACGACGGCGTCGCCACCGCCACCGAGGTACCCACCAGGACCGCGGAGTCGGTCCGCCCGCCGCGTACCGCGCCCAGCACGCCCAGGGCCAGTCCGCACACCAGCACCAGGACGCAGGCCATGGCGATGAGGAGCAAGGTGGTGGGAAGCCGGGCCGTGATGAGCGCCGCGACGTCGCTGCGGTACTGCACGGAGCTCCCGAAGTCGCCGGTCAGGGCGTTGCCCAGCCATTTGACGTACTGGACGAGGAAGGGGTCATCGAGGTGGTAGTGGGCGCGGATGGCGGCGAGCGCCTGGGGGTTGGCGCCGCGCCCGCCGAGCAGGAAGGTCTCCGGTTTGCCAGGGGCGAGGTGGACGGAGGCGAAGACCAGGAACGAGGCGAGCAGGAGGGTGGCGGCCAGTTCCGCCAGTCGCCTCAGCAGGAAGCGGATCATCATCGGGCCGCCCCCACGTCCGCGGCCCACGGGTAGTACATGTAGGCGATGCTGGTCGGGGCTCCGGTGATGCGCTTGTTCTGGAACACCGTGTTCGGGTATTCGGCGACCGGCAGGCTGAGCACCTGGTCGCTCGCCATCTTCTGCAGCCGGGCGGTGAGCACGCCCCGCTTCTGCGGGTCGTACTCCGCGGTCGCCGCATTGGCGGTCCTGTCGTACGCCGGGTCGCTGTAGCCCCCGTAATTCTCGAACTCGCCGGTGCGGAAGTTGGTGTACATACCCAGCGGATCGGTGATCGACAGGTAGTACGTGTAGGGGAAGAGGTCCAGGCCCTCGCGTGCCTTGGCGTCGGAGTACAGCGAGGTGAAGGCGTCCGGGGCGATGGTCTTCACCTCGACGTCGAGGCCGATGCGGCGGCCGGCGTCCTGGACGGCGATGGCGAGCATCGAGACGTCGGGGCCGATCGGGCTGGTGGCCACCGTGATCTTCTTGCCGGTGGCGCCGGCCCGCGCGATCAGCTGCTTGGCCCGAGTCAAGTCCCGTGCGGTAGACGGTAGTTCGGCATACGCCGCGTCCACTGTCCGCTGTCGTACGCCCTGCCACGCCGCCCGCGAGGCGAGTGCGCTGCTGGGTATGACCGAATTCCGCATCGCGGCCTTCGCGAAGCCCCGACGGTCCAGCGCCAGCATCAGCGCCCGTCGCACCCGGACGTCCTTGAGAGTGCCCTTGAGGTGGGAAACGGCGAGGTTGATGGTGGTGAGCCCTTCCCCGAAGCGGAGCGAGCCCGCGTCGTCGGCGCGCAGCCGGGAGAGGCTTTCGGGCGGGACGCCGAAGGTGCCGTCGACCTCGCCGGTGAGCAGGGCGTTGGTGCGGGCGGCGGAGTCGGGCAGGAAGGTGAAGGTCACCTTGCCGGCCTTGGCACGGTGGCCCCAGTAGCCGTCGAAGCGGTCGAGTTCGAGGGACTGGCCCTTGTCCCATCTGCCGAGCTTGTAGGGGCCGGTGCAGTCCAGGCCGCCGTCGGCGGTGCCGAACGCGGCGCCCTCCTTCTTCATGGTGCGGGCACTGGCCACCGTGCCGGCCGAATTGGCCATCGCCTGCGGGAACAGCGCGTCGGGGCGCTTGAGCCGGACGGTGATCTGGAGCGGGCCGGTCTTGTCGATGGACTGCACGTTCTTGAAGTCCTCCACCCAGTACGAGCCCAGTTCGGGGTCCATATGACGGCGCAGGCTGTAGACCGCGTCGTCAGCGGTCAGCACACCGCCGTCATGGAACCTGACACCCGGCCGCAGGTCGTAGACCCAGGTCTTCGGGTCGGGGTTGGTGGCCCGCCGCGCCAGTCCCGGCGCCGTCTTCAGCTCCGGCGTCCAGCGCATCAGGCTCTCGCAGACATTCGACACCACCGTGTTCTGCGGATAGTCGAACGCGTAGAGGTAGTCGAGTACCGGAGGCTCGGCGTACAGCGCCCAGTTGAAACTCTTGATGTCCCCTTTGGCCGGCGGCGTATCGCGGGAGAGCCGCAGGTCCGCGGCGCTGTTGGCGCCTGCCGGCGTGCCGCAGCCCGCGGCCGCGAGGGCCAGCGAGAGGACTGCGGCAGCCGCGATACGGGTCCGGCGGCCGGCGGCGGGCCCGCGCGGCCGAAGAGAGAACGAGGATGTCGGCATCGCGCGGACCCCTTCGATGGCTCGCTTGATTCTGCGGATTCAGAGGGCCAGTGGCTCGGTCAACTGCCCGTACAGCTCAGGGCGTCGGGTATGGAGCAGTCCGAAGGCGAGCCAGTCCCGCCGCTGGTCGAGGTCGAGATCGGCCACCAGTACGGCGGGCCGGTCGCGCGGTGCGCGGAGCATCACCCGGCCGTAGGGGTCGGAGAGGAAGGAGGAACCGTAGAAGGTGCTCACGCCTTCGGTGCCGACCCGGTTGGGCACGACCATGAACAGGGCGTTGGCCAGGCCGTTGGAGCTGATGGCCTGCTCCCACATCGGGCGGGTGTCGAAGTCGGGCAGGTCCACTTCGGAGCCGATGGCGGTGGGGTGTACCAGCACTTCGGCACCGCGCAGCGCGTAGGCGCGGGCCAGCTCCGGGAACCACTCGTCCCAGCAGGTCGGGAAGCCGAACCGGGCGCCCGCCACCTCGACGACCGGGAAGCCGCTGTCGCCGGGCCGGAAACAGCGGTCTTCGCGGTAGCCGGGGAACGCCGGAATGTGGTTCTTGCGGGTGCGGGCGAGGAGCCGGCCGTCGGGGGCGACGCAGATCGCGGTGTTGTAGCCGAGCCCGCCGTCGGTGGCCCGCTCGTACAGCGAGGCGTGCACGGTGACGCCGAGGTCGACCGCGAGTTCGGTGGCGAGGTGGGTCGTCGGCCCGTCGGGCAGGTCCTCCAGATACCGGGCGGCCCCTTCGGCCATCGGGTCCTCGACGGCCGCGAAGTAGGGACTGCGTGTCAGCTCCGGCAGACAGACCACCTCGGCACCCTGCGCGGCGGCGAGCCGGACCCCCGCACGCAGCGCTTCGTCATGCACGCTCTCGTCGGCCTGCCAGCGCATCTGGACGAGTCCGACCCGCAGCATCGGCCGCTCCGGCGGCGTCAGCCGGGCGGGCGAACCCAGGGGCGAGCCGGCGGCGGTGAGCAGTTGGTAGGTCTCGTCGCTCACGCCGTTGCCCCCTTCGCCGCGGCGGCGAACGCCTTGGGAAGCTGTTGGGTGATGCAGTGCACGCCGCCACCGCCGAAGGCCAGCGTAGGAGTCGGCACGCCGACCACCGTACGGTCGGGCATCGCGGCAGCGAGCACCGCGAGTGCCGCTTCGTCCTCGTCGCCGCCGCCGACCGGGACGACCACCCCGCCGTTGGCCAGATAGAAGTTCAGATAGCCGACCTCGACCTCTTCCCCCTCGACCTCGCCATATGTGGTCTGCGGGAGCTCAATGATCTCCAGCTTGCGGCCGTGTGCGTCGGTGACCGTTTCCAGCACGGCGCGGTTGGCCCGCATCCGTGCGTGGTCGGGGTGCTGCGGGTCGCCGGGGAGGGAGACGACCACCTTGCCGGGGGCGATGAAGGCACAGACACCATCGACATGGCCGTCCGTCTCGGTGTCCTCCAGACCGCCGTACGGCAGCCAGATCACCTTTTCCACGCCGAGCCGCCGCATCAGCTCGGCCTCGATCTCCGCACGGTCCATCCGGGGGTTGCGGTTCGGGTGGAGCAGGCACTGCTCGGTGGTGATCAGGGTGCCTTCCCCGTCGACGGTGATCGCCCCGCCTTCAAGGACCATCGAGGAGTGGACGCGCTCGATGCCGAGCCGGTCCAGCAGCAGCGCGGCCAGCTTGTCGTCGGCATCCCAGGGGTAGTGCTTCTCGCCCCAGGCATTGAAGCGGAAGTCCGTTCCGACCCGGTGCCCGTCCTCGGTGAAGGCGAAGATCGGCCCCGAGTCGCGCAGCCACGAGTCGTCGAGGGGCAGCTCGATCACCTCGACGTCCTCGCCGCACCTCTCCTGGGCCACCGCGCCGTGCCCCGGCGCGGCGATCATGATCACCGGCTCGAAGGCGGAGATGGCGCGGGCCACCGCCGCGTACTCCCGCTGCGCCGAGCCGAAGGCGGCGCCCCACAGGGACTCCCGGCTCGGCCACGCCATCAGACATGCCTCGTGCTCGGCCCACTCGGCCGGCATACGCGGATTCATCGCTCGTTCTCCTTCGTCACGCCGCTGAGCGGCGACCTGGGTGCTCGCGAGAGCGGCGACACGGTGAGCGCACCGATCGGGTCGCTCGCGGTTTCCTCCCTGGCTGAAAATTCGGTCAGCCTGGCGCCGTGCCGCTATCCTGGGACTGACTGAATTTTCAGTCAAGTGGTGTGAACGCGATTCCCGAGAGTTCCGAGGTGCGAGGCAGTGGCCGACCGTGCGACCGACCGTCAGGCATTGATCTTGGAAGCGGCCGTCCGCGTCATCGCCCGTCATGGCGTACGGGGACTGCGCGTCGAGAAGCTGGCAGCCGAGGCCGGCGTCTCCACGGCGCTGATCTACTACCACTTCGGAGACCGCTCCGGCCTCGTCCGCAGAACCCTGGAGTTCATCAGCGACCGGGCCGAGGAGTACACCGACGAGGGCCTGAACGGCACTCATGACGCCCGCACCAAGCTGGAACAGCTGCTACTGACCGAACTCCAGGACACCCCGCGCGTACGGGAGAACAGCACGGCCTGGGGCGAACTGCGAGCCAGCGCCATCTTCGAGACCGACCTCCGGGACACCCTGGCCCGCTCCACCCACACCTGGGTGGAAGACACCGCCGAGGTGATCCGAGAGGCCCAGCGCGCCGGCCTGGCCGTCGCGGAAGCCCATGCGCTCGACGCGGCCGAGCGGCTGACCGCACTGGTGGAGGGCGTCAGTGAACGCTGGCTCAGCGGCTCGCTGACGATCGAGCGGGCGCGGGAGCTGGTAGCGGGCGCCCTCGTCGCCGAACTCGGGCCGCGGTGCGCGTAACACCGACCTCTTGCCGCACGGCCACGGCTGCGGCGCCGGCGGCCCTGACCTTGGGCAGCGCCACCACCTTCGTAGCACCCGCGTCCGCGTCGGCGGAATCCGTCGCAGCCAACTCCACCACCGCTGCCGCGTCTTCCGTCCCCACCGCAACGTCATCGTCGGCCACGAGCGCACACCGGTACGGGACTACGGCAACTTCACCAGCTACGCCGGGCCCGTCTACCTTGACGCGCGCGGTACCTGCGTCGAATGGGAGGGCAGCATCCAGGACGCTTTGGAAGCGCCGGTCCCAGTACTCCGTCATGTCCTCCGTGCCAGGCAGGGCCGGCAGGCGGGGACGCGGGCCCGCGAAGCTGATCCAGTCGAGGATGACCAGGTCGTAGACGGTCAGGGTGGCGAAGACCAGCGCCGCGCAGACCACCGCCGGCAAGAAGGTCAGGCGTCCCGCCACGTCGGATCGCCCCGCCCCATGCCCGGGTCAACGAGGCGAGCACGGACCAGCCACCTCTGAGGCTTTCACTTCGAGGTGACGTGCTTGGTGGGGCGGGAGTAGATCCCGCCCTCGTTACTGGCCCACCCTTCCGTCGATGCACTCGCGCAACAGGTCGGCGTGCCCGCAGTGACGGGCGTACTCGTCGATCCTGTGCACCATCAGCTCCCGAACTGCGATCTTGTTCTTCCCCACGCGCTCGCCCAGGTCCGGGTGCTCGGCCAGCGCGGCGTCGGTCGAGGCCTGCTCGCGCTCCAGATCGGAGAACGCCGCATCGACCACGGCCTGCTCGGCGACCGCTCCGTGGAAGTCCGCGTCCTTCTCGCCGTACAGCTTCGGCAGCGGGTCACCGTCGCTGATCCAGTTGCGCCAGTCCCGTTCCACCTTGGCGAGGTGCCGAACCAGACCGAGCAGCGACATCGTCGACGGCGGAACCGACCGATGGGCCAGTTGCTTCGCATCCAGGCCCTCGCACTTCATCCGCAAGGTCAGGCGGTAGTCCGTCAGGTAGTCATGCAGCGTGGCCAGTTCGCCCTCGGGACTGTCCCCATCTTTGTTGCGGGGGTCGTCGTCCGGATCGGCCCACATGTCGGGGTAGACGGTTGCAGGGCTCCATCGCGCGGGTTGGTCACTCATACGTCGCATGGTCGTCCGTGACGGCCAAGCTCGCTACTGAGTTTTCCCTTCGAGGGCCGTTGTCACATCAGAGTGTGGCGCCGGTCTCGGCGACAAGGGCCTGGACGGAGCGGTGGACTCCGCGGCGGAGTTTCTTGGCGGTCAGTTCGGCGAACCACCGCTCTGGGACCGGTGGGGGCCAGGGCGAAGGCCCGCCAGATCCGGGAGATGGCCGACTGCGACATCCCGGTGGCCTGGGCCATCGTCCGCGTCGACCAGTGGGTTGCGTTCGCCGGCTTCTCCTCGAGTGTCTTGACGATCACCCGCTCGACGTCCGCGTCGGTGATCTTCCGCGGGGCCCCCGGGCTCGGCTCGTCGCACAGGCCATCCAGGCCCCGGTCAAGGAAGCGTCGGCGCCAGGTGCGAACCGTGTCCGGAGCAACCCCGAGACGACGCGAAACCCCCATGATCGAATGCCCCGCGGCGCACTCCAGCACGATCCGCGACCGCAGAGCCAACGCCTGCGCGGTCGAGCGCCGACGCACCCACCCCTCAAGCACAGCCCGCTGGGCATCAGTTACCGACAACGGCGGAATCGTCGGTCCAGGACGCGTCACACACAACCAACGACGAACCTCCAACTCACGTCACTGGGGCCTGTCTGGTGAAGATGCATGCGATGTGGAGGCTGCTTCGGCGAAGTCCACAGTGAGAGTGGTGCGTGGCACGCTGATCACCGCGTCGTAGGCCTCCAGGGCCGACACGGGCAGGAAGCCGTTGTCCATGCGGATCCGGGTTGGCTCCGGCAGGCCATGTCGCAGGGCGTGCGTGCGCAGCGCGCGGGTGTCCACCAGCGCCGGCCCTTCGAGCACGCCTGCGAACAGCGACTCCACGCTGTCAGGTGTCGCTTCGGGGGCGTCGGCTGCAGATTGGCGCATCCCGGAAGGGTGCGCCGGATCGGGGACGTTCGCCACGGTCCGGCCGCCACCGCTGGTCAGCGCCACGGACACATAGTCCGTCCCGAGCTCTTGGGCGAGGGGGTATCCCATGGGCGTCCGGGCGAGCGGGCCGCCCTCGGGGTTGGCGGTGCGTTGGATGTGGGCGTTGTGCGCGGAGACGACAATGCGGGTACCGGGTGCGGATCGGTCGAGCAGGTGCAACAGGCTGTCTGCCAGGTAGCGGTCTCGGGCAGCAAGGTCGGCGGCGTCGGGTGCGCCGCCGAGCAGTTCGGACATCGCGCGCTGCATCTGGTCGGTGCGCCAGGCCGCCCAGACGTCCGAGAGGGCATTCTCGTATGCCTGGCGGCCGCCGCTCTCGACATAGACCTCACGCATGACGGTGACCCGATTGAGCAGCCGGCCGAGGATGGCCGAGAGCCGATCCTGGACTGCGGGATCGAGGCGGAGGCGGGCGTGGGCGGGGACCAGACCCGAGCCGCCCGCAAGCGGCTCCGACAGCGCCAGAGCGGTACGCGCATAGTGCACCGCGCCGGAGTCGACATCGGCCAGATACCTGGCGACCGGCTCCAGCACGGGCGCCAGCGAGCCGCCGGCTGCCGGGACGTCGAGCCCGGCGAAGCGGACCGGATGCGGCGCGGTGGCATTGTGGGCGCGCAGCCACCGCAGGGTGTCGCGGCCCTCGGCGGACTGGCCCGGATAGCCGTCGCTGCGAGGCGTGATCAGCGCGTCGAGATCACCGTCATCGCCCTTAACCCAGGCGTCAACGGCTCGGCCGGAGGCGGCCCCGAACTCCACTGCGTAGACGGTAAATCCGCACTCCTGGACCAAAAAGCGCAGCATTCGATCGCGCATCAGCCCGAACTCGCGTATCTGGTGGGAGTTCTCGCCCAGCGCGACCACTCGCGCGTCACCGACGAGTCGGCGCAGCGGCTCCAGGTCGTCGAGCGGGGCGGCAAGGCCAGGAGTGGCAAGACGGACGGCGTTGCGCATAGTCCACTCGGCGAGGGGGAGCGGGCGTGGCAGGCTCATGACTGTGACACTAACAACCAGTGCTCATGCTCGAGTGACCTGATTCAGAAGTTCCCTGACAGTTCCCGCTTGGGCTGGGACGCTGATCGAATGAGTGGCCGTGCTCCCGACCTGGGAGGATGGGGCTTGTCGAAGGCTCCGTCCACTGTGGGAAAGAAGTCTCTCACCAGGTGAAGCGTGCGGCTCTGTCCCCGCGTGTTCGTGTCCAGGCCGGGGTGTCGGCGGTGGTCTCGCAGGCCGGCTGGGTGTTGCTGGTCGAGACGGTTCCGCAAGATGGGGGATCCCGGCTGTTCAGGCGGGGGTGGGCTCCTGGTCGGCATCGTCGAAGGGTGGGTAGCTCTCGTTGCCCATTCGCTCGGCCGCATCGATGTAGCCGGCAAGAGCGTCGCGGGATTGAGCAAGCCTGTTCATCTGATCGTCCAGTCGTTGCATCCGTGACCGCATCGCGTCCAGCAACTCGGAACAGCCGGGCAGCTCCGGGGCCTCTCCGACCGCACAGGGCAGCAGGTACGCGATGTCGTCGGAGGACAGACCGGCGCCAAGCAGGTGGCGGATCTGCTTCACCCGCAGCACGGCGTCCTCGTCGTACTCGCGGTATCCGTTCGCGCCGCGGTCTGCCTCCAGCAGTTCCTGGGCCTCGTAGTAGCGCAACTGATGGGTGTTGACGCCTGTCCGACGACTCAGTTCCCCGATCCGCATCGCAACCTCGCTTGACCTTCACACCGGTATCAACGTTGACGATGCTGCCATGAACAACAAAACCGATACACCCGTGACAGTCATCGGACTCGGACTGATGGGCCAGGCACTCGCCGGCGCGTTCCTCAAAGCCGGGCGTCCCACAACCGTGTGGAACCGTACGGCTTCCAAGGCCGACCAGTTGGTGGCCGAGGGGGCACGGCTGGCGCCAACGGTTGGCGACGCGCTCAAGGCAGGTTCCCTGACGATCATCTGTGTCACCGACTACCAGGCCATGCACGATCTGCTCGGCGCGAGCGATATCGAGCTGGACGGCACGATGTTGATCAACCTGACCTCGGGCGACTCGGCCCAGGCCCGGGAAGCCGCCCATTGGGCCGAGCGGCGCGGTGCCCGTTACCTGGACGGCGCCATCATGGCCATCCCGTCGGCGATCGGGACCGCCGAGGCGGTGATTCTGCACAGCGGGCCGCAGTCGGACTTCGAGGCACACAAGTCGACGCTCGACGCGCTCGGCACCGTCACCTACCTTGGCGCGGACCATGGGCTGGCGTCCCTGTACGACGTGGCCGGCTTGGCCATGATGTGGAGCGTCCTGAACGCCTGGCTCCAGGGCAGTGCCCTGCTCAGGACGGCCGGTGTCGACGCCGCGACGTACGCGCCGTTCGCCCGGCAGATCGCCGCCAGTGTGGCCGAATGGCTGCCCGGGCATGCCGAGCAGATCGACAGCGGCTGCTTCCCGGCCGAGGTGGCGTCCCTGGAGACCCACGCCCGGTCGATGGATCACCTGATCGAGGAGAGCGAGGCGGTGGGCGTCAACGCCGAACTGCCGAAGCTGATCAAGGCGATGGCCGACCGCGCGATCGCCGCCGGACACGGTGGGGAGCAGTATCCCGTGCTGATCGAAGAGTTCGGCAAACCCCAGGATTCCTAATGGAGTTGTCAAGCGGCCAGGGTGACGGGTGGTATGGGGTCGTAGCACCGTCCGTCACGCAGGAGTGCCCACAGGACGTTGACCCGGCGCCGGGCGAGCGCCATGACAGCCTGACTGTGTCGTTTGCCTTCGGCTCGCTTGCGGTCGTAAAAGCGACGGGATTCGTCGCAGCAGCGGATGCTGATCAACGCGGAGGTGTAGAAGACGCGTTGGAGACGTCGGCTGTAGCGGGTGGGGCGGTGCAGGTTGCCGCTCACCTTCCCGGAGTCACGAGGCGCCGGGGAGACGCCGGCGAAGGCGGCCAGCCGGTCCGCGCTGGCGAATGCGCCTATGCCCCCGCCGATGGCGGCCAGGAATTCGGCGCCCAGCAGGACGCCGATGCCGGGCATGCTCGTGATCACCTCCGCGTTGCGGTGGCGGCGAAACCGGCCCTCGATGAGCTTGTCGGTCTCCGCGATCTTCTCGTTGAGGGCCATCACCTCCCGGGCCAGGGAGTGCACGACGTGGGCGGTCATGTCCTCGCCGGAGACGCTGGTGTGCTGCCCTTCGGCGGCCTGGACGGCCCTGGCGGCGAGTTCGTCGGCGCCGCGGACCTTGCGGTTGCGCAGCCAGGTGACCAGACGCCGTCGGCCGGTGCGGCGGATGGCGGCCGGGGTCTGGTAGCCGGTCAGAAGTACCAGGGGTCCGACGTTGTCCAGGTCGAGTTCGCGCTCCAGCCCGGGGAAGATCTCGGTGAGGTGGCCGCGGAGTCGGTTGATGGTCCGGGTGCGGTCGTCGCTGAGGTCACGGCGGTGCCGGGTGAGGACCTTCAGCTCGGACACCAGCTCGTCACCGGGCCGCAAGGGCGTGAGGTCACGTCGGATGCGGGCCTGGTCGGCGATTACCGCTGCGTCCTTGGCATCGGTCTTGCCGTCACCCCGGTAGCCCTCGGAGGCCCGGTTGACCGTGCGTCCGGGGATGTAGAGGAGCTGCTGGCCGTGGTTGAGCAGGACCGCGATGACCGGGGCGGCCCCGCCGTCCGCCAGGTCGATGCCCCAGACCGCTTCGTCGCCCAGGGCGAGAACGTCTGCGAGGAGCTTCAGCAGCTCGGTCTCGTCGTTGGCGACGCGCCGGGACAGCAGCCGCTTGCCCGTGTCGTCGATCACCACGCAGTGGTGATGGGTCTTCCCTGCGTCGATACCGGCCCAGATCGCTGTCACTCGCTTCTCCGCAGGTCGTGTTCGTACAGGCACCACGGACGACCTCGCTGTCGAGTCCCTACTGAGCGATCAATGCCGCAATTCCTAATGAGCAGCCGAGTCGTCGTGGGGCACCGGGCGGCGAATCGTGGGAAGCCACAACCACGGCAGACGACTGAAAGCCACACCCAGCGCCCCTGGGTGAGCCAACCCTACGAATGGCTCGCTCATCCCGATCAACAAGGTAGGGACGACTGACCGATTCCGACACCGGGCTCTACCTGCGGGCTTTCGTACGGCGGGCTGTTCGGATCGTGATCACGAACGAGGGAAGTGCCTCTGCCCGGCGAGAATGAGGATTGTCGCGGTCCTTGTTCGCGCGTCGTTCGGAGGCGCTTTCCAGGTGAAGCAGCGTTTTGGGTCCTACCCGTGTGTCCGCGTTGAGGCGGCGGTCGCGGCGTTGTCGGCCAGGCCGGCGCGGTGTTGCTCGTCGAGACTGCCGACAAGACCGGACCGTATCGCGCGATCTCTTCGGCGCTGGAGCCGTGGCGCAAGCCGCGGGCGGTGCACGGTCCGGGCAAGATCCTGCTGGATGTGGCGCTCGCGGCCGCGCTGGGCGGCGACGAGCTTCACGGCCGGCCGAAGGGGATGCGGCTGATCGTTCCGCAAGGAACGTCCGCACCCCGGCGCCCAGTTGCGCTTCACCGACGCCGACGGCCATCGGCTGGCCTGCTTCGCCACCAACACAGCCGACACCCCGATCGCGAAGCTGGAGGTGCGCCACCGCCTGCGGGCGCGGGCCGAGGACCGCATCCGCGCCGCCCGCACCACCGGCCTGACCAACCTGCCCCTGCATGACACCGCGCAGAACCGGATCTGGCTGGAGATAGTCCAGCTCGCCCTCGAACTGCCGGCCTGGCTGCCCCTGCTCGCCTGACCGGCTAAACCCGCCTCTGGGAGCCACGCCGGATACGGCTGCGGCTCTTCTCCGCCGCCGCCCGCCTGATCACCACCGGCCGCCGTCGCTACCTGCTCTTTGCGGTGGTGCTCGGTGCGATCCAGTACGACAGCTCGGGGCGCGATGACCGCTCCAACCGGAGCCTGGACGCCGAGCATGTGACGGTGAAGAAGACCGGCCGCGTGCCGGTCAACCTGCGCGGCTGACCCCTGTCGGACCGCTCCGGCCACAACAACCGCTTCGACCTGTTCCAGGACCGCCGCGCCTACGTCTGGGACAACAACGCGACACCGCCACGAGTGTGGTGGCAGCCTGCCTGGCCTGTGCGCGGCTGTCGGGCATCCGTGGCCGTGAAGGAGTGGTCGGTTTCTTGCTGATGGGACTTCTTACCGTCGGTTTATGGCTTTCTGGGCAGGATGGAGGGAAAACAACTCCATTCTGGTGCAAGGCGCGTGAGAGAGGATCAGTAGTGCGTTCACTCATCATCCTGGTTTTGGCTATTGTGCCCGTTACGGGTTGTCGAGGCTGACCGGCGATGGCTGCATCCTCCGAATCCTCCGCACCGCTGACTGTGCCTGCGAAACCGACTTGGGCTCCCAAACCACTGGACCGGGATGCTCTCTGGCTGCGCCCCACGATCCGGATACGGCTGACGCTGCTGTACGGCGGCATGTTCCTGATGGCCGGCATGGTGCTGCTCGCCATCATCTACATGCTGGCTGCGGACGCCCTGGAGGACGGCGTCCCGTCGCTCGGAATCTCCGGTAGCGACATCAGCGTCAGCAGTGACAGATGTGCTTCTCTGCCCTCGGCTGTTTCCCTCCACGAGGTCAACGTCGCCCTGAACAGCTGTATCGAACAGCAACGTGTCGGGGCACTACAAACCCTTCTGAACCGTTCATTGCTGGCGTTGGTAGGGCTCAGCATCGTCGCCTTCGCCTTCGGTTACGCCATGGCCGGCCGGGTGCTGTCCCCGCTGGGGCGCATCACGCGTACCGCCCAGCGGGTGGCGGGCTCGGACCTGCACCGGCGGATCGAGCTGGGCGGGCCCGACGACGAGCTCAAGGAGCTGGCCGACACCTTCGACGAGATGCTCGACCGCCTGGACCGGGCCTTCGAGTCGCAGCGTCGCTTTGTCTCCAATGCCTCGCACGAGCTGCGGACACCGCTGGCGATCAACCGCACGCTGCTGGAGGTCCAGCTCGCCGACCCGGACGCGTCCCCCGAGCTCGCGCAGCTCGGCAAGACGCTGCTGGCGACGAACGAGCGCAGCGAGCAGCTGGTGGAGGGCCTGCTGCTGCTCGCCCGCAGCGAGAACCAGGTGGTCGACAAGAAGCCGGTCGATCTCTCCGAGGTCGCCGCGCAGGCCGTCGACCAGAACCGGGAGGAGGGGCAGGCCAAGGGAGTCGAGTTCCGCGGCGTCCGCCAACAGGTCTTCGTCCAGGGCAACGGCATCCTGCTGGAGCGCATCGCGCTCAACCTCGTCCAGAACGCCGTGCGCTACAACGTCCCCGAGGACGGCTGGGTCGAGGTCACCACCGAGCCGCAACCCGGCTGCGCGGTCATGATCGTCTCCAACACCGGCCCGGTCGTCCCCGCCTACGAGGTGGAAAACCTCTTCGAACCCTTCCGGCGGCTGCGCACCGAGCGCACCGGCAGCGACAAGGGCGTCGGCCTGGGACTGTCCATCGTGCGCTCGGTGGTGCGCGCCCATGACGGCACCATCACGGCCGAGCCACGCGAAGGCGGCGGACTCGTCATCAGGATTTCGATACCGCAGTAGTGAATTCTTTCTGATGCGGTGGGCCCGGAGGGTTTCTCCGGGCCCACGGTGTCGCTTTACGCAGTTGGGGTATTGTCCGGGTGCCGCTTGCGCTGTCCAGGTAATTTACCAAGAACTTTATTCCCTGGCCGTCCGGCCGCCGGCGGGAGAATCGGTGGTGTAAATGGTCGCGTCCCCGGCGTATGCAGTGCCGGACGTGACCGACTCCAGACTCCTCATTTTCATTCGTCCGTGAAGGCTTGTTCGGCGGCAGGGGGTTATGCATCCCTGTGGCTGAAATCAGGCGCCAGTCGCCGAGGCTTGATGCAGGACCAGCAGATGCCAGGAGTGAACCGGAACGGCAGGGAAATAGTCCGCTGGGAAGACAGGGAAGGGTAGCGGAATCAATCAGTGCGCTTCGTGAGTGCGTACCGACCCCCCCGGCGAGGAATCAGGGCAGAACGCAAGCATCTGAGTGCACCGCCCGCGAGAACGCCGGATTGCCGTGAGCGTGGTACCCGGCGGGCCGGCGACGCCCCGACGAGGGCCATCCCGCGGGTGGATCGGAGCGAACCAGGTCCCGATCAATGGACGCGAAGCATCCCCGCAGGCGTGGGGAGCACCTTTCAGAGGGAGATGCCGACGGCCCCGGACACCGTCTGCCGACGCCTGACGCTCGAGCAGGCGCGCAAGGCCGTCGATCAGGCCAGACCGATGCGAGTCCGCCAATCCGTTCCACTCCGGCCCCAGCGCAACCCCGTCTCCGCCACAGTGACCCTCAACTGCTGTTGCCACCGTGGGGGACCGGTCGGGTGCTGACGATCAACGTTGCTGTATTGCTCTTCATCATCGTCGTCCTCCGGCTCCGCCGGCGCACCGAAGCCCGCAGCCGCCGCGACGAGAAGATGACCGTCGTCATTGTGCTGGCCCTGGGCGTCGTCCTCGCCCCCACACCGGTCGGCGAAGGCATCCTCAACGTCCTCACCCAGCTCGTGCACGGTGCCTCCCAGGCCAGCCGGTAGGGGCTGTTGGCCGTTCGGTCAGGGCTGCGTCTCGTCCCCGCACGCTGACAGGGCGCGGATGCACCCAGGGCGCCCAACGCCCGGCAGGCCGAAGGTGGCAGGACCGTCTGCAGCACGTACGGCTTCGGCCCGGCCTCGGCCCTGGACACGGACGAGTGATCGGCCTCGACGCCAACCACGAAGCACAACCAGCCAATGTCACCGGGCCTGCCCACCGCAGGCCCGTCGCCACACAACACTGAGCAGACCAGACCGCATCTCCGGGGGGAACCGCATGGCCACACCCGCACGCCGTCGCTCCGCCGCCACCCGACGCCCGAACCGCCCCAAGCGCCGCCCCCGCGGCAAGGCCGCCCGGCGCCGTGCACGCGAAGCCAAGGCCTTCGCGGCCCTTCTCGTCGGCGCCTTCGCCATCGCGGTCGTGAGTGCCTACCCCGTCACCAGCACCATCGTTATTGTCCTAGCAGCCGCCGCGGCCCTGACCATCTACCTGGCCCGCACCGGCCGACTCCGCCTCCCCGCGAGTTTGGTCGGCACAGCAGGAGCCGGTTCCCGCAGGGATTTCACCCACACCATCGCCGCCTACCAGAGCATGGGCTACACCGAGTTCGAACACGCCATGGCAGACCTCGCCTGCCGCGACGCCGCCGTCCGCAAAACCGAAGTCTCCGGCGGCAAGAACGACCGTGGTCTCGACGTCCTGGTCCACCTCCACAGTGGGGACCGCTACCTCCTTCAGTGCAAGCGCTGGAAAGGCCGCGTCGGCTCCGAAGAGGTCATGAAGATCAACGGCACGTACCGGGACATCCACAACTGCGTCGGCGCGGCCATCATCACCACCAGCGCCTTCACAGCAGACGCCGAGCGCACCAACGCCATGCTGCCCAAGGCGCTACGACTCATCGACGGCCGCGGCCTTGCCCGCTGGGCCTCCGGCGGTAGGCCTCCCTGGGCCTGAGGCAAGCAGTAAGGGGAATTGCACGTCGGACCCCGCGGCTCGATTCGCGGGACCCGTTGGGACTTCAGCCCGTCGTAACAAGCCATTGGGGGCCGAACAGCCCTCGAAACGGTACTGAGCAGGAAGGGCGCCCGACACGCTTCCCCCAGTGGGAGAGCCACCCGAGCGGTCCGCCGACTGCAACCGGATCAGTTCACTCCGGCGGGGCCACGGGGGAGGCGGAGCCAACTGCCCCACCTCCCGCCCACCTCCCGCCCGCGTCCACGGCGCCGTCGTCCCTACTTCGTGGCTTCTCCTTCCCCTTCGTCCCCGCTCCCTGGCTCCGCGTCGACGGCGTCGCGCCGGCACTTCCGGTGGTCGTGGTCCATTTGCCGTGCCGCATGCAGCGGCACGGGGTAGCGGGCGCGGTCGGAGCAGAAGAGGGGTCTGGTGCCACAGGCGGGCGGTCATGGCCACTAGGCCCTGTCCTCTAGGTCCTGTCCTCGCGACCATCCCGTAGGGCGCCTCGATGGTACGTTGACCGGCATCGTGGAGGGGGCAAACAGGTGGACACTGACCTCCGGCATGCAGCTGTGGTGGCACTGGGCGAGCTCGGGCGAAGTCGTGACTACCGTGATCGGGCGGATGCCGGTCACGGCCTGGCAGCGTTCGCCGAGATGCAGGAGGCCCTCGGGCCACTGCTGGAGCTTGTGCCCGACCCGGGTGACACCTTCGTCACCCGGCGGACCGCGGAAGCATTGCTTCAGCGAAAGGACAGGGTCGGGCTGACGATAGTCGCGTCCGCACTGGCAGTCGCCAACTCGAATCACAGCGATTGGATCCACACCGCAATCGTCGATGTATTCGGCATCTTCTCCGACGACCGGGACCATGCGATGCGGCTGTGCGAGGAGATGTCGCGGGACACCGACGACCGTGTTGCGCTGGGAGCTCGTCAGCTGCACGGGATGCTGGCAGAGATCGATCCCGTTCTTCGTCCGGTATAGCGCTGGGCGAACGCTGTCGTGAGAGCGCAGGTGCTCGACGACAGAGGCCAGAACCTCATCGCGGGCCTCACCTGCGGCCCGTCGGGCGCCTCACTGGCGCCATCTCGACGGCCCTCCATGACGGCCAACGGCAGCGAGGAGCGCACCGCCTGCTGAGTGCCCCGACGATCGGCTGAATCGTTGACAGGGCTACGGGACATAAGGGAGATCTGCCGGATGTGCAGTGGGAGCGGCTTCGGGGCGCTCGGCCGCTTGCGCGGCGGCTTCACCACCAAGCTCCACCTGAGCGCGGACGGCCGCTGCCGCCCGCTGTCGTTGGTGGTCACGCCCGGACAACGGGCCGACTGCACCCAGTTCGAGCGCGTCATGGACCGGATCCCTGTCCCACGTCTGTCCGTCGGCCGGCCTCGCACGAAGCCGGTACTGCTCCGCTTCCCACCGGGTGCGCTTGGAGCCCGGCCGGCCGGCGCCGTTGCCGTCGTAGGCACGCGGGACGTTGCACAGCAGCCATACCGGCGTTACGAGGGACCGGGCCGTCCGTGAGCTGGGTGCCCGGTCCGTTAGTGATCCGTTAGCGGGGCGTCAACGCGCCGGAGGAGAGTTGTTTCTGAAGAACCGAAGGTCACCTCACCTATGGGCCCGGATTCCGGCCCTGCCGCGTACGACTGACTCACTGGCACGTCGGGACGCACGGGTGAGGCCGTGTCCTGTCGATCGTGCCTCCGGCTCGGGCCGGAAAAGAAGGAGCTGATGACCATGCGACGTCTGCGTACAGCCGTCACCGCCACTGCCGTTGCCGTGCTTGCCGCGGGGATGTGTGCCGGAGTCGCCTCGGCCGCAACCCTCTCAGCCGGGGCGTGCCAGCCGGGAACGCTGAAGGTGACGGCTACCGACGCGGGCGGCAGCCAGGCGGGTATGAACCATGCCGGCACCTACCTGAAGGCCGTGAACAGGGGGGCGAGCAGCTGCACGTTCAGCGGGTACGCGGGCCTGGCCCTCGAAGGCGCCGGACACACCGCCCTCACCACCACGGTCCGGCACGGTGACACGTACTTCGAGCAGGACCCCGGCGTCCACAAGGTCACCCTCAAGCCCGGCCAGGCTGCCTACGCCGACCTCGTCTGGACCCACACCGGCGCTTCCACCGCGCACGCCAAGTACCTGCAGGTCTCCCCGACGGGCAGCAATGCGCACAGCGTCATACCGTTCGCCGAGGACGTGGACAACGGCACGCTGGCCCTGACGGCCTGGACCGCGAAGGTCCCCAGCGCCTCCTGATTCCCGGCCCTGCTGCAAGGAGACGGCGCGACGCCCGCAACGGCGTCGGGCCGTCTTTTCTGCTGTCTGGATGGCCCCGCGTGGCCCGCCAGCGGCCGCCGCACGTGGGGTGTGCCGCGCCGCGCCGCGCCGAGAAGGCCGGCCAGGAGTCGCAACCAATCCGGACCGCGCCCCCTCAAATCTCCAGGCCTTCCGCCCCCTACGGCCATGCGCTTGAAGCGCACAAGACCGGCCAGAAGGCGCGAACGTCCCGGCCACCGGGGTCCGGGCGGTGTCCGACCGACCGGGGCGCGTGACGGTGGTCGACGGCAGTCCCGGCCTTGTCCGACGGCTTGAACACAGCGAACGTCTGCGGAGGCAACGCCTTTGGGGGCAGGGTGAGTTGGGGCGAAAGATGAGGGTTCGTGCGGGGTGACAGGCGGCAGATTCAGACGGCGGTCCTGGGCGGTGCGGATTAGGAGGAGCCGCTGATACTGCCGCTGGAACCGATCGAGCTGGACGCCTTCCGCCGGCGGCACGAGCACGACACGTTCTGGTACGGGCTCCTGCTCGGAGGCTGCGGTGTTCAGCTGACCACGACGCTCTACACCGATCGGGTCTGTTCCCTGTCAAGCGAAGCCTTGTTCGCTATCTGGGCCGTGTCTCCTCGATCAGGTAGCTCGTCGCTCTCGCAATGTGGGCTCGGCGCTCGTTCTCATGCAACGTCGCTACCGGGGCTGACCATTCGCGTTGTCCTCGAAGAGTTCCTGGGTACGGCGCAGCAGGGCTTGCCGTACAGCCTCCGGTGACAGGACTCGCAGGGGTGTGGCCAGGCTGAGGAGGTACCTGGCGAGCCCGTCTGCGTCGGGACCGCCGACGTCGACGATTGTGACGTCGGGGCCTTCGGGACGGTGCGTACCGACCGTCGATGGGATCAGCCGCAGAGCCTCGTTCATGGACACCGGGAGGCGGATGGTCGCAGAGAGCGGGTAGGGGCCGGTCGCGACGGAGCGGGAGACGAGCAGCGCCGGGTCGGGCGGGTCGATGAGTTCCACCGGGTGCCCGGTTGGCTGTAGTCGGTCGACCCTGTCGGCCCGAAAGGTCCGCCATTGACCACGCGCCACGTCCCGGGCGACGAAGTACCACCGGCGTCCTGTGTGGACGAGGCGGTACGGGTCGACCTCCCGGACCGTGGCCCTGCCTTGCCAGTCGCGGTAGGACAGGTGGGCGCGCTCACCCTGGCGGCATGCGGCGGCCAGTTCCAGCAGCATGCCGGGCGTGATCTGTGGCTCGTCGGGTCTGGGGGTGTGCACGAAGGCGGCGTCCATCTCACCCAGCCGGTCCGCGATCCGCTGCGGCAGAACCTGCCGCAGTTTCAGCAGCGCCGACAGTGCGGCTTGGTCGCCGCCGAGAGCGCCGCTCAGGGCCGCCTCGCGCAGCCCGACAGCCACGGCAAGTGCTTCTTCGTCATCGAGGATCAGCGGCGGCACCCGGGATCCGGCACGGAGGCGATATCCGCCCCATGGCCCGGGGTCGGACTCGATGGCGTAGCCGAGTTCCCGGAGCTTGGCGATGTCCCGCCGCACCGTGCGGTCGGTGACTGCTATCCGGTCGGCCAGCTCTGCGCACGTCCACGACGGCCGGGCGGCCAGCAAGGAGACCAGTCGCAGCAGGCGGGCGGATGAGCTGATCACGTTCTGAAGTGTTCCACATGACCAGGACCGAATCTGTCCTGGTCCCGTCGTAGCGTCTTCTCCATGAACACGGGAAACACCTCCGCACCCACCTTCCGCTACTCGGCCGTCACCTTCGACTGCCCGGACCCCGCCGAACTGGCCCGCTTCTACGGCGAGGTCCTCGGGCTGCCCGTCGTCTTCTCCACCGACCACTTCGTCCTGCTTGGCCAGGAGGGCGCGGCCGGACTGGGATTCAACCGGCTGTCCGACTACCGCCGTCCCACCTGGCCGGACCCTGACCAGGAAAAGCAGGCCCACATCGAACTGGGCGTCGATGACTTGGATGCCGCCCAGGCCCGGCTCCTTGCCCTGGGGGCCGTCACGCCCGAATTCCAGCCGGACCCCGACCGGTGGCGGGTTCTGCTAGACCCCGCCGGCCACCCGTTCTGCATCTCCACCTTGGTCTGAGCACGAGCCGCAAACCAAAACGCGGCGGACTGGGACGTCTTGGCCGCTCTGGCCAGTGCACCGTCGCTACGTACGACCAGGCCCTCATGGCAGCGCTCCCGGTCCGTTTCAGCGCACTGCGCCTGCTTGCCCTGTCCGGGCGAACCCTGATCGTGGACGGAGCCCACTTCCTGACCTCGTTCATGCATCAGCTGCTGGGCCGTCTGCTGCAATGGCTGGGCGCGATGGGCTGCCCCGTAGCGATGAGCGCAGCGTGGGCCAGGTGCTGGTCGGGGCCGGGGGCGTTGGGCCGTACTCCGTCCAGGATCTGGCAGAAGTAGTCGATCTGGGGGACGAGTTCGGCCTGGCTGGAGCCGAGCAGTCCGGGCACGTGCCGGACGGTCTGCACACCGTTGCAGTCGTAGCCTTTGTCGGCGTGCAGCTTGCCGGGTCGACGTCGGCGTGGTCCACGATGGCTGCGGACGGGAAGTATGGACTGCACCAGTTGGTTGCAGGGCGAGACCGTCGTGGGTATTGGCTGCGGAGATACCGACCGCGAAGGGAGCCCCGCCAGTCGGACCGGCGGGGCTTTCGGGGCTGCTGAGGCGTCAGATCATCAGCAGTAGCCGCGTGTGCGGTACCAGCTTCCGGTTCACGCTGGTGCTCTGCACAAAGATCGTGAAGTCGTCGTTGTGGTCCGGCTTGATACGAACTTCCATGTCCGGCAGGCCGAGCAGGGCTCGCGCCTCCGGCCCCGTGTACACCCGGTCCGTTTTCTTCTCCAGGACCGCAATCTGCTTCCGCGCCTGGATCTTCTCCGGCTTGCTCAGCTGATAGAATGCACAACCGTTACGGAAAGTGTGCCCGGATTCTGTGACCCAGTCCCGGATCATCGCTGCGCGAGCCACCGGGAGCAGCTGGTACTCGGACGGATTCGCCGGGGTGAGACCGGCTGCCTTTATGGTGTCCTTGTTGACAGCGTCGGCACCCGTGGAGAACACCGCCCGTGATCCCCGGATGCCCTGGGCGCGGCCCACCATGAATTTCTCGGTTGCCTGCTGGATGACCTGCCCGGCCTCCTCCAGGCCCTGTGTGCTCGTGGCGTCCCAGATGGCGATGTTGTCCTTCGGGAAACCGCACTGCATGGCCTCGCGCTTGCCCATCTGGTCCGGCACAAGGACGGCCAGCGTCCAGTTGTCCTCCTGCGTCGCGATCATCTTGGCCACGGCCTGCACCAGTTCCTGCGGATCCCTGGCAGGGGCATCCAGGCAGCGATGACTTGCATTCTCCTGTCCGTCAGTCAGTACGAACGTCAGGAAGCTGTGGTCGCCGTAGAGTTGAGCTGTCTGCGCCAGCTCCCGCTGCGACTTCAGCGTGGCCGCCAGCAGAGCCGTCATTCCACCGACCCGGTACAGCTGCTTCAGGGACGGCATCCGCAGCACGTCCTTGTCGTAGATGACGCACTCCACCTTGTCTGCGAAGACGTACACCGTAACGCGGGTTTCCTGGTCCAGTTCCTTCGATCGGCGGGCCAGATAGGCGATCTGCTGGTCGGCGACTTCGACGACCTTGCGGCTCAGTTGCGACATGGACGAACTGGCATCCAACACAAGAGCAACGTGATTGATGTAGTTCTGGGTTCCGGACATAACTGCTCCCCCTGTTTCCGACTCGATGCACCTAGTGACCTGAGTCAGAGATTCGGTGGCAGTAGGCGGCGATTTTGTCGAGGATTTCGTCGGCTGTTTTCGTCCAGGTGAAGGGTCTGGGTT